>NZ_JBKBOC010000037.1:0-2461 GCF_046295075.1 Brevundimonas sp. | reverse complement strand
TCGGCGAGATCTATGAGTTCGTCATCCCCGCCTCGCTCGGCTACGGCGGCCGCTGGGTCGGCGGCGACGAACTGCCGCCCAACTCGACCCTGCGTTTCTCGGTCGAACTTCTGGACGTGACGCCGGCGACCTGATCGGACAATCCTCCCATGGCTCCGCTTCGTTCAGACACCCTCGCCTCGGCCCTGTCGCGCATCTTCGAGGGGCCGATGATCGATCGGGCCAGTTGGTTCGCCCTGACCGGGGGCGAGCGGCTGTTCGCAGCGGGGGACCCGTCCGACACCCTGTATCTGGTCCGCTCGGGCCGTCTGGGCGTCTTCCATAGCGAGCCGGATCAGCCGGTCCATCTGCTGGGCGTCGTGCGCCCCGGCGAACCGGTCGGCGAAATGGCCATGCTGGCGGGCACGGCCCACACCGCCGACGTCGTCGCCCTGCGCGACACCGAGATCCTGGCCCTGCCGCGCGAGGCCTTCTTCGAGGCCGCCCGGACCGAGCCGGACCTGATGGTCGAACTGTCGCGGCTGATGATCCACCGCGCCCGCGAACGGGCCGGCGGTGCGGCCGAACCCAGCGTCTTCGGCTTCGTCTCGGCCCGCCCCCGTCCGATCCGCGCCTTCGTCGAACGGATCGCCGCCGCGGTCCAGGCCATGGGCTTCACCTGCCGGGTCATCGACCAGTCGGCCCTGACCTCGGCCGCCGAATGGTTCAGCCGGGTCGAGGACGATCACGACTATGTCCTCTATGTCGCCGAACTGGACCAGCCGGCCTGGGCCGAACTGTGCGCCCGCCAGGTGGACCGGCTGTTCATCGTCGGCAGCGGGCTTCTGGCTCCGCCCGCCGACCTGCCCCGGCGTATGGGCTTCGGCGACGGTCGCCGTCTGACCGATCTGATCCTGCTGCGTGATCCGCGCATGAACCAGCCGGCCAACACCCGGGTCTGGCTGAACGTGCTCCAGCCAGACCGCTGGTTCCACTGCGTCGCGGGGGTCGAGGCCGACACCGCCCGCATGGCCCGGGTCATCACCGGCACGGCCGTGGGCCTGGTCCTGTCGGGCGGCGGCGCGCGCGCCTATTGCCACATGGGAGCGGTCAAGGCGCTGGAAGAGGCCAAGGTCCCCATCGACTTCGTCGGCGGCGCCTCAATGGGGGCGGTCGTGGCCGCCGGCCCGGCCCTGGGCTGGTCGTTCGAACGACTGGACTATGAGATTCGCCGCGCCTTCGTCGATTCCGACCCCCTATCTGACCTAGCCTTTCCCATCATCGCCATGTCGCGCGCCCGCAAGGTGGCCCGTCTGCTGGAACGGGCCTATGGCGACATCGACCTGGCCGACCTGCCCCTGCCCTTCTTCGCGGTCTCCTCCAACCTGACCTCGGGCCGGATCGAGGTTCATCGCACCGGCCTGATGCGGCGGGCAATGCGCGCCTCCATCGCCATTCCGGGCGTCCTGCCGCCCGTCGTCATCGACGGTCAGGTGCTGGTGGACGGGGCCGTGCTGAAGAACTTCCCCACCAGCGTGATGCGCCAGCTGAACAGCGGCCCCATCATCGGCGTGGACATGTCCCAGACGCGCGGCGTCGATCCGGCCGGGCTGGAAAACCCGCCGTCCTGGTGGAAATGGGTGCTGTCGGGCGCGTGGAAGGCCGGCCCGCCCATCGTTTCCATCCTGATGCGCTCGGCGACCATCACCACCGACGCCGAGATGGAGCAGTCGCGCGCCGCCGCCGATGTCCTGATCCTGCCCAAGATCGGCGGGACCGACATCCGCGACTGGAAGGCCTATGACGAGCCGGTCGCCGCCGGCTACGAGGCGACCAAGGCGGCCCTGGCCGACCTGACCGTCCCCGTCACCCACCTGCGGCGGAGGCTGCGCGATCACTGAAACCCTCCGCTCATCCCCGCGAAAGCGGGGATGAGCGAAATGAAGGACCTAAAGGGGCGCGCAGACCCGCTCCAGCCAGGCCCGGACGTCGCCCTCGACCAGGGGCCCGACCTTGGCCAGGGTCTCGGCGTGATAGGCGTCGACATAGGTCCGCTCGTCCGGCGTCAGCAGATCGACCGCGATCAGCTTGCGGTCTATCGGCGCAAAGGTCAGCTGCTCGAACCCGTGCATCGGCCGCTCGCCGCCCTCGGGCACCACGGCCGGCGTCACCACCTGCAGGGTCTCGATGCGGATGCCCCAATGGCCTTCGCGGTAATAGCCGGGCTCGTTGGACAGGATCATCCCCTCCAGCAACGGCTGGCTGGTGCCCCATTTGGCGATCCGTTGCGGCCCCTCATGGACCCCCAGATAGGATCCGACGCCGTGGCCGGTGCCGTGGTCATAATCCAGCCCCGCCGCCCACATCGGCGCCCGGGCGATGGCGTCCAGGGCCATGCCGCTGGTCCCCGCCGGGAAGCGGATCGTCGCCATGGCGATATGGGCCTTCAGCACCAGGGTGAACTTGTGACGCTGGTCCGCCG
>NZ_JBKBOC010000036.1:0-3553 GCF_046295075.1 Brevundimonas sp. | reverse complement strand
TTGAAAAGCTTGAGAGTCATCGACGATCACGGCCCTGAAACAGTCTATTGCCAAAGTTTAATATCGTTAAACGATATGTAACGTGCTTTTTAACAGCGCACGGCCTATCTATTGATCGTCAGGAACGGGGCCGCACCGTTCAGGACTTCCGGAAAAACCGGAACGATCATGCGGATAACAAACGAAACGGGTGATTATCACCCATACAGGAAAAACGGAGAACCCTGATGCATACGATGAACATGTCGCTCTGGCTCGACAAGGTCTGCGCCGCTTTCGTCAACACGGTCCTGATCGCCGCCCTACCGACCGCCCTGGTCGCCATTCTGGTTCAAGCCTTCTGATCGCCCCCAAGTCTAGTCCCGTATCGATCACGAGAGCTTTGACGACCTTGACGAAGACCGCGATGTATAGAGCTGCGGGCGGGTTCGCCGGACCCCGTGCAGCCGTCGCGCCCATCCCTCCGGCCTGAGACCGACCATGCGCCTGCTCCCGCCGCGACATCCGCTGAAGCGAGGCGAGGCGCAAGAGTCGAAACGGCTGAGCCCGAAATGGCTCGCCCCTCGCTGGCTCGCCGCCCTGACCGCGCCGCTGAAGGCCCCGTTCCGCGCCCTGGGGCCGGGATCGGTCTCCAGCGTGCTGAAGGTGGCGCTGGACGTCGCCTATATCCTGCTCTGGCTGATCACCGGCCTGCTGCTGTTTCTGCTGGTCGCCGCCGTCTTCATTCCCCTGGATAATGTGAACATCACCGTCAGCGGCGATTCCGGCGGGCGTCAGCTGCCTTTGACCCGCCTGCTGCTGCTGTTCGGTCTGGGGGCGGCCACCGCCTATTTCGGCGGCTTCATGCTGATCCTGCGCAGTCTGCGTCGGATCTTTCGCACCCTGACCATGGGCGACCCCTTCCATCCCGACAATGTCCGCCGTCTGCGCCAGATCGGCCTGACCCTGGCGGTCGTCACCGGCGGCGTCTGGCTGGCCCAGGGTTTCGTCGCCGCGCGCCTGGCGCCCGGCGTTATGGACCCCCAGGGCCTGGGCGAACTGTTGACCCCCATCTTCTCCGTCCTGATCGTCTTCGTCCTGGCGGAGGTGTTCCGCGAGGGCGCGCGCCTGCGCCGCGAATCCGAACTGACGATCTGAGCCGTTTCCAGTAGGACTTCCCCATGGCCATCCGCGTCCAGCTTGATCGCGTCCTCGTCGAACGCCGCATGTCGCTGACCGAGCTCGCCGACCGGGTCGGGGTGACGGTGGCGAACCTGTCGATTCTGAAGACCGGCAAGGCGCGGGCCGTGCGGTTCTCGACCCTGGACGCCCTGTGCCGTGAACTGGACTGCCAGCCCGGCGACCTGCTGGTTCACGAACCCGGTCCCGGCGACGCCTTCGACGACGACGCCGATACATGAAGCGCAAGGGCCCCGGCCGGGACGAGAACGGGCTGACGCCCGAGGACCGTCGCATCTGGGGTCGGATCACCGGCTCGGTCGTGGCCCCCCGCAGCCGCAAGCCCGCCCGCGTCACACCGGGCGCCGAAGCCCCGGCCCATCTGGTCGTCGCCCCGCCGGAGCATCCGCGTCCCCTGCCCAAGACCTCGCCGCAACGCAGCCTGCCGACCGCGCCCCCGACCGCACGCCAGGCCGACGCCCAGCCTTCGGTGGCGCGGGCGACAGCCTCACGCGTCCGCTCCGCGCCCGATGATCTGGAACCGCGCCGCAAACAGCGGCTGTCACGCGAGCGCGACCCGATCGAGGCCCGTATCGACCTGCACGGCTTCGGCCGGTTCGAGGCCGAGGATCAGCTGCGGGGCTTTCTGACTTCGTGCCAGGCGCGTGGGATGCGGGCGGTCCTGGTCATCACCGGCCAGGGACGGCTGGGCGGCGGCGTAATCCGCGCCTCGTTCGGAGAATGGATGCAGTCGCCGGGCCTGCGCGGCGTGGTGTCCGGCTTTACCGTGGCCCACCAGAGGCACGGCGGCAACGGCGCCTTCTACGTCACCCTGAAGCGTAAGGCCTGAACGCGGAACGCCGGGCATGAAAAAGGCCGGGACCGCGCGGCGGCCCCGACCTTTTTCAGGCGCTTCGAGTGGATTATTTGGCGGACAACGCGCCGGCCAGGATCACGTCAATCTGCTTGCCCATGTGGTCGGACAGGGCTTGAGCGTCCCATTCGTCATAGGCGGCGCGGCGGTAGTTCGACAGGTAGGCGTCCCAGATCAGCTCGACCAGCAGGCGGATCTCCGCGTCCTGGCGCAGTTCGCCCTTGGCCACGGCTTCCTGGAGGATGCCGCCGATGGCCAGCAGCAGGTTCTTGGTCGCGGCGCGGGCGCGCATCTCGGCGGCCAGGGGCTGGAACCAGGACCGGGCGACGATGGCCTGGAACAGGGGCAGTTGGTCCAGCGATGAGTGATAGCCGGCGCTGAGGGCGCCCAGCAGCCGCTGGCGAACGGGTTCGCCTTCAGGCGCGCCGGCCTCGACCACCTCGGCCAGGCGGGTCATGTCCTCGGTCAGGACGGCCTCGAACAGTTCGGCCTTGTCCTGGAAGTTGGCGAAGACCGCCCCGGTGGACATGCCGGCGCCCTTGGCGATGTCGCGGATCGTGGCCGGCTCATAGCCGCGCTCGGCGAACAGGGAGCGGGCGGCGTCCAGAACCTTCTGGCGAGTCCGGACCTTGGCGGCCTGACGGCGGTTCAGGCGGGGAGCGGCTTCGGTCGAGAGAACGGTATCGGTCATGAATTCAGGCTTTTACTCTACGCATTTCGGAAGCCCTGACGGCCCGAAGTTGACTGGGTCAGTCGCTTAGACCGCGAGGCGAGACGTTCTGTTGCTTCGCCCGCCAACCGCGCGATGATGAAGCAGGGCTTGCATCACGGAACCATGACGAAAATGGGTCGCAAAAGCCGATGACACGGTTAACAGCCCGATTTCTAAGCTTAACCGTTGTGGTTACCTGTCCCAATCTGAGGCATTCTCAACGCGCGGGTGGTTCTACTGCGTCCTCCGGCGGGTATTGCGGCCTGGAAGGTGCGTCGAAACTGATCACGCTTCTCATGGATCGAGGCCAGCACCAGACCCATGGGCACGCCCAGGTCGACCAGGGTGTTCTCCGCCAGCTGAAGACTGGCCTCGGTCGTCTCCGGCACGGCGTCGGTGACGCCCAGGGCGTACAGCCGCGCCGCATGCTGATCGTCGCGGGCGCGGGCGATCAGGATCAGGTCGTCGCGCAGGGTGCGGGCGGTCGTCACCACCTCGTCCACCTTGGTCGGCGCATCCATGGTCACGATCAGGGCGCGGGTGGATTGCACCCCGCAGTGAACCAGCATCTCGGCGCGGCCTGCGTCGCCGTAGAAGACGTCGAAGCCGTCGCGACGTCCGGCCGCCACGGCGGCGGCGTCGGTGTCCAGGGCGATGAAGGTCTGGTCATGCTCCTTGAGCAGTTCGCCGATCAGCCGTCCGACCCGGCCGAAGCCGACGATGATGACGGCGCCGTCGGCCTGTTCCGGCGGGGCCGCGCCCTCGGGCGTGGTCGGCAGGGCCGGCGCCTTTTCGCGCGACAGCCTCTG
>NZ_JBKBOC010000035.1:0-3725 GCF_046295075.1 Brevundimonas sp. | reverse complement strand
ACCGGACCGAAGTCCTTCAGGGTTTCGTCCTTCAGGGCTTCCAGGCTGTCGATGACGAAATAGACCTGCTGGAAGTCGTCGATCCGGTAGAGGGTCCGCATCACCCGTTCCAGATCAAAGCCCAGCCGGTTCGGCGACGGGTCCTCCAAGGCGAAGACGCTCTCGGTCGCCGACGAGACAATCCCGGCGCCATAGATGCGTAAGGCGCCGGCCTCCTGCATCAGACCGAACTCGACCGTGTACCAGTACAGCCGCGCCAGGTTCGGCAGCATGCCCAAACCGGCGGCGCGCTGACCGCCCTTGCCATAGGCCTCCATATAGGCGGCGAAATCGGGGTCGGTCAGCATCGGCACATGGCCGAAGACGTCGTGGAAGATGTCGGGTTCCTGGAGATAATCCAGTTGGTCCGGCTTGCGGATGAACTGGCCCGAGACGAAACGGCGGTTGGCCAGATGGTCGAAGAAGACCTCGTCCGGCACCAGGCCCGGCACGCAGACCACGGTCCAGCCGGTCAGGGCCTGAAGCTTGGGATTGATCACCTCGAAGTCGGGAATGCCGCCGGCGTTCAGGTCCAGCGCATCCAGTCCGCGCAGGAAGGCGTCACAGGCCCGGCCCGGCAGGATCTTCATCTGGCGGGCGTAGAGCGTATCCCAGGTCTGGTGTTCGACCTCGGTGTAGGCGGCCCAGTTCTGGGGAATGGTCCAGTCGGCGGCCGCGCCCTCGGGCGGTTGTTCGAAGACGTGTTCGAAGTCGGACATGGGACGCTCCTCTTTTGCCCGCATCCTAGCGCCCCCGGCTCCGCCGATCCAAGGCTTCGTCAGTGGATGCCTTCGTCCAAGGGGGCATGGTGGCCGTCAGCGTCGGTGGTGAACCAACGCCGGGCGTCGTCGGGCAGCAGGACCGACTGGCCGTCTTCCAGCACCCCCTCGGCCGCATAGGCGACGAAGCCGCCGTCCTCGCCCAGGGCGAAGACACGATAGAAGGGCTGGTCCGCCGCCACCGCGCCGGTTTCGACGGCGGGACCGGCGTAGCCGTGATCGACGTCCATAACCACGCCGCGAAAGGCGTTGTCACGGTGACGAACGATCTGGCCGATGGCGAAACGGGCGGTGTGAACCTGGGTCATGAGGTCTTGTTACGCTTGTACGGATGACCGGGACGCCCACAGGTCCGTTCATCTTCCTGACAGAATGGCTTGGCGCGGACGATCTTCGCGGGCTAGGTTGATGGGGACGGGCGCCGCTTTGGACCGCCCACATCGGAATGACGGCCCATGCCGGAGACCCACGGCGCGCCCCGACGGCGCGACGAGCGGTCCCAGCCTTCCCGCGAGCGGGATGCGTCGGGTCGGGATGCGCCCCTGTATGGCGCGCTCGATCTGGGGACCAATAATTGCCGGCTGCTGATCGCGCGGCCGTCTCGCGACGGCTTTCGGGTGGTCGACAGTTTCAGCCGGATCGTGCGGCTGGGCGAAGGCCTGTCCCGGACGGGCCGGCTGGACCCGCGGGCGATGGACCGGGCCTATGACGCCCTGGCCCTGTGCGCCGACCGGATCGTCAGGAAGGGCGTGGAGTCGGTTCGGCTGAGCGCGGTCGCCACCCAGGCCTGCCGCGCCGCCGAGAACGGCGCCGAGTTCATTGATCGCGTGCGCAAGGGCACCGGCTTGCGGCTGCGGATCATCGATCCGGCCGAAGAGGCGCGGTTGGCAGTCGAGGGCTGTCTGAACCTGATCGATCCCAAGGCCGAGGCTGTGCTGATCATCGATGTCGGCGGCGGCTCGACCGAACTGTCCTGGTTGAAACGGGAAGACGCCGACTGGAAGACCACCGCCTGGATGTCCGCCCCCCTGGGCGTCGTCACCCTGGCCGAGCGGCACCCCGAGCCAGAGGGCGCGGGCGAAGACTGGTACGAGGCCATGGTGGGCGACATGGGCGCGGCCATCGCGGCGGGCGGGATCGAGGATGCAGCCATGATGGAGCTGTTCCTGGCGGACCGCGCCCATCTGGTCGGCACCTCGGGCGCCATCACCAGCCTGGCGGGCATTCACCTGAACCTGCCGCGCTACAATCGCGACCGGGTCGATGGGCTGTGGATGACACGCGGCGATTGCGAGGCGGCGGCGGAACGGCTGAAGGCCCTGGGGCCGGACGGACGGGCCAAGGAAGCCTGTATCGGGCCGGACCGCGCGGATCTGGTGCTGGCCGGCGCGGCTATATTGGAGGCGATTCAACGGGCCTGGCCATCGGAACGGGTGCGGGTCGCCGACCGGGGCCTGCGTGAAGGCCTGTTGCTGCAGCAGATGCGCGAGGACAAGAAACCGCCCAAACGGCGCAGGCGTCGGCGAGGACGCGGCCGGGGACCTGCGGCGACCTGAGCGTCAGCCCGCCGTCGCCAGCCGCACCGGGACGTCGATGTCGCAGACTGAGAAGTCCGCCCCCTTCGCCTGACGCGCCTGATCGACCAGGGCGCGGAAGGTCGGCGAAGTGGTGTTCAGCATCTGCACCGCCGGGCGCTCGGCCGACGGCAGGTCGGACGCCAGCCGGACGCGGGTCATCCGGTCGGGATCGGTGACGACGCCGTCCGGATTGGGGCTGGCCTTCAAGGCGCGCACGACGTCAAGCCCGACGACGACGCGACCCCAGACGGTGTAGCGCTTGTCCAGGGCCGGATAGGCCTGGCGCATCAGGAAGAACTGGCTGTTGGCGGTGTCATTGCCCTCGTCGCGCGCCATGCCGGCCACGCCGGGACAATAGAGACCCCAGCCATGAACCTTGCGGTCGGCGGTGCCCGTCATCAGGGCGTCGGGCTGGGTCTGAACCGGCACGGAATGGTAGAAGCCGACCAGGGCTCCGGCCGGCGCAGCCACGGGCGTGAAGGCCATGTCGGGCCCACGACGGAAGGTGAACTCGCCCTTCAGGTCCGGATACCAGCTCTGGCCGTCGCCGGTGCCCAGGGGATCGCCGGTCTGGGCCATGAACCAGTCGATGACCCGGTGCCAGGCCAGGTTATCGTAGAAGCCGCGCGAGGCCAGAAGCTTGATCCGCTCGACATGGGCGGGGGCGATCTCGGGCGTCAGTTCGACCAGAATCCGGCCCTTGGTCGTGTCGATGACCAGCAGATTGTCGGGAGCCACGGCGCGCCATTCGGTCGGCGCGGGCGGAGGCGGCGGAACGGCCGCCTCCTGCGCCAGGGCGGGACCGGTCAGAAGAGCCGCAAGGCCCGCCGCCATCAGCGCGTTTCGAATGATCATGCCCCGGCCCTCCCCCTGTATTCTAACGATCAGCCGCCGACGACCTCGGCCACCGGCTGGACGTCGCAAATGCTGAAGCTGCCGCCGCGCGCGGTGCGGGTGGCGGCGATGCTTTCGGCGAAGGCGGGGCTGCGGGCGTCCATCACCCGAACCGTCGGACGTTCACCCTCCGGCAGGGCTGAGGCCATGCGGACGCGGGTCATGATGTCGGGGTTGGCCACCTTGCCGTCCTCGGCGTCCGCGCCCTTGTTCAGTTTCTTGACCACGTCCAGGCCCGAGACCACGCGGCCGAAGGCGGTATAGGCGCCGTTCAACTGATCCCGCTCGCCCATCATCAGGAAGAACTGGCTGTTGGCCGTATCGGGCGCGCCGGCGCGGGCCATGCCCAGGACGCCGGGACAGAACAGGCCGTGCGCCTCGACCTTGAAGTCGGCGGTGATCATCATCTGGGCGTCGGGCTGGGTCTCGACCGGCA
>NZ_JBKBOC010000034.1:0-6035 GCF_046295075.1 Brevundimonas sp. | reverse complement strand
CGTCAACCCTTCGTCGAAACGGTACTCACAAACTCACACTCCGGGCGAAGGCCCGGCGCTCCGCCCAGCCCTCCAACACCTTCGCAGGCCGAACGCCGCGAAGACGCTTCCGCACGGCCGTTTTCCGTCGCAAAATGACAGGGGGGGGGTGCGACCATGACGCCGCACCCTGTCGCTTGATCGGAACCCGCGTCGGCCCTAGCGCTTTCCGCTCAAGCTTTATTCTCCATCAGGAACCCCAATGCTCGACAGCATCACCCCCTTGCTCTCCGATCCGGCCGCCTGGGCCGCATTGGTGACCCTCATCGTGATGGAGGTCGTGCTTGGTATCGACAACCTGATCTTCATCTCCATCCTCTCGAACAAGCTGCCCGAGCATCAGCGACAGAAGGTCCGTCGCCTCGGCATCGGCCTGGCCCTGATCATGCGCCTGGCCCTGCTGTCGATCATCGCCTGGCTGGTCGGCCTGGTTCAGCCCGTCTTCACCATCATGGGCAACGAGTTCTCGTGGAAGGATCTGATCCTGATCGCGGGCGGCCTGTTCCTGGTCTGGAAGGCGACCAAGGAAATCCACCACACCGTCGATCCCACGCCCAGCCATGACGTCATGGACAAGAAGGACGTGATGATCATGAACGCGGGCGCCGCGATCTTCCAGATCATCCTCCTGGACATCGTCTTCTCGATCGACTCGATCCTGACCGCCGTCGGCATGACCGAACACCTGCCGATCATGGTCGTCGCCGTCCTGGTCGCCGTGACCGTGATGCTGCTGGCCGCCGATCCCCTGGCCAACTTCATCAACAAGAACCCCAGCGTGGTCATGCTGGCGCTCGGCTTCCTCTTGATGATCGGCATGGTGCTGATCGCCGACGGCTTCGGCTATCATGTGCCCAAGGGCTACATCTACGCGGCCATGGCCTTCTCGGCCGGCGTGGAGGCCTTGAACATGATGGGCCGTCGCGGCGCCACCAAGAAGGAAATGGCCGAACAGGCCCGCAGCGACGCGAACGCCGCCGAGGTCCGCGCCCAGAAGGCCGAGGCCGAAGCCGCCGCTGAGCAGGGCTGAGGCTCATGACCCGCCTGTCGTCTCGCCTCGCCGGTCTTGTCGCCGGCCTGCTGTTGGCGACAGGCGGTTCTCTGCCCGTCAGGGCCGAGGTTCCGGTCCAGTCCTGGGAGGTCGTGCGGGCCTATCCGCACGACACGGGGGCCTTCACCGAGGGCCTCTTCTTCCATGACGGCGCCCTCTACGAGAGCACCGGCCTGTATCCGTCCTTCATCCGCCAGGTGCGGCTGGAAACCGGGGAGGTCCTGCGCCAGCGCGACCTGCCGACCATCTATTTCGGCGAGGGCATGACCACGCTGAACGGCAAGCTCTACAGCCTGACCTGGCGCAACCACATCGGCTTCATCTGGAAGCTGGACGACTTCTCGCCCCTGGGCGGCTTCTCCTATCCGGGCGAGGGCTGGGCCCTGACCACCGACGGCCGCCGCCTGATCATGAGCGACGGCACCGACCAGCTGCGCTTCCTCGATCCCGACACCCTCGCCGAGACCGGCCGCGTCTCCGTGACCGCCGACGGCCAGCCGCTGGATCAGATCAACGAGCTGGAATGGATCGACGGCGAGGTCTTCGCCAACCTGTGGCAGGACAACCGCATCGCCCGCATCGACCCCGAGACGGGCGTGGTGAAGGCCTTCATCGACCTGACCGCCCTGGTCCCCAAGGACGTGGGCATGGACCCCAACGACGACGTCCTGAACGGCATCGCCTGGGACGCGGCCGGCAAGCGTCTGTTCGTCACCGGCAAGCGCTGGCCTCAACTGTTCGAAATCAGGCTGCGCTGATCCAAACAACGAAAGGGCCGGACGCCACGGCGGCGTCCGGCCCTTTGCTTTCAGTTCTGGGTCAGGCTCAACCGTGCAGGTCGAACCGGTCCAGCTCGGTCACCTTGGTCCAGGCCGCCACGAAGTCCGACACGAACTTGGCCTGGGCGTCCGCCCCGGCATAGACCTCGGCCAGCGCTCTAAGCACGGCGTTGGAGCCGAACACCAGATCGACGCGGGTGCCGGTCCACTTGGCCTCGCCCGTCTTGCGGTCGCGGCCTTCGAACACATCCTTGGCGTCCGAGGTCGCCGTCCACTTCACGTCCATGTCCAGCAGGTTGACGAAGACATCGTTGGACAGGACGCCCGGCCGCTCGGTCAGCACGCCGTGGGTCGCCCCGCCGACGTTGATGTTGATCGCACGCAGGCCGCCGATCAGCACCGTCATCTCCGGCACCGTCAGCGTCAGCCGCTGCGCCTGATCGATCAGCAGGGCCTCGGCCGGAACCGCATAGCGGGCCTTCTGGAAGTTGCGGAACCCATCGGCGACTGGCTCCAGATAGGAGAAGGATTCCACGTCTGTCTGCGTCTGGCTGGCGTCCGTCCGACCCGGCGTGAACGGCACGCTGGCCTCATGACCCGCCGCCTTGGCCGCCTGCTCGACGCCCGCATTGCCCGCCAGCACGATTAGGTCGGCCAGGGAGACCTTCTTGCCGCCCGTCTGGCCCTGGTTGAACTCGAACTGGATACGCTCCAGCGTCTTCAGCACCCGATCCAGCTGCTCGGGCTGGTTGACGGCCCAGTCCTTTTGCGGCGCCAGACGGATGCGGGCGCCGTTGGCGCCGCCCCGCTTGTCCCCGCCCCGGAAGGTCGAGGCCGAGGCCCAGGCGGTTCCGACCAGTTCGGCGGGGCTCAGGCCCGACGCCAGCACCCTGGCCTTCAGGTCGGCGGCGTCCGCCGCATCGATCAGCGGGTGATCGACTGCCGGCACGGGATCCTGCCAGATCAGCACTTCCTGGGGGACTTCCGGCCCGACATAGCGAGCGCGCGGTCCCAGATCTCGGTGGGTCAGCTTGAACCAGGCCCGCGCGAAGGCATCGGCGAAGGCCTGAGGATCGTTCAGAAAACGACGCGAAATCTTCTCGTATTCCGGGTCGAACCGCATCGACAGATCGGTCGTCAGCATGGTCGGGCGGCGCTTCTTGGCCGGATCATGGGCGTCGGGGATGATCTCGCCCGCATCCTTGGCCACCCACTGGTGCGCCCCGGCCGGGGACTTCTCCAGTTCCCATTCGAAGCCGAACAGGTTCTCGAAATAGAAGTTGCTCCACTGCGCCGGGGTCTGGGTCCAGGTGACTTCCAGCCCGCTGGTGATGGCGTCGCCGCCCGAACCCGATCCGAAGCTGGAGGTCCAGCCCAGGCCTTGCGCCTCCAGGCCGTCGCCCTCGGGCTCGGCGCCGACATGTTCGGCCGGGCCGGCGCCGTGGGTCTTGCCGAAGGTGTGGCCCCCGGCGATCAGGGCGACCGTCTCCTCGTCGTTCATCGCCATCCGCGCGAAGGTTTCGCGAATGTCGCGCGCCGCCGCGATCGGGTCGGGATTGCCGTCCGGCCCCTCGGGATTGACGTAGATCAGACCCATCTGCACGGCGGCCAGCGGGTTCTCAAGATCGCGCGTGTGCTCGTCGCCGTCCGCCCGGTCATCGCTGACCAGCACGGCCTCGTCGCCGGGCTTCACCACCCCTTGCGAGCCGTGGGCATAGCGTTCGTCGCCGCCCAGCCAGGTGGTCTCACGCCCCCAATAGACGTCCTGATCCGGCTCCCAGACATCCGCGCGACCCCCCGCGAAACCGAAGGTGCGGAAACCCATCGTCTCCAGCGCGACATTGCCGGTCAGGATCATCAGGTCGGCCCAGGAGATGGCCTGACCGTATTTCTGCTTGATCGGCCACAGCAGGCGGCGCGACTTGTCGATATTGACGTTGTCCGGCCACGAGTTCAGCGGCGCAAACCGCTGCTGGCCGCGCCCGCCGCCGCCGCGTCCATCGCCGACGCGATAGGTGCCGGCGCTGTGCCAAGCCATGCGGATGAACTGCGGTCCGTAGTGACCGAAGTCCGCCGGCCACCAGTCCTTGGAATCCGTCATCAGGGCGCGCAGGTCGGCCTTCAGCGCCTCATAGTCCAGCTTGGCGAAGGCCTCGCGATAGTTGAAAGCTTCGCCCAGCGGGTTGGACTTGGACGAATGCTGGTTCAGCAGGTCGGTGCGCAGTTGGCCCGGCCACCAGTCGCGGTTCTGCACGCCCCCGCCCGCGACGGATTCGGTTGTTCGGCCGGAGAAGGGGCATTTGGCTTCGTCGGTCATGGTGGCGTTTCCCTGCTGATTTCGCGCGACTTGAGGGCCGCTCTCTATGGCCCTGTAGATGACGAGGTCATTCGACACGGGTCAAACACATAAAGCCAATCGATTGTCCTTGGCGTCAGCATAGCTTCGGTCTATCTTACCGCCATGCTTCCTACCCTGCGTCAGCTTCAGTATCTCAAGCTTCTGGCCGAGCACGGCAGCTTCTCGCGCGCCGCCGAGGCCGCCCACGTCAGCCAGCCGGCCCTCAGCGCCGGGGTGCAGGAGCTGGAGCGCATCCTCGGCGCGCCTGTGGTGGAGCGGGCGCGGGGCGCCGTCATCATGACCGCCGTCGGGGTCGAGGCCGTGCGCCGGGCCGAGGATGTGCTGGCCCGCACCGAGGATCTGGTCGAGGCGGCCAAGAACGCTGGCCGGCTACTGTCCGGCCGTTTCCGCCTGGGCGTCATCCCCACCGTCGCGCCCTTCTTGCTGCCCGCCAAACTGCCGTCGGTGAAGGCCGCCTATCCCAGCCTGAAGCTCTACATCCGCGAGGACCTGACGCCCCGCCTGATCGCGGCGCTGAAGGCGGGACAGATCGACGCCGCCGTCATCGCTCTGCCTTACGACGCGCCGGGCATCGAACACGCCCGCATAGGCGACGACGAGATCATGGCCGCCGCCCCCCACGACCACGCCCTGGCCGCGCCTGGGCCCATTCGACCCGGCTCGTTGCGGGCCGAGGATCTGATCCTGTTGGAAGACGGCCATTGCCTGCGCGACCATGCGCTGGCCGCCCTGGACATCGAGGCGCCGCGCGGCGACGACGTCTTCGCCGCCACCAGCCTGCACACCCTTGTCCAGATGGTCGGCTCGGGCCTGGGCGTCTCCTTCCTGCCCAAGATGGCGGTCCAGGCGGGTCTGGCCGACAACCCTTCCGTCGCCATCCGCGCCTTCGAGAACCAGGCCGACGGCGTGCCGCCCCACCGCGAGATCGTCGTCGCCTGGCGTTCCGGCTCCAGCCGCGCCGCCGAGGCCCGGCTTCTGGCCGAGGCTCTGAAGCTGGACTGAAACGGGACTGGCCCTGTTGACCTGAGCGCCGAACAGGCCGCTTGGGAAGCGCATGGCAACCGAAACCGTCTACATCGTCCAGGCCTATGTCCAGGGCCGGGGCAAGGCCCTCCGCGCCGAACAGCAGGTCGGCTGCAAGGACGCCGAGGAGGCGCGCCGCAAGGCCGAACGCCTGGCGCCTCTACGTCTCGGCGTCGTCGCCTTCGCCGTTTCCGCCGACACCGAAATGGGCGACTACGACGAGGAGCCGACCATCATCTTCAAGTCCGGTCAGCTGCCGCCGCCGTTCAGCGACGCGGATTAAGAGCAGGGCAACCGCCCCGCCCAGCAGGCGTTGGCTTTCTGACAACGGATCGACGCCGCCCCGGGCGTCCGACCGAAGCTTCAGGACGCCGCATGGCCTATCGCACTCTCAATCCCTTCACCGAACAGACGCTTCAGGAATACCCCGAACACTCGGACGACGCCGTCGAGACCGCCCTGGCCAAGGCCGACGCCGTCTTCCGTTCCGACTGGTCCCAGGGCGACATCCAGCCACGCCTCGCCGTGCTGAAGTCCCTGTCGGCCCTGCTGACCGAGAACCGCGACAGCCTGGCCCGCACCATCGCCGAGGAGATGGGCAAGCCCCTGGCCCAGGGTCAGGGCGAGATCGACCTGTGCGCCGGCATCGCCGCCTACTATGCTGAAAAGGCCGCCGACTTCCTCAAACCCCAGAAGATCGACAGCGAGCTGGGCGAGGCCTGGGTCGAGTTTCATCCCGTCGGCGTGCTGCTGGCGGTCGAGCCGTGGAACTTCCCCATCTATC
>NZ_JBKBOC010000033.1:0-6810 GCF_046295075.1 Brevundimonas sp. | reverse complement strand
CCGCCGCCGACGCGGCGCTGGCCCGCATCGTCACGGCGCAGGTGATGGCCGAGGCGGTCGCCGACGCCGATCTGGTCATCGAGGCCGCGCTGGAAGACGAGGCGGTCAAGAAGGCGATCTACGCCCAGGTCCTGCCGCACCTGGGGCCGAACACCCTGCTGGCGTCCAACACCTCCTCGATCTCGATCACCCGGCTGGCGTCCTCGACCGACCGGCCGGATCGGTTCGTGGGCCTGCACTTCATGAAGCCGGCGCCGATCATGAAACTGGTCGAGATCGTGCGTGGCATCGCCACCTCGGCCGAGACTCATTCCGCCGCCGTCGCCTTCGCCGAGAGCCTGGGCAAGACGACCACGGACGCCGAGGACTTCCCCGCCTTCATCGTCAACCGCATCCTGGTGCCGATGATGAACGAGGCGATCTTCGCCCTGTACGAAGGGGTCGGCAACGTCGCCTCCATCGACAAGGCGCTGCGCCTGGGGGCCAACCATCCGATGGGGCCGCTGGAGCTGGCGGACTTCATGGGTCTGGACGTCGTCCTGGCCATCATGAACGTGCTGTACGACGGTCTGGCCGACAGCAAATACCGCCCCTGCCCCCTGCTGGTGAAATATGTCGAGGCCGGCTGGCTGGGCCGCAAGAGCGGGCGCGGCTTCTACGACTATTCCGGCGACACGCCGGCGCCGACGCGATGAGCCGGTTCGAGAGCTATTCCGATCTGCCGGGTCAGGCGACCATCGCCGCACGTCCGGCGCCGTTGTATCCGATCCTGGCCTGTTTGGCGGGCGCGGCCTGGCCCCCGCTGTGGCTGACCCTGCCGTTCTGGCGGCCCCATGCCTTCATGCCGGGACGCGACATGGACTGGCGGCTGGTGGTGATGGTGATCGGCCTGATCACCGTGCCGCTGGCGCTGTATCGCATCCTGAACGAGCGCAAGCGCGACGGACGTCCCGGCACGCGGCTGGGCGTCGTCTGGCGCTTCATGATGTACGGCGGCCTGGCGGCGGCCCTGGTCCAGATCGTCGTCGCCCTGGGCATGAGCGTCATGGGCTGGATCGAGGCCGGCAGCTTCATGCAGGGCCTGGGCGCCACCGAGACGACGCTGCTGATCTTCGGCGTCGGCGGCCTGCCTATCGCCATGATCGTGGGTGTCAGCTACGCCCTGTGGGCGGGTCTGTGCGCCGCCTTCATCGCCTTCGAGGCCCGGCCGGCGGTCAAGGACAGACTGGGCCTGATGCCCAAGCGCTGAGGCATCCGCGCTTAAGGCTGACATCTGGGGATTGGGGGATCCGCACATGACAATGGACGATAACGAAGCCGACGCCGCGCCGATGCTGTCGCCGGTCGTCGCGACCTCGCGCATCGCCAGCCTGGACGTCATGCGGGGCCTGGCGGTGCTGGGCATCCTCGCGGTCAATGTCGTCTCCTTCGCCCTGCCCTTCATGGTCTATGAAGACGCGAGCCTGAGCCCGTTCGCGGTGACGGGCGCCAATGCGGTTGCGCGTTGGACCATGGACGTCTTCTTCCACCAGAAGTTCATCACCCTATTCTCCATGCTGTTCGGCGCCTCGATCTTTCTGGTCGGGGGCGAGCGCGGCGATCCGGCGCGCGGGCGGTTGCTGCGGCGACGCCTGTTCTGGCTGGCGATCATCGCCCTGATCCACGGCCTGGCCTTCTGGTACGGCGACGTGCTGCTGCTCTACGCCTGGTCCGGCCTTTTCGTGATGCTGATGCGGTCGATGCGGGCCGGGACGCTGATCGGGGTCGGCCTGGGCGTCACCCTGGCGCTGGGCGCGATGCAGGCCCTCGCCACCTGGCTGATGATCGCCGGACCGCCGGCCTTCACCGAGGCGATGAGCCAGGGCGGGCCGCAGTACACCGCCGCCATGGTCGCCGACGCCATCGCCGCCTATCGCAGCGGCTGGGCCGGGGCGATGGGCCAGAACCTTCAGAGCTGGATGTTCCTGCAAGGGGCCAGCCTGACCATGTTCGTCTTCTCGACCGTGGCGCTGATGATGCTGGGCATGGGGCTGTTCAAGTCGGGGTTCTTCAGCGGCCGGGCGCCGACATGGGTCTATGCGACGCTGATCGCCGTGGGCGGGGCAGTGCTGGCCCTGCTGGGCGTGCTGGAATGGACCGAGGCCATGGCCGCGCCCAACACAGACCCGACGCGCGGCCTGGCGGGGGTGGTCGCCTCCTTCCCGATCTTCGTCACCCTGGCCTACGTCAGCCTGATCGTGCTGGCGACGACGCGCGGCCTGACTAAGCGCGGTCTGGCGTGGATCACGGCGGCGCTGCGGCCCGTGGGCCAGATGGCCTTCACCAACTATCTGACCCAGACCCTGATCATGACGACGATCTTCTACATGCCCTGGGGGCCGCGCCTGTTCGGGCAGGTGGACTATGTGCAGATGTGGGGCCTGGTCCTGGGCGTCTGGGCGCTGCAACTGGTCTGGTCGCCGCTGTGGTTGTCGCGGTTCAGCATGGGGCCGCTGGAGTGGGTTTGGCGCTGTCTGACCTATGGTCGTCGGGTGCCGATCCAGAAACCCGGCTGACGGCGCTTTTATCGCAGGCGCGAAGGGATTAACTGAGGGCCATGGCCGCCCAGGATACTCCCGCCGAAACCTTCAAACGCGCGCTGGGTCATGCCGCGCGGGCCCTGGCCGAACAGCCCGAGCTTGAGGTGACGTTCGGGTCCGACGGCCCGAAGATGTCGAACGGCGTCCTGACCCTGCCCCATCCGCCGCGCGATCCGTCGGGGCCGGAGAGCGCATCGCTGCGCGGTCAGGCGGACCGGCTGGCGCTGCGGCTGGCCAATCACGATGCGGCGGTGAACGCGAAGATGCGGCCGGCGGACGCCAAGGCGGCCGAGGTGTTCGACGCGGTCGAGCAGGCGCGGGTCGAGGCGTTCGGCTCCGAACATTTAGCCGGGGTGCGCGACAATCTGGGCGCCGCCCTGATCACCCGTCTGGAAAAGACCGGCGCCCTGCGCATCAATGACGCCGACCGCGTGCCGGTGTCCGAGGCCGTGGCGCTTCTGGTGCGCGAGCGGCTGACCGGACGACCCGCCCCCGACGGCGCCAGGGCCATGCTGGATCTGGTCCGCGCCAATATCGAGGCCAAGGCGGGCGCCAAGCTGGACGCCCTGGCCGGCACGGCGGGCGATCAGGAAGGCTTTGCGCTGAAGATGCGCGAGGTGCTGCGCGCGCTGGATCTGGATCCCGGCGATGGGCGCGGCGAGGACTCATCCGAGGATCCCGGCGACGAGGAACCCGATCCCCAGGATCCGGCGGCCGACGACGATCAAGACGAGGAAGAGGAAGAAGACGGCGGCGAGGGCTCCCAGTCGATGGAGGGCGACGCCGACGATCAGTCCTCGGACGACGAACGCGAGAGCCGTCCCGAGGGCGCGCCCGCCGATCCCGACGGCGAAGGCTCGGACGACGGTCCCGAGCTGCAGGAAGGCCAGCAGCCGAACCGCCAGCAGACGGCCGACGACGGCCGCGCGGTCGATTTCTACCGCGTCTTCACCACCGCCTTCGACGAGGTGGTAGACGCTGCCGACCTGTGCGACCCGGTCGAGCTGGACCGGCTGCGCGCGCTGCTGGACGGCCAGCTGGCCATCCTGTCCAGCGTCGTCTCGCGCCTGGCCAACAAGCTGCAACGCCGCCTGCTGGCCCAGCAGAACCGCTCCTGGGTCTTCGATCTGGAAGAGGGGATGCTGGACACCGCCCGCCTGACGCGGATCGTCACCGACCCGACCGCACCCCTGTCGTTCAAGGCCGAGAGCGAGAGCCCGTTCCGCGACACGGTCGTGACCCTGTTGCTGGACAACTCCGGCTCGATGCGCGGGCGGCCGATCATGGTGGCGGCGGTCTGCGCCGACATCCTGGCGCGCACTCTGGAACGCTGCGGCGTCAAGGTCGAGATCCTGGGCTTCACCACCCGCGCCTGGAAGGGCGGCCAGAGCCGCGAGGCCTGGATCAGCGCCGGCAAGCCCGCCAATCCGGGACGTCTGAACGACCTGCGCCACATCATCTACAAGGCCGCCGACGCGCCCTGGCGCCGGGCCAAGAAGAACCTGGGCCTGATGATGCGTGAGGGCCTGCTGAAGGAAAACATCGACGGCGAGGCCCTGCGATGGGCGCACAATCGCCTGCTGGCCCGCACCGAACAGCGCCGCATCCTGATGGTCATTTCCGACGGCTCGCCGGTGGACGACTCGACCCAGTCGGCCAATGCGGCCCTCTATCTGGACAAACACCTGCGCCAAGTCATCGCCGAGATCGAGGATCGCTCGCCCGTCGAACTGCTGGCCATCGGCATCGGTCACGACGTGACCCGCTGGTACCGCAAGGCCCTGACCATCGTGGACGTGGAACAGCTGGCCGGCGCCATGACCGAAAAGCTGGCCGAACTGTTCGAGAACGAGGGCGCGGCCGGTCCCACGCGTCGGACGCGAAAGAAGCTGGCGGCATGAGCCGTTTCGGCCGTCTGGCCTCCGTCTGGATCGCGCTGTCGCTGACGGCCTGCGCCGCCTCGCTCGGCGCGCCGCGGCCCTATCCGCTGTCGTCGGACGGCTGGACGCCGACGGTCGCGGAGCTGAGAAGCGTCAGCCTGGGTCTGCTGGGCGGGGCGCGACTGGCGGACGGCGTGCAGTTCGCCGGGGGCCTGCAGATCAGCGCCGCCCCGACCTCGTCCCTGCACAGTCTGTCGGACCTGAAGCTGACCGGCGACGGCGGCTTCGTCACCGTGTCGGATGCGGGCGATCTGGTGCGGGGCGACATTCGCCTGGACGCCGACGGACGACTGATCGGCCTGGATCATTTCCGCTCGCGCCGCCTGACGCTGGAAGACGGTCGGGCGATCTCCGACAAGCAGGACGGCGACGCCGAAGGCCTGGTCATCACACCGTCCGGCGAGCTGCTGGTCAGTTTCGAACGGCGTCACCGAATCTGGAACTATGGCTCGCTGTCGGCCCTGAAGGCCCAGCCGACGCCGATGCGGGCGCCCGACTTCGCCTTCACGGAAAACGACGGGATGGAAGGCTTAGCCGTCGCGCCCAACGGCTGGCGCGTCTCGGGCGAGGCCGGCGGCGTCTGGGACTGCTCATCGGCCCGGTGCACCGTCGTGACCGCTCCGCCCGAGAAACCTATTCCCGACAGCGACTACCGCATCACCGGCCTGGATCGCGATCCATCCGGCGACGGATGGTTCGTGGTCCAGCGGCTGTATCGCGCGCCCATCGACATGCGCGCCCGCGTGCGCCGGATGGCCCCGGACGGAACCCTGGGGCCAATCCTGATCGAGCTGAAACTGCCCGGCACCACCGATAATTTCGAAGGGGTCGCCGCCGAGACGCGTCGTGGCAAGACGCGCCTCTACATCCTGTCCGACGACAACTTCAATCCGGCCCAGCGCACCCTGATGCTGGCCTTCGACCTGAGCTGATCTTCAGGCGGCCCCGGCCCACTGGGTCGATTGGGCCGTCGCCTCGTCGGAGCGCAGGGCACGCACGAAGTCGTCGCGCCAGATGCCCACGTCGGTGGCGCGCACCACCTCCATCAAGGCCTCCCATTTTCGAATACGCTCGGCCAACGGCATGGTCAGCGCCTTCTGGATGGCGTCCGACAGCTCCTCGCGGCTGTAGGGATTGACCAGCAGGGCCTCGCCCATCTGTTCAGCCGCGCCGGCAAAGCGCGACAGGATCAGCACGCCCGGATCGTCGGGGTTCTGGGCGCAGACATATTCCTTGGCCACCAGGTTCATGCCGTCGCGCAGCGGCGTGACCAAGCCCACCCGCGCCGCGCGGTAAATTCCCGCCAGCTGGTCCCGACGATAGGTGCGGTTCAGATAGCGGATCGGCTGCCAGTCCATGTCGCCGAAGGCGCCGTTGATCCGCCCTGCCAGGGCGTCCAGCCGGGCGCGAATGTCCTGATAGCTGTCGACGTCGTCGCGCGAGATCGGCGTGACCTGCAACAGGAAGACCTCGCCCCGCATCGAGGCGTTGTCCTGCAGGAACTGCTCATAGCCGAGCAGCCGCTCTTCCAGCCCCTTGGAATAGTCCAGCCGGTCCACGCCCACCATCATCGACCGGAAGGCCGAGGACGCCGCCATCCGGTCATAGGTCCGCGCGCCCAGGGTCGAGTTCCGCGCCGCGAGGAAGCCGTCCACGTCGATGCCGATGGGGAAGACGCCGGTCTGGACCTTGCGCCCGAAACACTCCAGCCCGCCGGTCCCGTCCAGCTCGCCCTGGGCCTCCGAGACCACATAGTCGGTGAACAGATCGCTCCATTCCTGGGTGTGGAAGCCGATCAGGTCGAAGTCGAACATGGATTCCACCAATCGCCGGTGGTGCGGCAGGGTCACCAGTAACTGGCGCGCCGGCCAGGGCGTGTGCAGGAAGAAGCCGATCCGGTTCCGGATGCCCAGGCGGCGCAGGTCCCGCGCCATCGGGATCATGTGATAGTCGTGGATCCAGATCATGTCGTCGGGCTGGATCAACGGAGCCAGCACCTCGGCGAAGCGTCGGTTCACCCGCTCATAGCCCTCGCCGTACGACCGCTCGTACTGCGCCAGATCGATACGATGGTGGAACAGCGGCCACAGCGTCTTGTTGGCGTAGCCGTTGTAGTATTCGTCGACGTCCTGGGCTTCCAGATCGACCAAGCCGACGGTGACGCCGGCCCGGTCCTCGATCTTCACCTCGCCGGTATAGTGGTCGATCGTTTCGCCGGACCAGCCGAACCACAGGCCGTCGTATTTTCTCAACGCAGCGGACAGGGCCATGGCCAGGCCGCCGGCAGACCC
>NZ_JBKBOC010000032.1:0-7101 GCF_046295075.1 Brevundimonas sp. | reverse complement strand
GCGCCGCGTCGGCGGCGGCCTGATCGATCCGGCCGCGCGACACATGGCGCGACAGGCTGGCCGCGATCTCGCCCTGCGCCAGCGGCAGCCGGTCGGCGACGACGTCATAGAGCCGGACCGAATAGCCCCCGAGCGCCACCGCCTGGGCGATGCCTGCGCCCATCTGTCCGGCGCCCAGAATGGCGACTGTGGTGATCGTGGTCATGAACCGTGGTCGAAAGTGGTCGGGCGGGCACCTTTAGGAAGGACGGCGCGCGGCGCAAGAGCGGATCGACCCCCCGGCGTCAGATTTCCGCCCGCCGTGTCGCCTCAGCCTAGCAGTTGGATCAGGGCCGGGGCCGCCGTGCGGTTGAACAGCACGCTGATGAACTGCAGCAGCAGGATGACCACGATGGGCGAGATGTCGATGCCGCCCAGGTTTGGAATGATGCGGCGGAACGGCTCAAGCAGGGGCGCAGTGACCCGGTCCAGGAAGGTCCCGACCGAATAGACGAAGCGGTTGCGATAGTTGACGACGTCGAACGCCACCAGCCAGCTCAATATGGCTTGGGCGATGATGAACCAGATCATCAGACTGATGATGGCGTTGATCAACCAGACGAGGGCGTAGCCCATGAACCGTAACTCCTGCTTGGATCGGCGCTTCTAGCGTGTTCGCACCCGGTCCGACAACGGCCGTTTCCGAGCTGCGCGGATTGCGCGCACAAGCCCGTTGACACCACGCCCGCCCGCCTTCTATGTCCGCCTCGCCTGTGAACCCCATCCACGCTGGAAACGGGGCCGTAGCTCAGTTGGTAGAGCGCGTCGTTCGCAATGACGAGGTCAGGGGTTCGACTCCCCTCGGCTCCACCAGGCGTCCCGAATTCAGCCTAGTTGCCGCGGTAGGTGCTGTAGCCGTAGGGACTGACGACGACGGGGACGTGGTAGTGGATGCTGGGGTCGCGGACCTGGAACACCACGTCGATCTCGGGAAAGAAGGGCTGGGCGTCCGTGTCGCCATAGTGCGACATGTCGAACGTCAGCCTGTAAGTAGCGGCCTGGGTCGTGATCTGATCGCCGAACGACCGTACCCGGCCGTTCTCGTCTGTGCGGGCGGTCGCAAGTTGGCGCCAACCGCCGTCGGCCTCCTTGATCTCCAAGGTCACGGGCACGTCGCGCCCGCCCACGCCCCGCGCGAGGTCGAGTACGTGGGTCGAGATCGTCTCGGCCGAAGCCGATGCGGCCGAGAAGAGGGTGGCGGACAGGGCGACGAGGGTTGCGATACGCATGGGAGGATCCTTGAACAGTTCGAGGTTCTACGCGGTCGGCGTCACGCCGGATGCGGGTCGATCAGTGCTGGGTGGGCCTGATCAAGGTCAGGTCGTAGCCGAGGGCGCGAGTGCGGGTCAGGATGGCGTCGCGGGCCTGGGCTGAGGGCTGGGCCGTGCGGCTGAGCAGCCAGAGGTAGCGGCCGGACGGCTCGCCGACGATGGACCAAGAATAGTCGTCGGCGTGATCCAGCACCCAATAATCACCGACATAGAAGGGGCCGAAGAAGGAGACCTTCAGCTTGGCGTTGTTGCTGCCCTCGACCACCTTGGCCTTGCCTTCGGAGGTCTTGACTGGGCCAGTGATCGCGCCCTGGCGGCAGGTGTTCAGCACCCCGACCAGACCGTCGTCGCGCACCGTATATTGGGCGGTCACGCCCTCGCAGCCGCGTTCGAACCCGTTCTCGTAGCGTCCGATCTCGTACCAGAGGCCGGCGTAGCGGTTCAGGTCCACCGCCTTGGCCGGCTGTGGCACGGCGGCGTTGCCGACGGGGCCGCGTTGCAAGGTGGCGCAGGCGCCCAGCGCCAGGGCTGCGCCGGCGAGAAGGGCGATGGCGGCTATGCGTGCGATCTTCATCGCCGCTGAACGGCCTAGCTGGAGCCGGGTTCCTGGAGGCGCTTCACCGCAGGGCGATGTACCCCCGCTCGATGATGCGGCGCAGGGCCTCGTAGGCTTCGGCGAGTTCGTCGTAGGCGGTGCGGGCGGCGGTCAGGCGGGCGACCTGGTCGGGCGTCACGGCCGAGCCGGAGTGGGCCAGGCGCAACGATTCCGCCACCCATTTGGCGCGGGCTGTGGCGGTCATGACCGCCAGCTTCTGGAGCGACGAGGCGTCGACGCCGGTCAGGGCGTGGCCGATCACCTCCTTGTTGGCGATGTAGGCGGCGTAGTCGATCTGTTCCAGCTGGCCGCGCAGGCGGCGCTGTTCCTGGGGATCGGTATCCTGCGGCTCGAAATGATCGCTGTGTCGGCGGATGCTCGACGTCATTTTGGTCGACATGGGCGAGCCCTCCCCGGCCTGTCCTGGCGGCTGATGGCGGCCGCTTCGGCATGAAGGTGCGCCGTGTCGGTTAACGCCGCGTTGCGTCGGGCGAGCGGGCGTCCGATATCGAGAGCTGAAACCCAAGCCGGAGATCGACCATGGACCTGAAACTGGCCCGCAAGCGCGCCCTGATCTGCGGCGGATCCTCCGGCCTGGGCCGCGCGGTCGCGACGGCCCTGGTCGCCGAGGGGGCGCATGTCGCCCTGTTATCGCGCGATGCGGAAAAGCTTCAGGCCGTGGCGGACGCGCTGAACGCGGCCGGACCGGGCAAGGCGGTCGTGGTCACGGCGGACCTGGCGGATCACGCGGCGCTGCTGAAGGCGGCGGACCTCGCCGAAGAGTTGCTGGGCGGTCATATCGAGATCCTGCTGAACAACACGGGGGGGCCGCCGCCGTCGGGGGTGTCGGGGCTGGAGCCGGCGGTTTGGCGCGATCATTTCGAATCGATGGTGCTGTCGATCTTCCGCCTGACGGACCGGGTGTTGCCGCGCATGCGGGCGGCCGGTTGGGGGCGGATTCTGAACGTCGCCTCGATCACGGTGGTGGAGCCGTCTGCGGCGCTGGGCGTGTCCAACACCCTGCGGGCCTCGGTCGCCGCCTGGGCCAAGACGCTGGCGAACGAGGTCGGGCCGGACGGGGTGACGGTCAACACCCTGTTGCCGGGCCGGATCGACACCCCGCGCATCGAACGGCTGGACCAGGCGGCGGCCGAGCGCACCGGCGTCACGCCGCAGGAGGCGCGAGCCGACTCCGTCAAGTCCATCCCTGTCGGCCGCATCGGCACGACCGAGGAGTTCGGCGCCACCGCCGCCTTCCTGGCCAGCCCCCTGGCGGCCTATGTCACCGGCTCGCTGATCCGGCTGGACGGCGGGGCGATCAAGGCGATCTAGTCAATCCGGGGTTGCGGGTGTAGCCTCCGGTCAGATTGGGAGGAATGCAATGCTGACCCTGCTGATGCTGGCCTTGTCGAACGCCGTGATCGTCCAGCCGGCGCCCCTCGCCGATCCGGCCATGGTCCGGGGCGCGCCTGTCGTGAACCGGGCGGCCATGCCTTGCCCCGCCCCTCTGATGCAGGCCGAGCAACGAACAGGGCACCGCGCGGAGGCGTTGCTTGACCGCTCTCTCGATGACGGCCAAGCGCGACGCTATCTGCTGCTGGATCGGCGCGACCGGAACAACTGTCCCCTGCCGATCAGCTATGCGATCCCCGATCAACCGCGCGCGATGGGCCGCGTGTTCGGCCCGACCGTGTCGGTGACGCCGCCCCGCCCCTCACGACCGGGTCAGTAGGCTAGTCTGGAACAGGCGTGACCGGCGGCCTGTCCGACAGCACGGCCTCCAGGTTGGCCATCATCAGTTCGGCCATGGCGTTGCGGGTCTCGACGGTGGCCGAGGCGACGTGGGGCGTCAGGACGCAGCGGTCGCTGTCGATCAGGGCCTGGGGCACGTTCGGCTCGTCCGCGAACACATCCAGGCCCGCGCCGCCCAGCCGGCCCGAGGTCAGGGCGGCGACCAGGGCGTCCTGATCCACCACCTCGCCGCGCGCGACATTGATCAGCACGCCGGTCGGACCCAGGGCCGCCAGCACCTCGGCCGAGACCAGGCGGCGCGTCGCGGCGCCGCCCGGCACGATGACGATCAGCACATCGACCTCGGTCGCCAGATCGACCAGGTTCGGCACGTGCCGCCAGGGCGCTTCCTTGACCGGATTGCGGGTGTGATAGGCGATGTTTCCAGCGAAGGGCTCCAGCCGGCGGGCGATGGCCTGGCCGATCCGGCCCAGGCCCAGCAGGCCGTAGCGCAGGCCTGTCGCGCTGCGCGACAGCGGCGGCGGCCCATCCGACACCCAGCGCCCGGCGCGGATCCAGGCGTCCATGGTCGGCAGACGGCGCAGCGTCCCCAGGGTCAGCAACAGGGCCAGATCGGCGACGTCCTCGTTCAGCACGTCGGGCGTGTGGGTGACGACTGCGCCGCGCGACCGGGCGTGGGCGACATCGCTCAGGTCGTAGCCGACGGCATGGACCGAGACGATCTTCAGCGCGGGCAGGGCGTCGATCAGACGGGCGTCCACGGTCGCGGCGCCCGAGGCGGCGACGCCGACGATCCGCTCGGCGACATCGGGCGGCGCCAGGCCGTCGGGGCCGGGGCGATGCAGGGTCCAACCGAGGTCGGGCGCACGCTTGGTCAGCATCGTGTCGGCGAGGGCGGGCAGGCCGATGGCCAGGATGTCGATGGTCATCCGGCCGTTCTAGGCGCGGGGATGGGCGGCCGCATAGGCGGTCAAAAGTCTATCCGCATCGACGCCGGTGTATTTCTGGGTCGTCGACAGGCTGGCGTGGCCCAGCAGTTCCTGGATCGAACGCAGGTCGGCGCCGGCGCCCAGAAGATGGGTCGCGAAACTGTGGCGCAGGGCATGGGGGGTGGTGCGTTCGGGCAGGCCCAGGCGGCCGCGCAGCCGCTGGACCGAGGCCTGGACATGGCGGGGGCTGAGCGGGCCGCCGCGTCGGGCGCGGAACAGGGCGTCGGTCGGCTGGAGCGGGAAGGGCAGCAGGGCCAGATAGGCGTCCACCGCCGCGCGCACGGCGGGCAGGATCGGCGCGATCCGGGTCTTTGACCCCTTGCCGACGATGCGCAGCGTCTCGCCCAGCGGCGCGTCGGCCCGGGTCAGGGACATGGCCTCGGAAATCCGCAGACCGCAGCCGTAGAGCAGGGTCAGCACCGCCCGGTCGCGCGCGGCCTCCCACGGTTCGGCGTCGGGATCGGCGTCCGGTTCGGCCAACAGCCCGCGCGCCTGATCCTCGGTCACCGGCCGGGGCAGGGACGGTTTGACCTTCGGCCCGCGCACGAGGGCCAGTTGCGGGGCGGGCGTGTCCAGCCGCCGGTCGAGAAAGGCATGAAATCCGCGAATGGCCGACAGGCTCTGGCTCAACGACCGCGCCGCCAGCGGGTTGTCGCCCGAGCGTCGCTCGGCCATGTGGGCGCGGACCTCGGCGGCGGTGATCGTGCCCATGTCCTTCAGCGACAGGGTCTCGCCGCGATGGCGTTCGAGGAAGGCGACATAGAGCCGGCCGATGTGGCCATAGGCCTCCAGCGTGCGCGGCGACAGCCGACGCTCGTGCGCCAGATGGTCCAGGCAGGCGCGCAGGGCGTCCGAGGCGGTCAGTTGAGAGCTTTTCAGTTCAGGACGGGCCATCGCTCGGCCATCCGCTCCGTCACCCGCGCCAGGAAGGCGGCCAGTTCGCAGCCCATGTTCGGGGTGAAGCCTTCCGGCTCCGGCGAGCCGAAGGCGCAGATGCAGGGGCGCGGCGGTCCGCCGGGCGTCAGGTGCGGGGCCATGCGGACCAGGGCGATGGACTTCACCTGATCCTCGGTCGCGCCGAAGAAGTTCAGCCCCGAGATCATCGGGCCCAGCCAGGTCAGGCCGTGTTCGCCCAGCAGGTTATCCACGTCGCCCTCTTCCAGCGCGCGCCAGCCGAAGGGCACGCCGCCGGGTTTTTCCAGGGCGATGGCGGCGCCGGCCAGGCCGAACCGGCCTTGCGCCGCCGCATCCAGACGCCGCGCCAGGTCGGAATGGTTGCGCGCCTCCATCAGGTCCAGGGTCGCGACGTGCGTCTGGGTCTGGGCGGCGAAGTTGGCGCGGGCGATCAGTTCGATCTCGCGCCGGGCGCCGGTCTCGCGCTCGACCACGGCCTCAAGTCGCGTCAGGGCGGCGGCGCCGAACTCGACCACGTTGCGGCCGTGCGGACGCAGGCCGATCTCTTCCAGCAGGGACCGGTCGTCCAGCAGGGTCTGGGGATGGGTCTGAAGCCAGCCGCGCACGTCGGGCCAATGCAGGCCGTCGCCGATATGGGGCGTTGCGTCCGCTTCCGACGTTTCGAAAAGGTCCAATGAGCCGCTCAAACAGACCTCTCCAGGAAACGCGATGCTACAGGATCGACTGACCGGTCTTGGCCCAGTCCGCCACGAAGGCATCAAGACCCTTGTCGGTTAACGGGTGGTTCACCAGGGCCTTGAAGGTGTCGGCGCCGAAGGTGGCGGCGTCCGATCCGGCGACTGCGGCGGCCGCGACGTGGTTCACGTTGCGCAGCGAGGCGGCCAGGATCTGGGTCTCGAAACCGTGGACGTCATACAGGACGCGGATTTCCTCCAGCAGGCCGATGCCGTCGGCGCCATTGTCTTCCAGTCGGCCGACGAAGGGCGAGACGAAGGTGGCGCCCGCCTTGGCGGCCAGCAGCGCCTGGGCGGCCGAGAAGCACAGGGTGACGTTGGTCTTGATCCCCTTGTCGGTGAAGACGCGGCAGGCGCGCAGGCCGTCCCAGGTCAGGGGCAGTTTCACGACCACGTTCGGGGCGATGGCGGCCAGCTTGTCGCCCTCCTTGACCATGGTCTCGAAATCGAGCGAGACGGCCTCGGCGGAAATCGGACCCTCGACCAGGGCGCAGATTTCGGCGATGACCTCGGCGATGTTCCGACCCGACTTGGCGATCAGCGACGGATTGGTGGTGACGCCGTCCACCATTCCGGTGGGGACCATGTCCTTGATGACGGCGACATCGGCGGTATCGAGAAAGAGTTTCATGGGCAGGGCTTTTAGCGCCACCGACGACAGGAATCGAGCCCAATCCTCCCCCATCGGGGGAGGATCAAGTGAAAGTCGCCTCGGTCCTTATTCCCCTGCCGGTGCCGGAAGCCTTCGATTACGAGGTTCCCGAGGCGCTGACGTTGGCGCGTGGCGATCAGGTCGCCGTGCCGCT
>NZ_JBKBOC010000031.1:0-8736 GCF_046295075.1 Brevundimonas sp. | reverse complement strand
TACGGCCTGCTGCGGCCGCTGGACCGGATCCAGCCCTATCGGCTTGAAATGGGCACCCGTCTCAAGACCCGGCGCGGGTCCAGCCTCTATGATTTCTGGGGCGACCGGATCTCGAAACAGCTGAACGCCGACGCTGAAGGTCAGGCCGATCCGACCCTGGTCAACCTCGCCAGTCAGGAATATTTCGGCGCCGTCGACGCCAAGGCCCTGAAACTGCCGGTCGTCACCCCCCAGTTCCGCGAGGAAAAGAACGGCGAGAGCCGGATCGTCTCCTTCTTCGCCAAGAAGGCCCGGGGCGCCATGACCCGGTTCGCCATCGACGAACGGGTGGAACGGGTGGAGGACTTGAAGGCTTTCGACCGCGACGGCTACAAATTCGACAAGACCGCCTCGACGGACAACGAGTGGATATTCATCAGGTCGGGAAATTCTTGATCCCTGACCGTTCCTGCCGCTAGTCTCTCGCAAAAGCACCGAAGGGCGGATCCATGTTCAACTGGTCGAAGTCATCCAAGGGTCCCGGCGCCGCCCATGGCGATACGCCGGAGTTCCGCGACGTGGGCGACCTCAAGGGACAGGTCGCGGTCATTTCCGGCTCGACCTCGGGCATAGGCCTGGCTCTGGCGCGCGCCGTGGCGGCGCGCGGCGGCGACGTGGTGCTGAACGGCCTGGGCGATCCCGCAGAGATCGAACGCACCCGCGCCGGACTTGAGGCGTCGTCCAGCGGCCGGGTCCGCTATCACGCGGCCAATATGATGCGCGGCGACGAGATCGCCGACATGGTGGCCTTCGCCAAACACGAGTTCGGCCGCCTCGACATCCTGGTCAACAACGCCGGCATCCAGCACGTCGAATCCGTCGAAAAATTCCCCACCGACAAGTGGGAGCAGATCATCGCCATCAACCTGTCCTCGGCCTTCTACGCCACCCGCGCCGCCATCCCGATCATGAAGGCCCAGGGGCGCGGTCGGATCGTCAACATGGCCTCGGCCCACGGCCTGGTCGCCAGCCCGTTCAAGTCGGCCTATGTCGCCGCCAAGCACGGGATTGTCGGCTTCACCAAGACGGTGGCCCTGGAACTGGCCCAGGACAACATCACCTGCAACGCCATCTGCCCCGGCTTCGTCGAGACCCCCATCGTCGAGAAACAGATCGCCGACCAGGCGCGCACCCGCGGCATCTCCAAGGAACAGGTGCTGCACGACGTCATCCTGGCCGCGCAGCCGACCAAGAAGTTCGTAACCACCGACCAGCTGGCGGGCCTCTTCCTCTATCTGGTCAGCGACCTCGGCGCCTCGGCAAACGGCGCCAGCTTCTCCATCGACGGCGGCTGGACCGCGCAATAGACCAATGACCTAGGGGGCGGCGGCATGGCGATCTTCAGACGCAAGACCGCCGAACCGGCGGACATCGTCCCCTCGCCCTCGGGGCGACGGCCCCTGTCCCTGGCGCTGCAGGGCGGCGGGGCGCACGGGGCCTTCCAGTGGGGCGTGCTTGACCGATTGATGGAGGACGGTCGGCTGGATGTCCGCGCCGTCTCGGGCGTCTCGGCGGGGGCCATGAACGGCACGGCCCTGGTCTCGGGCCTGGCCGCCGGCGACGCCCGCGCCGCTCTCGACAAACTGTGGCGCGAGATCAACCAGTCGGGCGGCCGCAACGTCTTCGGCGACAGCACCCTGTGGAACCCGGCCCAGACGCCGGACTGGATCAAGGATACCCCGCTATGGCGCGCTGGCGAGACCCTGGCCCTGTCCATGAGCCCCTATGAATTCAACCCGTTAAATCACAATCCTCTGAAACGAGTGCTGAAGGCGGCGGTCGATTTCGGCGCGGTCCAGGCCTCGGACGTCAAACTGTTCGTCGCCGCCACCGCCGTCCGCCAGGCCCGGGCCCGCATCTTCGAATCCGGAGAGATCACCGCCGACGTCCTGATGGCCTCGGCCTGCCTGCCCCATCTGTTCCAGGCGGTCGAGATCGACGGCGAACCCTATTGGGACGGCGGCTATCTGACCAATCCCCCGCTATGGCCCCTGACTGGCGACGACACGCCGGACGACGTCCTGCTGGTGACGCTGAACGCCATGGCCCGCGACGAGACGCCGCGCAGCGCCGGCGACATCGTCGAGCGGCTGAACGAGATCGTCTTCAACGCCCCCCTGGTCGCCGAACTGCGCGCCATCGCCATGGCCGGCGAGATGATCGCCAACGGCCAGTTGAAGGGCGGCGGCGGCGGTCCCTATCGCCAGGTCCGGCTGCACGCCATCGAGGCCGACGGCTGGCTGTCCGACCTGTCGCTGCGGTCCAAGTTCAACACCGAATGGAGCTTCCTCAACGATCTGAAGGCGCGCGGCCGCGCCGCCGCCGACGACTGGCTGACCACCTGCCTGCCCAGCGTCGGACGCCGGTCCAGCGTCGATCTCCAGGCCCGGTTCGGCTAGCCGACGAAGCCGGCGGCGCGGCGCAGACGGTCGTTGATCGCCTCGCCCAGACCCTGCGACGGGATCGGCGACACGGCGATGCCAATCGGGTGCATCCGGTCGGCTTCCCTGAACAATCTGAACAGGTTGGCGGCCGCTTCTCTCAGATCGCCCGAGACGCTCAGGCTCCAGCGCGGATCCCCCGCCCCCGGCCCGAACCCCAGAAGGATCTCTCCGTCACGGGGCTCGACGACGTCGATCCGAACCGGGGCGTCGGGGGCGTAATGCACGGCCAGCCGGCCCGGCGATCTGCGCCCCTCGCCGCCCTCCGCCAGCGGCCCGACCACGGCCTCGATCTCGGTGCGGGTCACGGCGCCCGGCCGAAGCAGCGACACCCGACCGTCCAGCACCGACACGACCGTGCTCTCCAGCCCCACGGCGCAAGGGCCGCCGTCCACGGCCGCCGTCACAGCGAACCCCGTCTCCTCGACAGCGTCGGCGAAATTCGTCGGACTGGGCCGCCCGGACCGATTGGCCGAGGGCGCCACGACCGGCCCGTCGAAGGCCGACAGCACCGCCCGCGCAGCCGCATGGCCGGGAACTCGGATGGCCACGCTGTCCAGCCCGGCCCGCGCCAGATCGCAGACCCGCCCGCCGTCCCGCACCGGCGTCACCAGGGTCAAAGGCCCCGGCCAGAAGGTCTCGGCCAGCGCCCGGGCGGAAGCGTCAAACACACCTATGGCCTCGGCCGCCACGGCGTCGCCGACATGGGAAATCAACGGATTGAAGCGCGGTCTTCCCTTGGCCTGAAAGATGGCGGCCACCGCCTCGGCGTTGCCCGCGTCGGCGCCCAGGCCATAGACGGTCTCGGTCGGCAGCAGGATCAGTTCGCCCCGGCGCAAGGCCGTCGCCGCCTGATCGGCCGTATCGCCCAACCGCGCCTTCATGGCCGGCGCGGGATCAGCGGGATCATTCGATGCAGTACATTGTCGCGATTGATGAATTGATGCTTCAGCGCACCCAGCACATGAAGCGCGATCAGGATGTACAGACCCTTCATCACCAGCTCATGGACCTCCATGAACCGACCCGCCGTCTCGCGCCCGCCGCCGACGGGCAACAGGGGCCAGTCAAACAGACCGAACCAGGCGATCTCGCGCCCAGCCGCCGACGAGGCCAGCCAACCGGTCATCGGCATGGCGATCAGGACCACATAGAACAGCACATGGGTCGCCCGCGCCGCCAGCCTTTGCCAGCGCGGCAGGTGGCCCGGCAGAGGGATGGCCGGATGCGCCAGCCGCCAGCCGATTCGCGCCAGGGTCAGGACCAGTATGGTGAGGCCCACCGACTTGTGCAGCATGACGAACTGGCCCGACAGAGCGCCCTCCGTCTTCTCATGCGCCGTGATCAGCAGCACCTGGGCCAGCACGGCGAAGGCGATGATCCAGTGAAACGCCAGAGATACTGTCGAATAGCGATTGCGAGGTTCGGCCATGACTTCCCTTCCGTGGCGGCAGGGCGCCACTGTGCCCCGACGAAGAGCCTTGCGCCAAGCCGCTTGCGACGAGGGGCGATGACGAGGCACTTAGGCCTGAATACACACCGAGGAAACCCATGAGCTATCGCGCACCCGTTCGTGACCTGGCCTTCACCCTGGAGGCGATCGCCGGCATGGCCGACGTCGCCGCCACCGGCGCCTTCCCGGACTATGATTCCGACATCGCGGGCGCCGTGCTGGAAGCGGCCGGACAGTTCTCCGAAGAGGTGCTGGCCCCGTTAAACCGTATCGGCGACCAGCAGGGCTCGCACTATGCGAACGGCGCCGTCACGGCCGCCCCCGGCTTCGCGGACGCCTATCGCCAGTTCGCCGCCGGCGGCTGGACCGGTCTGTCGGCCCCCGTCGAGGTCGGCGGCCAGGCCCTGCCCAAGGCGTTGGAGCTGGCGGCCTATGAGACCGTCCACTCCGCCAACATGGCCTTCGGCCTTTGCCCCATGCTGTCGCTGGCGGCCATCGAGGCGCTGGACCAGGTCGGGACCGAGGACCAGAAGACCAAATATCTGACCAAGCTGGTCAGCGGCGAATGGACCGGCGCCATGGTGCTGACCGAGCCGGGCGCCGGGTCGGACCTAGGCTCGCTGATCACCACGGCGACGCCCAACGGCGACGGCACCTACGCCCTGAACGGCCAGAAGATCTACATCACCTGGGGCGACCACGACGCCACCGACAACATCATCCACCTGGTCCTGGCACGCCTGCCGGACGCGCCCAAGGGGCCGAAGGGCATCAGCCTGTTCCTGGCCCCCAAGTTCGCGGTCAATGACGACGGCAGCCTGGGCGCCCGCAACGATTTCCGCCCCGTCGGGGTCGAGCACAAGCTGGGCATTCACGCCTCCCCCACCTGCGTCATGAGCTATGAAGGCGCCCGCGCCGAACTGGTCGGCCGCCCGAACGAGGGCCTGGCCCATATGTTCGTGATGATGAACGCCGCCCGCCTCGCCGTGGGCGTCGAGGGCGTCGGCATCGCCGAACGCGCCTATCAGCACGCCCTGGCCTATGCGCTGGACCGTCGCCAGGGCCGCTCGGTCTGGACCGGCGAGGCCAACGCCCCGATCTTCGACCATCCCGACGTGCGGCGCATGCTGGGCGTGATGAAGGCCAAGACCTCGGCCGCCCGTGCCATCTGCCTGTCGACCGGCGTCGCCGCCGACCTGGCCCGTCATGCCGGAACCGAGGACGACCGCCGCCGCTGGAAGGCGCGCGAGGATCTGTTCACCCCCATCGCCAAGGCCTGGTCCACCGATGTGGGCTGCGAGGTCGCCTCGCTGGGCATTCAGATTCACGGCGGCATGGGCTTCATCGAAGAGACCGGCGCCGCCCAATACTATCGCGACGCCCGGATCGCGCCGATCTACGAGGGCACCAACGGCATCCAGGCCATGGACCTGGTCGGCCGCAAACTGTCGATGGACGGCGGCGAGGCGGCCAAGGCCGTGATCGCTGACATGAAGGCGACCCTGGTGACCTTGGCGTCTCTCTATTCCGGCAAGCCCCTCGAGCGGTTCGCCACGGGTATCGAGGCGGTGCAGGACGCCACTCTTTGGCTGCTGGACCGCAAGGCCGACGCGGACGGCGCCGCCGACGTCCTGGCGGCCGCCGACGCCTATCTCAAACTGATGGGCGACGTGGTCGGCGGCTGGATGCTGGCCAAGGGCGCCCTGGCGGCCAGGGCGCGGCTGGACGCCGGCGAAGGCGACCCCGTTTGGCTGCAAGGCAAGCTGGACCTGTATGAGGTCTATGCCGCCAATGTGCTGGGCCATGTCTCCAGCCGCCTGGCGGCCGTGGGCCAGGGCGGCGACCTGCTGAAGCGGTTGACGGCCGAAGCCCTGACGGGCTGAGGCGGCGAGCGCCCGGCGCCTCAGGGCGCCGGCGCGGCCTTCTGGTCCAGCAGGGCCACCGCCTCGCGGATATAGTCGGCGTGGACCACCACGCCGATCCTGAGCCGCTCGTCCTGGACGATCACTTCCTGGGTCAGCACCCCGGCGACATAGGGATGGGCCGGCGACAGGTCCGACGAGGGCCGCGGCGGCGTCCAGAACACCGGTCCGCCCGAGTCGCCTGGAAAGACGGCCAGATCGAGCAGGAAGGTCGGAAAGGCGCTGATCGGCGTCAGCGGCCAGGATGCGATCCGCCCGACGCGCAGGATCGGAAACCCGGCGCGGTTGGCCGACAATCCCCGGGGAAAGCCCAGCGTCCGCATATCGTCGCCCGGCCCGACCTCGGCTGCGTCGAACGCCTCCCTGTCCGCCAGCCAGGCGATCGGAATGGCGTCGTGGGCGAAGGCGGCCGGCGCGCTGATCTCCATGACCGCAATGTCGCGGTCGTCCGGCTTGGTCCATAGCGGGTCAGAGTCTGCGTCCCGAATGGTCAGCGGCTGGGGATCGAAACGCCATCCCCCGTCCGGCAGTTCGACGCGCCATCCGATCCGCGCCTCGCTGTCAGGCATCCGGCTCAGCACATGATCGGCGGTGACCAGGACAGTGCGCGGCGTGCCGTCCGCCCGCGGCGCATTCAGCAGAAAGCCCGCGCCCACGGTTCGCGTGCCGTCGCCGTTCGACTGGTCGATCTGCACCGTCGCCCGGATCATGGTCACGGTCAGGTCCCTGGCGGAACGCGACACGGTCTGCGTGGCCTCGACAGAGGCTGTCGGCTGGGTCTGGAGGTCGAACATCAAGGCAAAGCGCCTCTCTGGGCTTTTCTTCATTTGACGCCGCCATGGGCCACGCACAAGGTTCGGGTCCGAATAAGGGGGCCTAACAGATGAACCGTCGCCAACTGATCCTCTCGACCGCCGCAACCGCCGTCGCGGTCGCCTCCCCCTCCCTCGCCAAGCCCGCTCAGACTACCGGACCCTCGATGCCCCAGCCCCCCGTCGCCAAGAAGATCCCTGTCGTCATCGAACAACTGGGCCGCACGCGGACCGACGACTATCATTGGATGAAGGACGACAACTGGCAGGCCGTGCTGCGCGACCCGACCCTGATCAAGGCCGACGTCAAGGAACACCTGACGGCCGAAAACACCTACCGCGAGGCCATGATGGCCTCCACCCTGCCGCTGCAGCAGGCGATGTTCGCGGAGATGCGCGGTCGCATCAAGGAAGACGACAGCTCGGTTCCGGCTCCGGACGGCGATTGGAACTACTACGTCGAATATCGTACGGGCGACCAGCATCCTCGCTACATGCGCGTCGAGCGTCAGGGCGCGTGGATGGTGGACGGCCAGCCGGTGACGAAGAACTTCGTCGTCGCGCCCACGCCTCAACTGCTCCTGGACGCCAACGCACTCGCCGAGGGCAAGGCCTATTCGGAAGTTTCGGCCGCGAGCCACAGCCCGGACCACAGCCTTTTCGCCTATGCCGAGGACGCCCAGGGCTCCGAGGTCCACAAAATCTACGTCAAGGACCTGGCGACCGGCGAAGTTCTGCCTGACGTGATCGACAGCGCCACCGGCGACTTCGTCTTCTCGCCCGACAGCCAGTGGATCTTCTGGACCAATCGCGACGATAACGGTCGCCCCGACAAGATTTTCCGCCGCCCGGCGCGCGGCGGCGAAACCACCCTAGTCTATGAAGAAGCCGACGACGGCATGTTCATCGGCGTCGGCCGCACCGCCGACGACCAGTTCATCGTCATCGGCATCCAGAACCAGGAAACCTCCGAGGCGCGCTACATTCCCGCCGCGACGCCCACGGCCGAACCCGTGATGCTTGAGCCTCGCGTGGTGGCCCTCCGCTACGACGTCGATCATTGGAGCGACCGCTGGGTGATCCGAACCAATGCGGACGACGCCATCGACTTCAAGATCGTCCAGGCGCCGACCGCGACGCCCGGCAAGGCCCACTGGACCGATCTGGTGCCGCATACGCCGGGCCGGTTCATCGAAGGCCTGGATCTGACGAAGGATCACCTGGCCCGCCAGGAACGCGCCGACGCCAACACCCGGATCATCATCCGCGACCGCGCCGGCGCCGAGCATGAGATCGCCGTCGACGAACCCGCCTTCGCCCTGTCGCTGTCCGGCGCCTCCGAGTTCGAGACGACCCACACACGCTATAGCTACAATTCGCCGTCCACCCCGACCCAGACCTTCGACTACGACATGGCGACGCGCGAGCGGACCCTGCGCAAGACGCAGGAGATTCCGTCGGGCCACAATATCGCGGACTATGTGGTCGAGCGGCTGAACGCCCCCGCTTCGGACGGACAGCTGGTGCCGGTCACGGTGCTGCGTCGCAAATCCACGCCGGTGGACGGCTCGGCGCCCCTGCTGCTCTACGGCTACGGCTCCTATGGCATTCCGATGCCGGCCAGCTTCTCGACCAACCGGCTGTCCCTGGTGGATCGCGGCTGGATCTACGCCATCGCCCATATCCGGGGCGGGTCGGACAAGGGCTGGGGCTGGTTCCTGGACGCCCGCCGGATGACGAAGAAGAACACCTTCACCGACTTCATCGCCGCCGCCGAACACCTGATCGACCGCAAATACGCCGCGACTGGAAACATCGTCGCCCAGGGCGGGTCGGCCGGAGGTCTGCTGATGGGGGCCGTCAACAACATGCGGCCTGACCTGTGGGCCGGCGTCATCGGCCAGGTGCCCTTCGTTGATGTGATCAACACCATGAGCGACACCTCCCTGCCGCTCACGCCGCCGGAGTGGCCCGAGTGGGGCAATCCCATCGAGGACCCCGAGGCCTACGACTATATGATGAGCTACAGCCCCTATGATCAGGTGGGGCCGAAAGCCTATCCCGCCATA
>NZ_JBKBOC010000030.1:0-11511 GCF_046295075.1 Brevundimonas sp. | reverse complement strand
GGCCGCCGTTTCGCGTTTGGCGGCATAGGGATCGTAGTTGAGGATGGGGGCCAACCAGCGTTCGGCTGTCGCCAAGTCCCAGCCCTTGCGGCGGGCGTAATCCTCGACCTGATCCAGATCGATCTTGCCGACGCCGAAATAGTGGCTGCCCGGATGGCCGAAATAGAGGCCTGACACCGAGGCGGGCGGCGTCATAGCGTAGCTTTCGGTCAGGGCCATGCCGGCGTTGTCCTCGGCCTGGAGCAGGCGGAACAGGGTGGCCTTTTCCGTGTGGTCGGGCTGGGCCGGATAGCCAGGGGCGGGGCGGATGCCTTGGTATTGTTCGGCGATCAGTGCATCGACGTCGGCTGTTTCGTCGGCGGCATAGCCCCACAACTGGGTGCGGACTTCCTTGTGCAGCCGCTCGGCGAAGGCTTCGGCCAGGCGGTCGGCGAGCGACGTCGCCAAGATGGACGAATAGTCGTCGCCGGCGTCCTTGAACCGTTTGGCGACTTCCAGCTCACCATGACCGGCGGTGACGGCGAAGGCGCCGATATAGTCCTCGCCCTCTTCGGCGATGAAGTCGGATAGGGCCAGGTTGGGCTTGCCGTTCGACTTCTTGATCTGCTGGCGCAGGGTGTGGAAGCGGGCGATCTCGGCGTCCCGGCTTTCGTCGGCGAAGACGATGACGTCGTCGCCCTCGGCGCGGGCGGGCCAGAAGCCGACCACGCCCTTGGCCGTGAACCACTTCTCGTCGATGATCCGCTTCAGCATGAGCTTGGCGTCCTCGAACAGGTCGCGCGCAGCCTCGCCGACGATCTCATCTTCGAGGATTAGCGGATAGCGGCCGATCAGCTCCCAGCTGGCGAAGAAGGGGGTCCAGTCGATGTGGTCGGCCAGGTCCTTCAGGTCCCAGGCGTCGAAGGCCTTCACGCCGATGAAGGACGGCTTGCCGGGCAGGGGCTGGGTCGGATCGATGCGGAAGCGGTTCTCGCGCGCCTGGGCCAGGGTGGCGCGAGCCTTCACCTCTTGACCGCGGGCGTATTGCTCGCGGATGCGGATATATTCGTCGCGGGTGGCCGCCTCGTTCTTGGCCCGGTCGGTCTTGGACAGCAGGCCGGAAACCACGCCGACGGCGCGGCTGGCGTCGACGACATAGGTGGTCGAACCCCGGCGATAGGCGGGCTCGATCTTGACCGCCGTATGGGTGCGACTGGTGGTGGCGCCGCCAATCAGCAGGGGGATGTCGAAGCCGCGCCGCTCCATCTCGGCGCCGACGAAGACCATCTCGTCCAGCGACGGGGTGATCAGGCCGGACAGGCCGATGATATCGACGTTGTGCTCGAGGGCGGCGTCCAGGATGCGGTCGGCCGGGACCATGACGCCCAGGTCGATGACCTCATAGTTGTTACATTGAAGGACGACGCCGACGATGTTCTTGCCGATGTCGTGGACGTCGCCCTTGACCGTGGCCATCAGGATCCGGCCGGCCTGTTCGCGCGGCTTGCCCGCCTTCTCGGCCTCCATGAAGGGCTCCAGCCAGGCGACGGCCTGTTTCATCACGCGGGCGGACTTCACCACCTGGGGCAGGAACATCTTGCCCGAGCCGAACAGGTCGCCGACCACGTTCATCCCGTCCATCAGCGGGCCTTCGATGACGTGCAGGGGGCGGTCGAAGGAGAGGCGGGCTTCTTCCGTGTCGGCGTCGATATATTCGGTGATGCCGTTGACCAGGGCGTGAGCGATGCGGGCGGCGACCGGCTGGTCGCGCCACTTCAGATCGACGACGCGGGCTACGCCCTTGTCGCCCTTGTAGTTGGGGGCGATGTCGACCAGCCGCTCGGTGTTGGAGACATTGGTGCGCTGGGGGCGGTTCAGGATCACGTCCTCGACCGCCTCGCGCAGGGTCGGGTCGATGTCGTCATAGACCGGCAGGTCGCCGGCGTTGACGATGCCCATGTCCATGCCCGCCTGGATGGCGTGATACAGGAAGACGCTGTGGATCGCCCGGCGCACCGGCTCATTGCCGCGGAAGCTGAACGACACGTTCGACACGCCGCCGGAAATCCGCGCGTAGGGCAGGGTGGCCTTGATGACCTTCACCGCCTCGATGAAATCGACGGCGTAGTTGTCGTGTTCCTCGATCCCGGTCGCCACGGCGAAGATATTGGGGTCGAAGATGATGTCCTCGGGCGGGAAGCCGACCTCGTTGACCAGGATGTTGTAGGCGCGGGTGCAGATCTCGATCTTGCGGGCAGCGGTGTCGGCCTGGCCCACTTCGTCGAAAGCCATGACGACGACGGCGGCGCCATAGCGCAGGCAGGCGACGGCCTGTTCGCGGAACTTGGCCTCGCCTTCCTTCATGGAGATGGAGTTGACGATGGGCTTGCCCTGGACGCACTTCAGGCCCGCCTCGATCACCTCCCATTTGGAGCTGTCGATCATCACCGGCACGCGGGCGATGTCCGGCTCGGCCGCGATCAGATTCAGGAAGATCCGCATGGCGACGGCGCCGTCAAGCAGGCCCTCGTCCATGTTGATGTCGATGATCTGGGCCCCGGCCTCGACCTGTTGCCGGGCGACGTCGAGGGCGGCCGAATAGTCGCCCTCGACCACCAGCTTGCGGAATTTGGCCGAGCCGGTGACGTTGGTCCGTTCGCCGACGTTGATGAAGGTGGGTCTCATGACTGTCCTCCCTCTCCCATTGGGAGAGGGCTTGAGCGCACGGCGGCGTAGCCGTCGTTCTGGCGCGAAAGGGTGAGGGATAGATTTTGCGAGTTGGCCCACCGGCGAACCCTCATCCTGCCCTCCGGGCCACCTTCTCCCAATGGGAGAAGGAAAGAATGCGTCGCCATCACGCCACCATCTCGAACGGTTCCAGCCCCGATAGCCGCAGGGCCACGGGGCGTTCCGGGATCGCGCGGGGCTTCAGTGGCGCAACCTCTTCGGCGACGTGCCGGATGTGGTCCGGTGTCGTGCCGCAGCAGCCGCCGACGATATTGACTAGGCCCGACGCGGCCCATTCCTCGATAAAATGGGCGGTTTCGTGCGGCTCCTCGTCGTACTGGCCCATGGCGTTGGGCAGGCCAGCGTTGGGATAGGCGGCGACCAGGGTGTCGGCGACGCGGCTAAGCTCGGCGATGAAGGGGCGCATCAGGTCGGCGCCCAGGGCGCAATTGAAGCCGACGGCGAAGGGTTTGGCGTGGCGCACGCTGTTCCAGAAAGCCTCGGCCGTCTGGCCCGACAGGGTGCGGCCCGAACGGTCGGTGATGGTGCCCGAGATCCAGATGGGCAGGGCGTCCATGCCCTCGTCTTCCAGGTCCTTGATCGCCTTGATCGCGGCCTTGCAGTTCAGCGTGTCGGTGATGGTCTCGATCAGATACAGATCGACGCCGCCTTCGTTCAGCGCCTTCACCTGATGGCGATAGGCCTCATAGACCTGATCGAAGGTGACCAGCCGCGCGCCGGGGTCGTTCACGTCGGACGACATCGACAGCATCTTGTTCAGGGGGCCGATCGAGCCGGCGGCGAAGCGCGGTTTGTGCGGCTCCTTCTCCGTCCAGCGGTCGGCGGCGGCGCGGGCCAGTTTCGCGCCTTCCAGATTGATGTCCCACACCGCCTGGGCGTCCAGGGCGTAGTCCTCCTGGGCGATAGTTGTGCCGGAGAAGGTGTTGGTCTCGGAGATGTCGGCGCCGGCGCCATAATACTGGTCGTGCAGGTCGGCGATGACATCGGGGCGCGTAATGCAGAGGATGTCGTTGTTCCCCTTCATCTGGTTCTTTTCGTCATAGCCGTTAGCGGCGACGAAGCGGTCGGCGCGGAAGTCGGCTTCGGACAGGCCGCGCCGCTGGATCATCACGCCCCAGGATCCGTCGAGGACCAGGATCCGTTCCTTGGCCGCCTGATGCAGGGCGGCGATGCGTTGGGCCCGAGTCAGGGGGCGGGTGAGGGGAGAGGTCATTACGCCACGGCCTTGGTTTCACGCACGCCCAGCACGCGGCAGATCGCATAGACCAGATCGGCGCGGTTCAGGGTGTAGAAGTGGAAGTCGGAAAAGCCCTCTTCCTGCAGACGCGCGCAGGTCTCAGCGGCGACCGAGGCCGCCAGCAGCTTGCGGGTCTCGGGATCGTCGTCCAGCCCGTCGAAATGGGCTTTCAGCCAGTCGGGGATGCTGGTCCCGCAGGCGCCGCACATGCGGGTCAGGCCGGCGAAGTTGGACACGGGCATGACGCCGGGGATCAGGGGAATGGTCACCCCCGCCGCCCTGACCCGGTCGCGGAAGCGCAGGAAGGCGTCGATGTCGAAGAAGAACTGGCTGACCGCGCGCGTCGCGCCGGCGTCCACCTTGGCCCTCAGCACCTCGATGTCGTGGTCGATGGAGGGGCTTTCGGGGTGGCGTTCGGGATAGGCGCCGACCGTGACGTCAAACCCGCCGGCGCGGCTGATGGCGGCGGTCAGTTCGGTGGCGTTGGCGTAGCCGTCGGCGCGGGGCTGATAGACGCCGCCGATTCCGGACCCGCCCGGCGGATCGCCGCGCAGGGCGACGATGTGATCGACCCCGATGGTCTTGTAGCCTTCGATGACCTCATCGACCTCGTCGCGGCTGGCCTCGACGCAGGTCAGGTGGGCGGCAGGGCGAAGCGAGGTCTCGGTGATGATGCGCTGGACCGTGCGGTGCGTGCGCTCGCGGGTCGAGCCGCCGGCACCATAGGTTACCGAGACGAAGGCGGGGTTCAGCGGCTCCAGGCGTCGGATCGCCTTCCACAGATTGGCCTCGGCCTCGTCGGTCTTGGGCGGGAAGAACTCGAACGAGACGCGCACGTCGTCGCGATTGGACCCGGCGCGAGCGACAGGCCCCAGGGGCGACAGCAGCAGTGCGCGAGCGTCAGCTAAGGAAGCCATCAGGCGGTCTTTCTGTCCTGGACGCGGCGTTCCGCCGTCCAGATGGTCACGGTCAGGCCCTCGGCGTCGTGCGGCAGGGCGATGGGGGCGGACGGCGTCAGGCCGCCGTCCAGCAGCCAGCCGTTGATCTCGCTATCGGCGAAACCCAGGCGGCGATGCTGATGCGCCTCGCGCATATGTTCGAAGTCGTGGGGGGCGAAGTCGATGATGACGAGGCGGCCATTCGGGCTGACCAGGCGGGCGGCCTCGGCGACAGCGGCGGACGGGTCGGACAGGTAGTGCAGCACCTGATGCACGATCACCAGATCGGCGCTGGCGGCGGGCAGGCGGGTGGCGAATATGTCGCCGTGGCGCAGCTCGACCTTGTCCAGCCCGGCCTTGGTGACGTTGGTGCGGGCGATGTTCAGCATGTTCTGGCTGAGATCCAGCCCGACCGACATCTTGGCCTTCTTGCCGAACAGGGTCAGCATTCGACCCGAGCCGGTGCCCAGATCGACGACGCGCTCGAACGGGCCGGGGCCAACGGCGCGTTCCAGGGCGGCCTCGACGGCGGTCTCGCTGACATAGAGCGAGCGCAGGCGATCCCACTGGGGCGCGATCTGTTCGAAATAGCTGACGGCGGCTTCCTCTCGGTCCTTGCGAACCTCGTCCAAGCGGCGGTGATCGGCCTCGCCGGCATCCTCGGCCAGGATGTCCAGCACGGTGTCGATCAGGCGTCGTGCCTGGGCGTCGTGCGACAGGCGGTAATAGACGCGGGCTCCGTCCGGGAAGCGTTCGATCAGGCCGGCGTCGGTCATCAGCTTCAGATGGCGTGACACGCGCGGCTGGCTCTGGTCCAGGATGCGAGACATCTCCATGACCGAAAGCTCCTCCCCGGCCAGCAGCGACAGGACGCGCAGGCGGGTGGGTTCTCCGGCTGCGCGTAGGGCTTCGACAGTCTGATCGGCGGACAGGCTCATATGTTCATATAAGGATATCCTTATATGATTTGGCAAGTGAAATCGTTTCCCCGGCAAGGCCGCGACGGGAATAGTTCGTGCGTGCGTTCAAGAGTTCAAAACCCTTTTGGAGCAGTCTCATGCGTCACCTGTTGATCACCGCCTTCGCTCTCGCCGCCGCCGGTCCGGCGCTGGCCCAGAGCGACTTCCCTGAACCGCCGATGCCGCAGATGTCGGGTCCACCCATGGGGGGACAGATGGGCGGGATGCGGCCGCCGGAACGCGAAAACCTGGCGCAGATGCAGGCACGGATGACCCAGATGTTCGATCGGCTGGACGCCAACGAGGACGATCTGGTCGATGCAAACGAACTGGCCAATGCGCGCGGCGGTCGGATGCTGACGCGGATGGATGCGGACGCGGACGGTCGAGTGACGCGCGACGAGTTCAACATCGGCGTCGACGCCCAGTTCAAGACGCTGGACAAGAACGGCGATGGCGTCGTGACGGCGGACGAACGCCCGCAGCGCCCCCGCTGAAATCAGACGACGGGCGTCTTCAACGGTTCGCCCGCGAAATGCGCCTGAAGGTTCTGCATCAGCAGCATCAGCATGCCCTGCACCCCGGCGGTCGTGGCCCCGGCGGTGTGGGGCGTCAGGACGATATTGGGCACGTCGGCCCAGCGGTCCGGGTTGGTCGGCTCCTCGATGAAGACATCCAGCGCGGCCTGACCCAGGCTTCCTGATTTCAGGGCGGCGATCAGGGCGTCTTCGTCCACGACCTGACCGCGCGAGACATTGACCAACAGGCCGTCGGGGCCGAGCGCCTCAATAATGTCGCGCGAGATCAGGCCCCGGTTGGTCTCGTCGGCCTTGCAGGCGACCACGAGGATGTCACTGGCCTTGGCCAAGGCGAGCAGGCTGTCGGCGCGCGGCCATTCGGCGTCGAGCGGGCGCGGCCCCCACCAACCGACATCCATGCGGAAGGCCTCGGCGCGGTCGGCGACGGCCTTGCCGATATGGCCCAGGCCGACGATGCCAAGCTTCTGGCCACCGAGGGAGGCGGTGATGGTGCGGGTCTCGGCTGTCCAGGCGCCGGAACGGACCTGACGATCACCCGAGGCGATCTGGCGACGGGCGGCCAGGATCAGACCCAGGGCGTGATCGGCGACATCCTCGTGATTGATGCCGGGGGCATGGGTGACGGGCAGGCCGCGCTGGCGGCACCAGTCGATGTCGATGCCGTCATAGCCCGAGGTGAAACAGGCCAGCAGATCGAGATTGGGCAGCCGCTCGATCAGCGCCTTGTCCAGCGGCGCCTCGCCGGCGACGACCATGACGCGAATGTCGTGCGCCGCCTCGATCGGCGGGCCTTCCCAGAAACGATAAACGTCGTAGGCGCTCTCAAGAAACCCGGAGAGTGGCGCGAGATGCCGCTGCATGATGAGAACGGCGGGGCGTTGGGTCATGCAACGGCTCCTCATGTTCGATCAGGCGATCAGCGCCCGAACTTCTGGTGCTGGATGCGCTTGGGGATGATGCTGTCGGCGCCCAGGCGGCGCATCTTGTCCTGTTCGTAGGCTTCGAAGTTGCCTTCGAACCATTCCACGTGGCCGTCGCCTTCGAAGGCGAGGATGTGGGTGGCCAGACGGTCGAGGAACCAGCGGTCGTGGGAGATGACCACGGCGCAGCCCGCGAAACCCTCAAGAGCCTCTTCGAGGTTCTGCAAGGTTTCGATGTCCAGGTCGTTGGTCGGTTCGTCGAGCAGGATCAGGTTGCCGCCCGAGGCCAGGGTCTTGGCCAGGTGGACGCGGTTACGCTCACCGCCGGACAGTTGCCCGACCTTCTTCTGCTGGTCGCCGCCCTTGAAGTTGAAGCTGCCGACATAGGCGCGGGTGTTGATTTCGCGCTTGCCGACCATCATCACTTCGGTGCCGCCCGAGATGGCCTGCCAGATGGTCTCGTCCGGCTTCAGGTCGTCGCGCGACTGATCGACATAGGCCAGCTTGACCGTTTCGCCGACCTTGACGGTGCCGCCGTCAGGGGTTTCCTGGCCGGTGATCAGCTTGAACATGGTCGACTTGCCGGCGCCGTTGGGGCCGATGACGCCGACGATGCCGTTGGGCGGCAGCTTGAAAGTCAGGTCGTCGAACAGGGTCTTGTCGCCATAGGACTTCTTCAAGCCCTCGACTTCCAGAACCACGTTGCCCAGGCGCGGGCCAGGCGGGATCTGGATATGGGCGTGGGTCTGGGCGCCGCGCATCGATTCCTGCTCGTCCACCATCCGCTCGTAGGCGGCCAGACGGGCCTTGGACTTGGCCTGGCGGGCCTTGGCGCCGGAGCGGACCCAGTCCAGTTCGCGGCTGAGGGCGCGCTGGCGGGCTTCGGATTCCGAGTTTTCCTGAATGACGCGCTTGGTCTTGGCTTCCAGCCACGAGGAGTAGTTGCCCTCGTGCGGGTGGCCCTTGCCGCGGTCCAGCTCCAGCGTCCACTTGGTGACGAGGTCGAGGAAGTAGCGGTCGTGGGTCACCAGGATGACGCAGCCGGGGAAGTTCTCCAGGTGATGCTGCAGCCAGGCGACGGATTCGGCGTCCAGGTGGTTGGTCGGTTCGTCAAGCAGCAGCATGTCGGGCTTGGACAGCAGCAGGCGGGCCAGGGCCACGCGGCGCTTTTCGCCGCCGGACAGGTTGGCCGTTTCCCAGTCATCGGGCGGGCAGCGCAGGGCGCCCATGGCCATTTCGATGCGGCTGTCGATGTCCCAGACATCGCCGGCGTCGATCTTCTCCTGAAGGGCGGTCATCTCCTCCATCAGTTCGTCGGTGTAGTTTTCGGCCATTTCGGCGGCGATGGCGTTGAAGCGGTTGACCCACTGCTTCTCTTCACACCAGGCCTCGACGTTCTCGCGAACGTTCAGGCTGTCGTCGAGCTTGGGCTCTTGTTCGAGGTAGCCGCGCTTGATGCCGTCGGCGGCGCGGGCCTCGCCCGTGAACTCGGTGTCCAGGCCGGCCATGATCTTCAGCAGGGTGGATTTACCCGAGCCGTTGACGCCCACGACGCCGATCTTGGCGTCGTTGTAGAAGCTGAGCCAGATGTTCTCGAAGATCTTGCGGCCGCCGGGGAAGGTCTTGGTCAGACCCTGCATCTGGAAAATATATTGCTGCGCCATGAGGTGCGGTTTCGCCCTTCGGGTTCGTCTGATTGGGGAGTTAGGCCGGATGTAGCGATCCTGACGCCCGAGAGCAAATAAGGCGAAAGCCGAACGCACCAAACGATGCCGTGCTAATCGAGCGCCTTCAGCAGGGCTGCGTGGAAGCGGTCGGGGTCCTGGGTCTGGGGCGCGTGTCCCAGGTCGGGGAAGTCGATAAGGGTCGCGTCGGGGATGGCCTCGGCGGTGCGGCGGCCAAGGGCGGGATATTGGCCGAGACGGGCCTGAATCTCGGGCGAGGCGCGGTTGGCGCCGGGGGCGGTGCGGTCCGTGCCGCCGATGATCAGCGTGGTCGGGGCGGCGATGCGGCCGAATTCGTGCGCGATCGGCTGGGTGAAGATCATGTCGGAGGTCTGGGCCTGGTTCCAGGCGACGGCGTCGCCGCCCGGTCCGGCGTACATGCCCGCCAGCATGGCGACGGGTTCGTCGTATTCGGGTCGCCACTGGCCGTCGTAATAGACCTTTTGCTGATAGGCCTTGATGCTGTCGAAGGTGGTGCGACGCTCGTTGGCGTAGGCGGCGTCCAGCGGGGCGTAGGGGACGCCTTCGGCCTGCCAGTCCTCCAGGCCGATGGGATTGACCAGGACCAGATGCTCGACGGCGTCGGGATGCTGGATGGCGAACCGGGCCGCCAGCATGCCGCCCATCGAATGGCCGACGATCACGGGGCGGTCGATGTTCAGGCTGTCGAGCAGGGCCTTGGTGTTGGTCGCCAGTTGCGGAAGGCTGAACTGGTATGCGGCAGGCTTGGACGCCTTGCAGAAGCCGATCTGATCCACGGCGATGACGCGGAAACCGGCCTGGGCCAGGACGCGGATGGTCGGCGCCCAGGTGGCGGCGCAGAAGTTCTTGCCGTGGAGCAGCAGGGCGGTGCGGCCGTTGGCGGGGCCGGTCGGGGCCACGTCCATATAGGTCATCTCCAGCGCCTGGCGCTGGGACTCGAACGCATAGGTCTGGACGGGGAAGGGGTAGTCGTAGCCTTCCAGCCGGGGGCCGTAGGTCGGCCGGTCCTGGGCGGGGGCCTGGGCCGGGGGCTGGGCCTGATCTTGGGCTGACGCGGTCGTGGCTGCGAGGAGAAGGGCGAGGGAGGCGGGGAGGAGGGTGCGGATCATGACGGCCCCAACGGTAAAGGCTGGATCGCCGTTCCGCCCCGCGACCTGTTGTCCCCTCAGCCGGCCGGCTTGACCTCAAGCAGTTCGACCGAGAAGCGCAGGGTCGAGTTGGGCGGGAGGTCGCCGCCGCCGACCCAGCGCGAGCCGTAGCCCAGCGAGGCGGGGATGACGAACTCGTAGATCTCGCCGGCGCGCATCAGGGCGACGCCCTCGGTCCAGCCCTTGATGACGCGGTTCAGCGGGAACTCGGCGGGTTCGTTGCGGCTGTAGGAGCTGTCGAACTCGCGCCCGTCGATGAAGGTCCCGCGATAGTGGACCTTGACCGTGTCGGTCGCCGACGGCTGGGCGCCCTGGGGGTGGGCCTTGCCGACGCGACGGTATTGCAGGCCGCTGGCGGTGGTGGTCCAGCCACGACGCGCGCCGTTCCAGGCCAGATAGTCGGTGTTGCCGACGTCCCAGGCTTCCTGAGGGCTCTGCGACGTCTGGCCCGCGACGGCGGCGGCCGCACGGGCGGCGGCCGAGGCGGTCTCGGCGTAGGTGACGGGTTCGCCGCGCGTGGCGCAGGCGGAGAGGCCGAAGAGGGCGATCAGGGGCAGGGCGGTGCGTGTCATATGGCGACGCTAGATGACGCAGATGTCGGCGGCAACGGGATTGGGCTGCGGGAATGAAAAGGTTCCGTGGGGCCTTTATTTCGTCGCGAATGCGCGTATATGTGCGCGCTCCGCAACACTCCATATGAGTCTGCGCGCAAGCGCCGAGGCCCGGTCCGTCGCCCTCCGACCGTGCGAAGGCGCGGCTCCTTCCCCAGGGAGCCGGTACATTTCAGGCGTCCTGGCCCGGCAGCGGGCCGAGGGTGGATGCCGAAACCCTGGCTGCGGACGCGGAAACGCGCGCCGTGGCTGCTGCATTTCACGCGCGACTTTCCCGGGTCGTGCGTCATGGGAAACACTGAATGACTGACGTCGCCCACGATCTCGCCATCAACGGTCAGATCGCTTCCGCCACCTCGTTCACCGGCAAGAAGCGCATCCGCAAATCCTTCGGGCGTATCCCCGAAGCGGTGGCGATGCCCAACCTGATCGAGGTCCAGCGCGCTTCCTACGAACAGTTCCTGCAGCGTGAGGTCCGTCCTGGCGTCCGCAAGGAGCAGGGCATTGAGGCGGTCTTCAAGTCGGTGTTCCCGATCAAGGACTTCAACGAACGCGCCATCCTGGAATACGTCTCGTACGAGTTCGAAGAGCCGAAGTACGACGTTGAGGAGTGCATCCAGCGCGACATGACCTATGCCGCGCCGCTGAAGGTCAAGCTGCGCCTGATCGTGTTCGAGACCGACGAGGAAACGGGAGCCCGTTCGGTCAAGGACATCAAGGAGCAGG
>NZ_JBKBOC010000029.1:0-14009 GCF_046295075.1 Brevundimonas sp. | reverse complement strand
CGCCCCTCGCCGGCCTGTTGTTCGCGGTCTGAGGATGGGTTCAGCCGCCGCAGGTCTCGCGCACGATCAGCTCGGTGGGCACCCGCTCCGACCGGCCGGCGCCGACGTCGGCGCCGCCGTGGTCCAGCAGTTTGGACACCATCAGCCGGCCGGCCTTCATCGTGTCCTGGGCGATGGTGGACAGGGCCGGGCGCGAGTAGCGGCTGAACGGCACATTGTCGAAACCGATGACCGAGACCTGGCCCGGCACGTCGATACCGGCGTGCAACAGGGCGCGCACGGCCCCCAGGGCGATCTGGTCGGAGGCGGCCACCACCCCGTCGAAGGCGACGCCGCGTCGGATCAGGGCGTCCACCGTGGCCTCGGCCGACTCGACCTCGAAATGGGCCGACACGATCAGGTCCGGCTCGACCGCCAGTCCGGCCTGGGCCAGGGCGTCCAGATAGCCGCGATGCCGCTGCATCGCCTCGGGCGGATCCAGGTCGCCCAGAAACACGATGCGCTTTCGTCCCAACCGCGCCAGGTGAAGGGTCGCACGACGCCCGCCCGAGATATTGTCCGAGCCGATGGAGCAGTAGTCCTGATCCGGCAGTTCGGCGCCCCAGACGACGAAGCGATGGTCTGCGTCCACCAGCCGGTTGAAGGCCGAATGCAGGCTGGATTGCCCCAGGAAAATCACCCCGTCCGCGCGGCTGGTGTTCAGCGCGCCCGACAGCTCGTCATAGTTGGCGGGCGAGATATGGCTCATCAGCAGGTCACAGCCGCGTTCGCGCGCCGCCTCGCCCACCCCGGCCAGCAGTTCCAGAAAGAAGGGATCGCTGAGGCGCCCTTCGCGCCCCTGCGGACGCGGCACGACCAGGGCGATGGTGCCCTGGGCGCCGATGGGGCCGGCGGGCATGTGGCGCCGGAACGGATAATCGTGTTCCTTGGCCAGCTTCCAGATCGTCTGTTTGGTGCGGTCGTTGACGGCGGGGCTGTCGTTCAGCGCGCGCGAGGCGGTGGCGATGGACACCCCCGCCAGGCGGGCGATGTCTTCCAGACGGGTTGTCTTGCGGCTCAAGGTCGCGGGTCCTCACAGCAGCATGGCGACGCTGCAAATTTTTCTGCAAATATTTCAGCCACCGTTCGCGGCGGTTGGCAAGAGGCGGCGTAACGGAGTTCCCATGATGCAACGCAGATCCTTCCTGGCCCTTGGCGGCGCTTCGATCCTGGCTTTCGGAGCGACCGGCGTGCGCGCCCAGACCACGCCGACCCATGCCCGCGCCAGCTCGCCCGGCGGCATGCTGACGGTCGAGGCCTTCACTGACAACGACGGCCGGCCGATGTATTCGGTCCTGCGCCAGGGCCGGGTCGTGGTGGCCCCGTCCAAGCTGGGCTTCCTGCTGACCGACGCCCCCGCCATCGAGCGCGGCCTGGCCATCACCGCCGGCCAGCCGGTCACCGTGGACGACACCTGGGAGCAGCCCTGGGGCGAGCGTCGCCTGATCCGCAACCACTACAACGAATGGCGCGTGTCCTATGCCGAGCGTTCGGGCCTGCAACGCCGCGTGGACGTGGTGTTCCGACTGTATGACGACGGCCTGGGCTTCCGCTACGAGTTCCCGGACCAGGCCGCGCTGAAGACCGTGCGCATTGGGTCGGAAATCACCGAGTTCAACCTGGCCGAAAACGGCGAGGCCCTGTGGTGCCCGGCCTGGGAATGGAACCGCGAGGAATACCTCTACAGCCGCACGCCGATCGACGCGGTGGGCAGCGCCCAGACCCCGATGACGGTCAAGGGCCAGTCGGGCCTGCACGTCTCGATCCACGAGGCCGCCTGCATCGACTACGCCGGCATGAACCTGCGCCGCTCCGAGGGCACCAACTTCCGCGCCCAGCTGACGCCCGGCCTGACCAACGCCGCCGTGGTGCGCGAGGCCCCCTTCAACACCCCGTGGCGCACGCTTCAGATCTCGGACAGCGCGGCGGGTCTGATCGACTCCAGCCTGATCCTGAACCTGAACGAGCCCAACAAACTGGGCGACGTCAGCTGGTTCAAGCCGATGAAATACGTCGGCGTCTGGTGGGAAATGCACCTGGAACTGAAGAGCTGGAACGCCGGTCCCAAGCACGGCGCGACCACGGAAAACACGATCAAGCACATCGACTTCGCTGCCAAGCACGGCTTCGGCGGCGTCCTGGTCGAGGGCTGGAACAAGGGCTGGGACGGCCAGTGGTTCGCCAACGGCTCGGACTTCAGCTTCACCGAGACCTACCCCGATTTCGACATCGAGGCGGTCTGCGCCCACGCCCGGTCCAAGGGTGTGCAACTGATCGGCCACCACGAGACCGGCGGCAACGCCTTCCATTATGAGCAGCAGCTCGAACCGGCGATGGCCCTGTATGAACGCCTCGGCGTCCATTCGGTGAAGACCGGCTATGTGGCTGATGCGCAGGGCGCGCGCGTCGCCGGGCCGGACGGCCAGATGGTCATGGCCTGGCACGAGAGCCAGGCGATGGCCCAGCACCATATGAAGGTCGTCGAGGCGGGCGCCCGCCACAAGGTCGCGATCAATGCCCACGAGCCGTTCAAGGACACAGGCCTGCGCCGGACCTATCCGAACATCATCAGCCGCGAGGGCCAGCGCGGCATGGAGTATTCGGCCTGGGGTAACCCGTCGAACCCGCCCGAGCATGTCCCGAACCTGGTCTTCACCCGCCTGCTGGCCGGGCCGATGGACTATACGCCCGGCATCTTCGGCATGGAGACGCGCAGCCCGCAGGGCATCCAGACCACCTGGGCCAAGCAGCTGGCCTATTACGTCGTCATCTACAGCCCGATCCAGATGGCCGCCGACCTGCTGGTCAACTACGAGAACAATCCCGGCCCGTTCCAATTCATCAAGGACGTGCCGGTCGACTGGGACGAGAGCCGCACCCTGGCCGCCGAAATGGGCGACTATGTCGTCACCGCCCGCAAGGAACGCGGCACGGACATCTGGGCTCTGGGGGCCGTCACCGACGAGCATCCTCGCGTCCTGTCCGCACCGCTGGACTTCCTCGACAGCGGACGTCGCTATCGGGCCGAAATCTATCGCGACGGTCCAGAGGCCGACTACAAGGGCAAGCGCGAGGACATCGTCATCGAACAGCGCGAGGTCACCTCGGCCGAAGTCCTGACCCTGGCCCTGGCCCCCGGCGGCGGTCAGGCGATCCGCTTCGTGCCGTTGGGCCGGAGCCGTCGGAGATGAGCATCGCCACTGATCTCCTTCTCCCCTCGGGGGAGAAGGTGGCTCGCGGAGCGAGACGGATGAGGGGGTTGGTTCAGCGCCCCGATCGTCCGACGCGAAATCCGCATCCGGCAGCCCCCTCATCCGAGCGGCTTCGCCGCCCACCTTCTCCCCCTAGGGGAGAAGGATCGGGTGTCCGTCCATGACCCTGCTCGCCCACCGCCCGCGCCTGTCCGGCCTGGCGATCTGGAACATGTGCGTCGGCTTCTTCGGCATCCAGATCGGCTTCGGCCTGCAGAACGCCAACACCAGCCGCATCTTCCAGACCCTGGGCGCCGAGGTGGATTCGCTGGCCATCCTGTGGATCGCCGCCCCGCTGACGGGGCTCTTGGTCCAGCCGATCATCGGCCATTTCAGCGACAAGACCTGGACCCGGTTCGGGCGTCGCCGCCCCTACTTCCTGGTCGGGGCCATACTGACCACCTTGGCCCTGATCGCCATGCCCAACAGCCCCAGCCTGTGGTTCGCCGCAGCCATGCTGTGGATCATGGACGCCTCCATCAACATCACAATGGAGCCGTTCCGCGCCTTCGTCGGCGACAATCTGCCGGAGGAGCAGCGCACCGCCGGCTATGCGATGCAGAGCTTCTTCATCGGCGCCGGCGCGGTCTTCGCCTCGACCCTGCCGTGGCTGCTGTCCAACGTCTTCAACATCGCCTCGACGGCCGAGGCCGGCGTCGTGCCCCTGTCGGTCAAGATCGCCTTCTATGTCGGCGCCGCCGGCCTGTTCGCAGCCGTCCTGTGGACCGTGCTGAGCACGAAGGAATACAGCCCCGAACAGATCGCCGCCTTCGAGCGCGCCAAGCAGGAAGCCCTGGGCGCCCCCGCCGACGACGGCCCCGAAGCGCCGGCCCGAAGCGTCCAAGGCTGGATGACCTCCGGCCTGGTCTGCGCCGTTCTGGGCGCGCTGGGCTTTGTCCTGATCGGCGCGCTGAACCTGGAAAAGGAGCTGCTGATTCTGGCCGGCTTCTTCGCCGGTTTCGGCCTGCTTCAGATCGCGGTCGGCATGATGCAGCGCCGCCGCATGGTCAACGCCGCGACCGAGATCCTGAACGACATCTTCCGCATGCCCGCTACGATGCGCGGCCTGGCGGTGGTTCAGTTCTTCAGCTGGTTCGCCCTGTTCGCCATGTGGATCTACACCACCGCCGCCGTGACCCGCGTTCACTACGGCACGACCGACACGACCTCGGCCGCCTATGCGACCGGCGCCGACTGGGTCGGGGTTCTGTTCGGCGTCTATAACGGCGTGGCGGCCCTGGCGGCCTTCACCCTGCCGGTGCTGGCCAAGCGCATCGGCCGCAAGGCCACCCACGCCCTGATGCTGCTGCTGGGCGCGGCGGGCCTGTTCGGGGTCTTCGCCATCCGCGAGCCGGGCCTGCTGTGGCTGCCGATGATCGGCGTCGGCTTCGCCTGGGCCTCGATCGTCTCCATGCCCTACGCCATCCTGTCGGCGGCGGTGCCGGACAGGAAGATGGGCGTCTATATGGGCGTCTTCAACATCTTCATTGTCGTGCCCCAGCTGCTGGCCGCCACCGTCCTGGGTCTGATCCTGAAGACCCTGTTCGACGGCCAGGCGATCTGGGCCCTGGTGCTGGGCGCCGTCTCCTTCGTGCTGGCTGCGGTCAGCGCGCTGTTCGTCCGCGAGTCCCGCTCGCTTCCCCCCACGCGCAATCCGTGAGGACCTCCATGCGTATGTCAAAGACCCTCTGCCTCGCCGGCGTCGCCGCCCTGGCCCTCGCCTCGGCCGCTTCAGCCCAGTCAGTAGCCCCCGGCGCACCGGGCACCCCACCCGTCTGGTCCAGCGCCGCCAAGACCGGCGCCGGCGCATCCTATGAAGCCTATGTCGATGGCCAGTACCGCGAGGGCGGCCCGACGGGCGCGGTGTCCAAGGTCTGGTTCTCCATCGCCGACGGCGTCCTGACCGAGACCATGTACGGCCTGATCCACGAGGCCCAGATCAAGGCCCTGCGCTTCGCCGTCGTCACACCGGAAGGCCTGGCGCTGGAGGGTGAGGACACGACGGCCAAGACCGAATATCTGCACGTGGACGCGCAGGGGCGTCCCCTGTCGCCCGCCTACAAGGTCACGACCCGCGACAAGGCCGGCCGGTTCGAGATCGAGAAGCGCATCTTCACCGACCCCGACCGCAACGCCCTGGTGCTGCGGGTCGTCATCACCGCCCTGAGCGGCGAGGCCACGCCCTATCTGCTGCTGGAGCCGCACGTCGCCAACACCGGCGTCGAAGATCGCGGCGCCGTGACGCCCCAAGGCTTCCATGCCTGGGAAGGGAATACGCACTTGGTGCTGAAGCCCAGCGAGGCCTTTGCAGCCGCAAGCGTCGGATTCGTCGGCGCATCCGACGGTCTGACCGATCTGAAAGACGGCAAGCTGGACTGGACCTACGCCTCGACCGCCGAGACAGCCGGCAACACGATGATGACCGGCGCCCTGCCGACCCTCCGTATGGGCCAGAGCGTCAGCCGCGACTTCGTCATCGGCTTCGGCGACAGCGAGGCGGCGGCCCAGGCGGCGGCGGACGGCGCGTTCGCCACCGGCCTCGACGAGGTTCTGGCCCGGTTCAACGGCGAGGGCGAGCGCGCCGGCTGGGAGGACTATGTCGCCTCTCTGACCGAACTGCCCCGCATCGCGCAGCAGGCGACCGACGGCGGCAAGCTGGCCTATGCCTCGGCCCTGATGCTGAAGGTGCAGGAGGATCGCACCCACGCCGGCGCCCTGATCGCGTCGCTGTCCAACCCGTGGGGCGACACGGTGGACGCGTCGAAATCCTCCACCGGTTACAAGGCCGTCTGGCCGCGCGACTTCTATCAGGTGGCAATGGCGCTGGCGGCGCTGGGCGACAAGGAGACGCCGCTCGCGGCCTTCAACTATTTGCCCCAGGTCCAGGTCGGTCCGAACACGCCGGGCAATACCGGCGTCGGCGGCTGGTTCCTGCAGAAGACCCATGTCGACGGCGAACTGGAATGGGTCGCGGTCCAGTTGGACCAGACCGCCATGCCGATCATGCTGGGCTATCGCCTGTGGAAGATGGGCTGGCTGTCGGACGCCCAGATGACCGAGCACTACAACGCCATGCTGAAGCCGGCCGCCGACTTCCTGGTCGATGGCGGCAAGGTCGGGCTGTTGTGGAACGACGCGGAGATCAAGCCGCCCTTCACCCAGCAGGAACGCTGGGAAGAGCAGCAGGGCTATTCGCCGTCCAGCACCGCCGCCGTGGTCGCCGGCCTGACGGTCGCGGCCGAAATGGCGCGCGCCTCGGGCGATGCGACGAGCGCCACGCGGTATCAGATCGCCGCCGACAGCTATGCGTCCAAGATCGAAGACCGGATGTTCACCACCAACGGCGACTTCGGAGACGGCCGCTACTACATCCGCATCACTCAGAACGAGAACCCGAACGACAAGGCCCCCATCGGGGTCGCCAACGGCCAGATCGCACCGGCGGAAGACCGGGTCGTGGACGGCGGCTTCCTGGAACTGGTCCGCTACGGCGTGCGCAAGGCGGACGATCCGCACATCCTGTCCACCCTGCCGGTCTATGACGACCAGTCGCTGGAGCCCCTCTACCGCGTCCGTTACGACTTCGGTCCCGAGGGCGACAAGACGCCGGGCTGGCGTCGGTACGGCGTAGATGGCTATGGCGAAGACCATGTCACGGGCGACAATTATGGCGTCGGCGGCGAGATGAGCCCCGGTCAGCGCGGCCGGGTCTGGCCCTTCTTCACCGGCGAGCGCGGTCACTATGAGCTGGCCCGCGTCAGCGTGAACGGCGCCCCCTCGGCGGCCGATATCGCCGCCATCCGCCAGACCTATGTGCGCGGCATGGAGCGGTTCGCCAATGACGGGCTGATGCTGGCCGAACAGGTCTGGGACGGCGTGGGCGATCCGACGACCAAGGCCTATGCCCTGGGTCAGAACACGGATTCGGCCACGCCCCTGGCCTGGACCCATGCGGAATATCTGAAGCTGCTGCGGTCGCTGGCCGACGGCAAGGTCTGGGACAGCTACGATCCCGTCCACGACCGCTACGCCCGCTGAACGAAAAAGGCCCCGGAGATCGCTCTCCGGGGCCTTTCCATTTCAGTTGCGCGCGGGATCAGAAGGCGAGCTTGATAGCGCCCACGATCCGGTCTTCGGCGCCGGGCACGCCATCGACGTCGGTGTCGTAATAGCGGACGTCCAGGCCCACCTTGTCGGTCAGGGCATAGCCCACGCCGGCGTTCCAGGTGGTGTAGTCGTCCGTCACGTTCAGCCACTGCTTGCCGACGGCGCCCGAGATCGTCCACTTGTCGGCCGGGCTGAAGGCGGCGTTGACCTCGGCATAGGTCGCCTCGTCGTCGATGCCGAAGAAGTCGGGCGAGTAATAGACGGCGGCGCCGAAGGTGGCGGGGCCTACCGCGCGCGACGCTGCAGCCTTGAACTCGGCATAGTTATAGTCGGCGCCGTCGGGCTCTCCGACGTAGAGATAGCCGATCACGCCGAAGTCGAGCGCGAAGCCGCCAGCCTCGGTGCGATAGCCGCCGTACAGATCGACTTCGGCATCGGTGTCATCGCCGAAATCGACGTTCGAGGCCCAGGCGCCGCCGTAGAAGCCGCCCGAGGTCAGATCGACGCCGCCCTGGATGGCGGGATCCTCGCCGGTCTGGCTGAAGCCGCGGAAGACATAGTCGCTGACGACGCCGACGTTCCAGGCGACATCGACGGTGCTCTGGGCCGAGGCCGGCGCGGCGAGGCCGATCAGACCCATGGCGAGCGTTGCGGCGGCTGCCGCGCGGATGGTGGTCTTCTTCATAGTCTATCCCCTTATTGTGCTTGTTCTGTTCGAGGTCGGAAAGGTCGGGCGCGGGGTTTGGGAGCCGCGCCCGATCTCAGCTCAGTGTTCCAGCGCTTCGCCGTGGAGCGAGGTGTCCAGACCGGCGGCTTCTTCCGCCTCGCTCACGCGCAGGCCCGTGGTGAACTTGCAGATGAACAGGATGATCAGGGTGCCGACAGCGCTGTAGACAATGGTCCACAGCAGACCCAGCGCCTGGGCGCCGACGTTGGCGCCTTCCGACAGGCTGTTGATCGCGGTCGTGGCGAACACGCCGGTCAGCAGGGCGCCGATCAGGCCGCCTGCGCCGTGGATGCCGAAGGCGTCCAGGCTGTCGTCGTAGCGGAGCAACTTCTTGATCCACACCGACGAGGCGTAGCAGACCGGACCGGCGATCAGGCCGATGATGACCGCGCCCTTGGGATCGACGAAGCCGGCCGCCGGGGTGATGGCGACCAGACCCGCGACGACGCCCGACAGCATGCCGACCAGGGAGACCTTCTTCTTCTCGATATATTCGACGATCTTCCAGGTCAGGGCGCCGGCGGCGGCGGCCAGGATGGTGTTCAGCAGCGCCACGCCCATCAGGTCGTTGGCGGCGCCCGCCGAACCGGCGTTGAACCCGATCCAGCCCACCAGCAGCAGCGAAGCGCCGATCATGGTCAGGACCGGATTGTGCGCCAGGATCGGCTCGATGCCATAGCCTTTGCGGCGACCCAGGAAGATGGCGCAGACCAGACCTGCGACACCCGAGTTGACGTGAACGACGGCGCCGCCTGCGAAGTCCAGCACGCCGGCGCTACCCAGGAAGCCGCCGCCCCAGACCCAGTGGCAGATGGGCGCATAGACCAGCAGCGACCACAGGGCGGTGAACAGCAGGAGGGCCGAGTATTTCATCCGCTCGGCGAAGGCACCGGTCACCAGCGCAGGCGTGATGATGGCAAAGGTCATTTGGAAGGAGATGAACAGAAACTCGGGGATGCCTGGCAGCAGGGCGTTGGCCGTTTGCAGCGACACGCCGTTCAGGAACAGCATGTCCAGGCTGCCGATATAGGGCTGAAGCGCCGCATTGCCGTTGGCGCCGAAGGCCAGGCTGTAGCCGGCGATGAACCACACCAGCGCCACCACGGCGAAGACGCCGACGGACTGGGTGATGGTGGCGATAACGTTCTTCTTGCGCACCATGCCGCCGTAGAACAGCGCCAGACCGGGGAGGGTCATCAGCAGAACCAAGGCGGTGGATGTGCCCAGCCACGACGTGCCTGCGCTATCCAGTTCAAGCACAGCCTGATGGCCCAGCAAGGCCGGCGCAGCGTCCTGCGCATTGGCCGCTCCGGCGGCCATGAGGCAGAGTGTTGGAAGAAGGAGCCCTGCGGCCCCCACAAGTCGGTTCGTTGTCCGCGACATGAGCTAGTACCCCCTATGCAATCTCGCAGTTGCGAAGGTTTTACTGCAATCGCGAAACACGCAAGGGGATTCACCGCGGGCGGTGCAACTTTCTTGCAACGGTTACACATAAAAAAGCATGAGACGCATGAACCGTGCGGTTCATGCGCCTCAGGGATTAGTTTCGTGTCTTCACAGCCAAGGTTGTGAGGCAGGAAATTCGCCGGTCGTTTGGGCCCATTTCCGCCCGAACGTGCTTCAGGCCCAGTGCATCTGCACCCGATGCGCCGCCGCCCAGTGGATGGCGCGAATGGCGTCGATCACCGCTTCCGTCGCCGCCCGTGTGCCCAGCGCCCCGCCCAGATCGGCGGTGACGGCCCCGGCGGCCAGAACGGCGGCGACGGCGGCCTCGATCGAATCGGCCTCGTCTTCCAGCTTCAGGCTGTGACGCAGCAGCAGGGCCGCCGACAGGATCGTCCCGACCGGGTTGGCCAGGTCTTGGCCGGCGATGTCCGGCGCCGAGCCGTGGATCGGCTCAAACAGGCCCGGCCCCTCGGTCCCCAGTGATGCCGACGGCAGCAGGCCGATCGAGCCGCCGAGCACAGAAATCTCGTCCGACAGGATGTCGCCGAACATGTTCTCGGTCAGGATGACGTCGTACTCGCGCGGCTTGCGGATCAGGTGCATGGCCATGGAATCGACCAGGGCGTGCTCCAGCTCGATCTCGGGAAATTCCTCGGCGTGGATACGGGTCACGACCTCGCGCCACAGGCGGCTGGTCTCCATGACATTGGCCTTGTCGACCGAGGTCACCTTGCCGCGCCGCAGGCGGGCGGTCTGGAAGGCGGCGCGGGTCACGCGCTCGATCTCGGGCACAGTATATTCGCACAGATCGGTGGCGCGGTCGGCGGTGCGGGTCTTCTCGCCGAAATAGACGCCCCCCGTCAGTTCCCGGAAGACGATCAGATCGACGCCCTCGACGATCTCCTTCTTCAGCGGCGACCGGTGGGCCAGCACCGGCGACACCTGCAGCGGACGCAGATTGGCGAACAGGCCCATGGCCTTGCGGATCGCCAGCAGGCCTTCTTCGGGCCGACGCTTGCCGCCGTCCCACTTGGGCCCGCCGACCGCGCCCAGCAGGACGGCGTCGGAGGCGACGCAGGCCGCCCGCGTCGCTTCCGGCAGGGGCTCGCCCGTCTCATCGATGGCGGCCCCGCCGATCAGATGTTCGGTGAAGTTGAAGCTGTGGCCGTAGAAGTCGCCGATGACCGCCAGCACGTCGCGCGCGGCGCGCGTCACCTCCGGCCCGACGCCGTCGCCAGGCAGCAGAACGATATTATAGGTCTTGGGGGCGGTATGGGGCATCAGACGGTCTCTCTCGAACGCTCATAGGCTTCGATCTCAGGCAGGTTTGATTGCAGCCAGCCCAGGGTGTCCACCCCGTTCAGCAGGCATTCGCGCGCGAAGGATTCGACCTCGAACGGCACAGGCTGGGCATTGCCGCGCCGGATCTGGCTAGCCTGAAGGTCGATCGTGACCGGCTGATCCGGCTGCGACGCCAGATCGTCCCAGACGTCCTGGCTGACGACGATCGGCAGCAGGCCGTTTTTCAACGCGTTAGATGTAAAAATGTCAGCGATTTCGGTCGAGATCACCGCCCGGAACCCATAGTCGTACAGGGCCCAGGGCGCGTGTTCGCGAGACGAACCGCAGGCGAAATTCTTGCCCGCCAGCAGGATGCGGTGCTCAGCCGGGTCGATCCGGTTCAGAATCGCCTCGGGCTTTTCCGATCCGTCCGTCTCATAGCGCCAGTCATAAAAGGCCGCCCTGCCCAGGCCTTCGCGCGACGTCGTGGTCAGGAAGCGCGCGGGGATGATCTGGTCGGTGTCGATATTGGCCTGGCTGAGCGTCACAGTTTTCGAGGTCAGGATCTGGAAGGGCTCAGACATTTTGCGCTCCTACCGTCTCGCGCACGGCGCTCGACTGCTTGAGGGCGACTGCCTCGCTCAAAAAGACGCGGGGATCGGTCAGCACCCCGGCCACCGCCGTCGCCGCCGCCGTCGCGGGACTGGCCAGGATAGTGCGGGCGTCCTTGCCCTGGCGGCCTTCGAAATTGCGGTTCGAGGTCGAGACGGCCAGTTGACCCGGCGCGACGAAATCCCCGTTCATGGCGATACACATCGAACAGCCGGGAATCCGCCATTCGGCTCCGGCGGTGATGAAGACCTCGTGCAGGCCTTCCGCCTCGGCGTCGCGCCGCACGGCTTCCGAACCGGGAACGACCAGCATGCGCAGACCGGGCTTGACCTTGCGGCCGCGCAGCACCTCGGCGGCGGCGCGCAGGTCGGGCAGGCGGCCGTTGGTGCAGGAACCGATAAAGACCACGTCCACCGGCTGGCTGGTCGTCGCCTCTCCGGCGGTGAAGCCCATATAGGCGATGGCCTTGCGATCAGAGTCCGACTGGGGCTGCGGCACAGGCGAACCGATGGGCGCGCCGGCGTCCGGCGTGGTACCCCAGGTCGCCATGGGGAGAATGGAAGCGCCGTCGATCCGCACCTCGTTGTCGAACACCGCGCCCGGATCGCTGGACAGTTTCAGCCATTCGGCCGTCGCAGCCTCATAGTCGGCGGGGACGTGCTTACGGCCGCGCAGCCAGTCGATGGTCGTCTGATCCGGGGCGATCATGCCCGCGCGGGCGCCCGCCTCGATGGACATGTTGCACAGGGTCATCCGCCCTTCCATGTCCAGCGACCGCACCGCCTCGCCAGCGTATTCGATGACATAGCCGGTGCCGCCGCCGAAGCCGATGGCGGCGATGACGGCCAGGGCGACGTCCTTGCCCGAGACGCCAGGCTGCAGTTGTCCGTCCACAGTCACCCGCATGGCCTTGGCCTTGCGCTGCAGCAGGCACTGGGTCGCCAGCACATGCCCGACCTCCGAGGTGCCGATGCCGAAGGCCAAAGCCCCGAACGCGCCATGCGTGGCGGTGTGGCTGTCGCCACAGACCACGGTCATGCCCGGCTGGGTCAGGCCCAGCTCCGGTCCCATCACATGGACCACGCCGCGATCGTCTGAGTCCCAGCCGGCCAGAGGCACGCCGTGGGCGGCGCAGTTCTTCTCCAACCGATGCACCTGGGCCTCGGCCTGGGCCGTGACATAGGGTTTCAGCCCGTTCAGCCCCGCCGGCAGGGTCGGTGTCGAATGGTCCAGGGTCGCATAGGTCCGGTCGGGACGACGCACCTTCAGGCCGCGCGTCTCGATCTCGCTGAAGGCCTGGGGGCTGGTGACCTCGTGGACCAGGTGCAGGTCGATATACAGCACGCCAGGCGTATCGGCCGTTTCCGACCGCACGACGTGGGCGTCCCAGACCTTGTCGAACAGGGTCCGGGGGTTCAGCCCGATCTCACGCATACTGGGCCACCGCCACGCCGTCGATCCGATCGATGATGGCGATCAGTTCGGCGTCGTTGATCTCGCCGATCTGATCCGCGCGCTGCTTGAATCCGACGACCACGGCCGCCAGGCGTTCGCCCTCGATGGGCCGGCCGATGGTCTCGGCCCGCTTGGCGATGGCGTGACGGCCGGAGTGTTTGCCCAGCACGAACCAGCTGCCCTCGAAGCCCACGTCCTGGGGCCGCATGATCTCATAGGTGCGGCTGTCGGCCAGCATGCCGTGCTGATGGATGCCGGCCTCATGGGCGAAGGCGTTGATGCCGACGACCGACTTGTTGCGGGCGATGACCGTCTCGGTGATCTCGCACAGGATCTTGGAGGCCCGCACCAGATGGCGGCTGTCGGCGCCGGTGGTGACGCCGTAACGGTCCTCGCGGACCTTCAGGGCCATGATGACCTCTTCGATCGAGGCGTTGCCGGCCCGTTCGCCGATGCCGTTGATCGCGCCCTCGACCTGACGCGCCCCGCCCTCGATGGCGGCCAGGGAGTTGGCGACCGCCATGCCCAGGTCGTCGTGGCAGTGGGCCGAAAAGATCACGTGCGGATGGCGCTTGTGGATCCGCGCCGCCAGGGCGCGGAAGGTCTCACGCACTTCTTCCGGGGTCGCATAGCCGACGGTGTCGGGCACGTTCAGGGTCCGGGCGCCCGCATCGGCGGCGGCCTCCATCACATCGGCCAGGAACTCGGGCTCGGTGCGGAAGGCGTCTTCGGCCGAGAACTCGACGTCGTCGAACAGGCTGGCGGCGTATTCGACCGAACGCACGGCCGTCGACAGCACTTCGTTGGTCGACATCTTCAGCTTGGCGGTGCGGTGGATCGGGCTGGTGCCGATGAAGGTGTGGCAGCGACGATGCGACTTGGGCGCCGGCTGCAGGGCGCGGAAGCTGGCGTCGATGTCCTTTTCGTTGGCGCGCGACAGCGAGCAGAAGATCGGCCCCTCGATCTCGCCCGCCACGCGGCGGATGCAGTCTTCGTCGCCCGGCGAGGCGGCGGCGAAGCCGGCCTCGATAACGTCAACGCCCAGGTCCTTCAGGACCTGGGCCATCTTCACCTTGGCTTGGGCGCTCATC
>NZ_JBKBOC010000028.1:0-14395 GCF_046295075.1 Brevundimonas sp. | reverse complement strand
AGCTGGCCCTGCTGTCCTTCCGCGACCTGATCGAGACCGAGCTGGATCAGGCCGCCTTCCGCACCCAGGCCGCGCGCGACGTGGCCCGCGTCGGCCTGGCCAACTACGCCGCCGGCGCGCTTCTGCTGCCCTACCGCGCCTTCCTGGAGGCGGCGCGGGCCGAGAAGCACGACATCGACCGCCTGCGAACCCGGTTCCAGGTCAGTTTCGAACAGGTCTGCCACCGGCTGTCGAACCTGCAACGGCCCGGCTGGCGCGGCGTGCCCTTCTATTTCGCCCGCGTGGACATGGCCGGCAACATCACCAAACGCCACAGCGCCACCCGCTTCCAGTTCGCCCGCTTCGGCGGCGCCTGCCCCCTGTGGAACGTGCACGAAGCCTTCGCCACGCCCGACCGCATCGGGGTGCAGCTGGCCGAAATGCCCGACGGCTCGCGCTACATCTCCATCGCCCGCAGCGTGTCCAAGCCGAGCGGCTCCTATCTGGCCAACGACCGCCGCTACGCCCTGTCCCTCGGCTGCGAGGTCGAGCACGCCGGCTCGCTGGTCTACGCCGCCGGTCTGGACCTGAACGGCCCCGCCGCCCGGATCGGCGTCAGCTGCCGCATCTGCGAGCGCACCGACTGCACCCAGCGCGCCTTCCCGCCCCTCGACCGCGCCCTTCACGTCCCCGAGAACGAGCGCGGCGTGGTGCCCTATGTGCTGGATGGCACGCGCCCGGATCGCTATTGATCGGGGCATGACCTCACACGCACCCATCGGCGTCGCCGTCATCGGCTACGGCCTTGCGGGCCAGACCTTCCACACCCCCCTGATCGCCGCGACCCTCGGCCTAACCCTGACCGCCGTCGTCTCGTCCCGCCCTGAAGCCGTCCACGCCGACCTCCCAGACGTCACGGTCCTGCCCGATCTGGACGCCGCCCTGGCCCGCACGGACATCGGCCTGATCGTCGTCGCCACCCCCGACGCCCTGCACGCCGAACAGTCGATCGCCGCACTGAAGGCCGGCAAGTCGGTGGTGGTGGACAAGCCCTTTGCGGCGACGCTCGCCGACGCCGAAGCGGTCGCCGCCGTCGCCGCCGCATCGCCCGGCGTGTTCAGCGTCTTCCAGAACCGCCGCTGGGACGCCGACTTCCTGACCCTGCGCCGCCTGATCGCCGAGGGTGAACTGGGCGATATCGCCGTGTTCGAAAGCCACTACGACCGCTTCCGCCCCGCCGTCACCGACCGCTGGAAGGACCAGCGCGACGGCGGCGTCTGGGCCGACCTGGGCCCGCACCTGATCGACCAGGCGGTGCAACTGTTCGGCCCGCCCCTGGGCGTCTACGCCGACCTCCAGGCCCAGCGCGTCGGCGCCACGGCCATCGACTACGCCCACGTCCTGCTGCGCTACGACCGCCTGCGCGTCATCCTGAACATGAGCCACCTCGCCGCCGAGGCCAGCCTCCGCTACGTCGTCCACGGCACAGGCGGCAGCTTCATCAAACACGGCCTCGACGCCCAAGAGAGCCAGTCCAAGGCGGGCTTGCGCCCAGGCGACCCCGACTGGGGCGTCGATCCCTCGCCCGGCATCCTGTCGAAACAGATCGGTGGCGAGATCGTCGCCACCACTCCGACGCCGGAACGCGGCGACTATCCCGCCTTCTACGCCGCCATGCGCGATGCGATTCTGGGCAAGGGCCCGCCGGCGGTGACGGCGGATCAGGCCCTGACGGTCATGCGGATCATCGACGCCGGCCGACGCAGCGCGGACGAGCGTCGCGAGATCGCCCTCTAGCTCTTCTTGCGGCCCTTCGACGCCGCCGCCGGCGCATGGGCCAGCCGCAGCAGATTGGCCGCGCCCGGCGCCCCGAACGGCGTGCCGGCCAGGATCAGGATACGCTGACCCGGCTCGGCCAGGCCGTATTTGACCGCGCTGTTGACGGCATCGTCGGTGACGGCCTCCAGCGAATCCGGCTGTTCGCCAAGGCGCGGTTCCAGCCCCCACACCAGGGCCAGACGGCGTGCGGTGTTGGGATTGGGCGTCAAGACCAGGATCGGCTTCAACGGTCGTTCCCGCGCCATCCGACGCGCCGTTCCGCCCAGGGTCGTGAACACCACCAGACAGCCCGTCGAGGGCGCGCTGGCCGCCATGCCCGCCGCCCCGACCAGGGCGTCCACGTCATGTTCGTCCATGCCGGCGTGCTCGGCTCCCATCAGGCTGGGCCACATCGGATCGCGTTCGACGCGCTCGATGATCCGGCTCATCATGCCGACGGATTCCAGCGGATACTCGCCCGACGCCGTCTCGGCCGACAGCATCAGGGCGTCCGCGCCTTCATAGACGGCGTTCGCCACATCGGTCGCCTCGGCGCGCGTGGGGGCCGGCGCGCTGGTCATGGATTCCAGCATCTGGGTCGCCACGATCACCGGCACGCCGCGATTGCGGGCGGCGCGCACGATCTGCTTTTGCGCCACCGGCACGTCCTCGGGGTCCAGTTCGACGCCCAGGTCGCCGCGCGCCACCATGACGCCATCGCAATAGTCGAGAATGGCCTCAAGATCGGCCAAGGCCGCCGGCTTCTCGATCTTGGCCAGGCAGGCGGCCTGACCGTTCACGATCCGCTTCAACTCGGCCATGTCCTCGGGCTTCTGGACAAAACTCAGGGCCACCCAATCGACGCCCATCCGCAGAGCGAAGGCCAGGTCCTCGCGGTCCTTGGGCGTCAGGGCCGAGACGGGAATGACCGCTTCCGGCACCGCGACGCCCTTGCGATCCGACAGTTTGGTGCCGCTCTCGACCGTCACATCGGCCCAGTCGTCAGCCCGTTCATTGACCCGCAGCCGCACCCGGCCGTCATCCAGCAGCAGCAGCATCCCGGTGCGCAGGGCCTTGAAGATTTCCGGGTGCGGCATCTGCACCCGCGTCTCGTCGCCTGGCGTGGGGTCCAGATCGAAGCGCATGGTGTGGCCCGGCTTGACCGAAATCTCGACGTTCTTGAACCGGCCCAGCCGCAGCTTGGGCCCCTGCAGGTCGGCCAGCACGCCCAGCGGTCGCTGCAAGGCCGCCTCGGCGCCGCGCACGGCCTTCAGGGCGGCGGCGTGATCCTCATGCGATCCATGGCTGAAGTTCAGACGGAATACGTCCACCCCGGCCTGGGCCAGGGCCTTGACCATGCCGGGCGCACGGCTTGCGGGCCCCAGGGTCGCGACGATGCGGGCGCGGCGGGCTCTGTTCATGGACGTTTCCTGTTGGCTCTGATCGCCATCCGTTTGGACGGCTTGGGCGCTTTAGCCCCTTCTGCCAACGAAACCTTTTCCACGTAAGGCCGCAGCCCCGCCGGGAAACACGAGTTTACGACCCCGAAACAGGAGTTTATCGCGCCGCGGCCTCGACCGTCGGCGCGCAAGCGCCCACCGCAAACCCGTTCAGGTCCATGCAACGTCCTTCGACCACCGGCGTCGGCACGCCGATGACATGGGCCAGGGTCGGGGCGATATCGACTGTGCGGATGGGCAGGAACCGCTCGTCGCCCTGCGCGCCGGGCCACCAGAAGATGATCGGCACGCGACGGTCGTATTCCCACGGCGAGCCGTGACCCGCCAGGGTCGAGCCGACGCGACCGCCCGAACTGGTGTTCTGGGCCCAGGCGAACTGGATGTCGGGCGAGCGCTCGGCCACAGTCGACAGGCGCATGCGCTCGCGCACCGTCATCATCTCCGGCTGGCGGCTATCGGGCAGAGGCTCGGCCAGCAGCCGGTCGCGCGTCTCGGCGAAGGCCACGTCCGGCAGGGCGCGCAGCATCTCGACCGCCGCCTCGGCGACCTGGGTGCGCAACGGATCGGGCAGGGACCTGTGCTCGGCGTCGGCGACCATCCAGCCGCTGCCGCCGGATTGCAGCGGATCGGCGGCCAGATTGAAGCGCGTCTTCAGCGCCGCATTGATCGTCTTGATCGCATCCGTGTCGGCCCGGTGCGCCTGGGGATAGCCGTGCTCGTGCAGGCGCTCGACGAAATCCGATCCGCCGTGATCGGCTGTCAGCACCACCAGCGCCCCGCCCGGAACCTGAGCCAGCTTGTCCAGAAAGGCGCCCATCGCCGCGTCCAGCCGGTGCATCTGTTCGCACATCTCCGGCCCCTGGGTGCCGTACATATGGCCGATCCGATCCGTCGCCGACAGGCTGACGCCCAGCATGTCGGTCCCCGCGCCCTGCCCCAGCTTCTGGCTGTCCAGCAGATACTCCGCCGCCTTCAGCGTCTGCTCGTCCAGAAGCGGCGAGGTATCGAACTTCAGCCCCGCCGGCGGCAGCACGGAATGGAAGGTCTGGCCGCGAATGGTCCAGTCGCCAGCAAGCGCGCGGCACTGTTCGTTCTGATAGTCCCAGGCCACTGGCGTCGCCGCCGCCCAGGCCTTGAACTGGGTATTGAAGGCCGCGACGGGCGCCAGCCTGTCCTGCGCCGTCTGCCCCGGCTCGACATAGGTCGTCAGGCCGAATCCGTCGGTGAACCAGAAGGCCTGGCCCTGGTGGCCGGCTAAGTTGATCGCGCCGCGATCCTTGCCCGACACCGCCATGACCTTGCTGTCCGGGCTGACGGCCATCAGCCAGTCGCCCAGTGTCGTGACACGCAGCTGATCCGGCCCCACCGGCCCGTTGTCGGTGTCGTCGCGTCCGTGCGCCAGATGGTTCTGCGGCGCGGCCAGGCAATAGACCTCCTTGCCGGTCTTGCCGTCGATCCAGTCATTGGCCGGGATGCCCGTCTCGACCGGATGCATGCCCGTCAGAATGGTCGAGTGGCCGGGGCAGGTCTCGGTCAGGCCGTGGGTCTGATAGCCGTTGATCGACACCAGCCCCTGGTCGGCCAGACGACGCAGACCCCCGCTGTAGCGGCTGCGATACTGGTTGAACAGGTTGGCGCTGAACTGGTCCACCACGATGGTCACGATCAGCTTCGGCGGCGTCAGGGCGGCGACGGCAGCCTGCGGCGCAGCGGCCTGAACCGGGGCCTCGGCTACGGAGGCGCAGGCGGCCCCCGCCATCGACAGGGCGGCCAGGAAGGCGGCTGCGGCGTGACGCGACAGGGACATGAACAACTCCAACAACAGGCGACCGGCCTCTAGCCGCTACGGATGGCGCCCGCGTGACAGAGCGCCGTCGCTCCTAGTGCGATTCCCGAGAGCGCAACCGCGCGACCTGATGCAGGACCAGCACCACCACGCCGCCGACGATCAGCCCGATCACGGCCGAGGCCACCGCGGTCGTCAGCCAAGTCATAGCCCCCTCCAGCGGCCCGAACACCTGTCCGACAGCGTGCGCCAGATGCTCCAGCGGCACAGCCGGCCAGTGCAGACCCAGCGTATGCGTCCCATGGACCAGAATGCCCCCGCCGACCCACAGCATGGCGGCGGTGCCAATGACTGACAGGGCGCTCATTACCACCGGCATGCCCTTGACCAGACCACGACCCAGGGCGCGCACGCCGCCGTTTGGCCGCTGGGCCAGATGCAGGCCGATGTCGTCCATCTTCACGATCAGGCCGACCGCGCCATAGACGACGACCGTCATGGCGATCCCGACGACCGCCAGCACGGCCGCCTGCGTCAAGATCGGCTGGGCCGCTACATCGGCCAGGGCGATGGCCATGATCTCGCCCGACAGGATCAAGTCGGTTCTCACCGCCCCCGCCACCGTCGTCTTCTCCAGCGCCGCCGCGTCGCCGATGATCGGCGCCGCGTCCTCGTGCCCGCCGTGCCCGAGCGCCTCCAGCAGCTTCTCGGCCCCTTCGAAACACAGGTATGTCCCGCCGCACATCAGGATCGGCGTGATGGCCCAGGGCGCGAAGGCGCTCAGCACCAGGGCCGCCGGCAGGATGAAGATCAGCTTGTTGCGGAACGACCCCAAGGCGATCTTGCCGATGATCGGCAGCTCGCGGCTGGGCGACAGGCCCATGACATAGCGGGGCGTCACCGCCGCATCGTCCACCACCACCCCGGCCGCCTTGGTCGAGGCCTTGCCCGCCGCCGCACCGACGTCATCCAGCGACGCGGCCGCCAGCTTGGCGATGCCCGCGACGTCGTCGAGCAGCGCGATCAATCCGGACGGCATGGCTCAGTCTTCCCGGCTGGGCGGCACGTTGACGCCCTGCGACTTCAGATAGGATTTGATGTTGCGGGCGGCCTGACGGATGCGCTGCTCGTTCTCGACCATGGCGATGCGGACGAAGCCCTCGCCGTTCTCGCCATAGCCGACGCCCGCCGCCACCGCGACCTTGGCATGGGTCAGCAGTTGCTTGGAGAACTCAAGGCTGCCCAGATGCGCCAGCGCCGGCGGCAACGGCGCCCAGGCGAACATGGAGGCGGCGGGTTTGGGGATGTCCCAGCCCGCCCGGCCGAAGCTCTCGACCAGCACGTCGCGGCGGCGATGATAGAGTTTGCGGTTCTGCTCGACGATGTCCTGCGGCCCGTTCAGCGCCGCGCAGGCCGCCGCCTGGATGGGCGTGAAGGCGCCGTAGTCGAGATAGGATTTCACCCGCGTCATGGCCGCGATCAGCTTCTTGTTGCCGACCGCGAACCCCATGCGCCAGCCCGCCATGCTGTAGGTCTTCGACAGCGAGGTGAACTCGATGGCCACGTCCTTGGCGCCGGGCACCTGCAGGATCGAGACCGTCGGCTTGCCGTCGTAATAGAGCTCCGAATAGGCCAGGTCGCTGATGATCCACAGGTCGTTGGCCTTGGCGAAGGCCACGACGCGTTCGTAGAAGGCCAGGTCCACCGTCTCCGCCGTCGGGTTCGACGGATAGTTCATCACCAGGATCTTGGGCCGGGGCACGGTGAAGGCCATGGCCCGCTCCAGCGCCTCGAAATACTTCTCGTCCGGCGTGGTCGGCACGCTGCGGATCGCGGCGCCGGCGATGATGAAACCGAAGGTGTGGATCGGATAGGACGGATTGGGCGCCAGGATCACGTCGCCCGGCTCGGTGATGGCCGTGGCCAGGCTGGCCAGCCCCTCCTTGGAGCCCATGGTGACGATCACCTCGGTCTCGGGGTCCAGATCGACGCCGAAGCGCCGGCCATAGTAGTTGGCCTGGGCGCGACGTAGGCCGGGAATGCCTCGCGAGGCCGAATAGCCGTGCGCGTCGGGCTTGCGCGCCACCTCGATCAGCTTGTCGATCACATGCTGGGGCGGCGGCAGGTCGGGGTTGCCCATCCCCAGGTCGATCACGTCCTCGCCCGCCGCACGGGCCGCCGCGCGCATCGCATTGGTCTCGGCGATGACATAGGGCGGCAACCGCTTCATGCGGTAGAATTCTTCGGACATGACAGGCTCGTCGTTGTGGTCTTCGGCCGGGGGTCGACCGTCTCTAGCGATTAGCGCGCCTGCGGCCCCACGCAACAGCGTTGAAGGTCATTTTCACCCGCTGGACGGACGAAATCTGCGCCTCGCGCAAAAATGCCATCGGAAAAGGCGTTTCCGGATGCGATCAATAGCTCAGGCGCAAACCGACGCTGACCGTACGCGGCGGGCCGTAACCGGCCACGCCCGTCCCCGTTTCCGACACCTCGACATCGGTGTCGAACAGATTGTCCGCCGCCAGCCACAGGGTCGTGCGCGGGTTCAGCGCCCATTCTCCCCGTGCATCCAGCGTGACGGCGGCGTCCAGAACGCGGCTGTTCAGGTCGTCGTCGAACCGGCTGGATTCGTAACGCGCCGCCAGCGCCAGGGTCAGTCGGTCGGTCGCGCGCCAGTCCAGCCCGGCGGTCGCGCTCCATTCGGGCGCCTGGGCGGGGCGCAGGCCCGTCAGTTGCGCGGCGGCCGATCCGCCGTCGATCTCCGCGTCGGTCCAGGACAGGGCTGCATTCAGCGACACAGCCGACGACAGGTCCACGGCGCCGTTCAGCTCCACGCCCCAGGCGTCGATGGTCCCCGCGTTCTGGCGCTGGCGCAGAACCCCGCCAGCCGGCACGAACCCGGCGCGCGGGAAAGTGGCAGGCCCGGCCCCGATCGTTACATTGACGATGGCGTCCTCGATCTGGTTCCAGAACACCGTGGCGCCCCAGCGCACCCCGTCGCGGTCGAACGCCAGCCCGGTCTCGACGCCCTTCAGCGTCTCGGGCGTCAGGGCGGCGTTGGCCTCGGTTATGTCGTTGCCGACGCGGAACGGCCGGTGCAGTTCGTTCAGCGTCGCCGGTCTGAACCCGGAATAGGCCGCCGCCCGCGCCGCATAGCCGCCGCCCAGATCACGCCGCACGGCCAGGCGCGCACTGACCACCTCGCCCGACCGATCCGGGTCGTTCTCGTCCAGCAAAACAGCACCGGTCGCCAGGGTGTTCTCGTTGCGGAAACCGCCCGTATTCTCCCACCGATCCACTCGCAGGCCGCCCGCCACAAGCCATTCGGCCGCCGTCCAGGATGCATCGACATAGGCGCCGGCCACCGCCGTCTCACCGCCCGCGCGACGGCCTCTGGCGAAGCCCGCGCCCGTGGGATTGCTGAACAGTTCGTTGGTCTCGCCGTCGTTGAAGCGCGCGTCGGCGCCCACTTCCCACTCCAGCCGTCCGCCCGCGAACTCCGCCATGCGACGACGCAGGGCGGCGTTCAGCCCCCATCCCGTTGCGGGCGTCTTGTACTGGTCGTTGGCCGGCGTGGTCGTCGCCCGGTCGGCCGACACAGAGGCCGAACTGTTGGCCAAGTTGCTGTCGATCCGCCACGCCTGCAGCCGCCAGCCATAGCCGCTGGCCGTCGGCGCCTGGGCGGCCGTGGCGCTGAGGCTGTGACCGCTGGCGTTGGCGCGGGTTCCGGCCAGGCCCGATCCGCGATCCTCTTCCCAAGTCGCCGCCCGCACCGACAGGTTCGCCTGCCCCAAGGCCGTATCGACCCGCAAGGCCGCACTGCGGCTGTCGAGATCCAGCGGCGTGTCCGCCGCCCCCGCCGCCGATCCTCGCACGGGCACATAGCCGTCACTGACCTCGCGCAGGCCGCTCAGCGTCACCGCCAGCGGCCCGAGGCGCGTGGAGGCCGAGCCCGCCGCACGCAGGCCTCCGCGTTCGGAGGCCGATACATCCAATACGCCACCCAGACCCTCGTTGGCTGGGCCTCGCTCGCGCAGGGTGATCGTGCCGGTCAGGGCGCCCGCTCCATAGGGTCCCGAACCTGCACCGCGGATCACGTCCAGGCTTTCCAGCGATTCCGGCGTGGCCTGGGACCAGATGACCCAGCCCCCGAACGGGTCGTTCAGCGGCACGCCGTCCAGCAGCACCAGCGTCCGTCCCGCCCCCGACGGCGCGATGGCCCTCAGCGATATGCCCTGCGTCGTCGGATTGGCCGCCGCGCTGGTCGTACGTCGAAACAGCGACACCGCCGGCACGGACCGCAGCGCCTCGTCCAGGCGCATGGATCGCGACAGCACCTCCTGATCGATGCGTACGACCGAAAATGCAGCATCGGCCGCCGCAGGCGGCAGGCGGGCGGCGGTCACCACAATCTCGGGCAAGGCGACGGGCGCGACGACGGGGGGAGGAACGTCCTGGATCATGCGCCGTCACTAGGGGCTGGCGCGCTCCCATAAAAGCTTGGCCTTGCAATAAAGCCCCGCAAAATCGCCAGGCTGGCGATTGGCAGATCAACCGCCGCTCGATAACACCCCTATAGGGCAATCCGAGGGGAAGCGCGTGGGTCTGGGAACGGTCGTAAGGGCGCTGATCTTCGGCAAGGACGCCGATCGCAAGCGCCGGTCCGCCAAGGCCGCCCGCATCCGCAGCCTGCCGGACCGTCTCGTGATGGCCGACAGCTATGTGCCCGCCCTGGCGGCCGACGGCGGCCGCATCCTGTGGGTCGGTTGCCGCGAATATACGCTGGACGATTATGCCGCGCTGGAAGCCCACGGCGGCGAAATCTGGACGACCGACATCGACGCGGCGGCCGAACGATGGGGCCGCGAGGGTCGCCACCGCACCGGCGACGTCTGCGAGGCGGATCGGCTCTTCTCCGACATGACCTTCGACGCCATCGTCTGCAACGGCGTGCTGGGCTACGGCGTCGACAGTCCCGAGCAGCAGCGAAAGGCGCTAAAGGCCCTGGCGGCCATCCTGCGTCCCGGCGGGCGGCTTTTGCTGGGCTGGAATACCGACAAGATCGACGATCCGGTCGCCGCCGGCCTGACCGAGGCCGACTGGGAGCCGACGCCGTTGGGCGACCAACCCACGCGCGTCCGCTTCGACGCGGTGACCCACGTCTACGACAGCTTCTTCCGTAAGGCTTAGGGGCCTATCCCTGCAGTCTGGGCTGCGACCCGTGTCGCGGCAGGAACCACGACCAGCGGGCCCTCGCCGCCGAACGGCTCGACAAAGATCGGTCGGATAAGGCCTCGCGTAGCGCATCCAGTTCGGCGGCGCGGGCGACGGGGGAATGCACCCGCTCCACGAAATCCTGACCACTGCGCGCCAGAGCCAGGCGTTCCGCCGGATTTTCGACCAGCCGGTTCATCGCCGCCGTCAGGGGCGCGGCGTCCTCGACCTCGACATAGACCGCGTGGTCGCCGCTCGCTTCCCGCAGCCCCCCTCGCCCCGACGAGATCAAGGCCGCGCCTGCCGCATGGGCCTCCAGCGCCGCCAGCCCCAGGGCCTCACGAACACGCGACGGCGTCACGGCGATGGCCGCGCGACGCGTCACGGCCCTGACCTCGGTCAGGGACGCCGACTTGTGGATCTCGACCCGGTCGCCGAACCGGTCCAGCGCACGAACCAGCGGCTCCGCCCAGTCCTGATGCTTCTCCCAATCGCCCAGCATCAACGCGCCGCGCCAGTCGGGATGGCGATCCAGCGTCTCGGCAAGGGCCGTGCAGAACAGGTCCAGCCCCTTGTCCCGCATGGCGCGACCGGAGAACAGGATCAGGTTTTCGCGGACGTCCGGCGACGCACGCCAGGCCTCGACCGCGATGGGGTTGCATACGGAGGAGACCCGTCCGGCCAGACGCGGATAGTCCGCCGCGAACTCCTGGCCCGCCGCCTGACTGACGAACACCAGCCGGTCGAACCGCGCCAGGCGACGGCCATAGCGGAAGGCCTCGATGGGGTTCTTGGCCGGTTTGATGCGGGTGTGACGATACAGGACGTGGGTCGCGTTCGGAAACTGGCGCGCCAGTTCGGACGCGGCCTTCAGCTGCTGATGATATTCGACGATGTCCGGCAACAGCGCCTTGAGGACAGCCGCCACCGCTTCGTTGCGCGCCTTGCGGCCCAGCCCGGCCGGCACCGTCAGCATGTTCAGGTCCGCGCACGGCGCCGCGCCCGCATCGCAGATCAAGGTGACCGAACGGTTCAACCGGCTGTGGGCCGACAGGGTGCGAACCACCGTCTCCATCGAGTTGGCCTTGTCGGGGCAATAGCTGCAGCCTCGCGGCAGAACGACGGCGATACGCATGGTCTAGCCTTCCTTGCGAACGCAAGCGGTCGCGAAAATCTGGGGGTGAACGACAGCGCCTGTCGCCCGCCGGCCGCGCGGGCCGTTGAGGCCCAACAGGCGGCGCGCCTTGAACCCGGCCTTCAGCCAGGGCTCCGCCGGCGACTGCCGGATGCCCTTCACGTCGATGAAGGTGACGTCGCCATGCCCCGACAAGGTGTGGAAACCATCGGCGAACCCTTCGATCAGGTCGCCCGCCTCGAACCGTTTCACGACCGAGGCCGAAAAGGTTTCCGGCGTCAGGGCGTCGATCCGCAACAGGTTGATCGCCGCGCCATAGGTCTCTGCGCAGTCCTGAACCGGCAGATGCAGGGCTCCGCCGTAAACGAAGGCCGAACCGCCCGGCCGCGAGGTCTGAAAGCCGCTGATCACCGGATTGCCGGAATGCGCCGTCCAGGGTCCGCTCAGGCTGTCGGCCCAAGCGATATGAAGCTCGCGCATGGCCCGGTCATCCGGCCCCGGCAGGGCGTGGAACATCCACCACCGGTCGTCGTGCTTCACCACCGTCGCGTCGATCGACGCCGCCTCGCCGATGCGCGCGACCGCCTCCCACTGGTCCGGGAACCGCACGCAGCGATACAGGATCAGTCCGCCGCTCTTGTAGCCCTCGGGCAGCATGTAGAGTTCGCCGCCGTCCTCGATCAGAGTCGGATAGGACAGGTGCCAGGGCTCGGTAAGCGCGACGCCCTGGCCCACCAGCCGGTCGTCGGCATCGTACTGGCGATAGTGAATCTCGCCACGACACACATGATAGTCGAACGCCTCGACGAAGACGGTCAGCACCCCTTCGCGCGTGATCCCGAACGGGTCCGCCACATAGGCGTGCGGCCCGCAGTCCGGCAGCCACGTCACCTCGTCCGCATGCGGGGCATGGTCAACGAAACTGCTTAAGGGACGGCGGATGAAGCCCGAGCGCCAGATATCGAACATGACGACGCCCTAGCCGACCGAAAAGGTCGGGGCCGTCGTGCCGTCGTATCCTGCAAACGCGCGCATCTGGATCCTGCCCGTCGCCGTGACACGGCGCCTTCATGACAGGGACGCCGCCGACCGGCCCTTGCCTCAGAAAAATCGTCACGGCATGGAGGGTCATGGCCTGCCTTGGCCGAACGAGAGGATTTCGCCCGTTTGACCGCGCCCGCCGCGCATCCCCTGGTCGCCGCCTATCTGGAGCAGCGCGAAGACCTGGCCCGGTTCTGCCGGGCGCGGCTGGGCGGCGCGTCGGGCGATGTCGACGACGTGCTGCAGGACGTCTACCTCAAGGTCTCGGCGCTGGATCCCGACCCGCCGCCCGACAACCCGCGCGCCTTCCTTTTCCGCCTGACCTCCAATCTGCTGATGGACCGCTGGCGTTCCAGCCAGCGGGCGGCCAACCGCGACACACAGTGGCGTCAGGTCAATCACGAGGTGGGCGCGGCGGAAGATCTGGACGCCGGCCCCTCCGCCGAGGCGGTCGTGGCGGGCCGCGAGCGGCTGGCCCGGCTGGTCGCCGCGCTCGACACCCTGCCGCCCAAGACCCAGACGATCTTTCGCCTGCACAAGTTCGACGGCGTCAGCTACGCCGACATCGCCGCCCAGCTGGGCGTTTCGCGCAGCTCCGTCGAGAAACACATGATGGACGCCCTGCGCGTTCTGTCCCGAAAGGTTCAGCCATGACCGCCGGCGACCCGCGACCTTGCGAGGCTATTTGTGGAGGCGCGCCCCATCTGGCGGCGTCTGTCTATCAGGAGGTCCGTCACACGACGGGCGTCCGGGCTGGGATGGCATGAGCGCAGAGACCGACATCGAGGAGAAGGCGCTGCACTGGTTCGTCGCCCTGCGTGACGAGACGGCGCCCGAATCCGCCTGGCTCGATTTCCAGTCCTGGCTGGAGGCCTCGCCCGCCAATGCACGCGGCTATGACGCCGTCGAACGGCTCTGGGTCGATCTGGATGCAGCGGATACAGCGGCGATCAGCGCAGCGCCCGTCATCGACCTGTCGGCCGCCCGCGAACGTCGCGCCCGCCGTCGCTCGCCCTGGCTGGGGGCAGGCCTCGGCATCGCCGCCAGCGTGACCCTCGCGGTCGGCCTGTGGCTGTGGATGACGCCCGACGGCCAGACCTACGCCACCACCGACGCCCCGCTTTCGGTCGCCCTGGAAGACGGCTCGCACGTCTATCTGAACCGCCACTCCCGGCTAGACGTCCGCTTCGACGACGACAGGCGATCGGTGTCGCTCGCTGAGGGTGAGGCGGCCTTCGACATCGCCCACGACCCGGCCCATCCCTTTGTGGTCGCGGCCGGTGATCATCAGGTCCAGGTGCTGGGCACCGCCTTCAACGTGCTGAACCACGGCGATAACTTCGCTGTGGCGGTCCAGCGCGGCGTCGTCGCCGTGACGCCCGCCAACGCGCTGCAACCCGTGCGCCTGACCGCCGGCCAGACCCTGGAACAACGGGGCCGTGCGACGCCGCGCATGAGCAGCGTCTCGCCGGATCGCGCCTCCGCCTGGCGCAGCGGCGTGCTGGTCTATCGCGACCGCCCGCTGAGCGATGTGGCCGACGATCTTTCGCGTTATCTCGACAAGCCCGTCGTGCTATCGACGCCCACACAGGCGCTGCGTTTCACCGGCGCCCTGCGTGTAGGCGACGAGGCCGTGATGTTGCAGCAGCTCCAGGATTTCGTACCCGTTCGCGTCGAGGCCTCGACGTCCGAAGTCCGCATAAGCGCGCGTGGCGCCCGCTGAGGCCAGGCGGCCTCCAAACTCCGGCCATTCCCGGTCACGCGCCGCTGCCCTGATCCCCAGCCTTGGGCTGCTTTTGACGACGGCTCTTTCGGCGCCGGCGCAGGCGGCCGACGCGCGAACGCTGGACTTCTACGTCCCCCGCCAACCCGTCGATGGCGCGCTGCTCGACCTCGCGCTTCAGGCGCGCGTGTCGCTGGGCGGCAGTTTGAGCGCCTGCGCCGGAACCAGCCCGTCGC
>NZ_JBKBOC010000027.1:0-19090 GCF_046295075.1 Brevundimonas sp. | reverse complement strand
TGATCACGCTGCCGAGGTATTCGTCGGGCGTCAGGATGGTGGCCTTGATCCAGGGCTCGGAAATGGTCTCGATCTGCATCACGTCGGGCAGGTCGGCCGGGTTGTGCAGGTCGATCTCGGACCCGTCGCGCAGGCCGATCTTGTAGACCACCGAGGGGGCGGTCGCGATCAGGTCAAGGTTGAACTCGCGGCTCAGCCGCTCCTGAATGATCTCCAGGTGCAGCAAGCCCAGGAAGCCGCAGCGGAAGCCGAAGCCCAGGGCGGCGCTGGATTCCATCTCGTAGGTGAACGACGCATCGTTCAGGCGCAGCTTGCCGATGGCGGCGCGCAGGTCCTCGAAATCGGCGGCGTCGACCGGGAACAGGCCGCAGAAGACCACCGACTGGACCTCCTTGAACCCCTTCAGCGGTTCGGCGGTCGGCTTCTTTTCATCGGTGATGGTGTCGCCGACGGCGGCGTGGGCCACTTCCTTGATCTGGGCGGTGATGAAGCCGACCTCGCCGGGGCCAAGCTGGTCCACGGGGGTGTTCTTGGGCAGGAAGACGCCGACGCGGTCGATCAGGTGGGTCGAGCCGTTGCGCATCATCTTGACCCGCATGCCGGTCTTCAGCACGCCGTCGAAGACGCGGACCAGGACGACGACGCCCAGATAGGGGTCGTACCAGGCGTCCACCAGCATGGCCTTCAGCGGCGCGTTCGGGTCGCCCTTGGGCGCCGGAAGCTTGGTGACGATGGCCTCCAGCACGTCCTCGATGCCGATGCCGGACTTGGCGCTGCACAGCACGGCTTCGGAGGCGTCGATGCCGATGACGTCCTCGATCTGGGCGCGGACCCGCTCGGGCTCGGCGGCCGGCAGATCCACCTTGTTCAGGACGGGGACGATCTCGTGGTTGTTGTCGATGGCCTGATAGACGTTCGCCAGCGTCTGGGCCTCGACGCCTTGCGAGGCGTCCACCACCAGCAGCGAGCCCTCGCAGGCGGCCAGGGAGCGGCTGACCTCATAGGCGAAGTCCACGTGGCCGGGCGTGTCCATCAGGTTCAGGACATAGTCCTGGCCGTCCTTGGCCTTGTAGTTCAGGCGCACGGTCTGCGCCTTGATGGTGATGCCCCGTTCCTTCTCGATATCCATGTTGTCGAGCACCTGCTCGGACATCTCGCGCGCGGTCAGGCCGCCGGTGTACTGGATCAGTCGGTCGGACAGGGTCGACTTGCCGTGGTCGATGTGCGCGACCACGCTGAAGTTGCGAATGTTCGAGATAGGGGGAGTCGTCATCCGCGCGCCCCTATCACGCGTAGAGGGCGGGGACCAGTCGCACGGCCGATCCCGCCCGCGCCTTAAGTCACATTAAGCCTTCGCAATAAACGCCTTCGCCGTTTGAGAAGGTTTCGCGGACGCGGTATGGGACAAGCCTCTCGATAACCGGCGCGAGCCGGCGATCCGCTTCGCCTGCAACCGAGGAAATCCCCCGTGTCCAAGACGACCCGCACCGTTCTCAACGTCGGCGCCATGGCCCTGTCGGCCTTCCTGCTGGCGAGCTGCGGCGGACATGGCGAGGAAAAGACGGACGAAAAGGCCGCAGGCGGCTCGCGCCAGACCGTCAGCGCCGCGACCGTCGCACAGACCAGCCTGAACCGCACCGTCACCGCCTCGGGCACCGTCTCGGCCTGGGAAGAGGTGCCGGTGGCGGCCGAGACCGGGGGCCTGACCGCCGTCGCCGTCTATGTCGACGAAGGCTCCTACGTCCGTCAGGGCCAGGCCCTGGTGCAGATGAACGACGTCCTGCTGCGCGCCCAGTTGCAGCAGCAGCAGGCTCAGGTCCAGCTGGCCCAGGCCAATGTGTCGCGTGACGACGCCGCCCTGGACCGCGCCCAGCAGCTGAAGGAGCGCGGCTTCCTCAGCCAGGCGTCGCTGGATACGGCCCTGGCCAACCAGCGCGCCTCCAACGCCAATCTGGCGGCGGCCCGCGCCACCCTGGCCCAGACCCAGACCCAGCTATCGCAGGCGACCATCCGCGCGCCCGTCGGCGGCCTGATCATCAGCCGCAGCGTGACCAAGGGCCAGATCATCGCCGCCGGGACCGAACTGTTCCGCATGGTCCGCGACGGCCGGCTTGAGCTGGACGCCCAGGTGCCCGAGACCGAACTGGGCCTGATCCGCGCCGGTCAGTCGGCGACCGTGACCTCCAGCGAGGCCGGTCAGACGACTGGCTCGGTCCGCATCGTCACGCCCGAGGTCAACGCCACCACCCGCCTGGGCCTGGCGCGCATATCGCTGTCGCCCGGCGCCCAGCTGCGTCCCGGCATGTTCGCCCGCGCCGACATCGCCGTCGGCGATCAGCCCGCGACCACCGTGCCGACCGGCGCGGTGCTGTATCGCGAGAACAAGCCCGGCGTCTTCGTCGTCAACGGCGATAGCACGGTCCACTTCCAGCCGGTGACCATCCTGTCGCGCACCGAGACCCAGACGGCGGTCAGCGGCGTCGCTGTCGGCGTCCGCGTCGCCGTGGACGGGGCCGGCTTCCTGAACGAAGGCGACCGCGTCAACGTGGCTCAGGCCGTGGGCGCAGCGCCGGCCGCCCAGCCGGCGGCCCCGGCTGCCCCGGCGGCCAAGAAGTAGGACCGACGACCATGAATCAGATGTCGTCCTGGGCGATCAAGAACCCGATCCCGATCATCCTGCTGTTCCTGCTGCTGACGCTCGGCGGCGTGGTCGGCTTCATGGGGATGCGGATCAATCAGAACCCCGACATCGACTTCCCCCTGGTCGCCGTCACCGCCGCCCGCCCCGGCTCGGCCCCGGCGGAGATGGAGGTCCAGGTCACGCGCCTGATCGAGGATTCGCTGGCCGGCCTGTCGGGCGTACGCCACATCACGTCGAACATCACCGACGGCGTGTCCTCCACGACGATCGAGTTCGAGCTGGGCACAGACACCGACCGCGCGACCAACGACGTGCGCAACGCCATGACCGGCCTGCGCGCGTCCTTGCCCCAGGACATGCAGGAACCGGCGGTCCAGCGCATCGACATCACCGGCGACGCCCTGATCACCTATGTGGTCCGCTCGCCGACCATGACGCCGGAAGAGATCAGCTGGTTCATCGACAACGAGGTCAGCCGCGGCCTGCTGGCCCTGGGCGGCGTGGGCGAGGTCAACCGCTCGGGCGGTGTGGACCGCGAGATCCGCGTCGAGCTGGATCCGCAACGTCTGGCCGCCTATGGCGTCACCGCCGCGGAGGTCAGCCAGGCGCTGAACAACGTCAACAACAACCTGCCGGGCGGTCGCGTCACCATCGCCGGGTCCGAGCGCGCCGTGCGCACCCTGGGCGCCGCGACCTCGGTCGAGCAACTGAGCGGCACACTGATCCCGCTGGGCGACGGCAAGACGGTGCGTCTGGATAATCTGGGCAAGGTCGAGGACAAGTGGAGCGAGCCGCGCCGCCTGGCCCGCTACAACGGCCAGGAGGCCGTGACCTTCAACTTCCTGCGCTCGCGCACCGCCTCCGAGGTCAAGGTCGCCGAACGGGTCCGCGAGGAGGTCAAGAAGCTCGACGACGCCCACCCCGAACTGACGATCAGCCAGGTCACGGCCAGCGTCGAACAGATCGAAGAATCCTATCTGGCCTCGCTGGAGGCCCTGCTGCTGGGCGCCGTGCTGGCGGTCATCATCGTCTTCATCTTCCTGCGCGACTGGCGGGCCACCTTCATCGCGGCGACAGCCATGCCGATGTCGCTGATCCCGACCTTCGCCATCCTGGGCCCGCTGGATCAGTCGCTGAACGTCGTGACCCTGCTGGCCCTGTCGCTGACCATCGGCATCCTGGTCGACGACGCCATCGTGGAGATCGAGAACATCGTCCGCCACATGCGCGACGGTAAGCCGCCCTATGACGCCTCGCTGGAGGCCGCCGACGAGATCGGCTTGGCGGTCGTGGCCACCACGGCCACAATCATCGCCGTCTTCGCGCCCGTCGGCTTCATGCCGGGCATCATCGGCCAGTTCTTCAAGGCCTTTGCGCTCGCGGCCTGTGTCTCCGTGGCCTTCTCCCTGCTGGTCGCGCGGACCCTGACGCCGCTGATGGCGGCCTTCATCCTCAAGCACAGCCATCACGAGGACAAGGATCCGTTCTGGATGGGCGGCTATCTGAAGGCGCTGCGCTGGTCCCTGGGCAACCGGTGGAAGGTGTTCGTCATCGGCATCCTGTTCCTGGTCGGCTCGGTCGGCACGGCGGTCGTCGCCAAGATGTCGTTCGAGTTCATGTCGCCCGGCGACACCGCCCGCGCCGCCTTCCAGGTCGAACTGCCGCCCGGCTCGACCCTGCGCCAGACCGACGCCGTGGTGCAGCAGGTCACCAGGCGGCTGGAAGCCCGCCCAGAGGTCACCTCGGTATACGCCGCCATCGGCGGTCAGGACGTGACCCAGGCCAATGTCTATGCCGACATGGTGCCCAAGGGCGATCGCGACCTGAGCCAACAGGCCTTTGCGCGCGCCATGGTGGACGAGTTGAAACAGATCCCCGGCGCCCGTATCCGCGCCGGCATCGCCCAGCAGGGCGGCGGTCCCGGCGACGGCACCAGCTACACCTTCTCGATCCTGAGCGATAATCCCGACGCCCTGAACGCCGCGGCGCGCAAGGTCGAACAGGAGATGCGCGGCGTTCCCGGCCTGGCCAACGTCGTCAACTCGGCCGCCATCGCCCGTCCCGAAATCCTGGTCACGCCGCGCCCCGACGAGGCGGCCCTGGCCGGCGTTTCGGCCGGCGCCATCTCCCAGGCGGTGCGGGTCGCCACCATCGGCGACGTGGATCAGAACCTGCCCAAATACAATCTGGGCGACCGCCAGATCCCGATCCGCCTGCAACTGACCGAGGAAGCCCGCGAGGATCTGAGCGTGCTGGAGAACCTGCGTGTGCCTGGCAACGGCGGAAACTCCGTGCCGCTGAGCGCTGTCGCCGACATCCAGTTCGGCGCCGGTCCCGCCACCGTCACCCGCCAGGACCGGTCGCGGATCGCCTCGATCAGCGCCGAGCTGGACGGCATCGCCACCGGCGCGGCAGGCGCGGCGGTCAACCGCCTGCCCTCGGTCCAGAACCTGCCCGCCGGCGTGCGCCAGGTGCCGGCCGGCGACGCCGAGTTCATCCAGGAGATGCTGACCGGCTTCGCCATCGCCTTCGCCTCGGGCATCCTGCTGATGTATGCGGTTCTGACGCTGCTGTTCAAAAGCTTCGCCTATCCGATCACCATCATGGCGGCCCTGCCCCTGGCCATCGGCGGCGCCTTCATCGCCCTGGCCATCGGCGGCGCCAACTTCTCCATGTCGGCCCTGATCGGGGTGCTGATGCTGATGGGGATCGCGGCCAAGAACTCCATCCTGCTGGTCGATTACGTCATCATGGCCGAGCGGGACGGCATGCCGCGCCACGAGGCCATCATGGACGCGGCGCACAAGCGCGCCCGCCCCATCCTGATGACCACCTTCGCCATGGGGGCGGGCATGGTGCCCATCGCCATGGGGGTCGGGGCCGACGTCCAGTTCCGCTCGCCCATGGCCATCGCCGTGCTGGGCGGACTGATCTCCTCGACCTTCCTCTCCCTGCTCTACATCCCCGCCATCTTCACCATCGTCGACGACATCGCCGGCTGGGGCCGCCGCATCCTGAGCCGCTCAACGGCGGGACAGCGCGAGCTGGCCAAGCCGAGGCCGGGGACAGTGGTGGAGTGAGGTCGATCAGCCCTTTGCGGACCTTTGCGCAGTAGCCTCACAGACGTTTAGTCCGTCCGCGCGAGCCTCACGGCCGGGCCCTCACCCCTGGCATAATAGTCGAGTGCGATCACCTTCCCCGACGCGTCTCTTATGGGCGTGAAGAATGTGAGTTCATCAGGGCTGTAATGCAGGTTGCCTTTGGCGGAGACTGCCATCCTGATTTCACGTGAGGCGCCTCGGCGGGTGAAGAGTTGGTCGTCGCGGACGACGATGATCCGGGCCCCCTGGCCCTCGCCGTAAGAGCCCGCGAAGGCTTCGAGGTCCTTCGGGCTCGCAGCGTCCGGGTTCACCACCTCATAGGGCGAGCCAGCCATGATCGCTGCAAGTCGTCGTCCAAAAGTTTGGGCGTCGAACCCGTCGTTATTGGCCAGAACGACGATGGTCGCGTCTTCGCGAGGAAGATAGGCGAGCATGGAGGTAAAGCCGTTGATCTGCCCCGTATGACCGATGACAGCCTCCCCCCGGATGTTCCACACATAGAACCCCAACCCGTAGGGACTGGCAGACGGCCCTTCGGCTGGGATAACCGGCGTGGTCATCAACCTGAAGTTTTCGGTTGAAACGATCTCGCCATTCACAAGCGCGTGCATCCAACGATGCAGATCGCCGACTGTTGAAACCAGACCCCCAGCGGAGGCCGGAACAGACAGGCTGATATATTCCGCATTGGCAAGCGTACGATCCGCAGTGTCATTGGTGTAGCCAGCGACCCGACCCGGGATGATCGTCGAGACCGGGGCGTACCCCGTCTCACCAAGACCCGCCGGCGCTATGACCAGATCTCGTATGGCAGCGTCCCAGGTTTTGCCGGTCACCTTCTCCAGGACAGCGCCCAGCAGGATGTACCCTGCGTTGGAATAACGCTGCTGGCGTCCATGTTTGAAATCCGAAGGCTGTGTTGCAATCTGCGTCACCAGATCGGCGAGACTGATGTCTTGGCGAAGAAAGCCGGGTGGCCCTTCGCTCAAGATCGCCCGGTCCGACACGCCGGCGGTGTGGGAGAGCAGTTCACGGATCGTGATGCCGGATGTGTCACCAAACTCGGGAACGTAGGTGGATAAGGTGTCATCGAGCAACAGGCGACCTTCCTCGGCGAGCTTCACGACGGCGGCGGCGGTGAAGGTCTTCGTGATCGACGCAATTGCGAAGGTCTGGGAGGGCGCGAGTGGGATACTCCACGTCACGTCGGCGACGCCTCGGGCCGTGACGGAAAGGACGTCTTCTCCACGGGCAACCAAAACGACGGCGCCCGGCCCATTGGCTTCAGGAACAGCGGCGAAGAGCGCGGCCTCGACCTGCATCATTTGATTGTCCGACGTCGCCTGTTTCATGGCCGACGCAGGTGATGCGTTGAACAGCACTGCGAAGGCCGCAACGGCGAAAAACTCGGCAATCAGTCGGCTGGCAAAGCATGAGACGATTGGGGTCGAGGATGCGAATAGCATGCAGCACGTCCATACTCAGGGCGCGGGCTGCCCTTTCCACGCTGTAAGGGCCGAACGCCGTCTTGGTGAGTTAAATGGGCGTAATATCGCAGCGCCCCCCCTGAGCCCCTGTCGCCACCTTCGGCCAGGCCTGCGACTCGAACCATCGGAACGCAGCGTGTGTGGTTGACGACCATCCCGGATGTCCGCAACGGGTCGGAAGCCGAATTTGGGATCGCTTCTGAGAGCGGACATTCCCACACTCGCCTGAACACACGCCCAAGAAAAAGGGCCGACCGGTTTCCCGGTCGGCCCTTCGTCGTTCAGCCCTGAGGCTTGACGATCAGTATCTGACCTTCAGCGTCACGCCGTAGGTGCGCGGGGCGCCGAGGTAGGCGTTGTAGGTCGCCGTGTCGGTGGCGATATTGTAGAAGGTGCCGTCGGCCTGAGGCGTGGCGACGTTGGCGAAGGCCGTGCCTTGCAGCGGGGCGGCGAAGCCGACCTGGGTGTATTCTTCTTCCAGCAGGTTCTGGCCCCAGACCTCCAGCGTCCAGCGCTCGTCTTCCGAGCCGATCGAGACCCGGCCGTTGACGACGGTGAAGGCGTCCTGGTTCTTGTACGGCAGCAGGTCCGAGCCGGTGTTGTATTCGGTCGAATATTTGGCCGACAGGTTGAAACCGCCGCGCAGGCCGCCGCCCAGTTCGCGGTCGAAGGCCAGGGCGCCCGTGACCGACCATTCCGGAGCGAACGAGGCGCGCGCGCCCGGCAGCAGCGACAGCTGCGGGAAGCGGCCGGGGCTGGACAGGTCGCCGGCGCCGAACACACCGTATTTGGCGTCGGTGTAGGTCACGCCGCCCTGGAACGACAGACCCTCGACCGGGGTGAACCAGACCATGTCGGCGTCGACGCCGCGCGAGGTCAACTCGGGGATGGATTCCACCACAAAGGCGGTGCCCAGGAAGGTGTTGAGCTGGAAGTTCTCGAACTTCTGATCGAAGTAGGTCAGGTTCAGCAGCATGGTGCGGTTGAACAGGGTCGTCTTGACCCCCGCCTCATAGCTGTCGACCGTTTCGGCGGCGAAGAACAGCGAGGCGTCCGGCGTCACGCCCGTCTGCACCCGATCCATATTGTAGCCCGCGCCCTTGTAGCCGCGCGCATACGAACCATAGACCATGATCGACGGGTTGAACCGGTAGGAAGCCTTGATGGTGCCGGACAGGTCGGTGTCGCTGAACTTCTCCTGGATCCGGCGATTGTCGTAGAGCGGGTTGGACCAGGGCAGGCACAGCAGGCCCAGGGCGGCCGCCGGAGTGGCGACGTTGGCGGTGCCGGGGATCGGCGAGACCGTGCGGTTCGCGGGGTTCTGGTTGGCCAGGGCGCCGCCGCAGGCCGCGCCGTTGCTGCCCAGATTGTCCTGAACGCCCAGCAGACGCTTGCTGTCATAGGTGTAGCGCAGGCCCAGGTTGATATCGAAGGCCTCGGACACCTTCCAGGTGTTGTTGGTGAACAGCGCCACCGACTCCGAGCTCTGCGAATAGTGGTCCTGATACGCCTTGCCGGCCGAGAAGGTCGGGGCGGCGGCGCTGGGGGGCACAGCGCCGATAACGCACAGCGGCTGGCCCGCAGCCGCGCCGGCCGTGCCGACAAGGAAGCCGTTCGGGTTGGTGAAGCAGCCCAGGCGCGACGGGCTGGGACCACCGACGGAGGCCGGCAGCGTCGCCGTCAGAAGGAAGGAGGCGAAGGCGTTGTAGTCCGCGCCATAGACATAGCTGTCGTCGCGATAGACGCCTTCCTTGGTGGCGAACAGGCCGACCAGCCAGTCGAACTTGTCCGTCGTGCCCGCCAGTCGGAACTCTTGCGTCAGGTTATCGACGCCGTAGCCGTTGGAGCCGTCGTTGGCGCGATACAGGATGTCGGCGCCCGTGTAGTCCAGGTCCATCCCCTGCTGGAACGACCAGTCGCGCCACGAGGTCTGCGACGTCAGGGTGGCGTTGATGCTGGGGAAGTCGATGGTCGCTTCCGCCGACAGACCCATGTCCTCGATCTCTTGCGGGGTCTCGCGGTTGGAATAGGCCAGGCGCGAGAAGGGCACCGTGCCGAAACCGGCGGCGGGCGGCGTTTGACCCGGGCCGTTCGGCGCGGTCAGGGCGGCGATGAAGGCCTGGGACGGGCCGACGCGCGTCTGCACGGCGGAACAGCAGAACTCGTCGCGCTTGGTGTAGTCCGCGATCAGGCGGACCGAGACGTCGTCGCTGGGCAGGATCAGCAGTTGGCCGCGCGCGGTCCAGTAGTTCTGGGTGTTGTCTTCGGTCTTGCTGTTGGGGCCGTCGCCGGTGTTGACGTCGTAGAAGCCGTCACGCTCGCGGTGCGCCACGAACAGGCGACCGGCGATCTGGTCGGTCAGACCGCCCGTGACGGAGACCGAGCCGCCGATGGCGCCGAAGTTGCCGCCGGTCAGTTCCGCCGAGATCGACGGATCGAACGACGGGCGTTCGGTGATGATGTTGATGACGCCGGCCGAGGTGTTCTTGCCGAACAGGGTGCCTTGCGGACCCTTCAGGACCTCGATGCGGCTCAGTTCGCCCAGGTCGCCGAAGCCGACCGAGTTGCGCGAGCGATAGACGCCGTCGATCACCACGCCGACCGAGCTTTCCAGGCCGGGGTTGTCGCCCACGGTGCCGGCGCCGCGGATACGGACGGTGGTCGAGGCTTCCGACTGCGTCGAGGTGACGGTCAGGCCGGGCGTCAGGATCTGCAGATCCTTGATGTCGCGCACGCCGGCGCCGTCCAGCAGTTCCTGCGACAGGGTCGTGACCACGATCGGCACGTCCTGCAGGCTCTGTTCACGCTTCTGGGCGGTGACGATGATGTCGTCGACGGTCGCCGGGGCGTCCTGCGCGGCGGCGACGCCCGCAAAGCCGAAGACGACCGCGCCCACGACGGCGGCGGACACGGTTGTTCTGAGTTGAAGATTGCGGCGCATAGGCGTCCTCCCGGCTGAAGCCACGTTCGCACAGAGCGATCGCGGCGTTTCCTGTCCCAATCGACGTCCCCTTCTTGGGGGAGCGTTCGTTATCGCTAGGCTAAGCGCGCTTCGGCCCCTCGGACAAGCGAGCGTTGTTACCCGCGACGATTTTTCGCCGCGGATTCGCCTTTGTGTGTCAGGGAAGAGACATAAAACGCTGACGTTAGGTCAGTTTTTGCCCGCTTTTCGGCCCCAGAGGCTCGACTTCAGGCTGCAAGGCGACCGGGTCGGTCTGGCGATGACGACCGGCGAATCCCAGCACGAGCGCCGCCGCGATCGCCGACAGGATCGAGCCGCCGATGACGCCCAGCTTGACCTCGACCTGTTCGGGCGAATCCACTGCGCCGGGGAAGGCCAGGACGCCGATGAACAGGCTCATGGTGAAGCCCACGCCGCACAGCAGAGAAACCCCATAGACCTGAAGCCAGCTGGCGCCCGTCGGCCGCGCCCCGATCTTCAGCGCCGAGGCCAGCCAGGCCATGCCCATGACGCCGATCTGCTTGCCGAAGAACAGGCCCAGCGCGATGGCGATGACCAGGGGCGCGAACGCCTGCTCCATCGACAGACCGGCGAAGGACACGCCCGCCTTGGCGAAGGCGAACAGCGGCAGAACCAGGAAGGCGTTCCACGGATGCAGGTCGTGCATCGCCTCCTTCAGCGGGCTCTGGCGATCTTCCTTGCGCGCCGCGATCGGCACGATCATGGCGAAGGCCACGGCGGTCAGCGAGGTGCTGAGGCCCGACAGAACCGTCAGGTACCAGACGGCGGCGAAGCCGAGCACCCAGAAGGGCGTCGGAATACGCATCCGGTGCGCGACCAGGCCGCCCAGGGCGATCAGGCCAAGGGCCCAGAACAGCGGCGTCCAGTTGGCGCCCTCGCTGAACAGGACGGCGATCAGGGCGATGGCGCCCAGGTCGTCGACGATTGCGAGCGTCAGCAGGAAGACCCGCAGCGACGACGGCAGCCCCTTGCCCACGAAACCGAAGATGGCGAGCGCAAAGGCGATATCGGTGGCCAGCGGAATGGGCCAGCCCGCGTGCGGGGCGCCCATGGTCGCCGACAGCAGCAGATAGACCGCCGCCGGCCCGGCCATGCCGCCGATGGCCGCCAGAACCGGCGTCGCCAGCTTGCGCGGATCGCTGAGCTCGCCGCGCACGATCTCGTATTTGATCTCCAGCCCCACCACGAGGAAGAAGATCGCCATCAGACCTTCCTTGATCCAGTCGGAGATCGACTCCTCCAGACGGATCGGGCCGATCTGAAGCACATGATAGCTCTTCAGCCAGGTGAAATAGTCCCCCGCCCACGGCGAGTTGGCCACGATCACGGCGGCGATGGCGGCAAGGGCCAGGGCCGAGCCGGATGCGGCCTCGGTCTTGAGGAAATCGAGTGTCAGTTTGCGCGCCACGGCGGCCTCCGATCAGAATGCTGAAGCTGTCGTGACGCCAGGTTATCGACGGGCGTCGGACCGGATTCGTCGCCCCTTTCGGAGCGCGCCGGCCTGGCCGCGCGGAGCGACCTGATGGCTGAAGCCAGAATAGAGGATGCGGCCCGCCAAGCCAACCGTTGTCCGGACGAAGAAGAGAGGTTGCGCTCCCCCCTTCGGACACGCACCTAGCCTCCCATGCCCGTCTCCCCCGCCTACCGCCCCGAACCGCGCTTCTTCGATCTGGGCGCCGACTACGCCGATGCGGTTCAGGCCGCCGACTTCCCGCAGACGACCTTGCGGTTCCGCAACGACCGCGCCGCCGCCGAAGTCGGGCTGGAGGGGCTGAGCGAGGCGGAATGGATCGCCGCTTTCGGTCGGTTCGACCCCCTGCCCGGCCAGCCGGGGCCGATCGCCATGCGCTATCACGGCCATCAGTTCCGCCACTACAATCCCGACCTGGGCGACGGGCGCGGGTTCCTGGCGGCGCAGATGCGCGACCTTTCGGGCCGGTTGCTCGATTTGGGGACCAAGGGTTCGGGCACGACGCCCTGGTCGCGCAGCGGCGACGGGCGGCTGACGCTGAAGGGCGGGGTGCGGGAGGCGTTGGCGGCGGCGATGCTGGAAGCGCAAGGCGTCCCCACCAGCCGCGCCTTCTCCCTGATCGAGACCGGCGAGGCGCTGGAGCGCGGGGACGAGCCGTCGCCGACGCGGTCCGCCGTGTTGGTGCGCCTGTCCCACTCCCATATCCGCTTCGGCACCTTCCAGCGCGCCGCCTATCTGGGCCGCGTGGATCAGATCGAGGCGCTGATCGAACACGTTCGCACCCTTTATCATCCGACCGTTGCGGCGGGTGACGCGCCCGGACTGATGGCCGCTGTCGTCGAGGCCTCGGCGAAACTGACGGCGCGCTGGATCGCGGCGGGCTTTGTCCATGGGGTGCTGAACACCGACAATCTGAACGTCACGGGCGAGAGCTTCGACTATGGCCCCTGGCGGTTCCTGCCCGAATACGACCCGGCCTTCACCGCCGCCTATTTCGACCAGACCGGCCTCTACGCCTTTGCGCGTCAGCCCGAGGCCGTGTTCTGGAACCTGACGCAGTTGGCCGGGTGTCTGAAACTGGTCGCCGAGGTCGAGCCGCTGACGAAGGCGCTGAACGGGTTCGGCCCGGCCTATATCCGCGAGCTGCGCGCCGCCTTCCTGATGCGGCTGGGGGTGAGCAGCCTGGGCGAGGCGGCGGATCAGCGGCTGGTCGATGCGACCCTGGCCCTGTTGCGGGAAGGCGGCGCGGCGATGCGGTGGGAGCCGCTGTTCTTCGACTGGTTCGGCGGCTTCGCCTCCTCGGCCCGCGCCCTGTCGGGACCGCGCGCGAAGCATTATCAGGGCGAGGCCTTCGACGCCTTCCGCTTCGCCTTGATGGAACATGAACCCGACCGGATCGAACGGCTGGAACACCCGATGTTCGCCGCCCGCGAGCCCGAGGAGATGCTGATCGACGAGGTCGAGGCCATCTGGGCCGCCATAGACGCCGACGACGACTGGGCGCCGTTCCAGGCCAAGCTGGCCCGTCTGGAGGCCGCCCGCGTGACCTGGGGCTTCAGCGCCTGACGCCGAACCTTACGAAAGCTTCATCTCGTTTATCGATAATGTTCTTGCTCGTTTATCGATAAATCCATATCGATAGTCACCAAGGCGGTCGCGGAGGCCGACCCGATTGGAGTGACGAAAAATGAAAATGATCGGTAAGCGATCCATCGCCAGCGCCGTGCGTCTGGTCCTGGGTTTTGCAAACGTCTTCGTGATGATCGGCGCGATCGCGGTCGGGGTCGCCTTGGTCGTCAGCCTGATCTTCCCAAGCTTCGGCGCAGGGCTGATGGACGGGTTGAAAGGCGTCGACGTCGATCCCCATACCAGTTTCGAAATGACGGGTAGGCTGACCCTGCTGGGCGCCTTCCTCGCCTGCGGCTTCACCTGGTGGATCATCAATCGGCTGCGGCGCATCTTACTGTCGGTCAATCAGGGCGACGCCTTCGAGTTCGCCAACGTCAAACGGCTTCAGGCCGTGGGCTTCGGCCTGATCGGGATCCAGCTGACGGCGCTTCTGCTGGTCTTCGTGGCGCCGCAGAGCATCGGGCAATCGCCGTCCGACTATGACTTCGACCTGGGGTCCTGGCTGGGCATTCTGGTGGTCTTCATCCTGGCCGAGGTGTTCCGGCAGGGGTCGGCCATGCGCGACGAACAGATGACCACGGTCTGAGAGGGGCGCGCCATGATCATGATCCAGCTGGACCGGCTGCTGCTCGAACGCCGCATGTCCCTGACCGAACTGTCCGACCGCGTCGGCGTCACCCTGGCCAACCTGTCGATCCTCAAGACCGGCAAGGCCCGCGCCGTCCGCTTCTCCACCCTGGACGCCCTGTGCCGCGAGCTGGATTGCCAGCCCGGCGACCTGATCGTCCAGACGCCGGGAGTGCATCCCGACACCTGAAAATAGCAAGCGTCATTGTCTCGATGTAAATGACGCTTGACTTACCATTGATGCAGATCGTAAAGCTCCCTTGTCACAACGACAGGGGAGCTTGTCATGAAACATCTCGAACGCGCCGACTACACCCACGACCAGAAGACCGTCATATCCATTGCAGCGGCCCTGGCCGCCGTCAGCCTGACCGCCAAGGTCGAGACGCCCTTGTGGCCCAGCAGCCTTGGCGCCCCGCCCTCGCTGGGCCTGGTCGTCATGCTGATCGGCCTGACGCTGGCGATGATCCATTATAATGGCGTCTGGTGGCGCGGGCTGGACGAGACGACGCGCCACGCGCACCGCAAAGCCTGGTGGACGGGCGGCAATCTGGGCGTCTTCGCCGGCGCCGCCGCACTGGTCGCCCTGCTGAACAACGGCGTGACCCTGACGGAACCGCTGTTGCACGGCCCCGCCGCCTGGGCCGCGACCGGCCTTCTTTGCCTGCTGGGGGGACAGGCGGTCGGCTATGGTCTGGCGCTGCTGCTGACCCGACGCGCCGGATGATCCGGGTCGCCAACCGCGTGCGCGACCTGCGCAACCAGCAGCAGATGTCGCTAGGCCAACTCAGCCGAAGCCTCGGCGTCTCTCGCCTGACCCTGCGCGCCATCGAAACGGGCCTCTATGCGCCGTCCCTGACCCTGGCGGTCCGTCTGGCCCGCACCCTGAACCATCCGGTCGAAGACCTCTTCGTCGTCTGACCCCGGCGGCGCCTTGCGCGCCGCACCACACCCAAACCTCAAATCAAGGATACGACCATGAATCTCCAGATCGCTCTGGGGCGCGCGGCTTCGCGCGTCCAATCCATCGGCGCCGGCATGGCGCTGGGCCTCGCCGCCTGGGCCGCCATCTTCGCCGGCGAAGCCTATGCCGAGACGCCCGTCGCCCCGGCCCACATCGCCCGCGCCGCCGGCGACGGCCCGCCTCTCTGGGTCGTCCGGGATGCGGATTCGACCGTCTATCTGTTCGGCACGATCCATCTGCTGAAGCCCGGCACGGCCTGGGGGTCGGACAAGGTGAACGCCGCCTTTGACAGCGCCTCGGACGTCTGGTTCGAGGTCACCAACCCGGATGACCAGGCCGCGCTCGTACCGGTGTTCCAGCAATATGGGCTGTCGCCGGACCGCCCCCTGTCCAGCTGGCTGACGCCCGACGAACAGGCGACCCTGGTCAAGGCTGCTCCGGCCGCCGGTCTGACCGCGCAACAGATCGATCCCTTCCGTCCCTGGTTCGCCGCCCTGATGGTCGCGACCGGTCCGCTGACGACCGCCGGATACGATCCGGCCCTGGGCGTCGAGATGAACCTGCGCGCCCGAGCCCTGGCGGCCGGCAAGCCGATCCATGGGCTGGAGACCATCGACCAGCAGATCGGCGCCCTGGCGCGGATGAGCGACGCGGGCCAGATGACCTACCTGCGGCATTACCTGAAGACCTACGGCACGGCCGCCGCCGAACTGGACCACGCCGTCGCCGGCTGGGTCGCGAGCGATCAGGCCGCCCTGGCGAAGTATGCGCACGAGGACGGACGCGCCATTTCCGAAGAGACGCACCAGATCTTCATGGCCCGCCGCAACGCCGACTGGGCCGACCAGATCGAGACCCTGCTGAAGGGATCCGGCACGACCTTCATCGCCGTGGGCGTCGGCCACCTCGCCGGGAACGACAGCCTGCAGGATTTGCTGGCGGCGCGCGGAATATCGGTGATCCAGCAATAGGCCGCCGCGCGTATCGGGGTTGTGGGGCGTCGGGAATCGGACCAGACGCCCCGGCCCGTAACATAAAGTCATCAGCTGATGTCATCAGTTGATGTCATCGTCTGATGACAAAAGTCGAAAGCGCCGCTATATCCCCTCTTGCGAACGGCGACCCCCAATCCGATATCGCGACTGTTACGAAATCAGGTTCCTCCCCCGATGACCACCTCCACCTTCACAACCGCCCCCTCGCGCAGCCGCGCCGCCTACGCCAACATCGCCCTTTGGACGCTGCAGGGCTGGATCGCGATGTTCTTCATCGCCGCCGGCTACGCCAAGCTGACCGAGCCGATGACCAACCTCATCAATCTGATGGGCTGGCCGGCAGTCGCGCCCGAGAACATGGTGCGCGGCCTGGGCGTGGTCGAGATCGCGCTGGCCATGGGCGTCCTCAGCCCGCTGATCTCGTGGCGCATCGGACGCCCGCTGCTGATGACGGCGGCGACCGGACTGATCGTGCTGGAATCGACCATGCTGATCATCCACGCGATGAGCCAGGACGTGGGTCTGGCGGCGGTCAACGCCATCCTGCTGGCCTTCACCGTCCCGGTCCTGCTGGGCCGCCGCAAGGCCTTCTGAAAGAGATCGAACGTCGGACCCCTCTCCCCCCTGCTGTCCGGCGTTTGCGCCCGGAGCCTCCCCCCAGGCTCCGGGCTTTTTCATGCCCGGAGCATCCCCACACGAAAAGCTTACCCTTACGTGCGCGTAAAGCGCTTCCCTTTACGCGCACGTCAAGTTATGTTGGGTCATGGCCACCGCCGACGACCACCGCACCTATTCCATCCGCCAGCTCTGCCGCGAGTTCGGGGCCACGGCGCGCGCCCTGCGATTCTATGAGGACAAGGGCCTGCTGACCCCTGCGCGCAAGGGCCAGACCCGCGTCTATGACGCCCGCGACCGCGCCCGGCTGAAGCTGATCCTGAGGGGCCGCCGCATCGGCTTCACCCTTCAGGAGATCCAGGACATGATGGATCTCTATGATCAGAAGGATCACAACGTCCATCAGATGGCGGTGGCCCTGGTTCGGCACCGCGCCCAGATCGCGGCGTTGAAGCAGCAGCTGGAAGACATCGAAGGCGCCATCGAAACGGCCGAACAGGCCTGCAACTGGATGGAATCCAAGCTTTCCGAACACCGCCCCGACCTGCTGCCGGGCGCCGAAGACTATGAGAAGCTGCTGCGCGCGCGTCTCAACCACGACCATCACCACCCCTTCAAAGCAAGAGCGTAATCCATGGCCTACAAGGCGCCTGTCCGCGATTTCACCTTCATCCTGAATGAAGTGCTGGAGATCGACCGCTACACCAACCAGCCGGGCTTCCAGGACGTCTCTTCGGATCTGGTCAGCCAGATCCTGGAAGAGGGCGCCAAGTTCGCCGACGAAGTGATCGCCCCGATCAACAATCCCGGCGACAAGGAAGGCTGCCACTGGTCCGAAGGCGGCGTGGTGACCGGTCCCAAGGGCTGGAAGGAAGCCTACAAGGCGATGTCGGAAGCCGGCTGGATGGCGCTGGCCGCCGACCCGGCCTACGGCGGTCAGGGCATGCCCAGCGTCGTCGCCTCGGCCTTCGGCCAGATGACGGCCGGCGCCTCGGCGGCGTTTTCGATGTATCCGGGCCTGACGGCCGGCGCCTATGCCGGCATCCACGCCAACGCCTCGGACGAGCTGAAGCAGAAATACCTGCCCAAGATGGCGACCGGCGAATGGTCCGGCACGATGAACCTGACCGAGCCCCAGTGCGGCACGGATCTGGGCATGGTGCGCACCAAGGCCGTGCCGAACGGCGACGGTTCCTATTCGATCACCGGCCAGAAGATCTGGATCTCGGCGGGCGAGCACGACTTCGCCGACAACATCATCCACACCGTGCTGGCCCGCGTCGAAGGCGCGGTTCCGGGCATCAAGGGCCTGTCCCTGTTCGTCGTGCCCAAGTTCCTGATCAACGAGGACGGGTCGCTGGGCGAGCGCAACACGCTGGAATGCGCGGGGCTTGAGCACAAGATGGGCATCCACGGCAACGCCACCGCCGTGATGCAATACGACGGCGCCAAGGGCTGGCTGATCGGCGAAGAAGGCCGCGGCATGAACAACATGTTCGTGGTGATGAACGAGGCCCGCCTGGGCACCGGCCTGCAAGGTCTGGCCATCGGCAACGCCGCCTATCAGGCCGCCGTCGAGTTCGCCAAGGACCGCCTGCAGGGCCGCAGCCTGACCGGACCCAAGAACCCGGACGGCCCGGCTGACAGCATCATGGTCCACCCCGACGTGCGCCGCATGCTGCTGGAGGCCCGCGCCTTCGTCGAAGGCGGCCAGGCCTTCATCCTGTGGACCGCCCTGCACGCCGACCTTGAGAAGTCGGAAGACGAGGCCGTGGCGACCAAGGCCAAGGATTACATGGGCCTGCTGACGCCCGTGCTGAAGGCCTATCTGACCGACAAGGGCTTCCACGTCGCCTCGCTGGGCATGCAGGTCCACGGCGGTTCGGGCTACACCGAACACTTCCCCGCCTCGCAGTATCTGCGCGATGCCCGGATCACCATGATCTACGAGGGCACCAACGGCATCCAGGCGCTGGACCTGGTCGGCCGCAAGCTGCCCGCGGCCGGGGGTCGCGCCATCATGACCTGGTTCGGCGAGATCGACGCCTTCGTCGCCGAGAACGGCGGCAACGAAGCCATCAAACCCTTCGTCGACGGCCTGGCCGACACCAAGGCCAAGCTGCAGGACGGCACCATGTGGCTGATGCAGAACGGCATGGCCAACCCGGACAACGCCGGCGCCGCCTCGACCGACTATCTGAACGTCTTCGGCCTGACGGCGCTCGCCTATATGTGGGCCCAGATGGCCAAGGTGGCGCAGGCCCAGGTCGAGGCCGGTTCGACCGACCCCTACTACGCCACCAAGCTGCAGACCGGCCGCTACTTCGTCGAGCGCATCCTGCCCGACGCCGGCGCGCACCTGATCAAGATGAAGACCGGCGCGGACGTGCTGATGGCCATGCCGGCCGAGGCGTTCTGAGACTTCTTTGATACCGTCACCCTCGGGCTCGTCCCGAGGGCCCACGGCTCCACCGCACGACAGGAACCGTGAGCACGACGACCTGAACTGCGCACCCCTCTGCTCGTGCGGCGGAGGGGTGGGTCCTCGGGACAAGCCCGAGGATGACGACCATAAAA
>NZ_JBKBOC010000026.1:0-25528 GCF_046295075.1 Brevundimonas sp. | reverse complement strand
GCATCACCCGCGACCTGGCCTGGGGCGTGCCGGTGCTGAAGGACGGCTTCCCGCGTCCGGGCATGGAGGACAAGGTCTTCTACGTCTGGTTCGACGCCCCCATCGAATATATCGCCGCGACCGAGGAATGGGCCGAAGCGACCGGCGGGTCGTGGCGCGACTGGTGGCGTCTGGACGAGGGGGCCGAGGACGTCCGCTATGTCCAGTTCATGGGCAAGGACAATGTGGCCTTCCACACTGTCAGTTTCCCGGCGACCATCATCGGCTCGGGCGAGCCGTGGAAGACGGTGGACCAACTGAAGGCCTTCAACTGGCTGAACTGGTACGGCGGCAAATTCTCGACCAGCCAGAAGCGCGGCGTCTTCATGGACCAGGCGCTTGAACTGCTGCCGGCCGACTACTGGCGCTGGCGTTTGACGGCTTACGGCCCGGAACATGCGGATTCGGCCTTTACCTGGGAGGATTTTCAGGCCTCGACGAACAAGGACCTGGCCGATGTGCTGGGCAACTTCGTCAACCGGATCGTCAAATTCGCCGAGTCGAAGTTCGACGGCGTCGTGCCCGAAGGCGGCGAGGCCGGGCCTGTCGAGATCCAGCTGGAAGCCGACATCAAGGCGGGCATCGCCGAGGCGACCGAACAGTTCGAGGCCATGGAGTTCCGCAAGGCGGCCCAGGCCCTGCGCGCCGTCTGGGTGCTGGGCAACGAATATCTGCAGGTCGCCGCGCCCTGGACCGCGCTGAAGACCGACCGCGACCGCGCGGCCGTCGGCGTGCGGACGGGGCTGAATCTGGTCGCGTTGTTCGCGCGGCTCGCGGCGCCGATCCTGCCGTTCTCGGCTGAGAAGATCGCGGCGTCGGTGGGTGTCAGCGACCTGAGCTGGCCCGGCGCGGACGAGGATGTGCTGAACGTGCTGACCGTGGGTCAGCCGGTCGCCGCCCAGGGCGTGCTGTTCGCCAAGATCGAGGATGCCCAGGTGGCGGAATGGTCCGAACGCTTCGGCGGCGCGGACGCCTGAACCGCCTCACTTCCCCGGCAGCAGACGGATAAAGAGAAAGCCGCGCTCGAAATCGAGCGCGGCTTTTTCCTTGAGAGAAATCCGATTGGGCGTCAGCTTTCCGCGACGATCACCGGCAACCCAGCCGCATGCCAGGCCTGGATGCCCCCAATCAGGTTGAATAGGGGCTGGCCCTCCCGGCCGGTCTGGCCGACGAAGGCGCAGACTTGGTGGCTGCGGCCGCCCTTCAGGCACTGGACGACGATCTTCTTGTCGGCCGGCAGGTCCAGCGCCTCCCAGGCGGCGGGCATCTGGCTGAGCGGGGCCAGGATCGCGCCGTCGATGCGCGCGGCGGCGAACTCGTCCGGCTCGCGCACATCGATCAGGATCGCCTCGCCGGATTGGAGCCAGGCGGCGGCCTCTTCGACCGTGACCGTTGCGACCGTCATGCCGCGGGCGCCGCAACCGGCGCCGTCGGTTCGGCGGGCGCCGGGGTCGGGCTGGTCTCAGTGCGCCTCTGGCCCAGGTGTTTGGCGGCTTCCTCGGGACTGATCTCGATGAAGGCCGGGGCCGAGGCGTTGAACTCGTCCATATGGCCGGTGCGGACCACCACCTGACGGGCGCCGTCCCAGATCATGTGGATGGCGACATACAGAACCACGACAAGGCCGACATAGCCGATCCAGCGATAGCGGTGCAGCAGCTTGGCGATGAAGGTGGCGGCCAGACCCATCAGGGCGATCGACAGCACCAGACCGAAGACCATGATCCACGGATGGTCATGGGCGGCGCCGGCGACGGCCAGGACATTGTCCAGCGACATGGTCAGGTCGGCGACCATGATCTGAAGCAGGGCCGCGCCGAAGGACTTGCGCTTCAGGCCCAGCTCTTCGGGCGACGGGCCGGAGCCGTGCTCGATGCTCATGGCCAGCTCCAGTTCCCTTTCGGCCTCGGCCTGGTCGTGGGTGCGCTGCTCCTGCAGTTCGCGCCACATCTTCCAGCAGACCCACAGCAGCAAGAGGCCGCCGGCCAGCAGCAGGCCGACCAGGGCCAACAGTTGCACCGTGATCAAAGCAAAGCCGATCCGCATAACGACGGCGGCGGCCAGGCCGATCAGAATGGCCTTCTTGCGCTGTTCCTGGGGCAGGGCGGCGGCGGCCAGGCCCACGGCGACGGCGTTGTCGCCGGCCAGGACCAGATCCATCAGAAGGACCTGGCCCAGAGCGGCGGCCTGGCTGGCGAATTCGGGAGACGAGAAAAATTCCATTTCCGCTCTCTAACGCCGGTGCGACCTTCTGTCAGCCGCGTTGAGCGCGAGACGCCTCATAAAGGGCGACGGCGGCCGCATTGGAGACGTTCAGGCTCTCGAATCCGCCCGGCATGGGGATCTTGGCCAGCACGTCGCAGTGTTCGGCGACCAGGCGGCGGATGCCGTCGCCCTCGGACCCCATCACCAGGACAGTCGGCTGACGATCCAGCGCCTCTTCCAAGGTCTGTTCTCCCGCTCCGTCCAGACCCACGGCGCGCCAGCCCAGGTCGGCGAGACGTTCCAGGGCGCGAGACAGATTCGTCACGCGCGCGTGGGGCAGGCGTTCGGTGGCGCCCACCGCCGCCTTGGCCAGGGCGCCGGCCAGGGCGGGGGCATGCCGGTCCTGAACGATGATTCCCCGCGCGCCGAAGGCCAGGGCCGAACGGAAGATGGCGCCGACGTTCTGGGGATCGGTCAGCTGGTCCAGCATGACGATGATCCCTTGCGCCGGATCGGCCAGCTCTTCCAGCGACACGCCTTCCAGCGGCTGGACCTTGAAGGCCAGACCCTGATGCACGGCGCCGGCGGGCAGCATCCGGGTCAGGGCCTGGACCTCGACCACTTCGATCTTGTGGCCGTGGGCCAGTTTGCCCTCTTCGATCTCGGCGGCGCGCTCGGCCGTGGCCAAGAGGCGACCCGTGCCGCGACGCGCGGGATTCGCCAAAGCGGCCAGGACCGGGTGACGGCCCCACAGAAAATTATCGGCGTCCGACTTGTTGCGATCCGGCGCACGGGGCGGGCGGGACGCATCGTCGCGCCCGGAAAAGCCTTGCGCGGCGGGCTTTTGCCCCTTGTCGCGCGGCCCTTCAGGCCGGTTTCCGAAGACCGGTTTTTTACCGCTTCTACGGTCGTTGCGTTCTGTTTTCGACGACACTATAAGACGCCCTCCGATTTGGAGCCCCAAGGGCTTTCGGGTCTGGGCGCCCCCTCTATCCTAGAGGAGGCGACAAGCCGAAGGCTTTTGTTTCGTCCCGCCTCTTTATGGCGGAAACGAGGGGTCCGACGGTTCGACAAGGCGCGCTGGGGGAATGTCCCGAGTGGCAAAGGGGGGGGACTGTAAATCCCCTGCGTAAGCTTCGTAGGTTCGAGTCCTACTTCCCCCACCACGCGCCTTGACGGATACGACGGATCAGGACCCGAAGAGGATCGGCTGCGGCGTTCCTTCGCGAACTTCCGCAGTCTCCGCGCGGGTATAGCACAATGGTAGTGCAGCAGCCTTCCAAGCTGAGGATGTCGGTTCGATCCCGTCTACCCGCTCCAGGTTTTTTGATCAGCATCGCGCCCCTCAACCCGGGCCATCAGGAGTTTGGCCATGGCCAAGGAAAAGTTCGAACGTAACAAGCCGCACTGCAACATCGGCACGATCGGCCACGTTGACCACGGCAAGACGACGCTGACGGCGGCGATCACGATGACGCTGGCGAAGGCCGGCGGCGCCAAGGCGATGGCCTATGCGGACATCGATGCTGCGCCGGAAGAAAAGGCCCGCGGCATCACGATCAACACCGCGCACGTGGAATATGAGACGGCCAACCGTCACTACGCCCACGTCGACTGCCCCGGCCACGCCGACTATGTGAAGAACATGATCACCGGCGCGGCGCAGATGGACGGCGCGATCCTGGTGGTTTCGGCCGCTGACGGCCCGATGCCGCAGACCCGCGAGCACATCCTGCTGGCCCGTCAGGTCGGCGTGCCGGCCCTGGTGGTCTTCATGAACAAGGTCGACCTGGTCGACGACGAAGAACTGCTGGAACTGGTCGAAATGGAAGTGCGCGAGCTTCTGTCGTCCTACCAGTTCCCCGGCGACGACATTCCGATCACCAAGGGCTCGGCCAAGGCCGCGACCGACGGCGTGAACCCGGAAATCGGCGAACAGCGCGTTCTGGCCCTGATGGAAACTGTCGACGCCTACATCCCGCAGCCGGAACGTCCGGTCGACCTGCCCTTCCTGATGCCGGTCGAAGACGTGTTCTCGATCTCGGGCCGCGGCACCGTGGTCACGGGCCGTGTCGAAAAGGGTATCGTCAAGGTCGGTGAAGAAGTCGAAATCGTCGGCATCCGTCCGGTCCAGAAGACGACCTGCACGGGCGTCGAAATGTTCCGCAAGCTGCTGGACCAGGGTCAAGCCGGTGACAACGTCGGCGTTCTGCTGCGCGGCACCAAGCGTGAAGACGTCGAGCGCGGCCAAGTGCTGTGCAAGCCGGGCTCCATCACCCCGCACACCAAGTTTCTGGCCGAAGCCTACATCCTGACCAAGGAAGAAGGCGGTCGTCACACGCCGTTCTTCACGAACTACCGCCCGCAGTTCTACTTCCGCACGACGGACGTGACCGGCATCGTTCACCTGAAGGAAGGCGTCGAGATGATCATGCCCGGCGACAACGCCGAGCTGAACGTCGAACTGATCACCCCGATCGCCATGGATCAGGGCCTGCGCTTCGCCATCCGTGAAGGCGGCCGCACCGTCGGCGCTGGCGTCGTCGCCAAGATCGTCGAGTAGTCGACACATCCTTTTGGCCTAACGCGCTCACGCGCTGCATGAGGCCGAGAGACACAGTAAGCGTAACAGAGCGGCCCCCGGAGAAATCCGGGGGCCGTTTTGCTTTTCCCTTCTCCCATGGGGAGAAGGTGGCTTGCAGAGCCGGATGAAGGGGTACGGTGCTGATCGCGTCGCACGGCGTAACCCCTCACCCTTTCGCGCTAAGACCGATCGCTACGCTCTCGGGCGCTCAAGCCCTCTCCCTATGGGAGAGGGAAGGGATGGGGAAGGTTGGAAAGCCGGCCGTCAGGGCTCAGAAACGGCCCTCGTCACTGCGCCGTTCAGTTCCCGGCGTTGACGAAGTTGCGCACGCGGGGCGGGGCCGGCGGCGAGCGGATGATGCGGATCGAGCTGCTGCGGCAGGCCTGAGGCGTCAGGCGGCCGGGCAGGCGGGTCGAGCCGTCGCCGCAGGCTTCGCTGATCTGGTCCTGGGTCAGGCCGCGCGCGTTCGACAGGTCCGCGCCGCGAATGTCCGTGCGGCGCAGGGAGGCGTTCGAGAAATCGGCGCGGGAGAAGCTCGCGCCGCTCAGTCGCGCCCCATCCAGGCTGGCGTTCGAGAAGTCGGCGTTCGAGAAGTCGCCGCCCGACAGGTTGGAGGCGTTGACCTCGGCGTTGGAGAAGTTGGCGCCGGCCGCGCGGACGTTGGTGATCGTCGCCCCGAACAGCTCGCTGTTGGAGAAGTTGGTCCCCGCCAGGGTCGCGCCGTTGAAGTTCACCCCGTGCATCTCGCCGCCCGAAAGGTCGGCGCGGGTCAGATTGGCGCGGACGAACGACGACCCTTGCGCCTCTGCCCCGTTCAAATGGGCGCCCGTGAAGTTCGCGGAGGTGAAGTTGGCCCCGACGATCTCGACGCCCGACAGATTGGCGCGGCTGAAGTCGCTGCCGGTGAAGTTGGAGCCCATCATCTCGGCGCCGCGCAGATTGGCCCCGACCAGGGTGGCGTTCATGAAGCTGGCGCCGGTGAAGGTCGCGCCGGTCAGATTGCGGCCGGACAGTTCGCAGCGATTGCACGATCCGCCCAGCGACACCGAACGGGCCACGTCACGGTCCTGCATCGACATCTCCACCCCGGCGAAGGCCGGCGAGGCGATGAGCGCCGCGCCCAGCGCCAGAAGCGCCAGCGAGGGTTTGACCCGGATATGTTCAGCGATCTGTTTCACGAGACCTGAATGCCCCGAAACCCCTGCCATACCTACTTAAATCGAGGTAACTTCATGAAATCCCGGCAAGGTCGGAGGCCCTCAGCAGGCCGGAATGCGAAGCCCGCGCGGCAGGACCGTCGACTCGTCGCCGCACGCCTGGTTCAACTGGCCCTGGGTCAGGCCGGTGGCCCGCGTCAGCTGGGCGCCCGACAGATTGGTTCCCGACAAGGTCGCGCCGGAAAAGCTTGCGCCCTCCAGATAGGCGCCGACGAAACTGGCGTTGGTCAGGTTGGCGCGCGAGAAGTTCGAGCCGGAGAAGACGCCGCCATAGGCCTCCACGTCGCGCATGTCGGTGTTGGAAAACCGCGTGCGGTTCATGACGCTCAGGCTCAGGTCCGCCTGACGCAGCCGCGCGCCCGACAGGTTCAGGCCTCGCGCCTCCAGCCCCGAGAAGTCGCCCTGGAACAGGTTGCATCCGGCGCAGGACGAACCGCGCTTCACGCTGGCGATCTGGCCGCCGTTTTGGGCCAGGGCGGGCGCGGCGACGGCCAGCAGGGCGGCGATCAGGCCGATAGAGAGTGTGCGTTTCATGGACCGGGCTCCGACGTTTGATCGTCTTGCAGCAAACCCTAGGCCATAACCCTTAACCTAGCCCTGATCGCCGCCCTTCAGCGCCGGCGCCGCCCCGCAGGTGTCGCAGACCCAGGCGGCCCCGCGCTGCTGCAGGCTGAAGTCGCCGCACGCGGGGCAGGCGACCGCCTCGCTATTGGCGACATGACGCGGTTCGGGCTCGGCCTTCTTGCCGAAGGGCAGGACGACCAGATTGTCGGGCGCCGATCCGCGCGCGAACCCCTTGGAGATGAACCGGGCGGCGGGCACGGCCTCGTTGGCGTCGGGCTTTCCATCTCCCAAGCCATCGGCGTTCAGGTCGTCCGTCCCGGCGTTGGCCAGTTCGTCGCGGTCCAGATAGGAGACGCCTAGCTCGCGGAAGATGTAGTCCAGGATCGAGGTTGCGGACTTGATGGAGTCGTTGCCGGTCACGCGCCCGGCCGGCTCGAACCGGGTGAAGACGAAGGCGTCCACGAACTCGTCCAGCGGCACGCCGTATTGCAGGCCGATGGAGATGGCGATGGCGAAATTGTTCATCAGGCTGCGGAAGGCGGCGCCTTCCTTGTGCATGTCGATGAAAATCTCGCCCAGCTCGCCGTCTTCGTATTCGCCGGTGTGGATATAGACCTTGTGGCCCCCCACTGCGGCCTTCTGGATATAGCCCTTGCGCCGGTCGGGCAGTTTGCGGCGCGCGCGTTCCCGCTCGATCACGCGCTCGACGACCCGTTCGGTCGGGGCCGGGCGGGGGGCTTCGCGCACAGGCTCGACCCGCGCCGCGTCGATGTTCGGCAATGACAGCAGCGGACCGGCTGGCGGCGCGGCACGGGCCAGGCGGATGGCGCGACGGCCGTCCAGCGCGCCCTGGCTCAGCAGCCGCGCCGCCTGGGCCGAGGTAGCGCGCCAGTCCATCGGTTCGACCGCGATGTCGGCCAGGTCGCTGAACGGTTCGATGGCGCGCCGCAGGTCCGCCACGACCGCCGGCGGATCGGCCAGCAGGGCGGCGACGGACGCCGGCGCCTGGGGCCAATCGCTCAGATCGCCATGACCGAAGACCCAGCGCGTCGCCGCCGTCTCGGCCTCTTCGGACACGCCCAGCAGGGTCAGCAGCAGGCCGTCGCCGTCCTCGACGCCCAGCACGTCGCGGATGAAACCGGGGTCCAGCACCGGGGCGGCGAAGACCGTGTCGAAATCCTCGGCCCAGGCCAGGGCGTTCTCGATGGCCGCCAGCTCGATGTCGGTGAAGCCCAGCGCGCGCAGCGACGCATGATCGATGCCCGGCGCCTCGACCAGGGTGCGGCGTCCGAACGTCCAGCGCTCCGCCGCCTCGATATCGCCGCTCGCCGCCGTCAGCGCGGCCGCCAGGGCGGGGTGCAGCCGACGACCGATCTCGCCGTCCGCCGTCTGGAAAACGTCGACCGCCGCGATCCGCCCAAAGCCCAGCCGCAGCCGCGCCTCAGCATCCTCGACGAACAGGCCGATGGCCGAGTGCCGCCGCGCCTTGGGCGCGACCGCCGGGGCTTTAGACGCGACGGCGGCGATGGGGTTGGACAGCCCCTTCAGCGCATCGCGCCGTGCCGCTTGAGTCTCGGCGGCGGCGCCCTTCAGGTCGTCCCAGTCGGGGCAGAGACCGCGCACGCTCGCCAATTCGGCCGAAGTCTGCGCCGCCGCCGCGGCGACCAGTCCCGCGAACGCCTGCGCCCTAGCCGTTCGATCATTGTCCGCCGCCAGGGCCTCCAGCAACCCGTCCAGCCCCAGGGCGATCACGCCCGGCGTCGCCGCCTGAAGGTCCATAGCCACCGTCAACAACCGCGTCAGGCCCGCCAGATCGGCCGCCGCGTCGCCCCCCAGCGCCAGCACGGCGCCCAGGTCGATCACGGCCCGACCCGCCGCCATCGTCGCGGTCTCCGCATCGCGTGGGTCGAAGGCGACGATCAGCCCGCCGTCCAGCGCCGCTTCCGCCGCCAGAAGGGCCTCCGGCGCGCCCGCTGCGATCTGCGTCCGATCCGCCAGGGCGACCAGGGGCGCGCCCTCGACCGTCGGCTCCAGCGCCATGGCGGGCCGTTCGCCGTCGACGGCTCTCAGGATGTCGGCGTCGCTCGCGCCGCACCGTCGCGCCAACGCCGCCGCCCGACCCAGGGCCGGATTGCGCGAGGGATCGCCGCAGTCGCCGCGCGGTCCCTCGCAACGGTCCACCGCATCGGCCACCCCCGCCAGAGCCTCGGCCAGCGCCTGCGCCGCCTGGGCGCCCAGCCTTGCGGCGGCCCGCTTGCCGCTGTGCGTTCTCAGAGTCGCGCCCGCGCCGGGATCGTTCAGATCGACGACGCCGGCCGCGACCGGTCCCGATCCCGCCGGCGCCGCAAGGCCCAGCTTGAACGCGCCCGACAGTTCGTCCGCGAAAGCGGCGGCTTCGGCCCGGTCGGCGAATATCCCTTCGGCCATGCCCGTCGCCGCCAGACCCTCGGCCCAGGCGTCCACGCCGCCGTTCAGCCAGTCGCCCGACATCGGCGTCGCGAATCCCGCCGCATCGACCCAGTCCAGCCAGGCCTCGATCTGCGCATCGGACCAGCCGGCGGGGGCCAGCACCTGCTGCACGCTGGTCGGGCGTTCGACGGCGCGGGTCTCCATCGCGACTCGTTCGGCGCGAACGGCGAAGCCGGATTGAAAGCGCATGGCGGCGTCTCTCCGAAAGGTTCGGGCCAGCCTAGGCGGTCGCGCGCCCGTTCGCCAATACATCTGGTGTGCTCAGGCCGTATTGCCCACAAGATATCGATTCAACTGCCCCCGCCTGAACGCTGGACGAAGAGCGCGCGGCTTTCTATGATCCGCGCCAGACGCCGCCTCCCTTTTCGGCGACCCCTTACGGTTGGATTCCACGACGTGTTGAGCAAGATTTTCGGCTGGTGGGAGGGCGCCACGATCGGCACCCGCTTCACCATCGCCAAGCGCGGTCGCTTCGTCGGCCAGGACGAGAACGGCAATCGCTATTTCGAGAGCCGCGACAACGTCAGCTACGACGGCCGCAAGCGTCGCTGGGTCATCTATGACGGCTATGCCGAGGCGTCCAAGGTGACGCCCGACTGGCACGGCTGGCTGCACTACACCTTCGACCTGCCCCCGACCGAGCAGCCGCTGCCGCGGCGCGCCTGGGAAAAGGATCACCTGCCGAACATGACCGGCACGCCCCTGGCCTGGCGTCCGCCCGGCTCGCTGGCCAACGAGGCCAAACGCCCGGCTGCGACCGGCGACTATCAGGCCTGGACCCCCGAGTGAAAATGCGCGGCATCCTGTTGGGCGCGGCGGCTGTCGTCTGCGTCTTGAGCGCAGGCGCGGTGACCGCCAGCGTGCTGCAGGACGCGCCGCGCGACGCTCGCCCGGTCCAGGATCCGATCGGCGACATCCTGCGCAATACGCCGGCCCAGCCAACCGTGCCGACCGAGACGCCGCCTGCCGGCGCGCCTGCGCCGCGTTCGCCCGTCGCGGTGACGCCGCCGCCATCCATCGTCATCGCCGAGGACGCCGCCGTCGAGGAGAAGGCCGAGGACGAGATCAAGGCCGAGCGGCCCGTCGCGACCAAGGCCATCGAACAGCCGGCGACTCCGGCCCGCCGCCAGCGTCGCAAGTTCGCGATCATCCAGGCCATCGACAAGGTCACGGCCGAGTCGATGAAGTTCGAGGTCGAGGTCGGCGGCCGCCCCGTGCGCTTCAACCGCAACCTGATCTTCGCCGCCCGCGCCTGCGAGGTGACGACCCCGGACGAGCTGACCGAGGACGCCATCGCCTATATCGACGTGTCGCTTCAGCCCCGCGGCCGCGAGACCTCGGCACGCCAGATTTTCCGCGGCTGGATGTTCGCCTCGTCGCCGTCCGTCAGCGGTGTCCAGAACCCCTATTACGACGCCTGGGTCGTGGGCTGTAAGAACTGACCGCCGCGAGGAGGCTGAGGATGGATCGCGATAAGCCGCTCAAGAAAAGCGAAACGGTCGAAATCCGACTGCCCCACGCGACCAAGACCGCCTTCATGGCCCGCTGCCGCGCCGATGGCCGCACCGCCAGCGACGCCATCCGCCGCTTCATCGACGCCGAATTGAGCCAGATGTCTTCGACGCGACATTCGCCCCGCCTTGCGCCCCGCCTGGGCTGGCGTCCGCTGCTGGCCGCCGCCGTCGCCGGCCTGGCCCTGGGCGCCGTCGCCGCGCCCTCCCTGGCCCAGTCTTCGCCGCCCAGCCGCGCCGCCTTCGACCGGATGGACCGCAACCATGACGGCGTCGTCAGCTTCGACGAATACCGCGCGCGCTAAACACCACCCCATTACACCTCCCCATTTCCGTCACCCTCGGGCTTGTCCCGAGGGCCCACGGCGGATGCAGATGCGGTGGATCGGCATTCAGGCAACCCTTTCCAACATCTAGCGCCCGAGTGAGGGTCAACGGTGGGCCCTCGGGACGAGCCCGAGGGTGACGGGCTTTGTTAATACGGCTGTATTCCGACCTACCGAATCCGAACCAAAAACCGGTCCCACTGAAGGTTCAGCCAGGTCCAGGGCTTGAACAGGCTCGCGCCCGGCTCCCATGAGGCCAGCACGATCTCGGCCCGACCCATGATGTTCTCGGCGGGCAGCAGGCCGACCCCGACCTCGGCCGGCCAGCGGCTGTCCAGAGAGTTGTCGCGGTTGTCGCCCATCATCAGATACTGGCCCGGCGGCACGCGGCGCAGGGGCGTGTCGTCGCCCGGCAGGTCCGGCCCGCCGTCATAGGTCAGATAGGTCCGCCCATCGGCTAGGGTCTCGCGCACCTGCTGCACCCGGCGCTGGGGCGCGTCATGGTCGGCGACGACATCCAACCTTGTCTGGCGCACCGCGTCGCCGTTGACGAAGACCACGCCGCCGCGCACCTGAACCGTGTCGCCTGGCAAACCCACGACCCGCTTGATCCAGGCCTGTTTCGGATCGCGCGGCAGGCGGAACACCACCACGTCCCCGCGCCGGGGCTCGCGCGCCATCACCCGGCCCGGGACCATGGGCGGGTCGAACGGCAGCGACGCCGTGCTCCAGCCATACGGATATTTCGACACGACGATATAGTCGCCGGTCACCAGCCCCGGCTCCATCGACGACGAGGGAATGGTGAAGGGCTGGAACAGCAGGATGCGCAACGCCGTCGCCAGGATCAGGGCGACGACCAGGATCAGGGCGATCTCTCGTACCTCGCGCAGGATTGTCGAGCGGGACGGGGCCTTTGATAGGGCGGATGGGATCTGGGTCATGCCGCCATTGACCGCCACACCCGCCGCCGACGCCAATCCGAACCTGTCGGGACAGGCCCGAAATCGTGTCCGGACAGATCAGGCGGACGCCATCATGCCGTGGCCAAGGCCACCGCCTCGGCGCCGGTCAGGGGCGCGCGCAACGCCGCCTGATCCGGCCTGACCGACAGGGCGGGGGACAGCAGGCCCAGATAGGCCGCCTGCGGCGTCTCCACCGCGCCGAACTGGCTCAGATGGTCGGTCAGAAACTGCGCGTCCAACAGGGTCCAGCCGCCCTTGCGCAACCGCGCGACCAGATGCACCAGCGCCACCTTGGACGCATCCCGCTCGCGGCTGAACATGCTCTCGCCGAAGAAGGCCCCGCCCAGCGACACCCCGTAAAGGCCGCCCACCAGCCGCTCGTCCCGCCAGCATTCGATGGAGTGGACGAACCCCATGGCGAACAGGGCCGCATACAGCCGCCGGATCGGTCCGTTGATCCAGGTGTCCTCGCGATCCGGCCCCTGCGCCGCCGCACAGCCGTCCAGCACCGCCTCGAAGGCGGTGTCGACCCTCACCTCGAACGGTTCGCCCCGCACGGTGCGACGCAGGCGCGACGGGATATGAAAGGCGTCCAGCGGCACGACGCCGCGCTGTTCCGGCTCGATGATGAAGACGCGCGGATCGTCGCGCGCCTCGGCCATCGGGAATACGCCCCGGGCGTAACAGGCCAGCAGGTCCTCGGGGCCGAAACCGCCGAAAGGCCCGCTGGCGCTGAAATCGGGGTCTGTCAGGCGTCGCCCTTCTGACGGGCGGCCCACTTCTCCAGCCAGTGGATGTCATAGTCGCCGGACAGGATGTCGGGCTCCTGCAACAGCTTCTGGAACAGGGGGATGGTGGTGTCGACGCCGCCGATGACGATCTCGTTCAGCGAACGCTTCAGGCGCGCGATGGCTTCCTCGCGGTCGCGGCCATGGACGATCAGCTTGCCGATCAGGCTGTCGTAATAGGGCGGGATCGAATAGCCGGCGTAGATGGCGCTATCCAGGCGCACGCCCAGACCGCCCGGCGCGTGGAAGTCGGTGATCTTGCCCGGCGACGGGGTGAAGGTCTCCGGGTTCTCGGCGTTGATCCGCACCTCGATGGCGTGGCCTTTGAACTCGATGTCCTCCTGGGTGAAGGACAGCGGCAGGCCGGCGGCGATGCGGACCTGTTCGCGGACCAGGTCGACGCCGGTGATCATTTCCGTAACCGGATGCTCGACTTGCAGGCGGGTGTTCATCTCGATGAAGAAGAACTCGCCGTCCTCCCACAGGAACTCGATGGTGCCGACGCCCAGATAGCCGATGGCGGCGATGGCCTTGTTGACCGTCTCGCCGATCTGTTTGCGACCCTCGGCCGACAGGGCGGGCGAGGGGGCCTCCTCCAGCACCTTCTGGTGACGGCGTTGCAGCGAGCAGTCGCGTTCGCCCAGGTGGACGACATTGCCGTGGCTGTCTGCGATGACCTGGATCTCGATATGGCGCGGCTTCTGGAGATAGCGCTCCATATAGACGGCGCCGTTGCCGAAGGCGGCCTTGGCCTCGGACTGGGCGGTCTGGACGGCCTCGACCAGATCATCAGCCTTCAGGGCCACCTTCATGCCGCGTCCGCCGCCGCCCGCCGCCGCCTTGACGATCAGGGGGAAGCCGATGGACTTGGACGCCTCAATGGCGGCCTCGACGGTCTCGACCTCGCCCTTTGAGCCGGGGACGACGGGAATGCCGGCGTCCATGACGGTCTGTTTGGCGCTGATCTTGTCGCCCATGACCCGGATATGTTCGGGCTTGGGACCGATGAAGGTCATGCCGTGGGCTTCGACGATCTCGGCGAAACGGGCGTTTTCCGACAGGAAGCCATAGCCGGGGTGGATCGCCTGGGCGCCGGTGATCTCGGCCGCCGCGATGATCGACGGGATGTTCAGATACGACTTAGCGGCCGAGGCGGGACCGATGCAGACGCTTTCGTCAGCCAGACGCACCCACATGGCGCCCCGGTCGGCTTCGGAATGCACGGCGACGGTGGAGATGCCCATCTCCTTGCACGCCCGATGGATGCGCAGCGCGATCTCGCCGCGGTTGGCGATCAGAACCTTGGTGAACATCAGGGCGCCTTAGGCTTCCAGCAGGACGAGCGGCTCGCCGAACTCGACCGGCTGGGCGTCGCCGACCAGGATGTCGAGAACGACGCCGTCGCGCGGGGCCTGGATCGGGTTCATGGTCTTCATGGCCTCGACGATCAGCAGGGTCTGGCCCTTTTTGACCTTGTCGCCCGGCTGGCAGAAGACCGGCGCTTCCGGCGACGCCTGCAGATAGACAGTGCCGACCATGGGCGACTTCACCTCTTCGCCGGATCGGGCGACGATGGTGGCGGGATCGGACGGCATGGAAGCCGGTGCGGCGACAGGGGCAGGCGCGGCGGCTGCGGCCGGCGCAGCGGCATATTGCACCGGCGCGGCGTTGACCGTGATCTCACGGGCGACGCGGATGCGCAGGTCGCCGCGCTCGACTTCGACTTCCGTCAGGTCGGTCTCGTTCAGGATGTCGGCCAGCTGGCGAACCAGGGCGGCGTCGATTTCGGCGTGTTTCTTGTCATCGGCCATTGGATTTGCGCCTTGTCTTTCGTGGTCTTGAGTAAACGGGACGGGCGTCAGCCGCGTTCCCGAACCTTGGTGAGAGCCGCCTGGACGGCCAGTTCATAGCCTGCCGCGCCGAAGCCGGCGATGACGCCGGTCGCCGCGGAAGACACATAGGAGTGATGGCGAAACGCCTCGCGCGCCGCCGGATTGGACAGATGCAGTTCGATCACCGGGATCGACAGCGTCTTCAGCGCATCGTGCAGCGCCACCGAGGTGTGCCCATAGGCCGCCGGATTGATGATCAGGGCGTCCGCGCCTTCGCGGGCTTCCTGAATCCAGTCTACCAGCACGCCCTCGTGGTTGGTCTGACGAAACACGACGCTCGCGCCCTCAGCCGCCCTGACGCATCGCTGCTCGATGTCCGCCAGGGTGTCGCGGCCATAGATGTCCGGCTCCCGAACCCCGAGCAGGTTCAGGTTTGGGCCGTTCAGCACATGAATGACGGGCGTTTCGGCCATGGTTTCCGGAATCGGGCGCCGCTTCGCAGCACAAGAGGGGCCTTTTAGCCGACGCAGGGCCTGGGTCAAACGGTCCCCGCATCGAACTTTACCCAAGGTCACGCCGCGATGGCGCGGATTTCGCAGCCAAAGCCCCATTCGTCCCCGGTCGGGACAGCCAGCGGGAGCGCAGACGATGCGCCAGGACGGCAAACTGATCCTTCGCACCGTCGTCGCCGCCTTTGCGGCCGTGGCGGTAGCCATCGGCGCCTTCCTGTTCGAGGCCGGCTAAGCGCCCCGTCTTGCTGACCCGGTCTGGCGAACCCGGCCGCCAACGTCTATCTCAGCCCCGACGCCGCCAGCGCCCGGAGACCAGACGCGTGCACCAGATCCACCTCAACGGCGAACCCCGCCAGGTCCAGGCCGCCACCATCCTGGCCCTGGTCGAGGAACTGTCGCTGGACCCCCGCAAGGTCGCGGTCGAACGCAATCTGGAGATCGTGCCCAAGTCCCTGCACGCCGCCACCCCCGTCGCCCAGGGCGACCGCATCGAACTGGTCCAGTTCGTCGGCGGCGGTTGATCGCGATCAAATCCCGCTACGACGGCTTTCCCTGACGCCTTGGGGGGACTAGGTCAGCTCCATGACCGATACAGCCAACGAAACCTGGTCCGTCGCCGGCCGCACCTTCACCTCGCGACTGATCGTCGGCACCGGAAAATACGCCGACTACGCCCAGAACGCCGCCGCGGCCGAGGCCGCGGGAGCCGAGGTCGTGACCGTGGCCGTGCGCCGCGTGAACCTGACCGATCCGAACCAGCCGATGCTGGTCGACTATGTGAAGCCGGATCGCTTCACCTTCCTGCCCAACACCGCCGGCTGTTTCACCGGCGAGGATGCGGTGCGCACCCTGCGTCTGGCGCGCGAGGCGGGGGGCTGGAGCCTGGTCAAGCTGGAGGTCCTGTCCAACACCGCCCACCTGTATCCCGACATGATCGAGACGCTGCGGGCGCTGGACCTGCTGATCAAGGACGGGTTCGACGTCATGGTCTACTGCACCGACGACGTCGTGATGGCCAAGCGGCTGGAAGACGCCGGCGCCGCCGCCATCATGCCCGCCGCCGCCCCCATCGGCTCAGGGCTGGGCATCCAGAACCCCATCAATGTCCGCCTGATCGTCGAACAGGCCAAGGTGCCGGTCCTGGTCGACGCCGGCGTCGGCACGGCCTCGGACGCGACCTTGGCGATGGAGTTGGGCTGCGACGCCGTCCTGATGAACACCGCCATCGCCGGCGCCAAGGACCCCATCCGCATGGCCCGCGCCATGAAACACGCCGTCATCGCCGGCCGCGACGCCTATCTGGCCGGTCGGATGCCGAAGCGGATGTACGCGGATCCGTCGTCGCCGTTGGCGGGGTTGATCTGACGACTGGGAGCGGTGAAGAAGCCCTGAAGTCCCACAGGCGCCTCTCCCTCCCCCTCATGGGGAGGGACGATCGCGCAGCGATCCGGGTGGGGCCGTAAGAGCGGGGGCAGTGCTTCACACGCCCCCACCCCGGCTACGCTCCGCTTCGCCGCCCCTCCCCATGAAGGGGAGGGAGAAAGACGCCCCAGCCATTACAATGTCGCTGGTGCATTCCTAGCGATTCCAATCGCTTGCCGATTTATGTCCGCCTTCTCCCATCCCCCCTCCGAAACGCGCGTATTCTAATCCCGTCCCGTCGCATGGAGGGCTCGCTTGGCCTGCGACCTTGCGGCGGCGGGAGCGGATGGAGCGGGAGCGATGGTGAAACTCCATCGCGCTGACATCGACTCATGGAGCGGTGTCGGAGGGTCGAGGGGGATACTCGGCCGCACTCGGGACAGCCCTCGCAGGGGCTGCCGACCCGTCGCAGGCTTATGGGGTTAGGCGATAAGACCGCCACCGCTCGACGCCCCGAGCTTGCAGGCCAACCAACCGCGCGGAGCGTCATACCCTTCGTCGAAACGGTAACAACACAAACACCCTCCGGGCGAAGACCCGGCGCTCCGCCCAGCCCTCCATAAACTTCGCTGCGAAAGCGCGAGGCCGATAACCCCTGTCCGAAGAACCGCATGGCCCGCCCCAAACCTCGTCGTCCCAAGCCGGGTCGCGGCCTGCCGCCGCCCCACAAACAGACGCCTGAAGAAAAGGCCGAGATCGAGCGACTCCTCGCGGAAATCGAAATCCAACACATCCGTCTGGATGCCATCCTGGTCGAGAAGCATGCCGAGGCCGCCGAACGCGCGCGCATCAGGGCTCTCAATGGCCATCCGCCGGTCGAGCGTGCCGCGCTTCGACCCGGAGAATTCCGGGTCGGGGATCTCTTTCGTTAGTCGTCCAGCAAGGCCTGCAGCAGCGGATGGGCCAGGACCGGCGCGGCGAGACGCACCACGGCCTGCGGATCTTCCAGCCGAACGGCCGCCGTGGCGTCGGCGACGATGAAATCGGCGTGGGTACGCGACGGCTCGGTCAGGCGCTCGTGGCCCGGACGCACGGTGGCCAGATATTGCGCCACGACCGAATCCGCCGACCGGCCTCGCTCGGTCTGGTCGCGCAGCAGGCGGCGGATGAAGCGGATGTCGGACGGGGTGTCCACGAACACCCGGATGTCGAACAGGGCGGTCAGGTCGGGGGTGCACAGAACATGGGTGCCCTCCACGATCACCACCTCGGCCGCCGCGATCGGTTCGCCGCCGGGCTCGCGTCCGTGATGGATGAAGGAATAGACCGGCGCCGTCACCGCACGGCCGGCCTTCAGCTCTTTCAAATCCGCGATCATCAGGTCGTGATCGCGCGCCGCCACATCGTCAAAGTCGAAGGTCGCGGCGTCGAAGCCGGGCAGGGAGGCGGCGTCGCGGTAATAGCTGTCCTCGCGCACCAGCACCGCCGACCCTTGCGGCAAGGCCGAAACCAGCGCCTCCGCCAGGGTGCTCTTGCCGGAGCCTGAGCCCCCCGTGATCGCGATCAATATGGTCATGGGCGGTCTTCTAGAGCGGTCGCGCGACCGACGCCACGGGGGACGATCCGTCGCGCAGCGGCTGACGTTACGTCACGTTGCTTATCGCCGATCACCGATGTTAGCGTCGGCTCAAGCGTCGCATCCAATCAGACGCAACCAAGGAACAGGAAACGATATGCTGGGCTTGATGCAGGACTGGCCGCTGACGGTCGACAAGATCATCGACCACGCCAAACATTGGCACGGCGACCGCGAGGTGGTGACCCGCTCGGTCGAGGGGCCCATCGTCCGCACGACCTATGCCCAGATCCACGAGCGCGCCAAACGCGTGTCCAGCGCCCTGAAGGCCTGGGGGATCAAGCCGGGCGACCGCGTCGCCACCCTGGCCTGGAACACCGCCAACCATATCGAGGCCTGGTACGGCATCATGGGCATCGGCGGGGTGTGCCACACCCTGAACCCGCGACTGTTCCCGGAACAACTGATCTACATCATCAACCACGCCGAAGACCGGATTATCTTCGTCGACCTGACCTTCGTGCCGCTGCTGGAAGCCATCCTGCCGCACATCCCCAAGGTCGAGCGTTTCGTCATCATGACCGACGCCGCCCACATGCCGCAGACCAAGCTGCCGGGGGCCGTGGCCTATGAGGACATCATCGCCGGGCAGTCGATCGACGTCGTCTGGGGCGACTTCGAGGAAAACACCGCCTGCGGCCTCTGCTACACCTCGGGCACGACGGGCCATCCCAAGGGGGTGCTGTATTCGCATCGCTCCAACTTCCTGCACACCTTCATGGGGCTTCAGGCCACCGTCATGGGCGCCACGCCCAAGGAGGTGATCCTGCCGGTCGTGCCGATGTTCCACGCCAACGCTTGGGGCATCGCCTTCGCCGGCCCCGCCGCCGGGACCAAGCTGGTCATGCCGGGCGCCAAAATGGACGGCCAGTCGATCTATGAGTTGATCGAACAGGAAGGCGTCACCTTCTCGGCCGCCGTGCCCACCGTCTGGCAGGGGCTGTTCGCCCATATGAAACAGCACGGCCTGGGCTTCTCGACGCTGAAGCGCGTGCTGATCGGCGGCTCGGCCTGCCCCGAAAGCCTGATCCGCGGCTTCCAGGACGATTTCGGGGTCGAGGTCACCCACGCCTGGGGCATGACCGAGACCTCGCCCATCGGCACCATCGCCAACCTGCCGCCCGAGATTTTGCGCCTGCCCTATGACGAGCAGATGAAATACCGCCTGAAACAGGGCACGCCTCCGCTGGGCATCGAACTGAAGCTGAAGGACGAGACCGGGACCGAACTGCCGCACGACGGCGCCACCTTCGGCCGCCTGATGGTCAAGGGACCGACCATCAGCACCGCCTATTTCAAGGAAGAAGGCTCGATCCTGGACGACGAAGGCTTCTTCGACACCGGCGACGTGGCCACGGTGGACGAGATGGGCTTCATGCAGATCACCGACCGCGCCAAGGACGTGATCAAGTCGGGCGGCGAGTGGATCAGCTCCATCGAGATCGAGAACATCGCCGTCGGCCATCCCAAGGTCGAGATCGCCGCCGTCATCGGCGCCGCCCACGCCAAATGGGACGAACGGCCGGTCCTGATCCTCAAGCTCAAGCCCGACCATGCCCTGGACAAGCAGGAGCATCTCGACTTCCTGCAGGGCAAGATCGCCAAATGGTGGATGCCGGACGACGTGGTGGCCGTAGAGGACATCCCGCTGGGCGCCACGGGCAAGATCGACAAGAAGCTTCTGCGCGAGCGGATGAAGGACTACCGTCTGCCCGCCGTCGTCTAACCGAACCGGAGCCTGAATGCCGATCAGAAAGCCTGTCCCCGCCGTCCTGCCGTGGCTGACGGCGCTTGCGGCGGCGCCGGTGGTGCTGATCGTGGCGGCCATCGCGGCGACGCGATTCGGCGGCGTCGATCTGGCGGTCAGCTACGACCTGCTGACTTGGACCGTGGCGCGCATCCTGGCCTGGATCGGTCTGGCGGCCGCCCTGGCGGCGGCGGTTCTGGCGCTGCGCGACCTGAAGGGCAGGGGGCTCTACGCCCTGGCCGCCCTGGTCCTGGCCGGCGCGACGGTGGCAGGTTTCGTCTTGCGTCAGGGCCAGGACGCCGCGCCGAACCCGCGTGACGTAACCACCCATGTCGAGGAACCGCCGGCCTTCTCGCGCGACGCCCAGCATCGCGGATCGACGCCCCAGACCTGTCCCGACCTGAGCGCCGTCCCGACCCAGGTCCTGGCCCAGCAGGCGACCTCGGCTCTGGTCGACGCCGGTTTCGTGATCACCCGCGCCACCACCTTCCAGGTCGAGGCCGTGCATGAGGGGGCCTGGTTCGGCTTCGTCACCGACGCCGTCGTCCGCATCCGACCCGGCCGCACCGACATCCGCGTCGCCGCCCGCGACGCCCGTCCCGACGGCGGCTCCACCTGCCGTCTCGCCACCAAGATCGCCCGGAATCTGGAGGCCGAACGCTAGACCAGACGGAAACGAGCGGTCAGGCCTGGCTCGACGTCGCTTACGGCCGTCCCGTCCTCGACCAGCTTGATCAGATGGGCCAGCACCGACAGCGACGCCGCCGGCCACAGCCGCTGATAAACGGCGGCGTACAGGACGGGAACCATCTCGGCGATCGTCCGATCCCCCGCCGCCAGCCTCCGAACGATCTGCGCCTCCCGCTCCAGCCGATGGGCGCGATAGGCCCTCAGAAACGGCCGCACCTGCGTCACCGGCGCCCCGTGCGTCGGCCACAGCACGTCGAACTCCCGCGCGATGACCGCATCCAGGCTGGCCAGATACTGGCGCATGTTCCCGTCGGGCGGCGCCACCACCGTCGTCGACCAGCCCATGACATGATCGCCGCAGAACAAGGCGGTCTCCTCGCGCAGGACGAAGGCCATGTGATTTGACGCATGGCCCGGCGTGAACATCGCCTCGATCGTCCACCCGTCGCCTTCGACGACTTCGCCGCCCGTCAGCACGACATCGGGCGCAAACTCGGCATCGTCATCCTCGTCCAGCGCGCCCGACGCATGCGTCTCTCGCACCGGAGGCCGGGCCGCCAGAACCCGCGCGCCCGTCGCCTTCGCAAACGGCCTCGCCAGCGGCGCATGATCCCGATGCGTATGCGTCACCAGCACATGGCTGACCCGCCGCCCCTCGACCGCCGCCATCAACGCCGCCAGGTGCGCCGGATCCAGCGCCCCCGGATCGATCACGGCCACCTCAGCCCCCGCCTCGGCCCGTCCGACGATATAGGTCCCCGTCCCGGTGAAGGTGAACGGCCCCGGATTGTCGGCGATCACCCGCTGGATCAGCGGCGATACCTGATCGCGCCGCCCATAGGCGAAGTCGAACGCCCGGACGAAGGGGATCATCTCGACGGCTCCGTGTGGCGCAGAGCTTGCGTTAACGCCTCGGTAATCATGCTTGGAGCGCCCGCCATGGCCCGTTCGATCGCCTTCGCTGTATCAAATCGGCTCCCGCTCATCGCGACCGCCTTCCTCTGTCTCGCCGCGGTGCAACTGATCGCCGCCTCCTGCACCCCAGAGCCCGCGCCCTATGCGGCGCGGGCGGTGATCGAGCGCTGAGCGTTTACTGACACTTCCGATCAGTCTTCACTATGGGCTGACGTTCAACCATCCCCATATCCATCTCGTTCCTCCCTTGGAATGGGTGTGTCGTCTCTGTGACAGGTCCGTCTCAGTTGTGGCGTGAATGCGTCTTCACGCTGGACTTAGGGCGCCCGTTAGTATGCTCTCGCTCGCAACCAGCTATTCGGCTGGCACACGGATATGGATTCGGTGGGCTGCGGGTCGCGGCTCTACATCGATCATGGGAGAGCTATCCTTGAACAACGTCAAATATCGTCGCAGCTTGCTGGCCACCACCATTATTGGCGGCGCAGCATTGGCTATGGCGGCCAGTCCTTCATTTGCGCAGTCGCAGGACGGACCGGCCGAAGTCGGCGAGATCGTGGTCACCGGCTCGCGGATCGTGCGCCAAGACTATGTCGCCAACAGCCCCGTCGCCACGGTCACTGCTGAGCAGATCCAGGCGCGCGGCGATGTGAACGTTGAGCAAATCCTGAACCAACTGCCGCAAGTCGTTCCCGGCTTCTCGGCCAACTCGAACAACCCGGCCAACGGTTCGGCCACGGTCGATCTGCGCGGCCTCGGCGCCAGCCGTACGCTGGTGCTTGTGAATGGCCGTCGCTTCGTTCCCTATGATAAGTCCAACGCCGTCGACCTGAACAGCATTCCCGCTTCGCTGATCGAGCGCGTCGAAGTCGTCAGCGGCGGCGCCTCGGCGACCTACGGCTCCGACGCCCTGGCCGGCGTCGTCAACTTCATCTTCAAGGACGATTTCGAAGGTCTGAACGTCAGCACCCAATACGGAATCTCCGGTTTTGGTGACGGCGAGCAGTTCAACGCCTCGGCGACCTTCGGCGCCAACATCGCCGACGGCCGCGGCAACGTGACGGGTTATGTCGGTTATGCCGATCGTGACGGCTTCCTGCCGAACGAAGATCGTCCCTGGGCGCTGGTGAGCAACGCCGGCGGTTCGGGCACCGGCGAATATGGTGGCCTGAACAACCTCGGCACCAACCCTTACACTGCTGCCGGCTGTCCGACCGCGACGCCTTGCCGTCGTTCGTTCCGTACGCCCGGCGTCCCGGGGGCTTTCAACAATGACGGTAGCCTGGGACCGTCAAGCGACCGCTACAACTTCTCGACCGTCAACCTGCTGCAGTCGCCTTCTGAGCGTTACAACGCTGTTCTGCTCGGCCACTACGACATCAACGAAACCCTGACCGGTTTCGCCGAGGTGTTCTACACCAAGACCCAGAACAACATTCAACTGGCTCCGACGCCGGCCACCGGCATCAACATTCCGGTCGGCAACTTCTTCGTCCAGAACTCGCCTGCACTGCTCGCTTACGCGAACTCGCGCCCTGATCCGACTCTGCCGCTGAACTTCGACCGCCGCATGTCGGAAGTCGGCGCTCGGGTCGAAAGCCACGACACCAATGTGCTGCAGTTCAACACCGGCCTGCGCGCCAAGCTCGGCGGCGACTGGACCGCTGAAGGCGTCTACGCCTACGGTCGCTCCGAACTGCGTACGTCGATCCAGAACGACGTGTCTCGCTCTCGTCTGGCCGCCTCTCTGGCTGCCGGCGGAACGGCGACGGCCTGCGCTCCTTCGTCCGTGCAAATCTTCCCCGGATGCGTGCCGATCAACATGTTCGGCTTTGGTACGATCACGCCTGAGGCGGCGAACTTTGTCCGTCTGGACTTCGCCGACACCAGCATCTTCGAACGCCAGAACCTGACCCTGAACGTCACGGGCACCGTGATGGAACTGCCGGCTGGTCCGCTGTCGGTGGCCTTCGGCGCCGAGTACCGCGAAGACAAGCTGAGCTTCACCCCGGACGCCGCTAAGGCCTCGGGCGACATCTTCGGCTTCAACGCCGAACGTCCGGTCGCAGGTCGCAGCTCGTCCAAGGAACTGTACGCCGAGGCCGCCGTGCCGCTGCTTCGCGATCTGCCTTTCATCAAGTCGCTCGAACTTGAGCTCGGCGCGCGTATGGCGGACTACGACACTGTCGGTAAGGTCTATGCCTACAAGGCGGGTGGTTCGTGGGAGCCGGTCGAAAGCCTGCGCCTGCGCGGTTTGTATCAACGGGCCGTTCGCGCCCCGAACGTGTTCGAACTGTTCCAGGCGAACGACCAGGGCTTCCCGGCCGTTCTCGATCCTTGCACGACTGTTAACCCCGGCACGGGTGCTGCGCGTACCCTGACCACGGGCGTTCGCAACTTCTGCACGGCTCAACTCGGATTTGATCCCGTCGCTCAAGGCTTCGTTGCTCAGAACACGCAAACGGAATCCTTCTTCTACGGCAACCCGAACCTGAGCGAAGAAAAGTCTGACACGGTCACGCTGGGCGTGGTCTGGCAACCGACCTTTGTGCCTGGGCTGTCGATGTCGCTCGACTATTATGACATCTCGGTCGAGGACTACATCGGCACCATCAGCGGCGGCGTTTCCGGCATCGTCGGCAACTGCTTCGCGGCAGGCGCGGCGGCTTCTGCCACCACCCCCACTGCGGTGTCGTCGATCGCGGAATGCAACAATGCGGGCATCGGCCTGCCGCTCATCTATCGCGATCCGGCGGGCAACCTGAAGGCGCGCGCGCCGCTGGGCAACGTGTCTGAGCTGAAGACCTCGGGCATCGACTTCTCGACCCGTTACGGGTGGAACGTGCCGTGGGCCGGCGGCTTCTGGGGCGAAAAACTCGATATCGCTCTGAACCTGACCTATCTGGACAGCTACGAGCTGGACGGCATCGAATACAAGGGCACCGCCGGCGCCTACAACATCAGCGCCAGCCTGCCTGAGTACAAGGGCAACATCTCGCTTGGTTATGACTTCGGGCCGGTTCGTGTGAACTACTCCGGCACCTACATCGCCTCGATGGACAACCAGGGTAACATTCCTGCCTTCGAGGACGGTGGTTACACCGGCACCGATGCCTACTGGTACCACGACGTCAGCGCGTCCTATAACTTCAACGACAGCGTCGAAATCTTCGGCGGCGTGCGTAACCTCGCCGATGAAGAACCGCCGGTGTTCGACAACGCCAACGACGGCAACACCGATCCGAACACCTTCGACGTGGTCGGCCGCTACTTCTTCGTGGGCGCTCGCCTGAAGTATTGATCCTAACGGATCGTCGAACTGAGGCGGCGGAGCAACGCTCCGCCGCCTTTTTTCGTTTAAGCGCCGCCGTAGAAAAACCATCGGCGTGGGCGAGCGTTGATGATCGTCGCCCATTCGCGGCGCTCCTGAAGGAAGACCATGCTCAAACTCCTCGTTCCCGGCATCTCGGCCCTGTCGCTGCTGGCCGCAGGCTCTGTCGTCGCCCAAACCCAGGACGGCCCGATCGTCACGGGCAATCGTTCGGGCGAGACCGCCGACGCGCTGAAGACCCGCGAGGCCATCGCCTATGCACGGCCCCTGCCGCGGGGCGCGCCCAGCGCCGACTATCCGCTGGTGGCCTGGTGCGATGCGCTGGTGACGGGGCATGCCGATCTAGGCGACACGCTGCCGACCAAGGCGCCCGAGGATGTGGAACTGGTTCGTCTGGGCCGCTTGGAAGCCCAGGATTTCCGCAGCGCTCTGGCCGCCGCGACGCCGCGTCAGTCGGCCGCCTCAAAGGCCGAGGCCGAACAGGCCGTGGCCGGGGTCAAGGCCCAGTGGGCGACGCTAATGAGCAACCCCGACGCCGAAGCGCGCAGCCAATCCTTCGGCCTGTTCTTCGGTCTGCCCGGCCGTTGCGAACATGCTGCACGGCGTATCCGCAACAATGTCACGACGCCGCCCGCCACGCTGGAGAGCGTCGGCATCAACTAGGCGGGATCGCGCGACCTATCTGACAAACACGGCGGCCTGAGCCTCGGCTCAGGCCGCCGTTTCGCGTTTGGCGGCATAGGGATCGTAGTTGAGGATGGGGGCCAACCAGCGTTCGGCTGTCGCCAAGTCCCAGCCCTTGCGGCGGGCGTAATCCTCGACCTGATCCAGATCG
>NZ_JBKBOC010000025.1:0-31359 GCF_046295075.1 Brevundimonas sp. | reverse complement strand
CGCAGTTCGCCTATGGCTACGGCCTGACCTATGCGCGCGGCGCCCGCGTCGGCGCCCTGTCGGAAGAGAGCGGCGTGGTCAGCGCGGGCAGCAGCCTGGATCGCTACTTCGTCGACGGCCGGTTCATCGCCCCCTGGTCGCTGATGCTGCGTGACGCAGGCGGCGAGTTCCGCCTGGGGGCCGAGAAGAGCGGCGCCAGCCCGCGCAGCGGGGTGTCCGTGCGCTCCACCGACGGGGCAGGCCAGGAATCGGCCCGCGCCCTGACCTTCTCGCAAGGCGGCGGACAGGCCCTGATCGCGGCTCAGCCGGTCGATCTGATCCGTCAGTCGAACGGCGAGATGGCCATTGCCTTCCGCTACCGCGTCGACGCCCGTGCGCAAGGCCCCGTCTTCCTGACGCTGGGCGCCGGATCGGTGGACATCACCAGCCTGGTGAACGCAGCCCCGGTCGGCGAGTGGCGCACGCTGAAGGTGCGGCTGTCGTGCCTGCGCGACACGGGCGCCGACCTCGCCGCCGTCGATCAGCCCTGGGGCCTGCGCACCGCCGCCGACTTCGCCGTCACCGTCGAGGACATCCGCCTCGCCTCCAACGAGGGCGACGCCGTCTGCCCAACACGGTAAGGCTAGGCTTCGAACGAACGGGGCAGACGCATGACGAACGCAGAATTGAGCGTGGCCTTCTTCCTGCAGATGGCCGTGATCATCGCCGTCTGCCGCATCGTCGGCTGGCTGGCCAAACGCTACCTCGGCCAGCCGCAGGTGGTGGGGGAGATGATCGCCGGGGTGATCTTGGGGCCGTCGCTGTTCGGCCTCCTGGCGCCCGATCTTCAAGCCGCCCTGTTTCCCAAGGAATCGAAATCCATCCTGTTCGTCGGCGCCCAGTTGGGCGTGGGTCTCTATATGTTCCTGGTCGGGCTGGGCTTCCGGCGCGATCACTTCAAGGCCAATGCGAAAAGCGCGGCGGCCGTGTCGCTGGCGGGGATGGCTGCGCCCTTTATGGTCGCGGTGGCCATTGCGCCCTGGCTGGTCAGCCAGGGCCTGTTCGGTCAGGGCATCCAGACCTGGCAGGCCATGCTGTTCATGGGCGCGGCCATCTCGATCACCGCCTTCCCCATGCTGGCGCGCATCATCCATGAGCGGGGCCTGAGCGGCACGCGGCTGGGTTCGCTGTCTCTGGCGGCCGGCGCCATCGACGACGCCGGCGCCTGGTGCGTCCTGGCCATCGTCCTGGCCAGCTTCGGTGCGGGGCCGATGGTGGCCGTGATGGCCATCGCCGGGGGCGGCGCGTTCGCACTGTTCATGCTGACGGTCGGACCGAAACTACTGGCGCCGCTGGGCCGCATCGTCGAGCGTGAAGGGCGGTTGAGCCCCACGGTGCTGGGGATCTTGCTGATCCTGTTCATGCTCAGCGCCTGGGCCATGGACGCGGTCGGCATCCACGCCGTCTTCGGCGGCTTCATCCTGGGCGTCGCCATGCCGCGCGGCCTGCTGAGCCAGGAGGTCAAGCGTCAGTTGGAGCCGTTCGCGGTTCTGGTGCTGCTGCCGATGTTCTTCACCTTCTCGGGCCTGAACACCCAACTGACCATGGTCAACAGCCTGGGCCTGCTGGCCGTGACCGCCGTCATCCTGCTGGGGTCCATACTGGCCAAGGGCGGGGCCTGCTGGGCCGCCGCGCGCCTGACGGGCCAGGACAACGCCACGGCCATGGGCATCGGCGCCCTGATGAACGCCCGCGGCCTGATGGAGCTTATCATCATCAACATCGGCCTGCAGCGCGGCATCATCGGCCCGGCCCTGTTCTCGATCCTGGTGCTGATGGCCATCATCACCACCCTGATGGCCTCGCCCCTGTTCGAATGGGTATACGGCAGGAAGGCGCGCGAACGCGGCGAACTGGTCGGCCTCGGCGACGCGGAGATCGACAGTGGATCAGATCGGCCGGTCGGCGCTCTGGCGAAGTCGTAAGGGGCCGATCCTCGCCACGCCTTCAGCCCGCCGCCCATGAGGCGGCGGCCCTTTCGCTTCAGTGATCGTCGATGAAGGCGGCGACCCAGACCAGAGGCGCGTTCCAGTTGATGGCGACCTCATTCAGGGCATAGGCCTGTATGTCGTCGGCCCAGCAGGCCTGGGCCGCGCACTTGCCGACGAGGGTTTTGGCGACATCGTCGATCATGGCCTGGTTGTTCGGCCCGCCCGACAGCGCGCCGGCAGGCGGCATGGGGTAGGCCGGGTTGGCCTGGTGCGCCCAGAAACGATGGTGAGGGTTCTGAACCGGCCGGTCGCCATAGCCCGTCACATAGGAACGATCCATCGGGTTACGGCCCAGGATGTAGTCGAGCGATGCGATCACCGCATTCCGGTAATTCCAGTCGCCCGTATAGTCGAACGCCGAGCCGAGGATGACGGCCCGGCTCATCAATGCGCCGTTCGAGCCCCACTCATATTTCGTGCCCGACACCGGCAGTCCATAGCCCTGGCCGTAACCTTCATCGACATAGGCGCGGGCCGCAGCGACGATATTGGCCCGCACAGTGACCAAATCCTCTGCCGCAAGCACGTCAGGCACGGTCGCAAGGGTCAAAGACCCCAGGGACGCGGTCCACGAGAAGCCCGGATCGCCCGTCGCGCTTTTGCCCGACAATGGCCCGCCCAGATAATAGGACGAGGTCTTCAGCGCCGTCAGATAGGCGGGGTTTCGGGTGGTCGCCAGAAGCTCTGCCGTGGCCCAATAAAACTCGTCCGAAAAGTCCTCGTCGCCATAGCCGCCGCCGCCGGCGAAGTTGGCGCTCGCCCGGACGTCGCGATTGCGCAGGGCGGCGCGCAAGGCGCGCTGAGACGCCGTCAGGCATTGACGCGCGAAACCGGGGTCGATGTCGCGCCAGATGCGTGCGCACTGCGCGCCGACCGCCGCCAGATTGAGGGTGGCCGCCGTGCTGGGCGGATACAGCAGGCGCGGCTGCGGATCGTCGGCCGGCACCAGCGGAAGGCCGGTCCATTGAGCGTCGTGAACCTTGTGATGCACCATGCCGCCGGCGTCGATCTCAGTCAGGGTCAGGGGCTGGCCCGGCGCCTGTGCGCCGACGGGAACCTTGGCCTTGACCCCATCGGGGATCTGCATCTTCAGCAGGAATTCGATCTCGTAGCGGGACTCGTCCAGCAGGTCGTTGACCCCGTTGCCGGCCTCCGGAATGTCGGCCTTGCCGTCGGCGAAGGCGCCCGCGCCCGGACCCTCGCGCACCATCGCCCGCTCGTAGGCGTTCAGCAGCATCCACACGGAAATCCCGCCATTGACGACATACTTGCCGTGGTCCCCGGCGTCGTACCAACCGCCGGTGACGTCGAGCGTGTAGTCGCAACCGGGCCAGACGACGCCGGCCGTATCCGCGCCCGAAAAACAGCCCGCCACTTCCTGAACATGGCCCGCCGCCCGCGCCAGATCAGGCCGTGCGACATGCTCGGCCAGGATCGGGACGCCTGCGCGGTTCTGATAGAAATAGGCGAGGGCGTCGTACTTCAGCCGAGCATGAGGATGCGACAGGATCGAGAACGGACGGCTTTCATGCGATCCGACAATCAACTTGTAACCTTCGCCATCCCTTTGCAAAGATTGAAAATCAACGGTGTGCACGCTCTGCCCGGAGGCCGCGTCCTGGCCGAAGACCTTGGAAACACCCTGCGCCACGACGGCGCCTGTACGATCCAGGACCCGCCAGGGCAGGGGCCGCGCCGCATTGTCTGGTACAGTCGCCGTCTTGGGGCCCTGGGTCTCAAAGCCGACCTGGCTCATTTGAACAGGTGCGGCTGCCGGCTCGGCATGCGCAGTCCCGAAGGCCGACATTAAGGCGATGGCCCCAACGCTCGATGCAAAGCTCTTCTTCACAGCCGTCTCCCTCAAATCCCAGCACCTCACCAAAAAGCAGCCTACCATTTGACAGCGCTGTCACAAGAGGATGATGTCTTTTTTGGAAGTTTACCTTGGGGATCGGACCGCGCTCTGTTCGACTAGCGAAACCCACTTCGGGCGTGGCATACGGGCACGTTAGATGGAGGAGCGCGAAGTTTCCAGACTGTCACAGCCTCGCCGCATGACGCTGTTTCTTGCGGCCTATCTCCTGCTGTTCCTGGCCACCTTCCTAGGTCTGGCTCCCGTGTTTCAGATCATCGCGCCGCTGCATGCAGGGGCGCTCGATCCGGACACCAAGACGGAGATCCTCAGCCGAGCCATGTTCTGGGGCGCGCTCGTGGCGGCGGCGAGCAATCTGATCATAGGCGCAATCAGCGACCGGACACGGTCTCGATTTGGTCGGCGGCGCCCGTGGATCGCCATTGGCGTAGTGCTGACGATCATTAGCTACATCGGTCTGTGGAGGGCATCGACCCCTGCCGAGTTCGTCTGGGCGGTGGTCGGATTCCAACTGGCGTTCAACACCCTCATGGCGCCGCTGTCCGCCGTCTTTGCAGACCGCGTGCCATTGGCGCTACGCAGCACCATCTCGGCTTTGCTCGGGCTGTCCTATCCCCTGGCGGTGGCCCTGGGGTCGAGCCTTATGGCGCTTGGCCCTCAGACCGAGCCGGGAAGGTTTATGCTTCTCGGCGCATTGCTGGTCACTGCGGCGGTGATCTTCCTGCTGAGTTCGCGCGAGCCTGACAGGCCAAACCCTCTCAACGCCGCGTCAGGTGAACGCCCCTGGCAAGTGGCTTCGCTAACGACGCCCTTTAAGTCCCGAAACTTTTCCGTGGTGTGGGGTTCCAGGCTCTTGATCGCCACCGGATATTCCTTCGTCAGCACCTATCTGTTGTTCTTCATCACGGACGCCTTGGGTCGGTCAGGCTCTTCGCCGGAACGTTTCCACGCCCTGCTGACGGGCGTGGGCTTTGCCAGCGTCATCGTCGTTACGGTTGTCGTCGCCCTATTCGGCAAGAAGATCATCCATCGACAATCCGTCGCCTTGGTCGGTGCGATCATCCTTTGTGCAGCGACAGCGCTTCTGTCGACCTCGGCGAATGGGGTGTTCGCGATCATCGCCTTTGCAGCTTACGGCATAGGGCAGGGCGCCTATGGGTCGGTGGAGATGGGTCTGATGGCCGATGCCCTTCCTTCTGCGGAGGACCGTGGCCGAGACATGGGGCTGAACAATCTGGCGGTCGCCTTGCCCCAGGCGATCGCACCGCTGGCGGCGCTGATCCTGACGGCCACCGGCGGCGACGTTCGTACGCTTTATGTCGCTGCATCCGGCTGTTTCGCCGGCGCCGTTGTGGTGCTTGGCCTGTTCCGGCGGACGCAAGGCTATCCAACGCTGTAGATCGGGTCGGCTGCCGGCATCGGTTGACGCGGCGGCGCCGCCAACACTTGCGGCCCTGTTCTTCGATTTCCAGTCCAAGAGCCCGGATTTTATGAATTCTTTAGGCGCACGGCGAGGACTCACATCGCGCCATTACGTGGCTTCATGGTCCTGTCCCGCTCCAACTTGAGCGAGGAGGCCGGATTGGCCGACGTGATCTTTCTGGCGGTGGGGGCAGGGGCGTTCGCCGCCTTCGCCCTGCTCGCCACAGCATTGAAACGGGTGTGACGATGATCGCCATGCTCTGGGGAGCGGGGGCGGTCGCCGTCGCCGTTTACATGGTCGCGGCGCTGCTGCGGCCCGAGCGGTTCTAGGGAACCGGGACGGAATTCATGAACATTCAAGGATGGGGCGAGATCGCCCTGACCCTTGGGCTGGCCGTAATGCTCGGCTGGCCCATCGGCATTTATATGTCGCGCGTCTGGAACGGCGAGCGGACCTGGCTGGACCCGGTGCTGAAGCCGGTGGAGGCCGTCTTCTATGGCGCGGCGGGGGTCGATCCGAAGCGCAGCCAGGGGTGGCTGGGCTATGCCGGCGCCCTGCTGGCCTTCAACCTGGCGGGCTTTGTCCTGCTGTATGCCATCCTGCGCCTGCAGGGCGTGTTGCCGCTGAACCCGCAAGGCTTTGCGGGCGTGTCGCCGCATCTGGCCTTCAACACCGCCGTCAGCTTCGTCACCAACACCAACTGGCAGAGCTATGGCGGGGAGACGACCCTGTCGACCTTCACCCAGATGGTCGGCCTGACGGTGCAGAACTTCGTTTCGGCCGCGACCGGCGCGACCATTGCGGCCGCCCTGGCGCGGGCCTTCGTCGCCAATCGGGGCGAGGGCGTCGGCAATTTCTGGGCCGATCTGACGCGGACCACCCTCTATGTGCTGCTGCCCGCCGCCCTGATCCTGGCCGTGACCCTGGCGGGTCTCGGCATCGTTCAGAGCCTGGCGGCCAACGTCCATGCGACCGGCGTCGAGGGCGGGGCGCAGACCCTGCCGCTGTTCCCGGCGGCCAGCCAGGTCGCCATCAAGCAACTGGGCATCAACGGCGGCGGCGTCTTCAACGTCAACGGCGCCCATCCGTTCGAGAACCCGAACGCCATCACCAACCTGCTGAGCGCCGTCGCGATCAACGTCATGGGCTGGGCCGCCTTCTTCGCCTTCGGCCGCACGGCCCTGGCGGGACGCGACATCAAGGCCCTGGCGACGGCGGCGCTGATCCTGCTGACCGTATCCAGCGCCGCCATGTATGTGATCGAGACCCAGCCGGCCCCGGCCCTGGTCGCGGCCCATGTGGATGCGTCGGTGAACATGGAGGGCAAGGAGGTCCGCTTCGGCGCGCCGGCCTCGACCGTCTGGTCCGTCGTCACGACCGGCGCCTCCAACGGCTCGGTCAACTCGATGCACGCCAGCTATATGCCGCTGGGCGGGGCCTTGCAGATGTTCCTGATGCAGCTGGGCGAGATCCTGCCCGGCGGCGTCGGTTCGGGCATCGCCATCATGGTCGTCATGGCCCTGCTGTCGGTCTTCGTCGCCGGCCTGATGGTCGGGCGGACGCCGGAATATCTGGGCAAGAAGATCGAGGCGCGCGAGATCCAGTTCGCCATGATCGCGGTGCTGATCCTGCCGCTGGCGGTGCTGGGGTTCTCGGCGATCTCAGCCGTCTTCCCGACGGCGCTGGCGGGCCTGCTGAACAAGGGGCCGCATGGTCTGTCCGAGATCCTGTACGCCTACACCTCTGCGGCGGCGAACAACGGTTCGGCCTTTGCGGGCCTGACCGCCAACGCGCCCTGGTGGAACACGACCCTGGGGCTGGGGATGCTGTTCGGGCGGTTCGTTCCGGCCGTCGCGGTGCTGGCCATCGCCGGCAGCCTGGTGGTCAAGCCCAAGCTGGCGCCCTCCACCGGCACCCTGCCCACCGACAACGGCCTGTTCATCGGCCTGCTGATCGGCGTGATCCTCATCCTCGGCGGCCTGCAGTTCCTGCCCGCCCTCGCCCTGGGACCGATCGTCGAGCACTTCCAGGTGCTCGCGGCGGTCGCCGGCGCCTGATCCTTCGGACATCCTGACATGACACAACTTACATTGGATCCACGCGAGGGCGGCCGTTCGTCGCCCCTCGCGGGCGGGCTATCGGGACAGATGATCGGCCGGGCCGTGGGCGACGCCTTCGTCAAGCTGAACCCCGTCAAACTGATCAAGAACCCGGTCATCTTCACCACCTGGATCGTGGCGCTTCTGTCCACGATCTCGGCTGCGGCGGCCATCGCCAGCGGTCAGTCGGCGGGCTTTGCGGTGCAACTGGCGCTGTGGCTGTGGGCCACGGTCCTGTTCGCCAACGTCGCCGAGAGCATCGCCGAAGGGCGGGGCAAGGCGGCCGCTGACAGTCTTCGCGCCACCCGCGTCACGACGAAGGCCAAGCTGATCGTCGACCCCAAGACCGGCACGGTGGTCCCGACCAACGCCTCCGAGCTTGAGGTCGGGTCGATCATCCTGGTCGAGGCCGGCGACGTGATCGCCTCGGACGGCGAGATCATCGAGGGCGTGGCCTCGGTCAATGAGGCCGCCATCACCGGCGAGAGCGCCCCGGTGATCCGCGAAAGCGGCGGCGACCGCTCGGCCGTGACCGGCGGCACCACCGTCGTCTCCGACTGGATCAAGGTCCGCATCACCGCCAAGCCAGGCTCGACCTTCCTCGACCGCATGATCGCCATGGTCGAGGGCGCGGACCGCAGGAAGACGCCGAACGAGCTGGCCCTGGCCGTGCTTCTGGCCGGCCTGACCCTGATCTTCCTGATCGCGGTCGTGACCCTGGTGGGCCTCGGCGCCTATTCGGGCGTCGATCTGGACCCTATCGTCCTGGGCGCCCTGTTCATCACCCTGATCCCGACGACGATCGGGGGCCTGATGTCCGCGGTCGGCATCGCCGGCATGGACCGGTTGCTGAAGGTCAATGTGCTGGCCACTTCGGGCCGTGCGGTGGAGGCGGCAGGCGACGTCGACACCCTGCTGCTCGACAAGACCGGCACCATCACCTTCGGCAACCGTATGGCGACCGAGGTCATTCCTGTCCCCGGCGTTCGTCCCGAGGCCGCTCTGGCCGCCGCCGTCATGGCGTCCCTGGCCGACGAGACGCCGGAAGGCCGGTCCATCGTCGAACTGGGCCGCAACGCCGGCGTCTCGGTCGATCAGCCGGCCGGCGCCGTCGCCATCCCCTTCACCGCCGTCACCCGCCAGTCAGGCCTGGATGTCGGCAAGGACAGCTGGCGCAAGGGCGCGGTCGATGCGGTGCTCAAGGATTTGAACCTGTCCGACGGCTCGGCCCCGGCCGAGTTCCGTCAGGCCGTGGACCGGATCGCCCGCTCGGGCGGCACGCCCCTGGCTGTGACCCAGAACGGCGTGCTGGTCGGCGTCATCCACCTGAAAGACGTGGTCAAGCCGGGCGTGAAGGCGCGCTTCGCCGACCTGCGCCGCATGGGTCTGCGCACCGTCATGATCACGGGCGACAACCCGGTGACGGCGGCGGCCATCGCGTCGGAGGCCGGGGTGGACGACTACCTCGCCGAGGCGACGCCCGAGGACAAGATGCGCCTGATCAAGGCCGAACAGGCCAAGGGTCGTCTGGTCGCCATGTGCGGCGACGGCGCCAATGATGCGCCTGCGTTGGCTCAGGCCGACGTCGGCGTGGCCATGCAGACCGGCGCCCAGGCCGCCCGCGAGGCCGGTAATATGGTCGATCTCGACAGCGACCCGACCAAGGTCATCGAGATCGTCGAGGTCGGCAAGCAACTGCTGATCACGCGCGGCGCCCTGACGACCTTCTCGGTCGCCAACGACGTGGCCAAGTATTTCGCCATCATCCCGGCGATGTTCGTGGTCGCCTTGCCGTCGCTGGGCGCGCTGAATGTGATGCGGCTGCACAGCCCCGAGAGCGCCATCCTGTCGGCGGTCATCTTCAACGCCCTGGTCATCGTCGCCCTGATCCCGCTTGCGCTGAAGGGCGTCAAATATCGGGCCATCGGCGCGGGCGCCCTCTTGGGTCGCAACCTGCTGATCTACGGGCTGGGCGGCCTGATCGCCCCGTTCGTCGGCATCAAGCTGATCGACCTCGTCATCTCCGGCCTGGGTCTGGCCTGATGCGCCAGGAGGTTTCCCGCATCCTTCAACTCGTCCTCGCAGTGCTGGTCATTGCGGCCCTGTGGGGCGTCGCGACGATGCGGGAAACCGACCAGCGCAACGGTTCGAACCTCAGAGCCATCCATCCTGTTCAAAATGAGAATTCCAATGCGTAAACCCCTCTCCAAGGCCTCGGGCCGTAATGACGCCTGGTTCGCCGCCGCCTGTATCGTCGGCATCGCCGGCCTGGGCCTGTGCAGCGAAGCCAAGGCGCAGGATGTTTCGGCAAACGTCGCCCTCACCTCTGATTACGTCTTCCGCGGCGTCAGCCAGACCCAGGAAAACCCGGCGATCTCGGCCGGCATCGACCTGACCAGCAACGGCTTCTATGCCGGCGGCTGGGCCTCCAACGTCGATTTCGGCGACGACACGGACGCCGAGGTCGACCTCTACGCCGGCTATCGGCCCGAGGTCGCCGGCTATGCCCTGGACTTCGGCGTGATCGGCTATCTGTACGCCGGTCAGCCGGACGGCGCGGACTATGACTATGTCGAGCTGAAAGCCGCCGCCTCGCGCGCGGTCGGCCCGGCCACCCTCGGGGCCGCAGTCTATTATTCGCCCGACTTCTTCGGCGCGTCGGAAGACGAAGCGACCTATGCCGAGATCAACGGCGCCGTCAGCCCGGCCGACAAATGGACCATCTCGGGCGCCGTCGGGCGTCAGTGGGTCTCGTCGGACCTGGACTACACCACCTGGAACCTGGGCGCGGCCTATCAGCTGACCAGCAATCTGGCCTTGGACGTCCGCTATCACGACACCGATCAACACGACTTCGGCGACATCTACGGCGCGCGCGCCGTGGCGACGCTGAAGGCCAGTTTCTGAGGCGACGACCATGGTCAATCAACTTCGCCCGGCCCTCGTCATGACGGCCCTGTTCACCCTGCTGCTGGGGCTGGCCTATCCGCTGGCCGTCACCGGCGTGGCCCAGGTCGCCTTCCCGGATCAGGCCAACGGCAGCCTTGTGCGCGACGCCGGCGGTCAGGTGGTCGGTTCCTCGTTGATCGGGCAGCCGTTCGCGGGCGCGACCTATCTGCATCCGCGCCCCTCGGCGGCGGGCGACGGCTATGACGCCGCCGCCTCGTCCGGCTCGAACCTGGGGCCGCTGAATCCGGACCTGACGACGCGGGTCGCCGAAACCGCCCAGGCCATTCGCGCCGAGGACGGTCCGGGCGTCATCCCCGCCGATGCGGTGACGACCTCGGGTTCGGGCCTCGACCCGGACGTGTCTCCGGCCTACGCTCGGCTTCAGGCCGCGCGGATCGCCCGCGCCAGAGGCGTTCCCGTGCAGCAGGTCCAGAGCATCATCGACGAGCGGACCGAGGGAGCCTTCCTCGGCTTCATCGGCCAGCCGCACGTCAATGTCCTGATGACCAATCGCGCGCTGGACGCCCGCTTCGGCGCGGAGGGCTGATTGCCCGAGGCCGAGGCCGAAACGTCCGCGACTTCAGCCGTTCCGCGCCGCAAGCGCGGGCGGCTGAAGGTGTTTCTGGGCATGTCGCCCGGCGTGGGCAAGACCTATGAGATGCTGCGCGCCGCCCGCCGTCGAAAGGCCGAGGGGCTGGATGTCGTCGTCGGCGTGGTCGAGACCCACGGCCGCAAGGAGACGATGAGCCTGCTGCGCGGGCTGGACGTCATGCCGCGCGCGCCGATCGACCACCGCGACCGCGCGCTGATGGAGTTCGATCTCGACGGCGCCCTGGCGCGGCGACCCGAACTGCTGCTGGTCGACGAATACGCCCACTCCAATGCGCCGGGGTCGCGCCATCCGAAACGGTGGCAGGACGTGGAGGAACTGCGCGATGCCGGCATCGACGTCTGGACGACGCTGAACATCCAGCATCTGGAGAGCCTGTCCGACGTCGTCCTGCGCATCACCGGGGTGCGCCAGAGGGAGGCCGTGCCCGACAGCGCCTTGACCGGCGCCGACGACATCGAGGTCGTGGACATCACGCCCGAGGACCTGCGGGCGCGTCTGGCCGAGGGCAAGGTCTATGTGCCCGAGACGGCGCGGGTGGCGTCCGAGAACTTCTTCAAGATCGAGAACCTGACGGCGTTGCGCGAACTGGCCCTGCGCCGCGCGGCCCAGACGGTGGACGACCAGTTGCTGTCGCATCTGCGCGAGCGCGGCGTGGCGGGGCCGTGGGCGGCGAACGAGCGGATCCTGGTCCTGGTCGGCGGCGACGCCATGACCGCCTCGCTGGTGCGGACCGGGCGGCGGATGTCGGACATGATGATGGACGCCCCCTGGTCGGTGGCTCACGTCGAACGGCCCAGCGGATCGCGCGCCGACGCCCGCTCGGCAGGCCGCCTGTCCGAGGGCTTCAAGCTGGCCGAGCAGTTGGGCGGACGGCCTGTGACGATCAGCGGCGACGACGTGGTGCGCGCCGTGCTGGATCACGCCCACCGCAACAACGTCACCCAGATCGTCATCGGCAAGACGCTCGGCGGGCGGTTCGCCGAATGGACCGGCCGGGCGCTGGCGACGGAACTGCTGCGCAAGGCCCAGGGCGTGGCCGTCCACGTCGTGACCGAGGGCGATCTGACGGCGCCCGAACCCTCGCTCAAGCCCGGTCCCCGAGCGGCGCTGGAATGGCGCGCCTATACGACCGGCGCGGGCTTCGTCGTGGCCGCGACCGGCGTCGCCCTGTTGCTGGACACGCGGTTCGAGCGGGTCGATCTGGGCGTCATCTATCTGGCGGCTGTGGTGGCGGCGGGGGTTCTGAACGGCTTGCGGCCTGCGCTGGCGGCGGCGACCCTGGCCTTCCTGACCTACAACTTCCTCTTCCTTCAGCCGCTCTACAGCTTCCTGATCGGCTCGCCGACGGACGTGCTGACCCTGATCCTGTTCTGGGCCGTGGCCCTTGGGACCGGGGCCTTGGCGGGGAGGGTGCGCGAACAGGCCAGGGCGGCCCAGCGTCGCGCCGCCGCCGTCTCGGCCCTTCTGGCCGCCAGCCAGACCCTGTCGGCGGGCCAGGATCGCGCGACCACGGCCCGCACCCTGGCCGAACAGGCCTCCGCCGCCGCTGGGGCCGGGGCGGTCGTCCTGCTGCCCGAAGACGACGATCTTATCCTTACGGCCGCCAGCCCCGAAGGCGTCACCCTGGCCCCCGACGCCATGGCCGCCGCCCGCTGGGCCTGGACCCATGGCGAGGTGACGGGACACGGCACCGGCACCCTGCCGCAGACACACTGGCGGTTTCAGCCTTTACAGGGCGTGCGCGGGCGGGCCGGCGTCGCGGGCATCGACGCCTCGGCCGTGGCGGCGGGCTCGGACGAGGAACGTCTGGCCATGGCCCTGCTGGATCAGGGCGCCGTGGCGCTGGAGCGGGCCGACCTGGCGGGTCAGGCGCTGGAGACCGAGACCCTGCGTCGCGCCGACCGTTTCCGCGCCGCCCTGATGAACTCGGTCAGCCACGATCTGCGCACGCCCCTGTCCACGGTCCTGGGGTCGGCGACGACCCTGATCGACTATGGCGCGACCCTGAAGCCCGAGGTCCGCGACGACCTGCTGCTCAGCATCCGCGAAGAGGCCGAACGCCTGTCGCGCTATGTCGGCGACCTGTTGGACATGACCCGGCTGGAGGGCGGGGGGCTGAACGTCCGCACCGACTGGAGCGATGTGCGCGATATCCTGAACGCCGCCGCCGACCGGGTGTCGCGCCGCCTGGGCCAGCGCCGCATCACCCGCGACTTCCCGGCCCAGCTCAGCATGGTCGAGGCCGATCCGGGCCTGCTGGAACAGGCCGTGGTCAACATCCTGGAAAACGCCATCGCCTACAGCCCCGACGGCACGACCATCGAACTGGCGGCCTATGAGGATCGCGGCGCCGTCGTCATCTCCATCGAGGACGAGGGGCGCGGCATTCCCACCGCCGAGCTGGAACGGGTGTTCGACAAGTTCCGCCGCATGGAGGAATCCACCGACCGCGCAAAAGGCGCCGGCCTGGGCCTGGCCATCGCCAAGGGTTTCGTCGAGGCCATGCGCGGCCGCATCGCCGCCGCCAGCCCGATCCAGGATGGACCGGACGGCGGCAAGCTGGGCACCCGCATCCTGATCAGCCTGCCCAAGTCCATAGCCACCCACCGGGATTTGCTGTGATGTCCGCCGTTCGCCCCCAGGTTCTGGTCATCGACGACGAGCCCCAGATCCACCGCTTCCTGGCCCCCGCCCTGGACGCCGCCGGCTATGAGCCCCGCCGGGCCGACAGCGGTCAGGAGGGGCTGCGCGCCATCGCCCTGTGGAGCCCCGATGCGGTGGTGCTGGACCTGGGTCTGCCCGACATGGACGGCAAGGACGTGCTGACGCGGGCGCGCGACTTCTATCAGGGACCGATCATCGTCCTGTCGGCGCGAGACCGAGAGGCCGAGAAGATCACGGCCCTGGACCTGGGCGCCAACGACTATGTGGAAAAGCCGTTCGGCGTCGGCGAACTGCTGGCCCGCATCAGGGCGGGCCTACGTCAGGGCGCGCTGACGCCGGTCGCGGGCGGTGTGGTCACGGCGGGCGATGTCGTGATCGACCTGGACCGCCGCATCGTCACCCGCGCCGGCGAGCGGGTGAAGCTGCGGCCCAAGGAATACGACGTCCTGGCCTATCTGGCGCGCAACGCCGGCAAGGTGCTGGGCCATGTCGATCTGCTCAAGACCGTCTGGGGCGCCGGCCATGCCGACGACGTCCAGTATCTGCGCGTCGTCGTGGGCCAACTGCGGCACAAGCTGGAGGCGGACCCCGCCCAGCCGGCTCTACTCGTGACAGAGCCGGGCGTGGGTTATCGGCTGATGGACTGATCCAAAGTTCTGCCAGGATTAGGCGAGGACTGCATCAGGGGGCGGGGTTCATCTATGCGCGCTTCCTGACGAAGACCGTCCCGGCGGAATAGCCGGCGCCGAAGCTGCAGATCAGGCCGGTGTCGCCCGCCTCGAACCCATCGTTGTGCAGGTGGAAGGCGATGATCGACCCGGCCGACGAGGTGTTGGCGTAGTCGTCCAGGATGATGACGTTCTCGTCCGCCGAGGGCTCGCGCCCCAGCACCTTCTTGCCGATCATTGTGTTCATGTTGATGTTGGCCTGGTGCAGCCACAACCGCTTCAATTCCTGCGGATTCAGGCCCAGTTCGCCGGCGTGATCGACGATCATGTCCGACACCATCGGCACCACGTCGCGGAAGACCTTGCGGCCCTGCTGGATGAACAGCTTGTCGTTCTGGACGCTGTCGTCGGCAGCCGGCGTATCCAGATGCGCGGTGTCGCGCGCGTTGCGGTTCAGGAAGCCGAAGTTGTTGCGGATATTGTTGGAGAAGGTCGTCTTCAGTCGCGTGCCCAGCACGTCCCAGCCGCCCGGTCCCGCCGTCTCGGCCGATTCCACGATCACGGCCGTCGCCACGTCACCGAAGATGAAATGGCTGTCGCGGTCGGTGAAGTTCAGGTGAGCCGAACAGACCTCCGGGTTGACCATCAGCACGGCCTTGACCGAGCCGCCGGCGATGAAGTCCGTCGCCGTCTTGATGCCGAAGGTCGCCGAGCTGCACGCCACGTTCATGTCGAAGGCGAAGCCCTCGATGCCCAGGGCCTGCTGAACCTCGATCGCCATGGCGGGATAGGCGCGCTGCATGTTCGAGGCGGCGCACAGGACGGCGCCGATCTCGCTGACCGGCTTGCCCCAGGCCTCGATGGCCTGACGCGCGGCCTTGACCGCCATCTCGGCCAGGATGGAAATCTCGTCATTGGAGCGTTCGGCCAGGTTCGGGGCCATCCGCTCGGGATCGATGATCCCGGCCTTGTCCAGCACGAACCGGCTCTTGATGCCCGAGGCCTTCTCGATGAACTCGGGCGAGGAGTGGGCCTTGGCCTCCAGTTCGCCGGCCTCGATCTGGGCGGCGTGGCGGGCGTTCCAGCGGTCGGCCCAGGCGTTGTAGCTGTCGACCAGTTCGGCGTTGGAGACCGATTGTTCGGGGGTGAAGAGGCCGGTGGCGGCGATGACGGCGTGGGTCACTTTGTTCTTGTCCTATCGCTCGACGCGCGGCGTCTCGCTGCTTGAGGATGTCTTGGTCTGTTTGAGGACAGTCCGTTTCCTATCAGAACGCGTCAATAGGACGGCGGCGGCCTGCGGTCGAGACTGGCGATGATCCCGGCAGCCCATCGCTGGATCTGGCCGCGCGGCGCCTTGGGCGTGGGCTGGTCGCGCGCCGCGATCAGGGCCTGGACCAGGTCTTCCGCCTCGCAGGGCCAGCCCGACGGCGTGACATAGATCGGATAGTGGATCAGGGCCGCCAGGATCAGGTGATCGACCGTCGCCCGGCGGCTGCGGCGCGCGAACGTCAGCCGGTCGTCGGTCAGCCCCCATCCGGCATAGAAGGGCCGGCCATAGACTGACACGGCCTTGCCCCGCATCAGGGCCTCGAACCCGGTCAGCGAAGTCAGGGTCGCCACGCGTCGACAGGCGTTCAGGCAGTCGATGATGTCCAGGCCATCCGCGCTGGCGTCCACCGAGGCCATGGCCGAGGCGTCCAGCCGCCCCGGACGGTTGCCCGCCAGCACATCGGGATGGTTGCGATAGACCAGGAAGGCCTCGGGATGATCCGCCCGCGCCGCCTCGACCAGGGCGGAGTTGGTGGCCAGATCGGGCTCGCAGCCCAGCAGGATCGACTTGTCGTTCTCGACCTGGCCGACGACCAGCAGGATGTCGCGATCGGCACTCCTGTCTTTGGGCCAGTCCTCCGGCGCCTTGCCCTTCAGATTATATTTCGACAGGCCCGCCTCGACGATGCGGGTGCGCAGGGCGGCGGCGCGGGCCAGCTGGGCGGGCGTGGCCTCGGTGGTCTCGATCAGGGTCTCCAGCCGCGACGGACGCGACGGGTCGTAATAGACGCCCTGGTCGTCCAGGGCGACCGACAGGGCGCCGACGAAGTCCGACCCCAGGCCGCGCGAGCGGATGAAACCGTCCTCCATGCGGACGGTGGGGCCGGCGAAGTCTGCGGCGGCGGCGCGCACGGCCTCGCTCTCCTTGCCCGCCCACCAGATCAGCCGGCCGTTGGTGGCGGCGGCGTGGGCGGCGGCGCGCGACGGCGACATGAAATAGCGCATCCGCGCCTTGGGCGAGTTCAGCAGGCGGCGCACCGGCGGGCGTTTGGCCGGGGCGAAGCCGACGGCCGACCAGGGTCCCGCCAGACGGTCGGCCCGGTCACGCAGGGCGATCAACCGCTCCAGCGCCTGTTCGGCCTCGCACCGTTCGCCGGTGACGGGATCGACATAGCGGCTGTAGGCGATCAGGGCGGCGGCGGCGACCTGCTCCACCGTGCGGGCGACGCCGCGACGGCCGGTGTCCACGGCGTCGGTCGTCAGGCCCCAGCCGGAATAGAAGGGCACCCCGAAACACCGCACCGGCAGGCCCCGCAACAGGGCCTCGAACCCAAGCGCGGAGGTGACGCAATAGACGGCGTCCACCGCCGCCAGCAGGTCGGCGGGCCGCACGTCGGCGTCCACCAGGGTGACGCCGGACAGGTCCGTAACGCAGCCGCGCTTTTTCCCCGCCGCCACCGCCGGGTGGCGTTTGACGATCAGCTGTGCGTCGGGTTCGTCGCGCCGGGCGGCGGCGACCATGGCGTCGAAACTCTGGGCCGTCGCCAGACCATGGGCGATGGAGGCGTCGCCGAACGTCTGGTCCACGATCAACACACGCCGACCGGGCTTCAACAGTCCCAGATCCAGCGGCCCGCCCATGTTCGTCTTGGACACGCCCGAGGCGACGATCCGGTCGATCAGACCGCGCGCGCGGGCGATCATGGCCGGGTCGCACCAGTCGTCGGCCGTCTGGATGAAATGCTCCAACCGGCTGGGCCGCGTCGCATCGTAATAGACGCCCAGATCGTCGACGATAAGGCTCAGGCTGGTCGCCCCCGCCTCGCCGATCCCGACCGATCTCAGGAAGCCGTCCTCCAGCGCCACATAGGGACGCCCGTACTTCTGCGCCCAACGCCGCCCCGCCGCCGCCGTCGGCTTCATCCCCCAGCCGAGCACCGCCTGCACATCGTCCCCCGGCAGGCGACGCAGCTCGTAGTCAGGCAGGAAGACGTCGAGAAACGGGACCTTCAGCACGCCGGGCGCGCAGACCCAGGCGGGGGTTTTGACGGCGATGTCCGAGGCTGGGGTCAAGGCGGGTCCGATTCAGACGCGAAAAACAGGGTCTGAATAGTCTGAATAGTCTGAAATGGCCGCGCTGAAATTGAACGGCGCAGGTGGAAACCGGTGCAATAGGCGAAACAGTGCAATTCGGCGACGCCTCATCCCTTCGACCTCAGGCTGTTTCAACGACGCCCATCCTAGCAGGGTTTTGACGAGCGCCCGGTTGATAGGGGCCGGTGATGGATAAGGCGTTGGAAACGCGGGCATTGGGGCAGCGTCATTAGGAGGGCTGGGAGAGACGTTGTCACGACCTGACACTTCCCTCGCAAACCGGGGAGGGTCTGAGCGTCAGCCCCGCGTCACCTCCCTGCGCGCGAAGACGCGCGGGGAGGACAGGTCGCGTAGCGACCAGGAGGGTGCGACTCCGACGGTAGTGGTGACCGGGTCAGCTTCAGGCGCCGAGTCGCCCCCACCTGGCGCTCGTTGACGCGATCGCCTGTCCTCCCCGTCGGCCTTCGCCGACGGGGAGGTGAACGCGCGGTCAGGCGTGCGTCTGGTCCCAGTATCGGACCGCATCGGCGTCGCGGGCCGAGAGGTCGGGGTAGGCGGGGTCGGAGCCGACGTCCGGCACCCGGCGCCAGGAGCGGGCGCATTTCGGATGGTCGGCCAGGGCCACGGTCACCGAGATGGCGTCGCCCTCGACCAGTTCGGCGCCCGAGGTGCGGAAGATCTCGGCCGCGTCCAGGCCGTCGAACGGGGCGAAGGTCCCGGCCGGGGCCGTGACGGTCGGCCAGGCGTCCAGCGCCCCGCCGATCAGCTTGTCGCGCCGGGCCGCTTCCAGCGATTCATTGACCACTTCGAGGACGGTGTTGATCGCGGCCCAGCGCTCGGCCTCGGCCGGGTTGTTCCATTCCGCCGGCGTCTCCGGGATCACCCGGGCGCAGTTGGTCCCCGCATCCGGGAAGCGCGTGGTCCAGGCTTCTTCCATCGTGAAGGGCGTCAGCGGGGCCAGCCAGGCGGTCAGGCGCATGAAGACCTCGTCCATCACCGTGCGGGCGGCGCGACGGCGCAGGCTGTCGGGCCGGTCGCAGTAGAGGGCGTCCTTGCGGATGTCAAAATACAGGGCCGACAGGTCGTTGGAGCAGAACTCCAGCACCGGGCGCACCACGTCCTGGAACCGATATTCGGCATAGGCCTGGCGCACATGGGCGTCGAGTTCATACAGGCGATGCAGGATGAACTTTTCCAGCGGCGGCATCTGGTCCAGCGGCAGCCGCTCGGCCTCGTCGAAGTCGGCCAGGGCGCCCAGCAGATAGCGGAGGGTGTTCCTCAGCTTGCGATAGGCGTCGACCGTGGTCTGGAGGATCTGTTTGCCGATCCGCTGGTCCTCGGAATAGTCGACCAGCGACACCCACAGACGCAGGATGTCGGCGCCGCTTTCCTTGATGATGGTCAGGGGATCGGTCGTATTGCCCTTGGACTTGGACATCTTCTCCCCCTTCTCGTCGAGGGTGAAGCCGTGGGTCAGGACCGCCTTGAACGGGGCGCGGCCACGGGTGCCGCAGCCTTCCAGCAGCGACGACTGGAACCAGCCGCGGTGCTGGTCCGAGCCTTCCAGATACAGGTCGGCGGGCCAGTGGGCCGGGCGATCGCCCTTATAGCCATGCTCGGGCAGGCGCGGGTCTAGGGTGAAGGCGTGGGTCGAACCGGAATCGAACCAGACGTCCAGGATGTCCTCGACCTTTTCATACCGGGCCGGGTCATGCGCGCCCAGGAAGTCGCTGTCCGGGGCGGTGAACCAGATGTCGGCGCCGTGCTCGGCCACGGCCTTGACGATCCGGGCGTCGACCTCGGCGTCATGGAGGGGCTGGCCGGTCTGTTTATCGATGAACATGGCCAGGGGCGTGCCCCAGGCGCGCTGGCGGCTGACCAGCCAGTCGGGGCGGCCCTCGACCATCGAGCGGATGCGGTTGCGGCCGGCGGCGGGGTGGAAGGCGGTGTCGTCGATGGCTTTCAGCGCCGTCTCGCGCAGGCTGTCGCCCGAGGCCAGGGACTCGTCCATGCGGATGAACCACTGGGGCGTGTTTCTGAAGATGATCGGGGCCTTGGAGCGCCACGAGTGCGGGTAGGAGTGTTCCAGCCGGCCGCGGGCCAGCAGATTGCCGGCCTCGATCAGCTTTTCCATCACCGCGCCGTTGGCGGGACCGAACTTGCCGGTCTTCTTGCCCTCGGTCTCCAACACCTTGAGGCCCGCGAACAGGGGGACGGTGGGATAATAGGCGCCGTCCGGATCGACCGTGTCCGGCACCTCGTGATGACCGTGGGCCTTCCACACCTCGAAGTCGTCGGCGCCGTGGCCCGGCGCGGTGTGGACGAAGCCGGTGCCGGCGTCGTCGGTGACATGGTCGCCGGCCAGCAGCGGCACGGAGAAGCCGTAACCGCTGTCCAGCGCGGCCAGCGGGTGGGCGCATTCCAGGCCCGACGGATTGATGTCGTAGACGCGGGTCCAGGCGGTGATCTTCGCGGCCTTGAACACGTCTTCCGCCAGCTTGTCGGCGACGATCAGGCGGTCGCCCGGCTTGGCCCAGGGCGCAAACTCCAGCCCCTCTTCCATGGCTGTGACCTCATACAGGCCATAGGCGATTTCGGGGCCGTAGCTGATGGCCCGGTTGGCCGGGATGGTCCAGGGCGTCGTGGTCCAGATGACGATGGACGGGGTGCTGGTGCGGAAGGCCAGCAGGTCGTCGGGATGGTCGTCCGACGCGCCCGTGACCGGGAACTTGACCCAGATCGTGGGCGACACATGGTCGTGGTATTCGATCTCGGCGTCGGCCAGGGCCGTGCGCTCGACCGGCGACCACATGACGGGCTTGGAGCCACGATACAGCTGCCCCGAGTTCTTGAACTTGTGGAACTCTGCGACGATGGCCGCCTCGGACGTGAAGTCCATGGTGGCGTAGCGGTTGGCGAAGTCGCCGGTGATGCCCAGGCGTTTGAACTGGTCGCGTTGCAGGTCGATGTATTTGCCGGCGTATTCGCGGCAGGCGGCGCGGAACTCGTCCTTGGATACCTCGTCCTTGCGGCGGCCCTTGGCGCGGAACTGTTCCTCGATCTTCCACTCGATCGGCAGACCGTGGCAGTCCCAGCCGGGGACGTAGTCGACGTCGTAGCCTAAGAGGAAGCGGCTGCGGACCACGAAGTCCTTCAGCGTCTTGTTCAGCGCATGGCCGATATGGATGTCGCCGTTGGCGTAGGGCGGGCCGTCGTGCAGAACATAGAGGGGCGCGTTTTGCCTCTGCCGCTCGGCGCGCAGGGTTCCGTACAGGTCGCCCCACTGTTCCAGGATGACCGGCTCCTTCTGGGGCAGGCCGCCGCGCATGGGGAAAGGCGTCTCGGGCAGGAAGACGGTGTCGCGGTAATCGCGGGCGGTAGTCTCGGGGGCGTCAGCCATAGGAAGTCTCAGCGTCTTTTAGAGTTACGTTCGCGTGTCGATCCCGGCGTGCACGGGGCCAGAAGGCCCAGAGGCGCTACGCCGGGCGGCTAATCGAAATCAGGCGAATGGAGACGCGGACGGTCATTATGCGGGCGGTCTAGCAGACGGATGCGGCATTGCGCCATCCCGAAGCGCAGGCGTCATCAACGGAAACGAAAGGCTTTTGTCGTTTTGGTGAATGCAGGATCGGCTGGCGTCTTGCCCAGTCGACACGAAATCTACGTTTGGGAGTTCCCGCCGATGCGGCTGCGGATCACGAAATGGATGCTGGGCCTGGCGGCCGGTCTCGCTGTCTCGGCGGGCGCCGGGGCGGCTTTGGCGCAGTGCAACGGAGGCTGCGAGCCGCCGCCCTGCACATCGTGCGAGCCCCCGCCGCCGCCCGAGCCGCCGCCCTGCGGCGGGGGTGGAAACTGCGGTCCCGGCGGCGGTGGTGGAAACTGGAACGGCAACATCAACACCAACGTCAATGTGAACGTGAACCTTGGCGCGAACGCCAATGCGAACGCGGGCGCCAACGCCAACTCGGGCGCGCGGTCGTTCGTGAATGCACGGGCCGGCGGGTTTTCGGGCAGCTTCGGCGGAGGCGGCGGCGCGGCCTATGTCAGCGTCGATCAGCCCTATCCGACCACGATTCAGGGCCTGGCCGTCGAGGGCATGATCGCCCAGACCGTGCGCACCCCCTACACCGCCTTCCGCAGCATGATGAAGCGGGTCGTCATCCAGGCCGTCTGCATCGACGCCCGCCAGGTGCCGCACCCTGCCTCGCAGGTTCGGCCGGATCGCGAGATCGCGGACGGGTTCGAGGGCGAGCTTTATCGCTGCCTGTCGGGCACCTGGCTGCAGGCGACCATCGCGGATTACAACGGCGACATCAGCTTCGACCACGGCACGACCCTGACCTGCCGTAAGCACGAGGCGCTGTGGTACGGCCCCGGCGGCAAGCTGGAATGCCGTCCCGAGAAGCCCGAGCGCGACTGCAACGAGCGGTCGCTGCTGCGTCGCTACGGCGCCGGGGTGAAGATCCTGACGATGTATCGCGAAGAGGAATACACCGAATACCGCGAGGAACAGGTCGAGAGCGCGACCGTGCTGACCGGGGTCATCACCCTGGACGGCGGCGTCGGCGGCCGGGTGTTCTGAACCGGACCCGAACAGGCCCGTTCAGCCGCCGATCATGCGGAGCGTGAGATAACAAGACCGTCGGCTCTCCGTCGACGATCCTGACGACTGGCCCCGGCTCGCAAGAGCCGGGGCCTTTTTCTTGGGCGCTTATTGAGCCGCGGCGGCCTGAGCTGCAGCGGCCTGGGCCGTGACGGTAGCGCGCCAGGCGGCGTCGGGCTTCAGATACTGGCGGGCCAGGGTCTGAAGGTCGGCGGCGGTGACGGCTTCCAGGGTGGCGACCTGGTTGCGCGTCTGGTCCAGCGTGGCCGGGTTGGACTGCGCTTCGGCCAGCTGCGTCATCCAGTAGCCGTTGTCGGCCATGCTGCGGCGAAGGCGTTCGACGGCCGGGCGGCGGGCGCGGTTCAGCTCATCGTCGCTGACCGGGTTGTCGCGCAGGTCGGCGGCGATGGCGTCCACCGTCTCGAACAGCTTGGGCAGGGCGGCCGGCGGGGTTTCCGCCGTCACCGAGATGAAGCCATAGCCGGGATAGACGTCCGAGGCGCTGGAGCCGGCGCTGGGCGAATAGGCCAGACCCTGTTTCTCGCGGATCTCGTCGTTCAGGCGCAGTTGCAGCACGTCCGACAGGATCGACAGCTGGCGTGCGATCTTGCGGTCCGCGATCTGATCGGTGGTCGGCCAGGCGACGAAGCCCAGCGCCTGTTCGGCCGGGCCTGTGTGATACAGCTGGACCGGCGTGGCGACGGGGGCGGGGAACTTGCGCTCGGTCGAGCCGGCGGGCGGGGTCGGTTCGGCACCGCGCGAGGGCAGGGCGCCGAAGGTCGAGCCGACGGCGGCGATGACGGCGTCGATGTCCACGTCGCCGACGACGGTGATCTCGACCGGACCCTGGGCCAGTGCCGAGCGGACGCCGTTGCGGACGTCGTCGATCTGGATCGCGGCGACCTGTTCGGCCGTCGGGGTCACCTCACGCGCATCGCCGCCGGCCAGCAGGCCCGAGGCGTCGCGCTGGAACACGCCGCGCGGCGTGGCGCCCAGCTGGGCCAGGATCTGCGGGAACATGGCCTTGGTCTGTTCGAACGGCGCGGCGCGCAGGCCGGGATCGGTCAGATAGGCGGCCAGGACCTGAAGCTCCAGCTGAAGGTCGGCCGGCTTGGTCGCGCCCGAGAAGACATAGGCGTCGCCGGCCTGGTTGACCGAGGCGCTGTAGGTGCGGCCGCTCAGGACGCGGTTGATCTCGTCCAGGCTGAGCTTGCCCAGGCCGCCGGGGGTCAGGACTGTGCTGGCCATCGACAGGGGCGACAGCGTATCGGCCGGCAGGCCGAGTTCGCCGATGCCGGTCCGGGCGCTGACCAGGATCTGTTCGGCGCGGAAGTCGGTCTTCTTGATGTTCAGCAGCGTGCCGTTCGGGAAGCGGACCAGGGTGGCGCCCAGGTCGGCGACCTCGGTGCGCGAGGCTGGGACGGCGGGGGCGCCGAAGTTGTCATAGGGCCATTTCAGCTCGGCCTCGACAGCGCGGGCCTGGATCGGAGTGTTGCGCGAGGCTTCCAGCGCGGCGGTGACGGCCGCTTCGCCGCCCTCGACCGGGACGGGCGAGCTGAACAGCACCAGCGGGCCCTGACCCTCGAACACGGCCTTGGTCGCCTGGTTGACTTGATCGACCGTGAGACCCTCGACGGCCTTGTCGAAGATGTCGAGATTGGTCTGGGGCGCGCTGAACACCTGATCGTCGTTGACGGCGCCGAGCAGGCCGGTGGCCAGGGCGGGGGTCGAACGGGTCGCGGCCGAGGCTACGGCGTTCTGAAGGGCGGTGCGGGTGTTGACGATCTCGCGCTGAAGCTCGGCGTCGGTCACGCCGTATTCGGCTAGACGACGGCTTTCCTGTTCGACGGTTTCAAGGGCGCGCTGCCAGCCGCCCGGATTGAAGGCGACCGCCAGGGTGCCGGCGTCCAGGCTGTCGAACAGCGACTGATAGCCGGCGCCGGCGCCGATGAAGGGCGGGTTGTCGGCGCGGGCGATCTCGCCCAGGCGACGGTTCAGCACGGCCAGGCCTAGGCCGCGACGGATGTCGGCGGCGCGTTCGGCGACCGTGTCGGGTTCCAGGCCGGGGTTCTTGATCCAGTTCAGCTGGATCGAGGACTGGATGCCTGGCTCGACCAGGATGCTGGTCTGGGGTTCACGCGCGGCGACGGTTCCGAGATCGGGTTCCGGGCCGTCGGCGGCGGTGGGTTTCCAGTCGGCGAAGGCCGCGCGGACCTTGGCCTCCATGGCGTCCACGTCGAAGTCGCCCACGGCGATGAAGGTGGCGCGCGAGGGGCGATAATAGGCGTCGTAGAAGTCGACGAACCGTTGGCGCGGGGCGTTGCGGATGATGTCGAGGTCGCCGATCGGCAGGCGTTCGGACAGGCGCTGGCCGGGCGCCAGCAGACCCAGCTGGGTCTTCAGCACGCGTAGCTGCGGCGTGTCACGGGTGCGTTCCTCGCCGACGATGACGCCGCGCTCGGCGTCGATGGCGTCCGGCGCCATCAGGGCCGCCGACATCATCTCGCGCAGGATGTGCAGGCTGGGGTCGACCGTCTCGTCCTTGGTGTTCGGCAGCTCCAGCATATAGGCGGTCTGGTCGAAGCTGGTGAAGGCGTTGGTGTCGGCGCCGAAGGCCAGGCCCAGGCGCTCCAGGATGCGCAGCATCTCGTTCTCGGGCACCTCCTTGGTGCCGTTGAAGGCCATGTGCTCCATGAAGTGGGCCAGGCCCTTCTGGTCGTCACGCTCCATCAACGAACCGGCGTCGATGCGCAGGCGGAAGGAGGCCTGGCCCGGAGGCGTCGCATTGTGCAGCAGGGCGTAGCGCATGCCGTTGGGCAGCAGGCCGTAACGGACGGCGGGATCGGCTGGAATGTCGCTGGCGGCCTGGGCCCAGGGGGCGGACGGTGCGACCTGGCCTGCCGAGGCGGCGGCGGGCGCTGCGGTCTGGGCGAGAGCGGGGGCGGCGAACGCCCCGGTGGTAAGGGCCAGTCCCGAGACGGCGACGAGCAGCAGATGACGCGCAGAACGCATGGTATCACTCCGAAACCGCATCCCCCGATGGCGCGATCCCGGATCGTGTAAAGTGAGCTTGCCTTTTCAGCAAGCTGGACCGACGAACCTTACCGACTTGTCATGTTTGGATCAGCCGCCCGGTCGCTGTTGCATAAGCCACCGCCTCCGCATCTTCTGAAGATCGATCGACCATTCGGTGCGAGCGCGTTCCACCTCATCGAGATCATTTAGAGAAGCGATCAGCCGTTCCAGTTCCTCGTCCACCGCTTGCTGAAGGCGGCGTAGAGCTTCGGCGCGAACCGTCGGATCAAGGGTCGCCCACAGGCCGGCGCGCAGCCTGAAAGGATCGACGCCGACGTTCGTCGCTCGCACGGGGTCGCAAATCCAGGCTTCCAAGGCCGCGAGGCCTTGCGGCGACAGCGACAGGCGGGTGCCCTTGCGACCTGTGGGGATCGGCGTCGTCCAGATCAATGCGGCGTCAGCCAAACGACGGATGGCGGGATAGACCGCCCCAGCGCTCCCGCTCCATTCGATGGATGGCGAGGTCTGAAAGGCGCGACGCACCTGGAACGCGGTGTCGTGGTGGCGGTGGTGAATCTCTGAAAGCACCGCGCCCTCGAGTTCTGTCAGGACAGATGGAGGTTTTGTCATTTGACCGTCAATCGACAATTGGTCCTAATCGTACCAATTATTGAAAGGATCGTCATGCGTCATCTGCTTTCAGGCTTGGCTCTCGCCGCCAGTGTCTTTTCCGCGCCGATTTGTGCGTGGGCGCAGGCGGAGCCTCCCACCATTATCAACCTTTTCCAGTCCAACGACCGGGTTCTGATCATGCTGACGATCGGAGATCACCCGCCGATCCCGGCCGTCTTCGACACCGGGACGAACGGCAACGTGATCGACATGGTTGTCGCCGAGCGGTTCGGGCTGGAAAACAAGGGCGCGTCGCGGTCGATCGACGGCAGTACGGGCAGGCCGGTGCCGGGCTTCGAGACCTTCATCGCGAACGCCAGCTTGGGCGGAGCGCCGATCCTGGATGCCCGCGCGACCGCCATGGCGTTCAATCATCCCAACGAAGTCGCCATCATCGGTCCCAACAGCTTTCCGGGGCAGTACGTTCTTATGGATCTCGGACAGAGCCGGCTGATGATTTACGCCCCCGAGGAAGCGCCGGAGGCGGGGGAGGGGATTCCCTATCTGGGAGAGGGCGGCGCGGCCTTGCCGTCGCTCAACATCGAACTTGAGGGTCAGTCGATCGCCGCCATCCTGGACACCGGAAACACCAGCGATTTCCTGTTGCCTCTCAGCCTGGTCAAGGACCTGCCGCTGGAGGCGGAGCCGGTCCTTATCGGTCACGCCAAATCCGCAGCCGGGGTGCAGGACGTCTTTGAGGCGCGTCTGACCGAAGATGTCACCGTCGGCGGCCTCGTCATCCATCGGCCCAAGGTGCGTTTCATGGAAGGCGGCCGTCCGAATATCGGCATGCCGGTGTTGCGGCAGTTGAAGCTGATGTTCGATCCTGTCCAGCTAAAGACCTGGATCATCGGTGGTTCTGCCGCCAACTAGCCCGACAGCCTACCAAAAGGCGTCAGCCGCCGGGGCGGCTGATGTAGAAGGTGGCGGTGTTGCCGACGGCGTTGGCGCCGACGACGGCGGTGCGGCCGGAACCGACCGTGGCGCTGGTCGTGGCGGTGACATTGCCGCTGTTGGTCTGATTGTTGGTGATGTTGACGTCGCCGCCGCACTGGGAACAGGCGTAGCCGGTCACCGCATTGCCGACCGCGTCGGCGCCGACATAGGCGTCATAGCCGTTGACGCCGACGTAGGTGGCGTTGGCCTCGACACCGCCGGAGTTCAGCTGGGTGTTGTCCAGCTTCAGATAGATGTCGTTGTTGCCGGCGACGGTCTCGTTGGCGACGCTGCGGGCGGCCAGCACGGTCTGGCCCTGAAGGTTGGTCTGAACGCGGGCGTCGGCGCGGACGCGGCCGGCGTTGGTCTGGTCCGTCGCGATCAGCATCGAGCCGCCGGCGTTCGCCGTGATCGCCTGGTTGGCGCCGGCATTGGCGCCGACCGTCAGGTCCCAGGCGTTGTCCACATAGACGTCGGTGCGAGCCTCGGTCGTCGAGGGGCCGTTGGACTGACGGATGGCCAGGTCCTGGTGCGAGGCGCCGGTCGTATTGGTCTGAACCGCATTGGCGACGGCCTGGGACGAGAAGGTCGCGGGCGCGGGGATGTACTGAACGTCAGCGACGGTCTCGGCGAAGACGGTGGTCTGGGCCGTCTGGTCGATCACGCCGGTCAGGGAGGAGGAGGGGCCGCCCATGGCGACGGTGTTGGCGACGGCGGCGCTGGTCGCGAAGCCGCCCTGGAGCACACGGCCGCCCGGCGCCTGGACATAGGTTCCGGCCCGGACCTGATCGCCGGTCGCGGACTGGGTCGCATCGACGGCGAAGGTCGCGCCGTTGGTGGTCACGCCCAGATAGTTGCCACGCGCGGTGGTCGAGACGCTGAGCTGGCCGTCAGCCTCGCCGTTCACGACGACGTTGCTGGTCGCCACGGCGGAGCCGGTCATCGTCTGGCGCGAGACCAGACCGGCGGAGGCGGCCGTCACCCCGCCCGCGAGCGAATTGCCCTGGGCGCTGGTGCTGACGGTCACCTGATCGACGGACAGGTCGATGTCCACCAGGCCGGTGACGTCGCCGGACTGGGTCTGGGTGCTGGAACAGGCGTCGCCGGCCTGCGGATCGCAGACCGGCGTCTGTTGCGCGCTCGCTTCAGTGGCGAGTGCGACGAACGTCGCCGTCGCGGCCATCATGCCAGCGAGACGGATCGGCGCGTGTCTGGCCATTGTTGGTGTCCTGAGTGGGATAGGCCGGATAATATCCGCCGGTCGGACCGACGGCGGAATCGCCGAGCGGATCGTTGGCGGCGTTGAGGCAGATTTCGGGGCCGGGCGCGCCGTAGAGATTGGCCATGAACTCGACCGTGGCCCGTTCGACCAGGGCGCGGACGGCCAGCTGCGTCGGCTCCATCCCGCCCGTGCCGGCGGAGATGTCGAAGACATTGCCGTTCAGGAAGTCGAACACGCCGGCCGAAATCTCGCGGCCGATGATCTGCTTCTGATAGGAGACCACATCGACGACTTCGAGCGTGGTCGTCTGGACCAGGCGCAGGTCCATGGCGATGTTCATCACATAGACGCGGTGGTTGACGATGCCCGAACCCGGGCGGTTGCTGTCGACCTCGCCGCCGGCGATGTCGAAGCCGCCGGAGCGGATGTTGTAGTTCACCTCGGTGATGCCGCCGACGACATAGAAGTCCGAGCCGGGCACCTGGCCCGCCAGGATGCGGCGATACTGGGTGTCCTCGGGGCCTTGGGCTTCGGGAGCCTGGTCGCCGATCAGCTTGTTGTTGGCGTAGCGCAGTTCCAGCTCGGACACCGAAGTGTCGTAGCGTTCAACGATGCGGGCGCCGGCCTTGGCCAGGGCCGAGTTGGCCATCAGGGAGGCGCCGCCGGTGATCTGGCGCCCGCCGTCCGAAGAGACCGTGCCGGTGTAGTCGCTGATCCGGCCCACGGCCATGCGCGGCGAGGGCAGGTTGTAGCGACGGGCGTAGTCGGCAAGGCAATAGAGTGCGGCGGAATAGGGGGTCGGGTTGGCGGTCACCGGCGCATTGCCGATCGGGGTCGCATATTGACCCGACGGACCGGCGACCGGACTGACGCAGCCGGCGAGCAGCAGGGCGACGGCCGAAACGGCGGCTCCCCCTTTAATGAGATGGCGACGGCTCATGGCAGGTTGATGTTCCCGTTCAGGGCCGTGCCGGCGTTGATCGCGCCGGTATTGGTCTGGGTCGAGTTGACGATGACGGTGTTGCGGCTGCCCTGGACGACCACGTTCAGTTGGTTGCCGATGGCGGTGGAGCCGCCGATGGTCGTGCCGCCGTTGCTGGACGAACCTGCGCCGGCATAGGCCGAGGCGACGCCGCCCGACTGGCTGGAATAGGACGAGGCGCCCGACTGGATGATGCCGTTGACGATCAGGCGATTGCCGTTGGCGTCGCGGGTATAGCCGGTGGTCGCCGTGCTGGCTGCTGAACGCGCGCCGCCATAGCCCTGCTGAAAGCGCGACGCGCTGCCGGAACCCGTCGACTGGGCGGCGGCCGGCAGGCTCGCTGCGGCGACGACGGCCACGACGGCGGTGGATGTAAACAGCCTCTTGGCGGGCATTCTGGTGGTTCCTCGCGCAAACGTACGCCGAACCACGAGCGTGATCCGCACCCCAACCTGCATTAAGGTTATTAAGAAGCGCTTGATGTGACGCAGGTCACTGAGCATTTGTGACGCCATGTCAGACACACCCGGTCGATTCGACTCGCAGAACAGCCAGCCCGTCAAAGAACCCGCGTTCAACGTGCCGCTGGTCGTGCTGCTGATCGTGCTGTCGATGCCGACGCTGTTCTTCTTCCAGCGCGATCTGCCCGACATGGGCATGAGCATGGCCTTTGCGCCTGCCGATCTGGAGCAGGGACGCTGGGGCGGACTGCTGACGGCCATGCTGCTGCACGGCGGCTGGACCCACGCCATCATGAATGCGGTCGCGGCGCTGGCGTTCGGAACGCCGGTGGCGCGACTGTTCGGGGGCAAGATGGGGCCGACGGTCTTCCTGCTCTTCTATATAGGCTGCGGCGTGCTGGCCGCGCTGGGCTATGGGCTGATCCATTGGGGATCGGCCGAGCCTATGGTCGGGGCGTCGGGCGCGGTGTTCGGCCTGATCGGGGCGGCGACGCGGCTGCTTGGAGGGCAGGGCAGGGTGCTGACGATGACCGATCGCCATGTGATCGGCGCGGCCATCGCCTGGATGGCCGTCAATGCGGTGACCGGCCTGATCGGCTATGCGCCCGGCGCGGAAGGCGCGCGCATCGCCTGGGAAGCCCACGCCGTCGGCTTCGTCGTCGGCTTCCTGGCCATCGGGCCGCTGGGCCGGCTGTTCGGCAAGGGCGTCGCGCCGAAATCCATCGGCGGCGTTTGATTCCTGGCGTGTGCTGAGCAATCATCGGTTCCCGAGCGGCCCTGTCGCCATTCCGGCCCTGCGGTCGTCTCTTCTATAGAGAGAAGGAGCCGCGATGTTCGTCGCCGAAATCCTCAAGACCAAGGGAAACGCCGTCTTCTCCATCACGCCCGACCTGACGGTGACGCAGGCGTGCGCAGAGCTGGAGCAGAAACGGGTCGGGGCGCTGGTTGTCTGTGACGGCGATCGCGTCGTCGGGGTGTTTTCCGAACGGGACGTGGTCAAGGCGCTGGCCGCCGACGGCGCCAAGGCTCTGGATCGTCCGGTCGCCGACTATATGACCGCCAAGGTGATCTTCGCCGAGCCGGGCGAAGAGATGTCGGCCCTGATGACCCGCATGACCGATCGGCGCATCCGACATCTACCGGTGATGGAAGCCACACGGTTGGTCGGCGTCATCTCCATCGGGGATGTGGTGAAGTGCCAGATCGCCGAACACGCCCAGGAGGCGGCGAGTTTGCGCACATACATAGCGGGCTGATGCTGTTGGTTCATGCTCGCTGATCATGACTCTTTGAGAAAGTTTCGCGGTCTTGTCAGAATCTGGTTGCGGACAAAAGTGGGTCTACGTATAGAGCCGCCTCGCTCGGAAACGGGCCGGCCGACGGGGCCGCGGGGGTCTTGATCCTCACGGTTTCGCGGGAGGAGGGGTTGAAAAACTTCTTGCTTTCATCGGTTGGTTTCACTAGGTTCCGCGCTCCAATCGAATCGCCGACGGGTTTTAGGGGCAAGCCTCGCTTTCCTCCGGTGGTTTCTTGCGGTCTGAAGGGTTCGCCCTTCTCTCCAAAAGATCTCTGAAAAGAGCGGTTGACATGAGGTTCGGCGGTCTCTAAATCCCCGCCTCCGCCGACGACACGGCGCTAAACAAGTCGGGCCGCTTCGGCGGTTTAGGTCTTTGACATTGTTGATTTGGAAAGAGAAACGCAGGCGGCGGTGTTCTTGCGATGACCCTAGAAGGTCATCATACGACACTGACTATCTGCGGTCTTTTTGAAAAGATACCATGCGTCG
>NZ_JBKBOC010000024.1:0-33387 GCF_046295075.1 Brevundimonas sp. | reverse complement strand
GGGCGCCCATGTTCTCGAAGGCGTCTTCCAGCTCGATCTCTTTGGCGACCGACACGCCGTCCTTGGTCGAGCGCGGGGCGCCGAAGGACTTCTGGATCACGACGTTGCGGCCCTTGGGACCCAGCGTCACCTTGACGGCGTTGGCGAGCACGTTGACGCCGCGCAGCATCTTGTCGCGCGCGTCGGTGTTGAACTGTACGATTTTAGCGGCCATGCGGGCAGCTCCTTTAAAAGGTGAGTGGTGAATCGTGAGTCGTGATTGATGCGGTTCGTAAGGGCGCGATCACGCGCCGCTCACGAGTCACGCATCACGAGTCACGTTCAGGACAGGACGCCCAGGACGTCGGATTCCTTCATGATGATCAGGTCGTCGCCGTCGATCTTCACTTCCGTGCCCGACCACTTGCCGAACAGGATGCGGTCGCCGGCCTTCAGCTCCAGAGCGTTGACCTTGCCGGATTCGTCACGAACGCCGGGGCCGACGGAGACGACTTCGCCTTCCTGCGGCTTTTCCTTGGCGGTGTCGGGGATGATGATCCCGCCCTTGGTCTTGGATTCTTCTTCAACGCGCTTGACCAGCACGCGGTCGCCGAGCGGACGAAACGCCATCGGTTCTCTCCTTATGTACCCCCGGACGGGGGCGACTTGAAAACGGTGGGTCAGCCTCTCTTCGATCACCGTTTTGGCAGCCGACCGTCGAGAGTGCTAACGCGACCGGGAGGTAGTCAGAGCAGGGGCCAGCGTCAAGCGCGCCATCGCCGGCCGTCTGCGAAACTTCCGCGACAAATGAACCGAAAATGAATGGCGGGCTCCGGGGCTGTTCAAGCACAGGCTGGCAGAACCGTTTCAACGCTGGATGCATTTCCCTTGTCGGAAACGCCGAACCGGCCCGAAAATAAAAGGAGACGATCATGTCCAACTTGCTGAAGATCACCGCCGCCGTCGCCGCCCCGGTCGTCGCCATGAGCCTGATGGCCGCCCCGGCCTCGGCCCAATCGCGTGATCGCGACGACACCGGCCGCAACGCCCTGATCGGCGCCGCCGTCGGCGGCCTGGCCGGCGCCATCTACGGCAACGGCGACGGCCGCTATATCGCAGGCGGCGCCCTGGGCGGCGCAGCCATCGGCGCCGTGGCGTCGTCGAACCGCGGCTCAGGCTGCGAATACTATCGCGGCGGCCAGTGCTACCGGAACCAGGGCCACTGGGAACGCGAGCACGGCATCAACAGCCGCGACTCGCGCTACGAACAGCGCCGCGATTATCGCGATTATCGCCGCGAGCAACGTTATGACCGTCGCGACGATCGCCGGGATTACCGCCAGGACCGCCGCTGGTAGTCCCGCGACGATCTGAAGACAATGAAGGGCTCGGCCGCAAGGCCGGGCCCTTTCTTCGTCAGCCCATCAGCCGCGTCATCAAGGCGGCCGTGGACGGGTCCAGACCGGCGGACGGCCCGCCGGCGTCCACGTCCTTCAGGATCGCCTTGGCCAGCACCTTGCCCAGTTCGACACCCCACTGGTCGAAGCTGTTGATGTCCCAGATCACGCCCTCGACGAAGGTCTTGTGCTCGTACAGAGCCAGCAGGGCGCCCAAGGTCTCGGGCGTCAGACGGTCCATCAGGATGGCGGTCGAGGGGCGGTTGCCGGTGAAGGTGCGGTGGGGGGCCAGACGGGTCGCCTCGTCCTCCGACAGACCCTGGGCCAGGCCTTCGGCCTTGGCCGCTTCGGTGGTCTTACCCAGCATCAGGGCCTGACCCTGAGCGAGCGCATTCGACCAAAGGGGCGATTCCGGCGCGTCGGCGTGGGTCTTGGCGACGATCACGAACTCCGCGGGGACGATCTGCGGTCCCTGGTGAATCTGCTGGAAGAAGGCGTGCTGGCCGTTGGTGCCGGGTTCGCCGAACACGACGGGACAGGTCTGGCGCGTCACAGGCGTACCGTCGCGATGCACCCGCTTGCCGTTCGACTCCATCTCCAGCTGCTGCAGGAAGGACGGCAGGCGGCGCAGGGCGTGCGCGTAGGGGGCGACGGTGCGCGCCGGACGGTTCAGCCCATCGACGTTGAACACCTGGGCCAGGGCCAACAGGATCGGCGCGTTCTGCTCCAGCGGGGCCGAGACGAAATGGTCGTCCATGGCCGCAGCCCCGGCCAGCATCTGTTCGAACACGTCCCAGCCCAGGGCGATGCCGCACGACAGGCTGACCGCCGACCACAGCGAATACCGACCGCCGACCCAGTCCCGGAAGGCGAAGGTGCGGCCGCAGCCGAAGGCCGCCGCCTTGTCCGGCGCCGCCGTCACGCCGATGAAATGTCTGGTCATGCCCTCGGCTGGCAGGGACGCGGCCAGCCACGCCTTGGCCGCCTCGGCGTTGGCCAGGGTCTCCTGGGTGGTGAAGGTCTTGGACACGACCACCACCAGGGTGGTTTCGGGGTCCAGGCCGGTCAGGGCCTCGGCCATGTCGCGCGGGTCGATATTGGCGACGAAGCGCAGGTCGATGGCCGGATCAAGCGGACGCAGCGCATCCCAGACCACGCGCGGCCCCAGGTCCGATCCGCCGATGCCGACATGGACGATGGCCTCGAACTTGCGCCCCGTCGCCCCGGCCTCGGCGCCCGAGCGTACGGCGTCGGCATAGGCCTTCATGTCCGCCCGTACGGCGTCCACCTCGGCCGAGACCGGCTCGCCCAGGGCGTGGAAGTCCGCGCCCGGCGCGGCCCGCAGGGCGGGATGCAGCACGGCCCGGCCCTCGGTCAGATTGACGGCCTCGCCGGCGAACAGGGCGGCGCGTCTTGCCTCGACATCCGACGCACGGGCCAGATCCAGACAGGCGTCGAAGGCGGCTTTCGTCCAGCTCTGTTTCGACAGGTCCAGATAGAGCCCCGCCGCCTCGACCGACATCCGCGCCAGCCGATCAGGATCGGCGGCGAACTGATCCACGATCCGGGTCTGGCCCGCCTCGGCGGCGGTGCGATCGAATGTCTTCCAGGCGTCGTCGCGGCTCATGGCGTCCTCGGTCGATGATGTGGGCGTTGGAGAGGGTAAACACTCGTTTACGGGTCGGGGGTAAAGAGGTTCAACGTCCTAGCGGACGGTGAAACAGGAAGTCATCCCCATGTCTTGCGGCCTCGCGCTTTCGATCGCCCTGGCGATGTCCAATCCCGCCGTCGCCCTGGCGGCGGATCAGCCGCCGGCCGCCGTCGGCGCGCCGATCTCTGTGGCGGGCGAGCCCTTGTTCGCCGACATCATCTCGCGCTCGACCAGCCTGAAGGCCATGGTCGACGGCTGGGCCGCCGCCAAGGCCGCCGACGACGCCGCCTTCTTCACCAGCCAGGCCTTCACCGGCTTCAAGGCCCAGGCCGAACAGCTGGCCGCGCTCGACATGCAGGGCCACCTGATCCTGAAGGAACGCGGCACCGACGGCGACCTGAAATGCATCCTGCGCGGCATCTCCGAGGACATGCCCAAGAAGGTCGCCGCCGTTCAGGCCGCCGCCAGCCCGGCAGAACGCGCCGTAGCCCTGTCGGAACTGTCCTATCTGCTGAACGACAACGTCGAAGTCATCACCGCCCCGCCGCAGCCGGAAGTCTGACGCCATCTAGAGGGCGTTCAGCGTCTCCAGAACGCCCTTGCCATAGCGATCCAGCTTGGACTGGCCGACGCCGGAAATCGCCCCCAGACTGTTCAAGTCGCCCGGCTCGGCCTGGGCGATTTCCAGCAGGGTCTTGTCCTGGAAGATGACATAGGGCGGGACGTGCTGTTCCGAGGCGCGGTCGCGGCGCCAGGCGCGCAGTGCCTCGAACCGGGCGCGGACGTCGGCGTCCATCGTCTCCAGCGCGGCGTTGCGGCCCTCGCCGGTACGGTCGCGGCGATTGCGCGGATTGCCCGAGCGCGTGCCGGCGTCGAAGCCTGCGGGCACGCGGCGCACCTCGATCTTGCGTTCGGCCTTGTAGACGGCGCGCACCGCCTCGCCGTCGCCCAGACCGACCAGGGGCTTGCCGTCGTTGGCGTTCTCGACCAGCAGGCCTTCGAACAACAGGTGGTCGACGATGTCGCGCCAGCCGTTGGGCGAGATGTCGGCGCCTATGCCCCAGGTGGACAGCTGTTGCTCCCACGGCTGGACCGCCTTGGTCCGGCCGGTCAGATGGTCGACGATCCGGCCCCGTCCGAACCGACCGCCCAGACGCTGGACCGCCGCCAGGGCCTTCTGGGCGGGGACGGTGGCGTCATTGAGAAGCGGCGGGTCGCCGCAGATGTCGCAGACGCCGCAGGGCTGGGCGTCGGTCTCGCCGAAATAGCGGCGCACGGCCTGGGCGCGGCAGACGGCGCCGTCAAGCATGGCGAACAGCTGGCGGGCCTTGCGCACCTGAACCTGTTTGACCTCCTCGGCCATCGGGCGGCCGTCCAGCCGGCGCAGGGTCCAGGCGATGTCGGACGGGCCGTACAGGGTGATGCCCTCGGCCGGTTCGCCGTCGCGGCCGCCCCGGCCGATCTCCTGCCAATAGGCCTCCAGGCTGCCCGGCGGATCGGCGTGGATGACGAAGCGCACGTCGGCCTTATCGACGCCCATGCCGAAAGCGATGGTGGCGACCATGACGGCGCCCTCCTCGGCCAGGAACCGCTCCAGCCGCCGGTCGCGCTCCTTCGTATCCATGCCGGCGTGATAGGCGATGGCGTTGGTCCCGGCGTCGCGCAGCGCCTGGGCAACGCGGTCGCAACCGTCGCGGCTGCCGCAATAGACCACGCCCGACTTGCCCCGCCGTTCGCGCACCAGTTCAATGACCCGCGCGTCGGTCTTGGCGCGCGAGGCGCTTTCCTTGCGTTCGGCCGACAGTTGCAGGTTCGGACGGGCGAAACTGTCGACGAAGACCTTGGCCTGTTCGAGCCGCAGCGAGCGCAGGATGTCGTCGCGGGTGCGGGCGTCGGCGGTGGCCGTGACCGCAATGCGCGGGACGTTGGGGAACCGCTCGGCCAGCAGACCCAAGTTGCGATAGTCTGGACGGAAGTCGTGGCCCCATTGCGAGACGCAGTGGGCCTCGTCGATGGCGATCAGGCTGAGCGGCAGTTCGGCCAGACGATCCATCATGGCCCCGGCCGCCAGGCCTTCGGGCGAGACGTAGAGCAGGTCCAGATCGCCGGAGCGGGCCGCCGCCCAGATCGCCGACCGTTCGTCCATCGAGACGCCGGAATCGAGACGTGCGGCGGCGACGCCCTGTTGCTTCAACGCCTCGACCTGGTCGGTCATCAGGGCGATCAGGGGCGAGACCACGAGGCCCAGGCCGTGACGCAGGATGGCGGGGATCTGATAGCAGACGCTCTTGCCGCCGCCGGTCGGCAGGACGGCCAGCACATCGCCGCCGGACAGGATCTGCTCGACCACCTGGCCCTGCATGCCCCGGAAATCGGCGTGGCCCCAGACACGCGACAGCAGGGCCCGCGCGTCGTTCAGGTCAGGCGTATCGGTCGAGGAGAACTGGGGCTGCGTGGCCGGCATCCTTAAGCTGTGCACTCTTTGTTCCCGCAAGCGAAGTCCCACAGGCGACGAGAGGCGGCCTGTGGTTTCATCGGATGGGGATTAATTCAGTGGCCCGTTCAGTGCGCAGGGGCTTCGGCGAACTGGCCGCCGACGCGGTAGCGCCACAGATAGGACGGCGCGATGGCCGCCATGCCCGCCGGATGATCGATGCCCAGGTCGCTGAGGCCCAGGGCGTCGGGGGCTACGACATTGTCCTTCTCCAGCATCAGCACCTGATCGCGCGTCAGCGGCGGGGTGACGCCGACGAACCGGCTCAGTTGCAGCAGGGAGCCCAGGGGCCTGGCGACGGCGAAGGGCACGGGGACCAGCATCCGGTCGCGGCCGGTCTCGCGGCGCACCAGCTCCAGCACTTCGCGGAAGGTGTAGAGGCTCGGCCCGCCCAGTTCGAAGGTGCGGCCCGCCGCATCGACACGGGTCACGCCGCGCGCGATGGCTTCGGCGACGTCGCCGACATAGACCGGCTGGAACTGGGTCTCCCCGCCGCCGATCAGCGGCAGGAAAGGCGACATCGTCGCCATGGACGCAAAGCGGTTCAGGAAGCCGTCGCCGGCGCCGAACACCAGCGAAGGCCGCAGGATCACCGCGTCGGGATAGACGGCGCGTACGGCCTCTTCGGCCCTGGCCTTGGTGCGGCCGTAGGCCGAGGGGCTGGCGGCGTCGGCGCCGATGGCCGAGATCTGGACCAGACGTTTGACGCCCGCCGCCCTGGCGGCCGAGGCGATGGTCTTGGCGGCTTCAGTGTGGACGGCGTCGAAGCCGCGCTTGCCGCCCGCGTCGTGCAGGACGCCGACCAGATTGACTACGGCGTCCGCGCCGCGCACCGCCGCCGCAACATCCTCGGCGCTGGTGATGTCGCAGCGCATGAACTGGATCTGGCCCGGATCGCCCAGCGGCTGGATCTCGATGGCCAGGACCGGGTTGCGTACGGCCACGCGAATGCGCCAGCCGCGACGCGCCAGGGCGCGCACCGCCTGCGACCCGATAAAGCCCGATCCTCCGAAGAGAGTCACGACGCCGGGGGCGAGGTCAGCCATGGGGAAAGCTCCAGTCGAAATCCGTGTCGGCGGGATAGACGATAGGGCGCCGCACCGCAACGCGGGCGTTCACGGCGACGCTGGCGATCCGCCCGTCGTCGCCCATCTGATGTGTATGAAGCTTTTCACCATCGGTTACGAAGGCGCGACCCAGGCGGAGGTGATCGCGCGCTTGAAGACGGCGGGAGTCGAGACCCTGGTCGATGTCCGCGCCGTCGCCGCCTCACGCCGCGCCGGCTTTTCCAAGACGATCCTGGGCGAGAGCCTGAAGGCGGAAGGGATCGACTACCTTCACCTGCGCGGCCTGGGCACGCCCAAGGCCGGCCGCGACGCCGCGCGCAAGGGTCGGGTCGCCGAGATGCGCGCCATCTTCGCCGATCACCTGGCCAAGCCTCAGGCCCAGATGGAATACGAGCGGCTGAAGGCGCTGGCGGGCGAGAAACGCGTGGCCCTGCTGTGCTTCGAGGCCGACCACGCCGGATGCCACCGCGCCGTCCTGGCCGAGCGGCTAGCGGCCGAGGACGGGGTGATGGTGGTCAACTTATAGGATCAGAACCGGGCAGCCCCGAGCCGTCTCCTCCCCATGAAATGGGGAGGAGACGCGGCGCGCCTTCGCGCCGTGACGGAGAGGCTATTCGACGCCTCGCAGGCGTCCGTGGGACTTCAAGAGCCCCTCCACCACGCTGCGCGCGGTCCTCCTCCCCGCTTCGCAGGGAGGAGACGATTTCACTTACGGACGCCCCACCAGTTGATCGACCGAGCCGCTGGTCACCGGGTGATACAGAGGCCGGGCCTCGGCGTAGATGCGGCGGGCGTTTGCGCGGCCCCAGTCGCCTTCGTTCCACAGGGTCTGGAACAGGGGCAGGACGAATTTGCGGCGACCCTGGCTGGTCAGGAAGGCGTCCGCTGTGGCGACGGCGGGCTGATAGCGGTGGGCCAGGGCGATCTGCAGCCAGCCGAAAGTCAGTTCGCTGTTGCCCTCGTTCGCCAGGTTCAGGGTGCGCTCCAGATCGGCCAGCTGCGAATTGGTCAGCCAGTCGGCGTTGGCGCGCAGACCCTCGGGACGCCAGCCCAGGAAACGCTGGCGCTGCTGGGTATTCCACTCCGACCACGGAATGGCCGAGGCCGGTCCCTTGTCCTTGAAGAAGGCGACGGCGGCGGCGTCTACGGGCGTGAAGGCGTTCGACACCGGAGCGACCGCATTCGACGGCAGGCCGGGCTGATAAACCCAGGCGTCCAGCTGCAATTCGGACTCCAGGGCTGCGTCGCCCTTCACCAGGTTGGTGCGGATGTCCTCCAGGAACATGGCCGTGGTCATGGGGCGATAGGCGTTGCGGTCGAAATAGCCGCGCAGCCAAGCGTCGAACTTGTCGCGCCCGACGATGCGCTCGATGGTGCGCAGGAAGGCCGAACCCTTGTCATAGGCGATGGTGTTCATGCCGTCGTCGGGGTCACGACCCATCAGGTTCAGATGCAGGCGCGTGTCGTCGGCGGGCAGGGACTTCAGCTCGTCCTGAAGCCCGTCCCAGCTGAGCACCTGTTCCTGCACCGCGCGATCATAGCCGTAGACCGACTCCATGATCCGGTTCTCGAAATAGGTGGTGAAGCCCTCGTTCAGCCAGAAGTCGTTCCAGGTGGCGTTGGTCACCAGATTGCCGGACCAGGAGTGCGCCAGTTCGTGCGCGACCAGGGAGACCAGCGACTGGTCCCCCGCGATGATGGTCGGGGTGGCGAAGGTCAATTTGGGGTTTTCCATCCCGCCGAACGGGAAGGAAGGCGGCAGGACCAGCAGGTCGTACCGGCCCCAGCGGTAGGGGCCGTACAGCTTCTCGGCCGCGTCCACCATTTCGGCGGTGGGCTCCAGCTCGGCGGCGGCGGCGCGCAGGCGGCTGGGCTCGGTCCAGACGCCCGAGCGCTCGTCGAACGGCGCGAAGGCGATGTCGCCCACGCCGATGGCGATCAGATAGGGCGGGATCGGATTGTTCATCCGGAAGCGCCAGGACTTCATGCCGTTTGCGGCCGCCTCGCCCTTGGGCGTCAGCTGGTCGGCGCTCATGACCACGGTCAGGTCGGCCGGGGCGGTGATGCGGGCCGAATAGGTCTGGCGGATGCCGGGGCTGTCCTGGGTCGGAACCCAGGTGCGGGTCAGGATGGCCTGGCCCTGGCTGAACAGATAGGGTTTTTCGCCGCCCGCCGTCTGGGTCGGGCTGAGCCATTGCAGCGCCGCCGCGTCGGGACGGGTCGAATAGCGGACGGTGATCTTGCGGCGCTCGTTGGCGGCGAAGGCCGGGAAATAGACGGTCAGGGGCTGGCCCTTGATGGCGTCGTTTTCGCCGACGACATAGCGCAGCGGCTGGCCCGCCGCATCGCGCACGTCCTGGATGTCCAGGTTGCGGATATCCAGGATCACCTCGTTGGCGCCAGGGACGGCCAGGATATCCAGCGTCGCCGTGCCCGACAGGGTCTTGGCCTCGAAGTTCGCGGTCAGGTCCAGGGCGACGTCGACGACGCGGGCGATCTCGGGCCGGGCGTAGGTGTGGCTGTCGACCGCATCGGGACCGGGCGCCGGGGCGACGGCGGGCGGCGTCATCGACGCGCCCCCGGTCGTGGTGGAGCAGGCGCTCAGGCCCATTGCGGCGGCAAGGGCGAGGGCGGAGACGAGACCGAGCGCTTTGCGCTTCATCGAGGCTTTCCTGGGCTGACCGTAACGATTGGCCGGAGAACGCGCGGAAACGCCGAAAAGATCAAGCCTCAGTCCAGCGCATTCGGCAGCGCAATTAGATCGGTCAACGCGTCAGCGCCATTTAGAGAAGGGTTCGTCACAACGGGCACGGCGAGGGTCACAACGAACACGATGGAGCCGTGCCGGTTCGGCAAAGGCTTGGTGGCCTGCGGCGGCGAAGCCGCAGATCGATCGACGGTCTGGACATGGAGCTGAAAAGCGCATTCGGTCCCGTCGTGTTCTCCGTGACCCTCGTCGTGCCCGTTGTGATGAAGGCCTTACAAGCCCGCACCAACTCAAGCCCGATTGCTTTAGGCTTGTGCTGCGGGCGGCAGATGATGGGAGCGGAACAGCCGTCCCCGCTCGGCGAACAGCACCCAGCCCAGGGCGATCAGGCCGAACACGGTGAAGCCCACCGACATCGGTATGGTCGTGCCGTTGAACTGCTGACCCACGGCAAAGCCCAGCAGCGAGCCGACGATGGTGGAGATGAAGCCCTGGATCGAGGCGGCGGTGCCGGCGATCTTGCCCATCGTCTCCATGGCCATGGCGCCGAAGTTGCCGGCCAGCAGGCCGAAACAGAACATGGTCAGGGTCTGCAGCACGGCGAAGGTCCAGATCGATTCATGCCCGCTGATCGCCACGCCGGCATGGACGGCGGAGATGGCGGTGAAGCCGATCAGGGCCGTGTGCGAAATCTTGCGCGACCCCAGTTTCACCACCAGCCGCGCATTGACGATCGAGGCCACGGCGATGCCGCCCGCGATCAGGGCGAAGATGGCCGGAAAGGCCGCCTCGGCATGGAAGACATCGGCGAAGATCTGCTGCGACGAGTTGATGAAGCCGAACAGGGCCCCGGTTATGGCCGTCATGGCCAGGGTGTAGCCGACGGCCGTGCGGTCGGTCAGGGCGATCTTGTAGGCCGCCGTCAGACGCTTGAACTGGATCGGCAGGCGATCCTCGGGCTTCAGCGTCTCCGGCAGGCGCAGGGTCGCCCAGACGATCAACGCCACGCCGATCAGGCCCAGGCCCGCGAAGATCCAGCGCCACGGCCCGACCAGCATGATCAGTTGCCCCAGCGACGGCGCCAGGATCGGCACGCCCAGGAAGACCAGGAAGCTGAAGGACATGACCCGCGCCATGGTGCGGCCCTCGTAACGGTCGCGCACGATGGAGACGGCCAGCACGCGGGTGCAGGCGCTGCCCAGCCCCTGGCCGATACGGGCCAGGATCAGCGTGTCGAAGGTGGGCGCCAGGGTCGCCAAGAGGCTGAACACCACATAGACGCCGACGCCGAACAGCAGGACGGGCTTCCTCCCAAACCGGTCCGCCAGCGGGCCGTAGAACAGCTGCGCCCCGCCGAACCCGAGCAGATAGGCGGTCACCACCCACTGACGGTCGTTGTCGGTCGCCACGTTCAGGTCCGCGCCGATGTGCGGCAGGGCCGGCAACATCGAGTCGATCGCCAGGGCGTTCAGCGCCATCATCAGGGCGATGAGACAGACAAACTCGACGAAGCCGAGCTCCTTCTTGGCGGGCGCTGACGCGAGGGAAGAAGACATTCGGGCCAGATGCGCCGTCACGCCCCGATCCGCAACCGCAGGCCCGTCACAAATTGCTGCAATGCAGCGAAGTCGCTGGATGCAGACATTGATCACGGCTCGACACAGAACCACGGCGAATGCAGTCTGAAGGACGGAGCACCGCGCGATGAAACACGCATTTTCAGCCCTTCTGGCCTTGCCGATCATGCTGTCCGCCGTTTCGTCTTCACCCGCTCCGGTATGGGGATCGCCCCATATCCAAATGCCAGAGAGATTTGCCGATCCCAAAGGCGTATGGCGCGACCGACCGGCAGGCTGGGGGCGTGCGATCACCGAACCGCCCGTTGCTGTGGAAGATCTGGCGAGGCGTTGCATTCCCCGCCTCTTGGCGAATTGCGACACCTCTAAGGGCGGCTATCTGAGTGTGCCGGGCAGACCGCGCATCTACTGGCAACTTCAGCATGGAAACGCCGACGAGAACGCCGCATCGGCCGGCTTCACACTTTTCGTGGAGTCGAATGCGTCGCTGATCCCGATATTCTGGGCGGTGGAAGCGAACGCCTATGAAGCGCCCGTCGTGTTCTGGACGGGCGATGACGCGGACCCGATCATCGCGATCGCGGGAGTCATGGAGGGCAATGGAAATTATAGCGCCGATGCCCTGTTTCGATGGACGAACGGTTCGCACACGCTAGTTCCGATCCAGACCGGAAACTGGATCGGCGCCGCCCCCGCACCTCTTCCCTCCGACCTCTGGATCAAGAAGGGCTTGGCCTTCAGTTACAATCCATCAGGCCTGCTAAAGGCCGACACAAGCCTGTGGCGATCCGAGGATGGCGACTGCTGCCCGACCGGCGGGCGCGCGAGTCTGATTTTCGCCGTCCGCGACGACGCTCTCGTGCTGACGGACGCGACCTATCTCCCTCCAGAAACACAAGACTGACCCGAATTTCGCAATGCGCCGAAATCGGGATTGAACGGCAGGCGCCTCGCCAAAGCCAAGAAGCTTCGCTAGAGGAAGTCATGACAGAACAGATGACAGCACAGGCGGCGCTGGACCGCCTCGAAACCCTCTACACCCAATCCGTGACCAACCTGCGCGACGCCGTGCGGGATTTCGTCAACACCGGCGCGCGGCCCGATCCGCTGAAACGCGCCGAAGGGGTGTTCGCCTATCCCGAACTTCGCATCCGCTGGGACGGGGATCGCCCCCAGGACCTGGAGCCGCGCGCCTATGCCCGGCTGTCGAAACAGGGAACCTACGCCACCACCATCACGCGGCCGGACCTGTTCCGCCCCTATCTGACCGAACAGCTGGGCCTGCTGGAGCAGGAGTATAATGCGACCTTCGAAGTCGTGGTGTCCAAGCAGGAGATCCCCTTCCCCTATGTGACGGACGGGCTGGAGGTCGCGCTGGACCGGTCGATGACGGCCGCCCTGGCGCGCTGGTTCCCGACCACGGACCTGGCCCATATCGGCGACGAGATCGCCGACGGCCTGTTCGAGATGGGCGGCGACTTCCCCCTGTCCCACTTCGACGGACTGAGGACCGACTTCTCGCTGGCGCGGCTGAAACACTACACCGGCACGCCGGTCGATGACGTTCAGTCCTATGTCCTGTTCACCAACTACAATCGCTATGTCGACGAGTTCGTGCGCTGGGCCATCGAACAGCTTCAGACGCCGGGTTCGCCCTATGAGACCCTGTCCTGCGCCGGCGGGGTGGTGATCACGCGCGACACGCCCAACCCCGAGGCGGCGATCAGCGACACGGCCTGGAAGAAGCACCAGATGCCGGCCTATCACCTGACCGCGCCGGGCCATAAGGGCGTGACCCTGGTCAACATCGGCGTCGGCCCCTCCAACGCCAAGACCATCACCGATCACCTCGCCGTCACTCGCCCGCACGTCTGGCTGATGATCGGTCACTGCGGCGGCCTGCGCGCCAGCCAGACCATCGGCGACTATGTCCTGGCCCACGCCTATCTGCGCGACGACCATGTGCTGGACGCGGTTCTGCCGCCGGACATCCCGATCCCGTCGATCGCCGAGGTCCAGCGCGCCCTTTACGACGCCACCAAGTCCGTCAGCGGCATGCCGGGCGACGAGGTCAAGCTGCGCCTGCGCACCGGCACCGTGGTCACGACCGACGACCGGAACTGGGAGCTGCGCTATTCCAAGTCGGCGCTGCGCTTCAACCAGAGCCGCGCCGTCGCCATCGACATGGAAAGCGCCACCATCGCGGCGCAAGGCTATCGGTTCCGCGTGCCCTACGGGACGCTATTGTGCGTGTCGGACAAGCCGCTGCACGGCGAGATCAAACTGCCGGGTCAGGCCAACCGTTTCTACGAAGGCTCGATCTCCGAACACCTTCAGATCGGCATCCAGGCCGTGGACCTGATGCGCAAGGAAGGCCCGCGCCTGCACTCGCGCAAGCTTCGCGCCTTCGACGAGCCGCCGTTCCGTTAAGGCTTGGCGTCGGGAAGAAAGGCCTTTTCCAATGCGCCCGGCTCGACAGGGCTGGGCGCAGTGGCGGCGTTTCGGGTGTCCTGACGTCGAGGCAGTCGCCAGACCTGGTGCGAGCGATAGCTTGAGCCATCCCAGGCCAGGGCCGTGACCGTGATGGTCTTGGCATCCCAGTCGATCTGGTTGAAGCCTGGGGGCGCCCCCCGCTCGCGGTGCGACAGGGTCCCGCACCCGACCGCATAGGAGCAGCGGTCGGCCAGAGGGATCGGCATGGCGAAGGGCACATGGACGTGGCCCGTCATGATCAGATCAACGCCGGCTTCAGCGAAGATCAGCGCGGCCTCGTCGCCGCGCTTGACGTCGCCGGTCATCGGCGTGCCGACCATCTCGATCAACGGATGGTGGCAGGCCAGAATTCTCAGCGTGCCGATCGGCGCCTGACGCAGGGCCTCCGCCGCGCGCCGCGTCTGGTCCAGGTCGATGACGCCCTTGGACCAGTTGGGTCGCGCCTGCCAGCCGCGCGCGGTGACCACGCCGCGCACCATGACGTCCTTGCCCAGGAACTGACCGTCGTGGGCGGGAAAGCCCGTCGCGGTCTCGAAGGCGCGCCACGGATGAAGCACCCGCGCGACGGCGTCCCAATAGGGCACGTCATGATTGCCCACGATGACGAAGCGCGGCTCGGGCATGGCCCGCATCCATTCGCCGGCCGCCGTGAACTCGTCCGGGAACCCCTTTTGCGTGATGTCGCCGGTGATCAGGACCAGGTCGTTGGGCGTGGCGTGGGCGTATTCCAGGGCGGCGGCGCAGGCGTGTTTGTGTTCGCAACCGAAGTGAACGTCGGAAAACTGGAGAATACGACCCACTAGATGCTGTCCTCGGCCGACGGGGGCCTGGGCGCCAGGGCCTTGAAGGCCTTGGGCACGAAGCGGATGACGGCCTCGGGCTTGAGCAGCAGCGGTTCGCCGTCGATCACGGCAGGAATCTTGGAGCGGGCGCGCACCTCGATCAGCTTGGCCGGCCGGGTCGAGACGGCCGGATCCTGTCGCCAGTCGCTGAACAGCGCCGTGGCGGCGAGACGGAAGGCCTGGGTCGTGTCGCTGGGGTCCATGGCGGCCGCCTCCAGTCCGATGGGGTCCTCCATCGCCTTGGAGATCATCGGGCTGATGAGCACAAGCGCCTCGGTGCGCCTTTTCTCGCCGCCGTCCAGGCTGAAGCGCAGCCGACCCGAGAAGGCGCGTTTCAACGCACGCCGTCCATATTGCCAGGCCAGCTTGATCTTGCCGGTCCGCATGGCCTCGCGCGCCGGGGCCCACAGGGCGGGAGAGCCCAGGATGGCCGCGCAGTAGAAATATTCGCCCTGGACCTCGCCGCCCGAGACGGCCTGGGGCTCGCCCTCCTCCAGCGCGCGCTTCAGGGCCAGCTTCCAGTCGGCCGTGCCATACAGCGCCTTGGGCAGCATGTTCATGGTCCCGCCCGGCAGGGGGGCGATCATCGGACCGTTGGGGCTGGCCTTGGACGCCACCGAGCGCGCCGTGCCGTCGCCGGCCAGAACGAAGATCACGTCCGGCTTGGCCGCAAAGGCGTCGGCGATGATCTGATCGAAGTTCCCGCCCTCGAACGTCATGATCTGCGCCTTCAGATCATAGCCGGCCAGGATCGTCTCGGCCTCTGCGGCAGCGCGTGGCCCGACACTGCCGGACAGCGGATTGACCAGCATCACGGCGTGTCTGATCTGGGCATGAGGCGTCAACGCGGGGCGTTCGTCGGCGTCGGAAAGGGTCTGAGTGACATCGGTCATGGCGGCCGAACGCCTCGCGGACGCCGCCGTTCCGTCCAAGCGTCACCATATTTGTGCACACAGCTGCGCGATGCGGAACCTAAGCCGCGAGGATACGTTTGCTGCCCACAGGGGCGAACACCCAGGGACAAAGGATTTCACCATGAACAAGGCGATTATCGCGATTGCCGGCGCCGGCCTTCTGGCTTCGGCCTGCGCCAGCGACCCGTACGGCTATAATAACGGCGGCACCAACCAGACCGTCCGCCAAGGCGCCATCGGCGCCGGCCTCGGCGCTGTCGCCGGCGCCATCATCGGCAACAACGTCGGCGGCGGCAACGCAGCCACCGGCGCCCTGATCGGCGGCGCACTGGGCGGCACCGCAGGCGCGATCCGCGGCTCGACCCAAGACCGCAACAACCAGCAGCGCTACCGCGACAATCAAGGCCGTTACTACTACTGCTACGATAATCGCCAGGACGAGTGCTATTGGGACAACGGTCAGCGCCGTTATTGATCAATGATCAGTTGCCGGTCGCGAAAGTCAGCGACCGGCGCTAGGTTGAAGGGGCGGCTTGTCGAAGGACGGGCCGCCTCTTTTGCGTAATGGGCCGGCAAAGCCGGGGAGGGCTGTGATGAAGCGATCGACTGGATTGGCGATGCTGGCGATGGGACTGCTGGCGGCGTGCGCGCCGACGCCGAAGCGCGAGGCGCTGGTGGTGGGGGAATCGCCCTGCGTCTCGGGTCGGTTCGACGTCTATTTCGTGGAGAACCAGGCGAAACTGACCGACGCCGCCACGGTGTTGCTGAAGACCGCCGCCGAAAAGGCCAAGGAATGCCGCGTGAACCATGTTCGGGTGCTGGGCCTGGCGGACGCGACCGGCACCGTCGAGGCCAATCTGAGCCTGTCGCAGCGGCGCGCGGTCGCCGTCGCCGAAGCCCTGACCCAGGCCGGCCTGCCTGCGCCCGCCTTCGAGGTGAACGCCGCCGGCGATGCGGGCGCCGTCAACGCCTCGGGCGCGGACGAACTGCTGCGCCGCCGCGCCGAGGTGTTCATCGAGACCTCGCCGCGTTGATCTGCGACGGCTGATCTGCGGCGATGAGGTGATGGCGCGGGGGCGACCGAGGGACTAGGTTGCGGCCGCCCCCAACGTCGGAAATCGCCCTTGCGTCCCCTCGCCTTTCTCGCCGGTCTGTTGCTGTGCCTGCTGTCGCTCTCGACAGTTCAGGCCCAGCCGGTCCAGAGCCAGCCTTCCGGCCTCGTCGCCTTCGGCCCGCAAAGGACCGAGCGGATCGAGGCCGAACTGGTCCCGATGTCGCAATGGGTCGCGCCCGGTTCGACCACCGTGGTCGCCGTGCGCCAGAAGATCGCGCCGGGCTGGCATACCTATTGGCGCAATCCGGGCGACAGCGGCGGGGCGACCAGCCTGGTCTGGACCCTGCCCGACGGTGTGACGGCAGATCCCATCCTGTGGCCCCTGCCCAGCCGCCAGCGGCTGATGAGCCTGATGAACTACGGCTATTCGGGCGCGGTCCTGCTGCCCGTGCCGATCCATGTACCGGCCTCGGCGCGGCCGGGCGAAGTGCTGACCCTGACGACGGATGTGCTGTTCCTGGTGTGCAGCGACCAGATGTGCGTGCCCGAGCCGCTGACACTGTCGCTGGCCCTGCCGGTGCGCGAAGACGCCGCGCCGCTGGCGAAACCGTGGGGCGGCGAGATCGAACGGCTGGTCGAGACCGCGCCGCGCCCGGCCGGCATCGAGGCGCGCGTCACGGCGGAATCCGGCAAGCTGATCCTGACCGCGACGGGCGGACCTCTGGCCGGCGCCGACGTCGGACAGGTCTATTTCTATCCTTACGAGGGCGGACGGATCGACCATGCGGCGGTGCAGCCCGGCCGGCTGGGGCCGAACGGCCTGACGCTGACGCTGGCGCCCGGTCGAGAGGCGGCGTCTTCGCCCCTCAGCGGCGTCCTGGCGACCGACAAGGGCGCGTGGGAAATCACGGCGCAACCCGGTCCGCCGCTGGCCGGCGCGCAGGGACAGGGCGCCTTGGCGCCGCTGGACGAGGCGACATCGGCGCCGGCCAGGACAGGCGTGCTGGTCTTTCTCCAGGCCCTGGGTCTGGCCCTGGTGGGCGGGCTGGTGCTGAACCTGATGCCCTGCGTCTTCCCCGTCCTGGCGATGAAGGCGGCGTCGCTGTCGGCGGCGGCGCACGATCCGGCGCGGGCGCGGCGCGACGGCCTGGCCTTCACCGCCGGGGTGCTGGTCAGCTTCCTGGTGCTGGCGGGGGCGCTGCTGGCGCTGAGGGCGGCGGGTCAGGCGATCGGCTGGGGGTTCCAGCTTCAGTCGCCGGGCGTGGTCGCGGCCCTGGCCCTGGTCATGCTGCTGGTCGGGCTGAACCTGTCGGGCGTCTTCCATGTCGGGGCGGGGATGCAGAACGCGGGGTCGGGGCCGCTGTCGCGCCTGCCCGGCGCGGCGGGCGCCTTCTTCACCGGAGTTCTGGCCGTGGTGGTCGCGGCGCCCTGTACCGCGCCCTTCATGGCGGCGGCCCTTGGCGCGGCCCTGGTCCTGCCCTGGCCGATGGCCCTGGCGGTCTTCCTGATGCTGGGGCTGGGCCTGGCCCTGCCCTATCTGGCGATCAGCCTGTCGCCGGGTCTGTTGTCGCGCCTGCCCCGGCCGGGCGTGTGGATGGAGCGGCTGAAGGGCCTGCTGGCCTTTCCCATGTATGGGGCGGCGCTGTGGTTGCTGTGGGTGTTCACGCGACAGGGCGGGGTCGACGCCCTGGGTCTGTTGCTGACGGCCGCGCTGCTGCTGGCTTTCGCCGCCTGGCTGCTGGGACTGGCCCAGGCAGCCCGCCAGCGGGGCGAGCGGCCCGTGCTGGCCACGATCTGCGCGACCGTCGCCGGCGTCATGGCCATCGGGTTGGCGGGCGCTGCAGCGGGCGCCGCGCGGGAGGCTGACGCCACGCCGCAGGGCGAGAGCGGCCCCCTCGCCGCCCAGCCCTGGTCGGTTGAGGCGGTGGCGCAAGCGACGGCGGCGGGACGGCCGGTGCTGGTCAACCTGACCGCCGACTGGTGCGTAACCTGCAAGATCAACGAGCGGGCGGCCCTGTCTTCACCCCGCGTCGCCAAGGCGATGACGCAGGCGAACGCGGCCTATCTGGTCGGCGACTGGACCCGTCGCGACGACGCCATCACGCGCGAACTGCAGGCGCACGGCCGTTCGGGGGTGCCGCTGTATCTGCTGTATCGCCCGGGTCAGGCCGAGCCGGAGATCCTGCCGCAGCTGCTGACCGAGGGCGTCGTCGTGGATGCGCTGACGGAGTGAAGAGTCAGCTCAAGAAGCGCTGAACCGCCGCCAGGAAGCGCTGCGGCTGTTCGATCATCACCTGGTGCTGGGCGCCTTCGATCCGCTCGAACCGGGCGGTGCGCGGCAGGCCCTGGAAGCCGTAGCGATACAGGCCCTCCAGCCGATTGCGGGGACTGTCGGCGTCGCGGGTCCAGCCATAGACCACCGTCACCGGGGCGTTGATCTGGGACAGGCGCGGGCGCAGGTCCACGGTCAGGGCTTCATACAGCCCCTGGGCCAGGACGCGCCGGTCGCCGCCCTGAAGGCCCAGCCCCTGGAACACCATGTCGCCAGCCAGCCCCATATCGACGCCGAAGGCCGCGACCTGAGACTTCAGCGCCTGGTCGCCGAACAGAAGCAGGGCCTGATAGCCCAGCCGCGCCAGAGGTTCGACCTGGGCCGATGTCGCGCGGGCGTCCACCAGAGACGGGAAGAAGGGCGAGGAATCGACCACCATCACCCGACCGATCCGGTCGCCCATGTCGGCGGCGACGCGCAGGGCGATCTGACCGCCCAGCGAATGGCCGATCACGGCGGGACGGTCGATCCGCTGCTCGCGGATGTAGCGGTCGATCTCGCTGGCCGCCGGTCCGGCGAGACCGCCGCCGACATTGTCCCCGATGTCGGTTTCGCCGAAGCCGCGCACGGTGACCAGATGCACGCGATAGCGGTCGTCCAGCCGATCCGCCGTCGAGCGCCAGGCCGACCCTGTCGAGCCCAGGCCGGGGATGAAGATGATGTCCGGCCCGGTCCCGCGCGTCTCGACGATGATGCGGCTGGAACTGAAGGCCGGCGCCTGTACCGGCAGCCGACCTTGAACCTGGGCCTGGGCCTGGACGGCCGCAGGGACGAAAACGAACAGGGTCGCCACAAGCGAAACGAAGAGACGGATCATCATTCGTGCCTAACGCCCGATCACGGCGATCGGTTGACGGCGCGCTTGCGGCTTATCGCCCCTTGAAGTCCGGTTTGCGCTTTTCGACGAAGGCGGACATGCCCTCCTTCTGGTCCTCGAAGGCGAACAGGGAGTGGAACAGGCGGCGTTCGAACTGAACCCCTTGCGTCAGGGTCGTCTCCAGCGCGGCGTTGACCATCTCCTTGTTGGCCATGACCGCCAGCGGGCTTTGCGAGGCGATCCTGGCGGCGATCTTGCGCGTCTCGTCCATCAGGGTCTCGTGCGGGAAGACCCGGGAAGCGAGGCCGGCGCGCTCGGCTTCCACCGCGTCCATCATGCGGGCGGTCAGGACCATGTCCATGGCCTTCGACTTGCCGACGAGGCGCGTGAGGCGCTGCGAACCGCCGATGCCGGGGGCGACGCCGAGGTTGATCTCGGGCTGGCCGAACTTCGCCTTTTCCGACGCCACAATGAAGTCGCACAGCATGGCCAGTTCGCAGCCGCCGCCCAGGGCGAAACCGTTGACGGCGGCGATGATCGGCTTCCTGAACCGGGTGATGCGGTCGTGGCCGAGGGCGAAATAGTTGCCCGTGTACATCTGGGCGTAGGTCTGATCCGCCATCTCCTTGATGTCGGCGCCGGCGGCGAAGGCCTTGTCGCCCGAGCCGGTAAGGATCAGGCAGCGCACGCCGTCGTCGTGCTCGACGCTGTCGAGGAAATCGGCGAGATCCTTGAACAGGGCCGAGTTCAGGGCATTCAGCGCCTCGGGCCGGTTCAGGGTCACCACCGCATAGCCGTCGGCGTGACGTTCGATCAGCAGGTTGGAATAGGTGTCGGCCATGGTCGGTCTCCTTTGACGGCGGTCATACAGGGGCGAAGGCGACCCGACTAGCGGCGGGGCATCAGCGCCAGGGTCAGGGCGGCGCGGACCAGTTCGGCGACGACCACCATGGCCAGCAGCAGATTGGCGGCGATCACCTGCCCCCGCGCGCCCGACAGGTCCAACGTCCAGCCGAACACGGACGACAAGGCCAGAACCAGGGCCGAGAGCAGGATCAGCCCGACCAGCAGCATCAGGGCGACATGCCCCGCCTTCAGCGCCGCCTGAAGCGTCGGCCCCTCGTCCAGCACGCGGGCGCGGCGGCGTAACAGGCGAGCGATCAGGCCGGTGGCGGCGGCCTCGGCCACGGCGGCGACGGTCAGGGCGGCGACGAACCACCAGACCAGACCGCCCAGGTCGCCGGCGCGCAGCCCCTGAACGAAGTGAAGGAAATAGGCGCCCCAGACCAGGACGCCGACCACCAGACTGATCCACAGATGGATCTTGCGCATCGCTCAGTCCTCCAGACCGACCATGACGGCCAGTTTCTGCACCGTGTTCCAGTTGCGGCCGGTGCCGATGCCGATCAGGCGCGGCTGGGCCTTCTCCGCCATCTTCGACCGACCCAGGCCGTCAGGGTGCCAGAAGAAGAGGTCGCCGCCGACGGGTTCGACCCGCTCGTCGCCGGCCGCGACGCCGCGCAGCGCCTCGACCGCGCCGTCCTTGATCCCGGCCTTCATCACCATGACCAGCAGTTTCGAGCCGTCGATCCCGGCCTCATCCGTGAACGGATTGGCGGCCATCAGCGCCGCCCATTGTTTGGGCGTGCGCACGATCACGTCGATGGGGCGGCCGAAATGAGCGGCGATCCCTCGCTCCAGCCGCGCCTCGACATCGGCCGGTTCGGCGTCGGTCTCGACCACCAGATTGCCGCTGGCCAGCAGGGTGCGAGGATTGGCGAAACCGACCTCGACGGCGATGGCCTTCAGCTCGGCCATCGGAACCTTGACCCCGCCGACATTGACGCCGCGCAACAGGCAGATGCGGTCGCTCATGGCGTCACGCCTTCTGGCAGGAGGGGCAGTAGAAGGTGGAGCGGCCGCCCTGGACGATGCGGGCGACGACGCCGGTGCATTTGTCGCCTCTGCACGGCTCGCCCTCGCGGCCATAGACGTCGAACCGGTGCTGGAAATAGCCTTGGCCGCCCTCGGCGTTGGCGAAATCGCGCAGGGTCGAGCCGCCCGCCGCGATGGCGTCGTCCAGCACGTTGCGGACCTCGCTCGCTAGGCGTTCCAGCCGGGCCTTGGACACCGATCCGGCCGCGACCAGGGGCGAGATGCGGGCGCGATATAGCGCCTCGCACACATAGATATTGCCCAGGCCGGACACGATCCGCTGATCCAGCAGACTGACCTTGATGTTCTGCTTCTTGCCCGCGAAGGCCTCGACCAGATGCGCGCCGGAAAAGCCGTTGCCGAGGGGTTCGGGACCCAGGCCGGCGAACCAGGGATGGGTCTCGACCTGTTCGGTGGGGATCAGGCCCATGAAACCGAACCGGCGGGCGTCGGCATAGCCGATGCGGGTGGCGGCGCCGTCGCGAATGGCGCAGCCGCTGAAATGTTCGTGCTTTCCGGCGATGGGGGCGGCCTCCTCGAACTCGCCCAGCAGGGTTCCGTCCAGGGTGAAGCGGCCGGTCATGCCCAGGTGCGTGATCCAGGTCTCGCCGGTCGATAGCGGCATCAGCAGATATTTGGCCCGGCGGTCGATCCGCTGGACCGTCGCCCCCTCCAGCCGTTCGACGAAACGCTCGGGGAAGGGGAACCGCAGGTCGGGCCGGTTGATCCTGACCCGCGACAGCCGCGCGCCCTCCAGCACCGGCGTCAGGCCGCGTCGGACGGTTTCGACCTCGGGAAGTTCAGGCATGAGCGGTCCTAGCCCGCCCGTGCGGCCCCGCCAAGCCAGGTCGCGCATCACGGGGTCGTCGCAAGATCGACACGGCGCCGACACGCCTAGAGGGCATGGAGGGCGGACGACGATCCGGGGGGATGATCATGACGGACTTCACCGCCGACGCCATCCCGCCGACCCTGCGAAAGCCTGTCGCCTTTCGATGGCGGATACGGCCGTCCAGCGAGGAGACGGCCATCCTCGCCGCCGCCGCCATCGTAGGACTGAGCGCCGCCTTTTTGCTGTTCCCCGGCGTGGACCTGGCGGTCAGCGGCCTGTTCCACCGGGCGCAGGAGGGCTTTTATCTGTCCCACGATCCGATGCTGCGCGCCCTGCGCAAGAGCTCGACCCTGGTGATGTCGCTGATGCTGCTGGCGGCGGTCGGACGGTGGATCTGGCGGTTGTTGCGGCGGCGAAAGGCCGATCTGGCGGGGCGCAGGGCCCTGTTCGTGATCGCGGGTCTGGCCCTGGGGCCGGGACTGGTGGTCAACGGCCTGTTCAAGGACATCTGGGGTCGGGCGCGGCCGATCGACGTGCGGGTCTTCGGCGGCGACGAGGTCTTCACCGCTGCCTGGCTGCCCAGCACGGCGTGTCAGTCCAACTGTTCCTTCATCTCGGGCGAGGGGGCGGGCGCGGCCTGGATGGTGGCGGCGGCCCTGGTGCTGGCGCCGCGTCGCTGGCGGCCCGTCGCGGGCGGGCTGGCCCTGGCCTACGCCGTCAGCCTGTCGGCCAACCGCATCGTCTTCGGCGGCCATTTCCTGTCGGACGTTCTGCTGTCGTGGGCGGTGACGGCCCTGGTGCTGGCCCTGCTTTATCGCGGCCTGATGATCGCGTCGGCGGCGCTTCGACGGCGCAAGCTCCGTGTCCTGAACATCGCGATCGCCTGAGACCCGTTGCCGCCTGCGACATAATGCGCTTACGTCCGCGCGAACGTGGGGACTTTGCCAGATGACCGATTCCGCCGCCGCCCCGAAGGGTCGGCTTGAACTGACGCTTCGCGCCCTGGTGCTGGGCGTTTTGCTGGCGGTGGTCTTCACCGCCGCCAACACCTACCTGGGCCTGAAGGTGGGTCTGACCTTCGCCTCAGCCATTCCTGCAGCGGTCATTTCGATGGCCATCCTGCGCGGTTTCCGCACCTCGACCATCTGGGAGAACATGACCGTCCAGACCGTCGCCTCGGTCGGCGGCGCCATGAGTTCGATCATCTTCGTCCTGCCCGGCCTGGTGATGATCGGCTGGTGGCTGGAGTTTCCGTTCTGGGAATCGACGCTGATCTGCATCTTCGGCGGCATTCTGGGGGTGACCTTCTCGATCCCGCTGCGACGCGCCCTGGTGACCAACGGCGGCCTTCCCTACCCCGAGGGCGTCGCCGCCGCCGAGGTGCTGAAGGTCGGCTCGCGCGGCGCCGAACAGACCGAAAGCGCCGTGCGCGAGAACAAGTCCGGCCTGTGGGTCGTGGTCGCGGGCGCCGTGGTGTCGTCCGGCTACGCCCTGCTGGTCGCCGGCCGCGTCTTTGCGGGCGAGGCGGCGAAGTTCTTCAAGCTTCCGGCGGCCCTGGGCGGCGGGGCCACAGGCGTCGGCTTCGGCATGCAGTTCGCCCTGTTGGGCGCCGGGCACCTGATCGGCCTGACGGTCGGCCTGGCGCAACTGTTCGGCCTGATCCTGGCCTGGGTCATCGCCGTGCCGATCCTGACCAGCCCCGACACCATCGCCTGGCTGACGGCGCACGGCCTGCCCTCCATCGCCGCGACCCTGCCGGCCGGCACTCCGGCCGAGGAACTGGCGATGACGGTCTGGAGCCGTGAGGTCCGCTTCATGGGCGCCGGCGTCATCGGCGTCGCCGCCATCTGGACCCTGATCAAGCTGGCGGGGCCGTTGATCGGCGGCCTGACTTCGGCCTTGGCGGCCCAGTCCAAACGCTCGCACGGCGAGGTGCTGGAACGCGCCGAGCAGGATATTCCGATCAAGATCGTCGGCGCCGTCTCGGTCGCCGCCCTGATCGCCATCGCCGGTCTGTTGACCTGGATCGCGCTGGCGTCGCCGACGCTGGCGGCGTCCGCGCCCCTGCTGGTCATCGGCGGCCTGGTCTATGTGGTGCTGATCGGCTTCGCCGTCGCCGCCATTTGCGGCTACATGGCCGGTCTGATCGGCTCGTCGAACAGCCCGGTGTCCGGCGTCGGCATCCTGGCCATCATCGTGGCCTCTCTGCTGATGCTGGGCGTGATGAAGATCGCGGGCGTGCCGGCCGACGGCTCCATCATCGCCTTCGCCCTGATCGTGACGGCGGTCGTCTTCGCCGTCGCCGTCATCGCCAACGACAACCTTCAGGACCTGAAGACCGGCCAGCTGGTCGACGCCACGCCCTGGCGCCAGCAGCTCGCCCTGATCGTCGGCGTCATCGCCGGCGCCCTGGTCATCCCCTTCATTCTGAACAAGCTGAACGGCGCCTTCGGGTTCGAGGGCGGCCCTCCCGGCATCGCCAACGAGCCGCTGGCGGCCCCCCAGGCGACCCTGATCTCGGCCTTGGCGCGCGGCGTCATCGGCGGCGACCTGCGCTGGGACCTGATCGGTCTGGGCGCGGTGATCGGCGTGGTCATCATCGTGCTGGACGCCGTCGTGTCCAAATCGACCAAGGGCAAGGTCAAGCTGCCGCCCCTGGCCGTGGGCATCGGCTTTTATCTGCCGGCGGCGGTGACGACCATGCTAGTCATCGGCGCCGTGGTCGGCTGGGTCTATGACAAGGCGGTCAAGACGACCCGGTTCGCCGATGTGGCGCGCCGCATGGGGGTGCTGCTAGCGTCCGGCCTGATCGTGGGCGAGAGCCTGTTCGGCGTCTTCTACGCCAGCGTCATCGTCGGCACGAACAGCGAGGCGCCCTTCGCCATGATCCCCGAAGGCTCCGGCTGGCCCGCCATGCTGGCCGGGATCGTCGTCTTCGCGGCGGCGGTGTTCGGCCTCTACAGCTGGACGCGCAAACGGGCCGAGAAGGTCTGAGCCTGACGTAAGATGACGCCTCTCCCTCCCCCTGCGGGGGAGGGTGGCTGAGCCGCAGGCGAAGCCGGGTGGGGGCGGCAGAGCGACGCCCCGCCGATCTGCTTTTGATCAGGCAAGTGCGGCCCTGCCTGGCCGCCCCCACCCCGTCGCTGCGCGACGACCCTCCCCGGAACGGGGAGGGAGATGACCGGGTCAGGTCCGCGTGGCGACCATCATATAGTTGATGCCCGCGTCGTCGGTCTGGCTCCAGCGATCGTGAAGCGGGTCATAGTTCAGGCCGTAGGGGCCTTCGACCGTCACCGGCTCGGCCGCCAGCATCGACCGGATCTCGTCGGGCTTCAGGAACTGGCGCCAGTCGTGCGTCCCGGCCGGGACCCAGCGCAGGATGTATTCCGCCGCGACCTTGCCGAGAGCCAGCGACTTCAACGTGCGGTTCAGGGTGGCGACCATCATCACCCCGCCCGGCCGGACCAGGCGCGAGCAGGCGCGCACGAAGGCTTCAGGGTCGGCGACGTGCTCGATCACCTCCATGGTCAGGACCACGTCGAACGGCCCCGCCCCCTCGGCCTCGATCTGTTCGACGGTGGCGGCGCGATAGGCGATGTCCAGCCCGACCATGTCGGCGTGCGCGCGCGCCGTGCCGATATTCTCGGACGAGGCGTCGACGGCCGTTACGGTGAAACCCATCCGTCGCATCGGCTCGGCGATCAGTCCGCCGCCGCAGCCGACGTCCAGCAGGGTCAGCCCCTCGAAGGGCGCGCGCGCCTTGGGATCGCGGCCAAGGCGGGTGCAAAGCTGGTCGCGGATCAGGGCCAGGCGCGCCGGATTGAACCGGTGCAGAGGCGCGAACGGCCCTTTTGCGTCCCACCATTCGGCCGCCTGGGCCGAGAAGCGGGCGACATCGGCGGGGTCGATCGATGCGCCGAACGCGCCTTCGGACGAATTTTGCGAAAAACCATGCCCTTCGCGGGGTAGGCGAGACGGTGCGGCGTCGCTAGAAGCGGTCATGACGCGAGGGATGAACCTTCGCGCCCTTTCACGCAAGCAGGGGGCGGAACGCCACGATGACGCGGCCCGATACGACACGACTGGTGATGAAGTTCGGCGGCACCTCGATGGGCGACCTCGAACGCATTCGCCGTGCGGCGCGGATCGTCGCGGCAGAGGTGTCTGCCGGCAAGAAGGTCGCCGTCGTCGTCTCCGCCATGGCGGGCAAGACCAACGAACTGGTCGCCTGGACCGACGGCGCCGGACCGGCGGCCGCAGGCCTGCCCCTGTCGGACGACGAATATGACGTGGTGGTCGCCTCGGGCGAGCAGGTCACCTCGGGCCTCCTGGCCGCGACCCTGCGCAACATGGGGTTCAACGCCCGCTCGTGGATGGGCTGGCAGGTGCCGATCATCACCGACGACGCCCACGCCCGCGCCCGCATCATCGACATCCCTGGCGAGAAGCTGGGCGCCGCCGTCGATTCGGGCGAGATCGCCATCGTCCCCGGCTTCCAGGGCGTTACGACGGACGGCAAGATCACCACCCTGGGCCGCGGCGGATCCGACACCTCGGCGGTCGCGGTGGCGGCGGCCCTGGGCGCGCCGTGCGACATCTATACCGACGTGGACGGCGTCTATACGACCGACCCCCGCATCGAGAGCCGCGCGCGCCGCCTGGCCAAGGTGTCGTACGAAGAAATGCTGGAGATGGCGTCCCTGGGGGCCAAGGTGCTGCAGACCCGCTCGGTCGAGCTGGCCATGGCCAAACAGGTCCCGGTGCGCGTGCTTTCAAGCTTTATCGAACCCGACGCAAATGGCGTCATGCCCGACAAGGGTGGAACCCTGATCTGCGACGAGGAGGAGATCGTGGAAAAACGTATCGTGTCCGGTGTGACCATGAGCCGTGACGAGGCCCGCATCACCCTGCTGGGCCTGTCCGACCGCGTGGACGCCCCCGCCGACGTCTTCACGCGCCTGGCCGAGGCCAACGTCAATGTCGACATGATCGTGCAGAGCCAGTCGCGCACGGCCGGCACCGTCAACCTGACCTTCACCACGGGCCGCCGCGACGCCGTGCGCGCCGCCGAGCTGATGACGGCCAGCCAGGCGCAACTCGGGTTCGAGGAAATCCGCATCGACGAGGACGTGGCCAAGGTCTCGGTCGTCGGCGTCGGCATGCGCAGCCATGCGGGCGTCGCCCAACTGATGTTCCGGGCCCTGGCCGACAAGGGCGTCAAGTTCCAGGCCATCTCGACGTCCGAGATCAAGATCAGCGTCCTGATCGACGCCGCCTATGCGGAGCTGGCGGTGCGGGCCCTGCATTCGGCTTACGGCCTGGACGCGGTATAGGTGATCTGAACAGGGCGCCTATATCCACGAAAAGGGCGCGGGAGACATGATGCCGGCAGGCGGCGCGATGACCAGGGGACCTCGGATCCTCCTGCGCCAGATCCGCGAGGCTCTGGGCGGGGCCGGCGCGGGCGCGACCCCGGCGCAGGACCGCCTGAACATGGTGGTCAGGATCATCGCCCGGTCGATGGTCGCCGAAGTCTGCTCCATCTATCTGCGCCGCGCCTCGGGCGAACTGGAGCTGTTCGCCACCGAGGGCCTGAATCCAGACGCCGTCCACAACACCCGGCTGCGGCCTGGCGAAGGCCTGGTCGGCGAGGTGGCGCGAATGGCCCAGCCGATCAGCCTGTCGGACGCGCCGTCGCACCCGTCCTTCTCCTATCGGCCGGAAACGGGCGAAGACCCCTATCACGCCTTCCTGGGCGCCCCCCTGCTGCGTGGCGGCCGGGCCATCGGCGTGCTGGTCGTCCAGAACCGCACCGAGCGGCGCTATGACGAGGAAGAGGTCGAGGACATCCAGACCATCGCCATGGTCCTGTCCGAGACGGTGTCGTCCGGCGAACTGCTCGCGCTGGACGAGTTGCGCGACGTCGAACTGGCGCCGCATCGGCCCGAGCGGCTAAAGGGCCAGAAGTTCTCGGACGGCCTGGCCTTCGGCCATGTGGTTCTGCACGAAGCGCCCCTGCCCCCTGAAAAGCTGCTGTCCGAAGATCCGGCGATGGAGGAGGCGCGGCTGAAGCTGGCGCTGGCCACGCTGAAGACCGGCCTGGACGTCATGCTGGACAAGGGCCAGGGCCTGGCCGGTCCGTCGTTCGAGGTGCTGGAAACCTATCGGATGTTCGCCGACGACCGGGGCTGGAACCGGTCGCTGGAAGAGGCGGTGCGCAACGGCCTGACGGCCGAGGCGGCGGTTGACCGGGTGCGTAATGAACACCGCGCCCGCTTCGCCCAGGCGCGCGACCCCTATATCCGCGAACGGCTGCACGATTTCGAGGACCTGGCCAACCGGCTGCTGCGGGTGCTGGCGGGCGACAAGCCGGGCGAACGCGAACTGCCCGACGACGCCATTCTGGTGGCGCGAAACCTGGGTCCCGCCGACCTGCTGGAATATCCGCGCGACAAGCTGAAGGGTCTGTTGCTGGAAGAAGGCTCGGCCGCCAGCCACGCCGCCATCGTCGCGCGGGCTTTGCAGATTCCGTGCGTCGGTCGCCTGATGGGCCTGCGCGACCGGCTGTCGGAAGGCGACATGGTCATCGCCGACGGCGAGACTGGCGAGACCTATCTGCGGCCCCGCCCCGACATGCTGGAGGCCGTGCAGTCGCGTATGGCCGTGCGCGAACAACGCCAGGCCGAGTTCGCCCAGCTGCGCGACGTGCCCGCCGTCACCCTGGACGGTCAGCGGATCACGGTCCTGACCAATGCGGGTCTCGCCGTCGATCTGGAGAACATGGCCGAGACGGGCGCCGAGGGCATCGGCCTGTTCCGCACCGAGTTCCAGTTCATGGTGTCGGACGAACTGCCCCGGCTGAACGCCCAGACGGCGCTGTACAAGCTGGTGCTGGACGCGGCCGGTGACAAACCCGTCACCTTCCGCACCCTGGACATCGGCGGCGACAAGGTGCTGCCCTATCTGGAGGCCGAGCGCGAAGAGAACCCGGCCCTGGGCCGTCGCGCCATCCGCCTGGGCCTGGACCGGCCGTCGCTGCTGCGGATGCAGCTTCGTGCGCTGCTGGCGGCGGGGGCGGGCCGCGAGCTGCGGGTCATGTTCCCGATGATCGCCACGGTGGACGAGTTCCGGGCGGCGCGGGAACTGGTGGATATCGAATGCGCCTGGGCCAAGCGTCGCGGGCGCGCCCTGCCGGCCCTGCTGCGTGTCGGGGCCATGGTCGAATGTCCGTCGCTGCTGTGGCACCTGGACGCGCTTCTGCCGCTGACGGACTTCGTTTCCATCGGCACCAACGACCTGTTCCAGTATATGTACGCCGCCGACCGCACCAATCCGCTGGTCTCGGACCGTTACGACCCGCTGTCGCCGCCGACCCTGCGCGCGCTTCAGTCGATCCAGAAGGCCTGCGCCGACACCGGCACGCCGGTCTCGATCTGCGGCGAGCTGGCGGGACGACCGCTGGAGGCCTTCGCCCTGATCGTCCTGGGGTTCACGCGTCTGTCGGCTCCGGCGGGCGGGGTCGGGCCGGTCAAGCGGATGATCCTGTCGGCGGACCTGAGCGCGGCGCGGCGCGGCATGGCCAATCTGCTGAACCTGTCCACCGGCTCGGTGCGCAACGAGATCGAGTCCCTGGCGCGCAAGCTGAACGTCGCGGTCTGATTCCGACGACGGCGGCGGACCACGCGCGGCGTTGCTGGCAGGACCGCAATCGTCTATCTCCGGCGCTATAGACGGCGCTCGGGCGCAGTATCTTCCCGAACATGGGGTCAGGCCTAATGGCGCTGAATGCGGGGGCCGCCCCCGACGCGATCAAGACCATATCGGACGGGCAGGATCCGACGGCCGAGTTCGCCGACGCCGCGAGCCTGGGAGAGGGCCTGCGTCATGCGCGCGAGCGGTCGGGCAAGTCCCTGGCCGAGCTGGCCGCCGAGACCAAGGTGCATCGCCGGTTCCTGACCGCCCTGGAGCAGAGCGACTGGTCGTCCCTGCCCTCGCGCGTTTTCGCCCTGGGCTATGTGCGGGCCTATGCCTCGGCCCTGTTCCTTGACGAACAACTGGCGGTCGAGCGGTTCAAGCGCGAAAGCCCCGACACCTCGGTGCCGCTGAAGGCGCCCATCGGCATCGCCTTCGAGGACGTGAAACGCCATTCGCCGCGCATCGTCGCCGGCGTCGTCGCCGTGGTGGTCGCCGTCATCGGCTGGAATGTGTTCCAGCGCGCCAGCCTGCATCAGGCGGCGCACCCGTCCGACATCGCCGCGGTGCCCAAGACCTGGGTCAGCGGGGTCGATCCCGATCCGCAACTGGCCCTCAGTGCGCCCATGGCGGCGCCGCCCGACCAGACCACGCCGCAGCTCTACATCACGCCCGGCCTGGAGGCCCAACTGACCGGCGTCGATCCGACCGACCCCGCCGTCATCGCCGCCGCCGCCAATCCCGAGCCGGTGCAGAAGGCCTTCAACCCGCGCGGCGCCGTCTATGGCGCCCCGGCCAACGCGTCGATGGTGGTGATCCAGGCCAAGACGGCCGGCGCCCTGGTCGTGCGGCTGGGCGATGGGCAGGCCCTGTTCGCGCGCCAGATGGCGCCGGGCGAGGCCTGGCGCGCGCCGATCGGCGTGGCGGCGACGGTGGACGTGTCCGACCCGGCCGCCTTCGACGTCTATCTGAACGGGGAGTATGGCGGGCCGCTGGCCGGCGTGCTGACGCCGCTGGCCCAGTTGAACAGCCGCGCCGACCAGGCCGCCAAACAGCTGGCGGCGACCCAGGCGCGCGCGCAGGTCCAGGCCCAGGCCGCGCAGGCCCGAGCCCAGACGCAGGCTTCTGCACCGTCTCCAACGCCCACGACGCCGAACTGAAGCGTCGGCCGTGGTCCCGCCGTCATCATCGGCCTATATGATGCTTCCATGAGCGATCACACGCACGTCCGACCCTGGCGCCATATCGAGCGCCGCAAGAGCCGCCAGATCCGCGTCGGCTCCGTTCTCGTGGGCGGCGACGCCCCGATCAGCGTCCAGTCGATGACCAATACGCCGACGACCGACGCGGCGGCGACCATAGACCAGATCCGCCAGTTGGAAGAGGCCGGCGCCGACATCGTGCGCGTCTCCTGCCCCGACGTGGAATCGACCGCCGCTTTCAAGACCATCGCCCGCGAGGCCAAGGTCCCCTTGGTCGCCGACATCCATTTCCACTACAAGCGCGGCATCGAGGCGGCCGAGGCGGGCGCCGCCTGCCTGCGGATCAATCCGGGCAATATCGGCTCGGCCGACCGAGTCCGCGACGTGATCCAGGCCGCCAAGGACAACGGCTGTTCGATGCGGATCGGCGTCAACGCCGGGTCGCTAGAGAAGGAACTGCTGGAGAAATACGGCGAGCCCTGCCCCGACGCCATGGTCGAGAGCGCGCTGAACCACGCCCGCATCCTGCAGGACCACGACTTCCACGAGTTCAAGATTTCGGTGAAGGCGTCCGACCCCTTCCTGACGGTCGCCGCCTATCAGCAGCTGGCCGAGGCCATCGACTGCCCGCTGCACCTGGGCGTGACCGAGGCGGGTCCCTTGCGCACCGGAACTATCAAGTCGGCCATCGGCATGGGAAACATGCTGTGGTCAGGCATCGGCGACACCATCCGCGTCTCGCTGGCCGCCGATCCGGTCGAGGAAATCAAGGTCGGCTTCGACATCCTGAAGTCGCTGGGCCTGCGCCACCGGGGCGTCAACATCATCGCCTGCCCGTCCTGCGCGCGTCAGGGGTTCAACGTCATCGAGACCGTGACCCTGCTGGAAGAGAAACTGGCCCATATCTCGACGCCGATGAGCCTGTCGGTCATTGGCTGCGTCGTGAACGGCCCCGGCGAGGCCCTCTATACCGACATCGGTTTCACCGGCGGCGGCAAGGGCGCGGGCATGATCTATCTGAACGGCAAGATCGCCCACAAACAGGCCAACGACGGCATGATCGACCACATCGTCGACCTGGTCGAAAAGAAGGCCGCTGAGCTGGACGCTGCCCGTGCGGCGGAGCTTCAGGCGGCGGAATAGGTCTGCACCATCCGCCGCAGCGGCGCGTTAAACTTCACCGTTCCGTGATTGACGCTCGATAATGAACGTGCAACCTAGGCTATAGGTCCGCCTGGGGAGGCCGGACCCTATTTCATCGAGGGTTCAATGATTTCCAAAACTGTCGCGCGCTTCGGCGCGCGTGCGTTCACGCTGGTCGGCGTGGCGCTTTCTCTGCCTGCGTGCGCCACCATGACGCGCGGCACCACGCAAGAATTCACCGTCGAGAGCACGCCGCCCGGCGCTCAGGCGACCACCTCGAACGGTTTCGAGTGCGCCGCGACACCTTGCACCTTCCGCATGTCACGCAAGGACGCGTTCAACATCACCGTGTCCAAGGAAGGTTATGTCTCGCAGACGCACGAGGTGACCAGCAGCATGTCCGGCGCCGGCGGCGCGGCCCTGGCCGGCAACGTCCTGATCGGCGGAATCATCGGTGGAGCCGTCGACGCCTCGTCCGGCGCCCTGAACGACCTGAAGCCCAATCCGCTGACCGTCGTTCTACGCACGCCCGCCGAGGAAGCGGCGGCTGCCCGCATGCCCGCCGCAACTCCGGCCGGTGGCGAATGATGATCCGCCGCATCGCAGTTGCTGGCCTGCTCGCTGCCCTCATGGGCGTCGCGGCCTGCGCCACGCCGTTGAACCCCGCCATGATGACCCTCTCCGCCACGCCGGGCCTGACGGCCTCGGCCGGGGACCTGGGCTATCGCTCGGTGACGAACGTGACCGTATCCGGAGGTCAGAGCACCAATCCGCTGTGGACCTCGCAGGTCTCCAATGCGGACTTCAAGACCGCGCTCGAAGGCTCCCTGGCCGCAGCCGGCTATATGGGAACCGAAGGCCAGCCCATGAGCGTTTCGGCGTCGTTGATCAACCTGAAGCAGCCGCTGGCCGGCTTCGACATGACGGTCACCAGTCAGGTTCGCTACACGGTCGCCCGTGGCGAACGCACCGTCTTTGACGAAACGGTCTCTGCGACGGGAACGGCGACGATGGGTCAGGCCCTCGTCGCTGGTGAGCGTCTACGCATGGCCAATGAGGCGGCGATCCGCGAGAACATCAAGGAATTCCTGACCCGCTTCCGCGCCCGCGCGCGCTGAGCCCCAGGACAAGACAAAGAAGCGGCGGCGGGTGCGAACCCGCCGCCGCTTTTCGTTTCAGATTACCTTGAACAGCCGCAGCGCCTGATAGCCGGCGGACAGAAGCACCACGGCGCCGACCCCGTAGGTTAGCACGCGGCG
>NZ_JBKBOC010000023.1:0-42127 GCF_046295075.1 Brevundimonas sp. | reverse complement strand
TTCGCCGCCGCCGTTCTGTCCGCCGCCGTCGTCGCCCCCGCGACGGCCCAGGACGCTCGCATTCGTTATGGCGACCTGGACCTGTCCACGGCCGCCGGCGCCGCCGCCTTCGACGCGCGCGTCGAGGAGGCCGGCGCCCGCCTGTGCCAGGACATGCGTCGCATGGGCCGTCTGGCCGTCAACCAAAGCCACTGCCTCACCATCGTCCGTCAGGAAGCCCTGCGCGAACTGCCGCGAGCGCGTCAGACCGACTATGCGCGTTCGCCGCGCGCCGACCGCCAGGTCGCCCAGGTCGTCGATCTGTTCGTGCTCAGCTGAAACAAATGGATGGCGAGGGGTCGCTTACGTCCCCTCGCCGCCTACAGCCACTTCGTCCGCTTGAACGTCACGTACAGGCTCGCGCAGATGGCGGCTATGATGCCCAGAACCGCATAGTATCCATATTCCCAGCGCAGCTCGGGCATGTGCTCGAAGTTCATGCCGTAGATGCCGGCGATGGCGGTCGGCACCGCCAGGATGGCGGCCCAGGCGGCCAGTTTCCGGGTGATCAGGCCCTGGCGTTGCTGCTCCAGCAGGTTGGCGACTTCGAACACCGACGACAGGATGTCGTTCAACCCGCCCAGCCGGCTGTTCACCCGTCGCACATGGTCGCTCACGTCCCGGAAATAGGGCCTTACATCCGGGTCGATACAGGGCATGTCCAGCGACTGCAGGCGCCCCAGCACCTCCTCCATCGGCCCCAGGATGCGCCGGAACTTCAACAGTTCGCGGCGCAGGGTGAACAGGCGCCGGATCTCGACCCGCGACAGGAAGGCGTCCAGCGTACGCTGCTCCATCTCCAGCACGCTGTCCTCCGCGTCGTCGACGATGGGGGAATAGGCGTCGACGATGAAGTCCAGAATGCCGTGCAGGACGAAATCCGGCCCCTTCTTGAGCTGTAGCGGCGACGCCTCCAGCTGCGCCCGCAACAGACTGTGCGCCCGCGCCGAGCCGTGGCGGATGCTGACCACATGGTCGTCGCCGACGAAGACGTGGGTCTCGCCATAGGCGATGCGATCGTCGATCTTCAACGCCGTTCGGGCGACCACGAACAGTTCGCGACCATAGACCTCGACCTTGGGCATCTGGTGCGCGGCCAGGGCGTCCTCGACCGCCAGCGGGTGCAGCTTGAACCGTTCGACCAGGACATCGATCTCGGCGTCCGTCGGATCGTAGAGCCCGACCCAGACGAACTCTCCCGGTTCGAGCGCCAGCCCTGCGGGCGTCAGCGGCGCCTCGCGCACGCGCTGGCCGTCGCGATAGACGTAGGAGGCGACGACGGTCATGAAATCTCCAGCAGGCCGATGCCCGCTCCTGACTTAGAGGTTGAACGGTCCCAGTTGAAGCACCTGACGTGCGGGCGCGTTCATCCAGGCGTCGAACCTGACCGAAATGTCATGACGTCGAATTATGAAAGCGCCGCCTTTCCGCCTCGGAAGCTTCGCCGTTTCGATCCGATCCAGCGTCACCGTTCCCTGCCCCGGACGACAAGGGGCGGAAAAATGGAACCAGGATCATGCTCAGGATTGCCTCTCTGACGACCGCCGCCTTCCTCTTCGCCGGCGCCGCCTACGCCGCCCCTATCGAAGCCCGCATCTCCTACGGCGACCTCGACCTGTCGAGCCGCGCCGGCGCGATGGCGTTCGACGTCCGCGTCCAGCGCGTCGCGCGAAATCTCTGCACCGGCCGCCTGCCCATCGAACGACTGAGCTGCAGAGACAAGGTGCGAGACGAAGCGATGTCCCTCCTGCCCGAACGCGCCCGCACCGAATACGCGCGCGGTCGCGTCGCCTTCGAGGCTTGAAACGCAGGACGCCGCCGGATGGGTCATCCGACGGCGTCCCATTTCACAAAGCCAAAGCCGCTTTCCGGGCCTCAAGTAGCCCGAAGGGCGATAGGCCCCAGGATCAAGATACCGGGAAGCCCCGGACCTTCAGCAGAGCCGCCACGTCCGGGTCGCGACCGCGGAAGGCGCGGTAGGCTTCGGCCCGATCCGTAGTGTTGCCCGGCGCCAGCATGATCGACTTGAAGCGGCCGGCGATGTCCGGGTTGAACACGTCGCCCGACTCCTCGAAATAGGCCCAGGTGTCGGCGTCCATCGTCTCGGACCACAGGTAGCTGTAGTAGCCCGCCGAATAGCCGTCCGACGTGAACAGGTGGTTGAACTGCGGCAGGCGGTGCCGCATCACGATCTCCTTGGGCATGCCGATCCGCGCCAGGCTGGCCTTTTCAAAGGCGTCGATGTCGGTCGGCGGCGTGGCCTGGGTATGCAGATCCATGTCGACGATGGCCGAGGACAGATAGCTGACCGTCGCATAGCCCTGGTTGAAGGTGGCGGCGGCCTCGATCTTGTTCACCAGTTCTTGCGGCATGGCCGCGCCCGTCTGATAGTGTTTCAGATAGCCGTCTAGGATCGGGCGGCTCAGCACCCAGTGCTCGTGCACCTGCGACGGATATTCCACGAAGTCGCGCGGCGTATTGCCGAACGACGGATAGGTCACGTTCGACGAATAGTAGTGCAGGGTGTGGCCGAACTCGTGGAACAGGGTCTCGGCGTCGTCGAGCGAGATCAGCACCGGCTCGCCGGGCTCGGGTTTGGTGAAGTTGTTGTTGTTCGAGCCCAAGATCACCTTCGACCCGTCCAGCGTCGAGAACGACCGATAGGTGGTCATCCAGGCACCCGAACGCTTGCCCGGACGGGCGTAGTCGTCGGTGTAGTACAGGCCGATCAGCTTGCCGGTGGCCTTGTCGTGCAGCTCATAGACCTCGACGTCCGGCTCGAAGGTTGGGACCGAGCCCTTGGGAAGCTTGGTGAACCTGAAGCCGTACAGGCGCTCGGCCATGGCGAAGGAGCCGGCGCGCACCGCGTTCAGTTCAAAATAGGGCTTCAGCTGGTTCTGATCCAGGTCGTACTTGGCTTTGCGGACCTTCTCGGCGAAGTAGAGGTAGTCCCAGGGCTCGATGTCGAAACCGGCGATCGCCTTCATGTCGGCGACCTCTTCGGCGACGCGGGCCTTGGCCGGCGCCCACACGCGATCCATCAGGGCCTGGGCCGCCGCAGGGGTCTTGGCCATGGTGTCCTGCATGCGCAGTTCGGCATGGTTGCGATAGCCCAGCAGCTTGGCGCGCTGGTCGCGCAGCTTGACGATCTCAGCGATGGTCGCGTTCGTGTCGTTGGCGTCGCCGTTGTCGCCGCGGTTGACGAACTTCTTCCAGACCTGCTCGCGCAGGGCCCGGTCGTCGGCGAAGGTCAGGAAGGGATCGACCGACGAACGGGTGTTCAGGATGGCCCAGCCCTGCAGGTTGCGGCTGCGCGCCGCGCCCGCAGCGGCGGCCTTGTTCGAGTCAGGCAGGCCCGCCAGACCGGCTTCGTTCGGGATCAGGGTCCAGGCGTTCTCGTCGGCCACGACCTTCTGGCCGAAGCGGGTGAAGGCGTTGGACAGGGCGGTGTTGATCCGGCCCAGCTCGGCCTTGCCGGCTGCGTCCAGATTGGCTCCCGAACGGATGAAGGCGTCGCGACGACGCTCGGCCAGGCGCTTCTGCTGGGCGCTCAGGCCCGCCGCGTCGGCGGTGTCGGCGACAGTCTTGACCCGCTGGAACAGCTTCTCGTTGAAGGTGATCTCGTCAGAGGCGGCCGACAGGATCGGCGACAGCTCGGTATCGACGGCGTCATAGGCTTCGCCGCCGATGTTGGAGGTCATGACGCCATAGATGTTGGACGCGCGATCCAGCGGCTCGCCCGCCAGTTCCAGCGCCGCCATGGTGTTGGCGAAGGTCGGGGCCTCGGGATTGTTCGCGATGGCGGCGATGTCTGCGCGTTGCAGCTCGATGCCTTCCAGCATGGCTTCGCGCAGCTTGGCCGGCGTCACCTTGTCGAACGGCGGCACGCCGTCATAGGAGCCGGTCCAGACCTGCAGCAGCTCGGCGCGCGGCGTCTGGGTCGGCAGGACGGCGCGGGCGATGCGCGCTTCCTCGACCAGGCTGGCGGCCGACGGGGCGGCGGCGGACCCGCCCGACGCGACGCCGGTCGAGGCGCAGGCCGACAGGGCCATCAGGCTGCCGCCCGCGATGAGAAGCTGGCGTCTATGCATGGAATGCTCCGAAAGAAGATCATGATTGCCCACACACTTAGGCGCACCGGACGCCCCAGTCACCTGACAGGACGGTAATCTTCTCGGCAATCCGGTTGGATACGTCGTCGCACTGCTCTAAAGCGCGCCCATGGCTATTGGCGTTTTCGACTCCGGCGTGGGCGGTCTGACCGTTCACCGCGAACTGACCCGGCGGTTCCCTGCGCGGGACTTCATCTATCTGGCCGACCAGGCCCACGCCCCCTATGGCGGGCGCAGCGGCGAGGACATCGTCGAACTGACCAAGACGGGGTGCGAGCGGCTGCTCGACGCCGGCGCCTCCGTGGTGGTCCTGGCCTGCAACACCGCCAGCGCCATCGCGCTTCGCCGCCTGCAACAGACCTGGCTGCCGGGTCTGCGCGAGCGGCTGGGCCGCCCGGTCAACATCCTGGGCATCATCGTGCCAACCATCGAGGCCGCGACCGGCAAACCCTGGAGCTTCGAGGCCGAGCGCCCGCAAGAGGGCGAGAAGGTCGCCTCCATCGCCATCACCGGCGTCTTCTGCACCGCCGCCACGGCCATCAGCCGCGTCTATGAGATCGAAATCGACAAGCGACGCGAAGACATCGCCGTCTTCTCCGAACCCTGCCCCGGCCTGGCGGGCCTGATCGAGCTGGGCGCCCCGCGCGAAGAGCTGAAGGTGGTGATCGACGACCACGTCGACGCCCTGCGCCGTCGCATCGGTCGCCATCCCGACAAGGCCATACTGGGCTGCACCCACTACGAGATCGTCGCCGAACTGTTCGCCCAGGCCCTGCCGGCGGGAACCGCGCTGATCGAACAGCCCAAGGCCGTCGCCGATGCGCTGGAGCGGTATTTCAAGTCGCATCCCGAATACGATCTGGGCGACAGCGGCCGCCGCGACTTCCTGACCACCGGCCAGGCCGGCCCCCAGTCGGAGATGGTGTCCCAGTTCTGGGGCGCGCCCCTGACCTTCGCCCAGGCCTAGAGGGTCAGCAACCCGGACAATCCGGCAGGGGCTCGTTCTCCAGCTGCAGCGTCGTGTGGCCGATAGCGTAACGTTTCGCCACGGCCTGGGCCTCTCCGATCAGGGCCGCCGCATCCTCGCGGTCGTGCACCAGATGCGCGGTCAGGGCCGTCTCGGTCGTGGACAGGCCCCAGACGTGCAGATCATGCACCGCCCGCACGCCCGGTAAGGCGACCAGCGCCTTTTCCAACGCCGGCACGTCCACGCCCGTCGGGGCCCCGTCCATGGCCAGGTTGACGGAATCCTTCAGCAGGCCCCAGGTCGACCACAGGATCACGACCACGATCGCAAGGCTGACCAGCGGATCGACCACCGACCAGCCGGTCATCATGATCAAGCCCCCCGCCGCCACCACGCCCAGCGACACCCCGGCGTCGGCCATCATGTGCAGATAGGCGCCGCGCGCATTCAGGTCGTGCTGCGACTTCATGAACAGAAGCGCGGTGCCCAGGTTGATGACGAAGCCGATGCCCGCCACCGCCATGATGAGGCCCGACCCTACCGGCGCCGGCTCGTTGAAGCGCCGCACCGCCTCGAAGGCGATGGCCCCGCAGGCGAAGATCAGCAGCAGTGCATTGCCCAGGGCCGCCAGAACCGTCGCCTTGCCGAACCCATAGGTGCGCCGACCGCCCGCCGCCCCATGCGCCCCTTGCCGCGCCAACCAGGCCGCGCCGCCCGCCATGGCCAGGCCCAGCACGTCCGACAGATTATGTCCGGCGTCGGCCAGCAGCGCCGTGGAATCCGCGATCAGGCCCGCGCCGAACTCGCACGCCACGAAAAGCAGATTGACCACAAGGCCGACGGCGTAGCGCCAGTCGCCGGTGTCCACCGGGCCGTGGCTGTGTCCGCCATGCCCGTGGCTGTGTCCGTGATGACTGTGCGAATGGCCGTGACCGTGATCCGAGTGATCGTGGTCATGGTCGTGATCGGCGTGGTCGTGTGCGGCGTTCATCGCTCGCCTATACGCCGTTTGCAGGAACAGCCAAGCCGCTACATGATAACGCGTTGAATGTTATCATGTAATATCGCTTCAGTGCTGATGCATGGCGACGACGAGGCCCAGCGCGATCAGGGCCACGCCCAGCACCGCCCCTTCATATCTCGCCCACCGTTCCAACCGCAGGATCGAGGCGCCGGCGCTGGCCAGGGCCGTGAATGTCGCCATGCCGGCGATGGTGCCGACCGCAAACACCACCGTCAGCATCGCAAGAGCGCCGACGCCCGCCGAGGCCGAGGACAGATAGATGGGCAACAACACCTCGCCCGGCGACACCGCCATCATGGCGATCAGACCCAGAAACGCCGCCTTGTCCGACACCGCCGGCTCTGAGGTTTCCAGAACGGGCCCGCCCGCCACAACCGGCCGGCGCAAGGTCGCGCGGGCCAGGTAGAAGGCGCCGAACAGGAACAGAAGCACCGCCGCAAGATGCGGCAGGACCCCCTCGATCCACTGATCCAGCGCCAGGCCCGCCGCCACGATCAGGCCGCCGACCACCGCCGTCGTGGCGATATGGGCCAGGCCTGCCGCCGTCACCGCCATCAGGATTCGCGACGGTCGCCAGCCTTGCGCCCGCCCGACCAGGGTGAAGGGCAGCCAGTGGGTCGGCAGGGCCGCATGCAGAAAGGCCGCGACGAAGCCGCCCCCCAGCAGGGAAAGCATGACGGACTGTTCGGGACCGGGGGACATGACCGGCCCTATAGCGTGTTACTTTATAACGGTCGAGAGGGATTCTCGCCTAAAGCCAGTCGGCGAACGGCTCGCGGTCCAGCATTTCCTCATAGGTCGGGCGCGGCCGGATCACGGCCCACTGATCGCCATCCACCAGAACCTCGGGGACCAAGGGGCGGCTGTTGTATTCGCTCGACATCACCGCGCCGTAAGCCCCCGCCCCGGTGAAGACGACCAGGTCCTCGGCCTCCAGCGGTGGCAGGTCGCGGTCGCGCGCGAAGGTGTCGCCCGTCTCGCAAACCGGCCCGACCACATCGTGCGGCAGGCGCGCGCCGCTACGCGGATTGACCGGCTGGATGTCGTGGAAGGCGTCGTACAGCGCCGGCCGCATCAGGTCGTTCATCGCCGCGTCCAGCACCAGGAAACGCCGCCCGTCCGAGCGTTCATTGACCTGGATCACCTGACTGAGCAGCACGCCGGCGTTGGCCGCCAGCAGCCGCCCCGGCTCGAACGCCGCCTCGACGTCCAGCCCGTTCAGAACCCGCGCAGCCATGGCGACATAGTCGGCCGGGGACGGCGGTTCGACCCCGCCCGAATAGGGCACGCCCAGTCCGCCGCCCAGGTCCAGCCGCGTCACGGCATGACCCTGCGCCCGCAGCTCCCGCGTCATCTCGGCCAGCACCTTGAAGGCGGCCTCCAGCGGGGCCAGGTCGGTGATCTGGCTGCCGATGTGACAGGCCAGCCCCACGGGCGTGACATGGGGCGAGGCAGAGGCGCGCGCGTACAGCCCCATCGCCTCCTCGACCGGCACGCCGAACTTGTCGCCCTTGCCGCCCGTGGTGATCTTGGCGTGACCGCCGGCGCCGACGTTGGGATTGACCCGCACGGCGATGGCCGGCGATGTGTCCATCATGGCCGCGATGGCGATCAGCCGATCCAGCTCCGCGCCGGATTCGACGTTGATCTGGCGCACGCCGACGCTGATGGCGAAGGCCATTTCCACGTCGGTCTTGCCCACGCCGGAAAAAATGATCCGGTCGGACGGCACGCCGGCCGCAAGAGCCCGGCGGATCTCGCCCTCGGACACCGTGTCCGCCCCCGATCCCAGCTTGGCCAGGGTCGCCAGCACCGACAGGTTGGAGTTGGCCTTGACCGCAAAGGCGATCAGCGCCTCGCCCAGGGCGTCGCGATGCGCATCGGCGGCGGCGTGCAGCAGGCCGTAGTGCCGCTTCAGCGTCGCGGTCGAATAGACATAGGCCGGCGTGCCGACCTCGTCCGCGATCAGCTCCAGCGGCACGCCCTCGGCATACAGGGCGCCGTCCTTCAGGTCGAAGTGGTGCAACTTACCGCGGGTCGTTCTGGGCGGCGCCGGCGCCGATGGGGTTTGACGGCCCGCCGTCGATCGGCACGCTGCTGGACGGACGGTTCATGGTCGCCGGCTCGGGCAGATGCGGCGCGCGGCTGTCGCGCGGCGCACGCTCGGTCTCGCGCACCGGCGATTCCAGATCGGCCATGCGACCGCAGGCGGAGGTCATAAGGGCGAGCGCGCCCACGATGATCAGGGTCTTCTTCACAGGCGGGCTCTCCAGTCGGCGATACGCGCACGGACCTGTTCCGGCGCGGTTCCACCATAGCTTTGACGGCTTTCGCAGGAAGCCTGGGCGGTCAGCACCTTGTAAACCGCTTCGGTGATCCCCGGCTCCAGTTTCTGCATTTCTTCCAGCGGCAGTTGCGACAGGTCCACGCCCAGGCCCTCTGCCCGCTTCACCGCCGCCCCCGTCACATGGTGCGCCTTGCGGAACGGCAGGTTCAGCTCGCGCACCAGCCAGTCCGCCAGGTCCGTCGCCGTCGAGAAGCCCGCGCCCGCCGCCTGGGCCATGCGTTCGGTATTGGGCTGCAGCGCCGAAACCATCGCGGTCATGGCGACCAGCGCCAGATCCAAGGCGTCGAACGCCTCGAACACCGGCGGCTTGTCCTCCTGCATGTCCTTGGAATAGGCCAGCGGAAGGCCCTTCATCACCGTGGAGAGAGCAACGAGCGAGCCCATGATCCGGCCGGTCTTGGCCCGCACGAGTTCGGCGGCGTCGGGATTGCGCTTCTGCGGCATGATCGACGACCCCGTCGTCAGGTCGTCGGGCAGGGAGGCGAAGCCGAACATCGGCGTCATCCACACCACGATCTCCTCGGCCAGACGCGACAGATGCCCCGCCGTGATCGAGGCGGCGGCCAGGCTTTCCAGCGCAAAATCCCGGTCCGACACCGCATCCAGGCTATTCGCCATGGGCCGGTCGAAGCCCAGCTCGCCCGCCGTCATCTGTCGGTCGATGGGAAAGGGCGAACCGGCCAGGGCCGCGGCGCCCAGCGGGCTTTCGTTCATCCGCGCCCGCGCGTCGGCGAAGCGCCCCGCATCACGGCCGAACATCTCGACATAGGCCATCAGGTGATGACCCAGGGTCACGGGCTGAGCCGTTTGCAGATGGGTGAAGCCGGGCATCAGATCGCCGGCATGCTGTTCGGCGCGCGCCAGCAGGGCGGCCTGCAACGCTTTCAACTGGGCGACCGAGCGATCGCAGGCGTCGCGCACCCACAGGCGGAAATCGACCGCGACCTGATCGTTGCGGCTGCGCGCGGTGTGCAGGCGTCCCGACGGCTCGCCGATCAGTTCGTTCAGGCGCGCCTCCACATTCATGTGGATGTCCTCGAACTGGTCACGGAAGGGGAAGGTCCCGGCCTCGATCTCGGCTTCGATGGCGTCCAGCCCGCCCAGGATGGCCTCGGCGTCCGCCTGCTGGATGATGCCCTGTTTGGCCAGCATGCGGCAGTGGGCGCGCGACCCCGCCAGATCCTGGCGCCACAGCCGCTGATCCACGCCGATGGAGACGTTGATCGCCTGCATGATCTCGGCGGGGCGCGACGAAAAGCGTCCGCCCCACATGTCTTGACCCGCGGGCTTCACCGGCGCAGTCGAACCGCCAGATGGCTTGGCGTCGGAAGAGGTGGATTCAGTCATGAGCGGCTCTAGAAAGGCGATCTGGGCGGTCGTCGGCGCGGTCGTCGTCGTCAGCACCATCGCCGGCGCCGGCGGCATGGCGATGTCGCTATACGCCAATCATCGCCAGAAGGCGCAAGTCGAAGAGGCCGCAACCGCCGCCGCGACGCCGAAAAGCGACCTGGCGCGCTTCGCCGTCGGCCCCCTGGCGGCGCTTTCGACACCGGCCCAGGCCGAAATGGCGCCCGAATACGCCTTCCGCGACCGCACCGGCACGGCCGTCCGCTTCTCGGCCTTTCAGGGCAAGGTGGTGGTCGTGAACCTGTGGGCAATGTGGTGCGCGCCGTGCAAGGCGGAGATGCCGACGCTTCAGGCCCTGGCGAAAGCCTATGAGGCGAACGAGGATCTGGTGGTCCTGCCGATCAACGTGGACGCCACGCCTGAAGCGGCGGCCGAGGCTAGGCGCTTCCTTGACGACCACGCCCCCCTGCCCTTCTACAGCGACATCCGCTTCCAGTTACCGTTCGAGTTTCCCGGCAAGGGCGCCATGCCGCAGACGATCATCCTGGATCGCCAAGGCCATATGCGCGCGACCATGGCGGGCGAGGCGGACTGGTCCAGCCCCCAGGCTCGCGCACTGATCGACGCGGTGCTGGCGGAAGGTGGCTCACCGCCCCCCGCCTGATCCGTGCTTTAGTTGTCGACCGGAACGCGTTGGTCGGTGGCGGGATTGATCGCGCCGGGCTTGCCTTCGGCTGCCGCCTCGGCCTGTTCGCCTTCCAGCTTGTCTGCAACCTTGCCAGCGCCGGTCTCGACGGCCTGGGCCGCCTTCATCGCGCCGCCCTCGATCACTTCACCGGCGCGCGACGCCACATCCGCCGTCTTGTCGGCGGCGGCCTCGGCATGGGCTTCGGTCTTTTCCTGCTCGGCCTCGGTGCAGGCGGCGGCGCCCAGGGTCAGGGCGGCGACGGCCGCCATCAAGGCTTTGGTTCGGATCGTCATGGCGGATCTCCGGTCAAGGTTAAGGTCTCGACCGACAACGCCGCACAACGGCACAGGTTGCAGTTGGCGGAAGTGGTGACTGGAGGCGGGATCGAACCGCCGACCTGTGGGTTATGAATCCACCGCTCTAACCATCTGAGCTACCCAGTCCCGGGCCTGCGCGAGGCCGAGGGCCAGCGCGAAAGAGGCGTGCCTATATCGCCGTCGGGCGCGCGGTTCAAGTCGTCTCGGTGCAGATCGTGCGGCGATAGGGCGCAAGACGCCGCAGGGCCGGAACGGTAACGCTGGCGTCGCCGTTCCCGAACCAACGCCTGTTTCCCATCGGAGCCTTCGCCATGCGCTTGATCGTCGCCGCCGCCTCGACGTCCCTGCTTGTCCTCGCCGCCGCCTGCGGCGCGAACGGCGAAAGCGCAAACGCTCCACCCCAGGCCGGCGCACCGCTGGAGACCCGTCCGGCCAACAACCCCGACCAGCAGCCGGCCTTCGCCGGCCAGACGCGCGCGCCGGGCGTGAAGACGAAACAGGCGATGGCTCACACGGTCGTGGCCTCCGGCCTGGTTCACCCCTGGGGACTGGCGGCCATGCCCGACGGTCGCTGGCTGGTGACGGAAAAGCCCGGCCGCCTGCGCATCATCACCGCCCAGGGCCAGATCAGCGAGCCGGTCGCGGGCCTGCCTGCCGTCGACGCCCGCGGCCAGGGCGGCCTGCTGGACGTGATCGTCGGGCCGAGCTTCGCCCAAGATCGGATGATCTACTGGAGCTATTCCGAACCGCGTAACGGCGGCAACGCCACCTCGGTCGCCCGGGCGCGTCTGTCGGACGACGGCTCGCGCGTGGAGAATGTCCAAGTCATCTTCCGCGCCCTGCCCATCTATGACGGCGACAAGCATTTCGGCTCGTCCCTGGCCTTCGCGCCGGACGGCAAGCTGTTCATCACCTTGGGCGAACGCTCCGACCGGCCGATGCGGCCCCAGGCCCAGGACTTGGGCTCGCACATGGGCAAGACCATCCGCATCAACGCCGACGGCACGGTCCCTCAGAACAACCCCTTCGTCGGGCGCGCCGGCGCCCTGCCCGAAATCTGGAGCCTGGGCCATCGCAACGTCCAGGGGATCGCCGTCCAGCCCGGCACGGGCGCGATCTGGACGATCGAACACGGCACGCGCGGCGGCGACGAGGTCAATATCGACAAGCCGGGCCTGAACTACGGCTGGCCCGACGCGGCCTACGGCGTCGAATACGCCGGCGGTCAAATCAACGCCGGCGCGACCCAGGCGCCGGGCACGGAACAGCCGGTTTATTACTGGGATCCCGTCATCGCGCCCGGCGGCGCGACCTTCTATCAGGGCGCCATGTTCCCCGGCTGGGACGGAAACCTGCTGGTCGCGGGGCTGAAGGAAAAGCACATCGCTCGTCTGGTGATCCAGAATGACCGCGTGGTCGGGGAGGAGCGGCTGCTGACCGATCTGGGCGAACGCGTTCGCGACGTGGCGGTCGGCGCCGACGGCGCGGTCTGGGCCATCACCGACGAGGAGAACGGCAAGCTGGTCAGGCTGGCGGCGACGCAGTAATCTTTCGACGCCGGGGGGCAATGAGGAGCGCTTCGACGCTCCAAGGGAGCACCGAGCCATGCGTATCCTCATTCTTTCCGCAGTGATCAGCCTGCCGCTGTTGGCTGCCTGTGGCACGACCGGCGGCGTCAACAGCTATCAGAAGGACATGGATGCGCTGGAAGCGGAATGCACCCGCAGCCAGGGCATCCTGACGCCGACGGGCGTTCAGACCGGACGGCCCCAGACAGACTACGCCTGCAAGATCACTGGCGGCGCGACGCGGATTCCGCCGCGCTGACGGATCACAAGCGGGCCGGGCAGCCATGCCCGGCCCGCTCGCTGGCGGCGTCGAAGCCCCTCTAAAATCGAAGACCTTCAGCCCCATGGCGCGGCGTCACGCGGCTTATTACTTGACGTTGACGTAAACGTAGGGTTCTTGGCGTCCACGCTTGGAACCGCCCTGCCCTCATGTCGCGAACCGCCCATTCCTTTCAAAAGGGGGCGGTGAGCCTAAGGGCCAAAGATGGAGACTCACTCCCATGGCTGACGCCTATATCTACGACGCCGTCCGCACGCCGCGCGGCAAGGGCAAGAAGGACGGCTCGCTGCACGAGATCACCGGCCTCAGCCTGGCGACCCAGGTGCTGGAAGCCCTGCGCGACCGCAACGACCTGGACACGTCCAAGGTCGACGACGTCATCCTGGGCTGCGTCACGCCCGTGGGCGAACTCGGCGCCGACATCGCCCGCACGGCGGTGCTCTCGGCCGGCTGGTCGCAATATACGGCCGGCGTTCAGGTCAACCGCTTCTGCGCCTCGGGCCTGGAAGCCGTGAACATGGCCACCGCCAAGGTGAAGTCCGGCGAGGCCGACTTCGCCGTCGGCGGCGGGGTCGAGGTCATGAGCCGCGTGCCCATGGGTTCGGACATGGGGGCCTGGCCTACCGATCCGTCTTCGGCCTTCCCCACCTATTTCGTGCCGCAAGGCGTGTCGGCCGATATGATCGCAACCAAATACGGTTTCAGCCGCGACGATGTGGACGCCTATTCGGTCGAGAGCCACAAGCGCGCCGCAAAGGCCTGGGCCGAGGGCCGGTTCAAGAAGTCGGTCATCGGCGTCAAGGACCAGCTGGGCCTGACCATCCTGGATCATGACGAGACCATTCGTCCGAACACGGACATGCAGGCCCTGGGCGGCCTGAACCCCTCCTTCGCCATGATGGGCGAGATGGCCTTCGACAGCGTGATCAACCAGCGCTACCCCGAGGTCGAGCGCGTCAACCACGTGCACACCCCCGGCAACTCGTCCGGCATCGTCGATGGTTCGGCCGGCGTGCTGATCGGCTCGCTGGAAGCCGGCCAGGCCTTGGGCCTGAAGCCGCGCGCCAAGATCCTGGGCGGCGCCTCGATCGGCTCTGAGCCGTCGATCATGCTGACCGGCCCGGAATATGTGACCCGCAAACTGCTGGGCAAGCTGGGTATGACGCCCGACGACATCGACGTGTGGGAGCTGAACGAGGCCTTCGCCGCCGTCGTCCTGCGCTACATGCAGGCCCTGAACATCGACCACGCCAAGATGAATGTGAACGGCGGCGGCATCTCGATGGGCCACCCCCTGGGCGCCACCGGCGCCATGATCACCGGTATCGCCCTGGACGAGCTGGAACGCTCGAACAAGTCGACCGCCCTGATCACCCTGTGCATCGGCGGCGGCATGGGCACCGCCACCGTCATCGAACGCGTCTGAGGATCACACCCATGGAAAACTTCAAGATCGACGTCGACGCCGACGGCATCGCCCTGGTCACGTTCGACGTGCCGGGTCGTTCGATGAACACCCTGACCTCTTCGGTCATGGCGGAAATCCCCGAACTGGTCGAACGCATCAAGACCGACGACGCCATCAAGGGCGCGGTCATCACCTCGGGCAAGCCTTCCGGCTTCTGCGCCGGCGCGGACCTGGGCGACATGGCCGGCGGCGTGCTCTCGGGCGGCGGCGACCTGCAGAAGGCGTTCGACGCCGGCTGGAAGCTGAACGGCGCCTTCCGCGCGCTGGAAACCTCGGGCAAGCCGATCGCGGCCGCGATCAACGGCCTGGCCCTGGGCGGCGGGCTGGAGTTCACCCTGGCCTGCCACTATCGCGTGGTCGAGAACGACAACAAGATCCAGCTGGGCCTGCCCGAGATCAAGGTCGGCCTCTTCCCCGGCGGCGGCGGCACCCAGCGCCTGACGCGTCTGGTCGGCGTGCAGAACGCCATGATGGCGATGAGCGAAGGCAAGTCCTTCCGTCCTAACGACGCCAAGGGCGCCGGCATCGTCCATGAGGTGGTCGACAAGGGTCAGTCGGTCGAGGCCGCCAAGACCTGGATCAAGAACGGCGGCAAGGCCGTCCAGCCGTGGGACGACAAGTCGTTCAAACTGCCCGGCGGCGGCCCCTATCACCCGGCCGGCATCCAGAACTTCATGGTCGGCAACGCCATGCTGCGCAAACAGTCCTACGGCAACTATCCGGCCGTGGTGAACCTGATGAAGGCCGTCTACGAAGGGACCCAGGTTCCGATGGACGCGGCCCTGCGGATCGAGACCCGCTATTTCATCAAGACCCTTATGACGCCGCAGGCCCAGGCCATGATCCGCAGCCTGTTCCTGTCCAAGCAGGAACTGGACAAGGGCGCCGTGCGTCCGGCCGGCGTGCCCAAGTCGGACGCAAAGAAGGTCACCGTCATCGGCGCCGGCATGATGGGCGCGGGCATCGCCTATGTGCAGGTCATGGCCGGCATCGAAACCATCCTGATCGACCAGACCCAGGAAGCCGCCGACAAGGGCAAGGCCCATGTCGAGGAACTGCTGAAGAAGCGTCTGTCGCGCGGTCAAATGACGCAAGACAAGTATGACGCGACCCTGGCCCTGGTCACGGCGACGACCGACTATGACCACATCAAGGGCTCGGACCTCGTGGTCGAGGCCGTGTTCGAAAGCCGCGAGATCAAGGCCGACGTGACCAAGCGCGCCGAGGCGCAACTGGCCGAAGGCGCCGTGTTCGGCTCCAACACCTCGACCCTGCCGATCACCGGCCTGGCCGAGGCCTCGGTTCGTCCCGAGGACTTCATCGGCATCCACTTCTTCTCGCCCGTCGACAAGATGATGCTGGTCGAGATCATCCTGGGCGAAAAGACAGGTCAGGCCGCCATCGCCAAGGCGCTGGACTATGTGCTGAAGATCAAGAAGACCCCGATCGTCGTCAACGACAGCCGCGGTTTCTACACCTCGCGCTGTTTCTCCACCTTCCTGATGGAAGGCATGGCGATGCTGGAAGAGGGTTATGGCCCGGCCCTGATCGACAATGTCGGACGCATGACCGGCATGCCGCGCGGCCCGCTGGAGATGCACGACGACGTCGCCCTGGACCTGTCCTACAAGATCGCCAAACAGACCAAGGCCGACCTCGGCGACAAGTACGTCGCCAACGAGGGCGAACAGATCGTCGCCACCATGGTCGAGGGCGGACGCTTCGGCCGCAAGAACGGCAAGGGCTTCTACGACTATGACAGCAAGCCCAAGACGCTTTGGGCTGGCCTGGCCGAACTGGCGCCAACCACCAAGGGCATCGACAAGCCCGAAGAGGCGACCGCCTTCGCCCAGATCGACGAACTGAAAACGCGGCTTCTGTATCGGCAGGCCGTCGAGGTCGCCCGCTGCTGGGCCGAGGGCGTGATCGACGACCCGCGCGAGGCCGACCTGGGCGCCATCCTGGGCTGGGGCTTCGCGCCCTGGACCGGCGGCCCGATCAGCATGATCGACGGCATCGGCCTGGCCAAATTCGTAGAAACCGCCGACCGTCTGGCGGCGACCTACGGCGACCGGTTCAAGGTCCCGCAGCTGCTGCGCGACATGGCCGCCAAGAACGAGACCTTCTACGGCAAGTTCGCCCCGGAGAGGGCCGCCGCCTGATCGGTTGCGGAGTAGTGTGAGTACGGAACGGGCGGCCTTCGGGTCGCCCGTTTTGGTTTGGAAGAACGACAGCTATGATCGCCCTATATGAGCGCTCTGTCTTTCATCACCGAGGCTGACCTTCCACGAAGTGACGCCTTCACGCAGTTTCACCCCTTCATCAAGGGAGTGTTCAGCCAGTGGCATGCGACGACCTTCACACTTGAGGGTGTGACCTATGTCACTGCGGAGCAGTGGATGATGCTGGCGAAGGCGCAGCTGTTCGGAGACGAACAACGCGCGAAGGCGGTCATGACGACGCCGGATCCGGGAGAGCAGAAACGACTTGGTCAGCAGATAGCTGGCTTCGATCAGGCGCGCTGGGACGCGGCGAAGATCGACATCGTCTATCGAGGCAATTTCGCCAAGTTTGCGCAAAACGCCGGGGCGGCACGTCAGTTGGCCGCGACGAGAAGTGCTATGTTGGTCGAGGCAAATCCGAGGGACTGGATCTGGGGCGTGGGTTTGATGATCGATGATCCGGCGGTGCATTCACCCGATGCTTGGCGAGGCAGCAATTTGCTGGGTCGGATTTTGACCAAGGTGCGGGACGACCTCGATATCTGACACCGCCCAAAAAAGACCCATCCGACACGAGGTCGGACGGGTCGCTCCGCCGCCCCTCGCGGGGTCGGTGGCGGGTCGCTTGGGGCGACGGAGTGTCTAGGAAGGCGAGACGGTCGTCAGCCTTCGAGATCCTGGCCTTCGTCCGGCTCGGGCGTGCCCAGCAGTTCGTCGGCGATCTTGCTGGTCGAGGCGCGCACCGCCTTTTCGATCGAGGCGGCGATGTCCGGGTTCTGCTTCAGGAATTCGCGCACATTCTCGCGGCCCTGGCCGATCCGGGTCGAGTCATAGCTGAACCAACTGCCCGACTTCTCGATCACCCCGGCCTTGACGCCCAGGTCGATGATCTCGCCCAGTTTGGAGATGCCCTCGCCGTACATGATGTCGAAGATGACCTCACGGAACGGCGGGGCGACCTTGTTCTTGACTACCTTGACCCGGGTGGTGTTGCCGACCACCTCGTCGCGGTTCTTGATCGCGCCGGTGCGGCGGATGTCCAGACGCACCGAGGCGTAGAACTTCAGCGCATTGCCGCCCGTCGTCGTCTCGGGCGAGCCGTACATGACGCCGATCTTGTGACGGATCTGGTTGATGAACAGGACGATGCAGTTCGACTTGGAGATCGACGCCGTCAGCTTGCGCAGCGCCTGGCTCATCAGACGCGCCTGAAGACCCGGCAGGCTGTCGCCCATCTCGCCCTCGATCTCGGCGCGCGGCGTCAGGGCGGCGACCGAGTCGATCACCACGATGTCCACGGCGCCGGAGCGCACAAGCGTATCGACGATCTCCAGCGCCTGTTCGCCGGTGTCAGGCTGAGACACCAGCAGGTCGTCCAGATTGACGCCCAGCTTCTGGGCGTATCCGGGATCCAGCGCGTGTTCGGCGTCCACGAAGGCGGCGACGCCGCCGGCCTTCTGAACCTCGGCCACCGTATGCAGGGCCAGGGTCGTCTTGCCCGAGGATTCAGGGCCGAACACCTCGATCACCCGCCCGCGCGGCAGGCCGCCGATGCCGAGCGCCATATCCAGACCCAGCGATCCGGTGGACACCGAGGGGATCACGTCCGCGACCCCGCCCTTGCCCAGTTTCATCACCGAACCCTTGCCGAAGGCGCGATCGATCTGAGCGATCGCCGCCTCCAGGGCGCGTTGCTTGTCGCCGTCGTCCTTGCCCACCAACTTGAGTGCTGCCTGTGAAGCCATTGCCTTCGTCTCCCTTGCCATGATTCCCGTCATTAAGCTTGGGAGAGACCCGCCTGGACCCGCCCCCGTTTCGTGAGGACGACTATGTGCATGGTTTGTTCTGGTTCACAAGATGTTCTCGTCGATCAAAACAAGAACATCGAAAAGCTACGTCCGATATTGACGCAAGCTACAACGGCAACCTGAGGCTGAAGCTGAGGCCTTCGGGCAGATAGGCCATGGCCGACGACCCGCCCAGGGATCGGTTGACGGTGGACTCGATGAGAGCCGAGCCGAAGCCCCGCCGCTGTGGCGGCTGCACCTGTGGTCCGCCGCTTTCGACCCAATCCAGCAGAAGGTGACGGTCCGCCACCGACCAATCGACGCGAACGCATCCCGTCGCATTCGCCAGGGCGCCGTATTTGGCGGCGTTCACCGCCAGCTCATGGAACACCATCCCCATCCCCAATGTCTGCTGGGCGTTCAGATCAACGTCGGGGCCGGTCAGGCGCACCTGCTCCTCGGCATAGGGCGCCAGTTCCTGGGCCAGCATGGCGCGCAGATCGACGCGTTCCCAGTTGCCGGCCGTGAGCAGGTTCTGGGTGTTGGACAGCGCCAGAAGCCGGGCCTCGAACAGGGTGGTGAAGGTGGCCACGTCCGGCGTCCGCCGGGCGGTCTGTCTGGCGATCGACTGCACCGTCGCCAGGGTGTTCTTGACCCGGTGATTCAGCTCATTGATCAACACCCACTGCAACCGTTCGCTGTCGGCCAGGGCGGCGAAGGCTTCTCGGCGGTCGGTGATGTCGGTGATCACGCCGGACATCTTCAGGGGTCGCCCCGAGCGACTGCGGATCAACCGCCCGCGCAGATGAATCCATCGGCCGGACCCCGGCAGGAACCATTCCTGATCGTATTCGCCGGTCCCCGCGATGGACTGTTCCAGCGCCTGGCGATGCCGCGGCAGATCCTCGGGCGACAGGCGGTCGCCGATCTCGCTGGGGCCGAGGCGCTCGGCGGGGTCGATGGACAGGATCTCTCTGGCTCTGCGGGACATGACCGGCGCCTTCATCGGCAGCGTCGCCTCCCAGAAGCCGACGCCTCCGGCGTCCACGGCGGCCAGGACGTTGGCCCTCTGGTCCGCCATGGAGGCGCCGACGGCGAGAAACAAAAGGGTGACCGCGCCCGCCGTCACCGCGACCGCCAGCACTACCGGAGAGGCCCCGCCCTCGACCGGCGCCCCACCGGCATTGGCGGTCACCGTCAGGGCCGCCATGCCGATATGGTGCATGGAGACGATGGCCAACCCCAGGATGACGGCGGCGACGCCGCGCCAGGCCCGGTCGCGCTCCTGACGGGCGGCGATCAGGGCGGCATAGGCGGCGGCCACGGCGACGACCACCGACAAGGCGACCAGCCCGGGCCGATAGGTCAGGGTCGCATTCATCCGCATCGCGGCCATGCCGACATAGTGCATGGCGACGATCGCGCCTCCCATCAGCAGCGCCGCCGGCGCCAGTCGCCATGCTGCGGGCCCCGCCGTCCCCGCCGCCAGAAAGGCCGCCGCCGTCCCGGCCGTCGCCAGCAGGAACGAAACCAGCGTCAGGCCGGCGTCATAGGAAACCGGCTCCTCGACATGGAAACCCAGCATGGCCAGGAAATGCATCGACCAAATGCTGACGCCCAGAGCCAGGGCGGCGACGCCCAGCCAGCGCAATCGCGCCGCGCCCAGGTGGCTGCGGGTCCGATTGAACAGGTCCAGAGCCGTCCACGCGCCCAGGATCGCAACCGCCAGCGACAGGACGGTGAACGGGTTGACGTATGCGTGGTGCAAGCGCGCCTGGGCTCCGGAAGAAAACAGCCGCACCCATAACCCGGATCGATGACCCCTACGACCCGGAAATCACGGCGGCGTCAGGAGACGAACCGGGCCGCCAGCGCCACGGCGCAGCCCGTCAGCAGGCCGGCGGAGGCAAGCAAGCTAACTACCCGCGCCTCGCCTGCCGACGTCGGCGCCAGCGGCCGGGCCGTCAGCACCACCAACAGGGCGATCAGACCCAACGCGCCGGGCAGGTCCATGCCGACGCCCAGAAACACGCCGTGGCCCTGGACCAGCAGCCATCCGCCCAAGGCCACGGTTGCGATCGCCGCCGGGATCAGGGCGCGCCAGGACGTCAGCCTGGCTCCGATCACGGCCGTAATCGCTGCGGCTAGGGCCGCAATCAGGCCGGGCCAGAGGAAGAGGAAGGCCGCCTCGGGCGCCACGGCCTGGATCAACCCGCCCAGGATCAGCACCAGCACGATCAAGCCCAGCCAGCCGCCCCAGGTCGTCTGGTCCTCGCCCAAAGGCCACAGGCTGAACCCCGCCGCGACCACCGCCGCCCCGACGACCAGCAGGCTGAACCCCCCGAGAACCGTCGCGAGCACCGCCGCTGCGGCGACCACCCCAACTATCGCCCTTCGGCCGATCCGCCCCCGTCCCCCCGCCGCCATCAGAACCAGGGCGAGCATCGCCAGCGCCACACCGACCTCCAGCACCGGCAGGCGCCGCAGCAGGGTGTAGTAGGTCTCTGCCGAATCGATCCGGCCGCCGACCGGCCCGGCCAGCACCCGCACGGCTTGGCCGACGACCACGGCGCTAGCCAGCAGCCACAGCCCGTCCGTCGCGCCCCGCACAACCGACATCGCCCTCAGCCCCGTCGCATGATGCGCGCCCCAGGCGGCGAAGGCGGTCGCAAGCCCGGCGGCGATCAGAAGGATCCAGCCGACGACCGGCGGGTGACGCACGACGAACAAGCCAAACACATCGGCATAGACCGCATTCTGCGTCGCCTGGGGCAGGGTCGGCGCGCGCAGGAAGGCGTCGGCGGTCTCCAACGCCTGCGACCCGATATGCTGCAGACTGCCCTGGTCCAGCGCCTCGGGCGTCGAGGCCGGCGAGTGGTACTGGGCCGGTCGGCCGATGAAGGCTAGGTTGATGCCCGCCAGTTCGCGCCCCGCCGCCACCGTGAAATCCGTGCCGTTGGGCATCAGCCGATAGATGAAGATCGCCAGGGCGTTGCTAGACGGGCCGCCGGTCGCCTTGCCCGTCGCCTGGGCGTAGCGGGCAATGGTCTCGGCGTTGCCGGGGCCGGTCTCGAACATCATGGCGCGCCCGCCGCCGCCCCGCGCCTCCAGATTGATCACGGCCCCGATGCGGTCGCGCAACGGATGCTCGCTGAAGAAGGCCCGCGCCCCGTCCAGGTTCAACTCCTCGGCATCGGTCAGCAGCACGACCAGCGTCCTGTCCGCCCCGCCCCGCGCCTTGATCGCCCGCACCGCCTCCAGGATCGCGGCGACGCCGCTCGCATCGTCGGCGGCCCCCGGCGAGTTCGGCACGCTGTCGTAATGGGCCATCAGGGCGACGGCGGGCAGGCCGGGATCTCGCCCCGGCAGAACTCCGACGATATTGACGGCTCTCAGCGCGCCGGCGTCGCCGCCGTCCTTCTCGATCCGCGCCACAGCGGCCGGCGACAGGGCGCCGGATTGCAGGCTGGGCTGCAGCCCCAGGGCGGCCAGCCGCTGGACCAGATAGGCCTGGACCCGCTGATGTTCGGCCGATCCGACAGGATGGGGCGTGCGGGCGATGCGGCGCACATCGGCCATGGCCCGCTCGGCGGAAAAGCCGATGGCGGGCGTCGAGGCCGGCAGGGGCGCGGGCGTCTGGCTGGCGAAAACGGCCAGTCCCAGGGCGGCGGCCAGGGACGCCAGAAACAGGATCAGCCGCATACTCAAATCCCCCGATCGATCAGGCGCTCAGTCAGCCTCGAACCGCGAGGTTGCGCAAGTGCGGCCCAAAGGCCTCACCGCCGGACGATATTGCGCGCCGTCACATTGCCCGTGGCGCCATCGCTGTCGTTCGCGCTGGAGCCGAACGGCCAGCCCCGGTCGTCGCCGCAATAGCGCCGTCCGCCCTCGCGCGAGCCGATCACCACCGCGCGCGGACGCAACCAGCCGGCGCTGGTGAAGACATTGTCCGTAATCTGATTATAGGACGGCGTCTGGTGCCGGATCACCCCATCCTCGCCGCAGTTTCGGTAAAGGAACACCCCGCCCTTGCCGCCCAGGGCCAGCCGGTTGCCGACGATTCGATTGGCGCCCGATCCATCCACGGCGATCTGCTCGCGCCCGGTGCGGATGTCGAAATCGTTATCCTGGATCAGGGCGCCCGCGCTCTCGGCGTCCAGATAGACGGCGGTCGAGGTCGAACGGCCGGAAAAGGTCGAACGCGTCACCGTCGTGCGCGTCACGCCCGGCCCGACATAGAGGGGGATGGTCCCCGCCCCCTCGAACCGCACCCGGTCCAGGGTGACCCGGATCGGCGCCGCAGACTGGGCCGCCTGCGTATGGCCGGCGGTGCGCGACGAGGCCAGCAGGTCGCGCATCGACCCGCCCGCCCCCATGCCCCAGATCCGCACATTGCCGACGACGGTGCAGTTGCGCACCGTGACATCGACCGGCCGCGACCACCCCTCTCCGTCACGCCGGGACCAGACGGCCACGGTCGGGGCAGAGGTCGTCGCCTGACCCGGCGCGCGGACAGCGCCCCCGCCGCAGTCCAGCGACGCGCCCGACGCCTCGGCGCCCTCGATCAGGACACGGCGGCGAATGTCGACGCCCGACAGTTCGGCGCGGCACCTGAGACGATAGGGCTGATCCGACGGCGTGGTCAGGTCTCGGATTTCCTGCGCCGTGCAGGGCCGGTCGGCAGGCGGCGCCTGGAACGCCAGGGCAGCCAGGGCGAGCCACAGCGCCATGTCAGGGCAGAACGGTCGCCAGGGCCGCGCGTTCGGCCGCGCAGCCGGGGTTGGTCAGGCCGCTGCGACGCGCGGCCTCCAGTTCCGCTCGCGCCGTCGCGGCATCCACCTGAAAGGAAGGCGTCTGCACGACCTCAACAACGACGGCCCGGCCGATCGCTTCGCCCACAGCCACGTCGGTCGGATAATGCATGGCGCAGATCAGGCGGCTGACACCGAGCTGATGGCCGATCCGTCGCACGGCCTCGGCCCGCTCCGGCTCCAACGCAGCGAAGGCCTCGCCATAGGCCATGCCGACGGCGGCGCTGCCCGACGGATAGGAGGCGCCTTGTCGGGTGGCCGCGTTCACGACCTGACAGGCGCGCCGTTGGGGATCGTCGCCGACCGGTCGGGGCCGCGCCTGTCGCGCCTTCACCCGTTCCGCCACGCTGTTCGCGTCGTGAAACACGCGCGCCATCAGCCGATCCAGCGCCGGCGTCTCGGCCGACCCCAGCCGCACGCCCAGGGCGCAGTCGAAATGCTGCAAGGCCAGGGGCGGACGCAGTTCCGCGTGGGAGGTCGCCAGCAGCCAGCGATCACTGTCTTCCAGCGCGACATAGCGCGCGGAGGCCGCCTTGTCCGCCAGGTCCTGGATCGACCCAACCGCAGGCGGCGGCGGGACCGCCTCGGCCAGCCGCGCGATCGCGCCCTCGGCCAGAAATCCCTCGCTCGGCATCGTCACGACCGGTTTCGGGGCGCCGGCGCAACCGACGACCAGCAGGATCGCCGTCGCCGCGCCCAGGGCGGCGACCGGCCTCACTGCCCGGCGCTCCAGCCCAGCTGGACCGAGGTCGCGCCCGCATCCGTCGGCGCCGCCACGACTTGGAGCGACGGCCCGTTCGCCTGGTCGCCGGCCGCGCCATAGGCCCGCGCCTCGCCCTGGTTCATGCCCGTGACGGATCGCAGCCCAGCCGCCTCCGCCCGCTCGCGATAGAAGGCCACGACCTGATCGGGCGAGGCGTCGGTGGTGAAGGTGACCAGACCGCCGGCGCCCGCTTCGCCGCCGGCCAGCAGCGGCTGTCCCTCGACCTGGCCGCCCGGATAAATCGCGGCGAATGCCGGCGCACCATCGACCGCAGGCGCGCCCGCGACGGGCGCGTCGTCGGACGGCGCGACAGGGTCAGGCGTCGGCGTCTCTGCGACCACCGCAGGCGCGGCCGCATCGGGCGCCTGTTTCGCATCGGCCGGCTCGGCCGTGCGGTCGCATCCGGCGATACATAACAGAACCACGGCGGCGGCTGCCGCCCTACGAAGCGTCATCGAGAGATCGTCCCTGACCTAATTTGGTCGAAGCGCCACCGTGGCGCATGCGTGCGGCGGCAGCAAGGCGCCGTGGTTCAGTCCCCACGCTCGACTGCATCGGCGGACTCACGTCCCTCTTCCGCCAGGGCGTCGTTGATCTCGCGTGAATCAGGATCGTCGTCCGATCCCGAGGCCGATCCGCCCCGCAGCGATCCTGCCCGCGTGTCAGATCCCGAATCGCTGCCATCCAGGGCGTCGATCAGCGTGTCCGCCTTGTGCCCCAGATCCGGCTTTTCGCCCATGTCGGCGGCCTCTCTTGCGTCGTCGCAATCCACTTCGGGCTTGTTGGGATCGATGTCCGTCATGGCGCAGGTCTCCGTAGTGAGGATTTGAGTCTTAAAGCGCCCGACCCGGTTGCGGTTCCGCCGCCGCGCCCTTGAACCTCGGCGGACAGCCCCGATCTAGGCGTCATGATCCCGTTCTCAGTTCTCGACCTCTCCCCCATCGTCGAAGGCGGCGACGCCCGTCGCGGCCTGGACGAAACCCTGGCCCTGGCCCAGGCGGCCGACCGTCTCGGCTATGAGCGGTTCTGGCTGGCCGAACACCACAACATGCCCGGCATCGCCAGCGCCGCGACCTCGATCGTTATCGGCCATGTGGCGGCGGGGACGCAGCGTATTCGCGTCGGCTCCGGCGGCGTCATGCTGCCCAATCACGCGCCCCTGGTCGTGGCCGAACAGTTCGGCACGCTGGAGACCCTGTTCCCCGGCCGGATCGACGTCGGCCTGGGCCGCGCGCCCGGCACGGACGGCGCCACCGCCCGTGCGCTCCGTCGCTATTTCGAGGGCGCCGACCAGTTTCCGCGCGACGTGGTCGAACTGATCCAGTGGTTCGAACCGGCGTCCGAGAACCAGCCCGTTCGCGCCGTGCCCGGCGCCGGGCTGCGCGTACCCGTCTGGCTCTTGGGCTCCAGCCTGTTCAGCGCGCAGCTGGCCGGTCAGCTGGGCCTGCCCTACGCCTTCGCCAGCCATTTCGCGCCCGAACTGCTGCTTGAGGCCCTGGCGCTTTATCGCCGCAGCTTCACCCCCTCGGACCGCCTGGCCAAGCCCCACGCCATGGCCGCGATCAACGTCTTCGCCGCCGACACAGACGCCGAGGGCGTGCGCCTGTCCACCTCGATGCAGCAGAGCTTCGCCCGCCTCTCGACCGGCAAGCCCGGCAAACTGCCCCCGCCCGTCGACGACATCACCACCGTCCTGACGCCGCAACAGATCGAAGGCGCAAAGGGCCGCCTGCTCTATTCCGCCGTCGGCGGGCCCGTGACGGTCAAGCGCCAGCTCTCCGACTTCATCGCCCTGACCGGCGTGGACGAGTTGATGGTCACCGGCATGATGTTCGACAACGCCGCCCGCATCCACAGCCTGGAAATCGTCGCCGAGGCGCGCGAGCAGATGGCGATGGCTGCCGCGGCCTAAAGCACGGCCAAAAACTCCAGCAGCAGCGTGTTCACCTCTGCGGACCGCTCCTGCTGGATCCAGTGCCCCGCCCCCGGCACGACCACCGACCGGGTCAGCCCCGGCGCCCAGTCCTTCAGCCCCGCCTCATGGCCTCCGGCGTAGTGGCGCACCGGATCGTCCTCACCGACGACGAACAGGGCCGGCGGCGTGATCTTCTGGTCCTGCACGAAGGCCGTCAGCGACCAGTTCAGATCCATCGCGCGATACCAGTTCAGCGGCGCGTCGAACCCGCCCACCGAAAACGCCTGCACATACTCGCCGAAATGATCCGCGCTCATCCACGGCGGCAGGGTCGCCGCGTCGTCGATGGTGTCGAGCAAATCCACGCCTTGCGGCATGAAGCCGGTGGAGCGCCGATCCGCCGGGGTCGCCCCGTCATAGGCGTAAAACAGCTTCCTCAACGTCGTCGCCGGATCGGCGTCCATCGCCACATGGGCGTCCGGCGCCTGGAACCGGCTGATGTAGAGATCGCCCAGCCCGGCCCGTTTCGAGATCGCGGCCATGGCGGCGGTGGGCGGTCCTTTAAGCCGGCGCGGCTGGAACGGCACCGACAGGCCCGCCACCGCGGTGAACACATCGGGCCTCAACAGGGCGCAATGCCAGGCCACCGGCGCGCCCCAGTCGTGACCCACGACGACGCAGGACGCCTTGCCCAGCGCCCGGACCAGATCGACCATTTCCCCGACCAGATGCAGGATGGAATAGGCTTCCACCCCCGCCGGCTTCTCGGTCCCGCCATAACCCCTCATGTCCGGGGCTGCGACGTGGTATCCTGCCTGAGACAAGGCCTCGACCTGGGCCCGCCAGCTGACCCCCAGTTCGGGAAAGCCGTGGATCAGCAGGACCAGCGGCGCGTTCTGGTCCTCGAACCCGGCGTCCAGAACCTGTTGGACCAGGCCGTCGGTCTTGATAAGCCGCGTTCGCATTCCACCCTCTTTCGCGGTCTTCGCCGCTTCTAGTTTCGTCAGGACGGACATGACCCGCCTCGTCACCTTTGCGGACGGTACGACCGTTCCCGCCCTCGGCCAAGGCACCTGGGAGCTGGGCGACGACCCGGCCTGGCGCGACGAGGAGCAGCAGGCTCTGGCGCGCGGCATCGACCTGGGCATGACCCTGATCGACACGGCCGAACTATATGGCGACGGCCGGTCCGAGCGACTGGTGGGCGAGGTCATCGCCGACCGCCGCGACGAGGTCTTCCTGGTCTCCAAGGTGCGGCCCGAGAACGCTTCGGAGATGAAGATGATGCTGGCGTGCGAGAAGTCGCTGGAACGGCTCGGCGTGGAGCGGCTGGACCTCTACCTGCTGCACTGGGAAGGCAACGTCCCGCTGGAAGAGACCGTCGAGGCCTTCCGCGACCTGGTCGACGAGGGGATGATCGCCCGCTGGGGCGTGTCCAACCTGGACCTGCGAGCCATGGAACAACTGATGGAGATCGAGGGGGGCGAGGACTGCGCCGCCAATCAGTTGCTCTATAATCTGGCGTCGCGCGGGGTGGAGTTCGATCTCCTGCCGTGGATGCAGGCGCGCGACATGCCGATGATGGCCTATTCGCCCCTTGGCCGCGGCGAACTGCTGGAACAGCCCCTGATCCGCGACATCGCCAACCGCCATTCGGCCAGCCCCGCCCAGGTCGCCCTTGCCGCCGTCCTTCGCCACGACGGCGTCATCGCCATCCCCAAGGCCAGCTCCGTCGAACACGTCGAAGCCAATGCCGACGCCCTGGAAATCCAGTTCGATCTGGAAGACCTGGAACGCCTGGACGAGGCGTTTCGGGCGCCGAACCATGCGGTGCCGCTGGATATCATCTGAGTTCCAAAGCTTTATTCCGTCACCCTCGGGCTTGTCCCGAGGGCCCACCGCAGGTTCAGGCTCGGCAGCCTCACGTTCAGGGCGCGACTTGCAGCGACTTGCGACCGGGCTTGCCTTACCGTGGGCCCTCGGGACAAGCCCGAGGGTGACGGGGGGGGATCAAACAGGATTCTTGCCTTACAGACCCGCGCCCGCGATCACTCCCAGCAGCCGCAACTGCTCATCATCCGCATACGGAATAACCGGCCCTCGCCCCCACACCGGATCGGGCCACAGGCCGTCATCGCGCCTCCGCCCGACCACATGGACATGCAGCTGCGCCGTCACATTGCCGATGGCGCCGACGTTCAGCTTCTCCACCATACCCAGCCGCCGAACCAGCACCCCGGCCCGCACCGTCTCCTCCATCAGCATCGCCCGCTGCTCGACGCTCAAATCTTCAAGCTCCACCGCCCCCTCGACGCGCGGGATCAGGATCAGCCAATGGAACCGCGCATCGTTCTGCAGCCGCACATGGCACAGCGGCCATTCGGCCGCGGCGACCGACCCGGCTTTGAAGGCCGGCGCAACCTCAAACCCCATCCTCAGTTCAGCCCGTAGATGACGCAGGCGCTGTCGGTCAGGGTCTGCAACGGCGGTTGCAGCGCCAGCCGCGCCGCCTCGATCTGCGCCTCGCTGGGCGCTCCGCCACCAGGCGGCGGCGGTACGGCCACGGGCGGCGACGAATACTCCACCCGGTTCTCCGACCGCGATCCGGTCACCACGATGTCGTCCACCGTCGTCGCCTGTCCGCCGGCGGCGTAGGATGGCCAGCCGGCCAGGACGTCCGTCTGGCACACCCGTCCCGACGGATCGATGATCTTGACCCGCCCCAGGGTCGCGCCGGCGTTCGTCGCGGCCGCCTCGGCCCGGCGACGCGCATCCTTCATCGCCTCGGCCTGAAGATTGGCCTTCCAGCTGTTTTCCGGCTCAAGCTGGAAGTTCACCTGACCGATCGACGTCGGACGCGAGGCCACGATCGTCGCATAGACCCGCTCGATCAGGCGCACGTCGCGCACCGTGACGCTGACCGAGGCGTCGGCCTGATAGCGGGCCACGCGGTCGGCGCGGGTGTTGTCGCGCATCACCCCGTTTTCGTCGCGATACTGGTCATAGAGGGGCCGGGTGGTGACGCTGGTCTCGACCCGAACCTTGTCGGCGCCATAGGCCGACAGCGACTGGCTTAGCGCCCGCACCTGGTCGGCGGCGGCGCGCGAGGCCTCCGTTACGCTGCGGTCTACCGACTGGAAGCTTGCGGAGACGAAGGCGCGGTTGGCCTGGATCTCGACCCGCACCTGGCCGACCGAGGCGATCACCGGATCGCGCATCCACCAGGGCGCGGGAATGTAGCGGTCGCCGATCGTGGCGGGCGGCGTCTGGGCCAGAACCGGCGCAGAAGCGACGACGGGCGCGGCGCCCAGCAGCAGGGCGAGAGCGAGAGAAGGGCGCATCGAAATCCTCCGGTTGGGGCCGGACCTTCGCAAGCCTGACCAAGGCCGTAAAGCGAGGTTCTTGCGACAGCCGCGAGAGGGGTCTAGACCGCCCGCACGATTAATCCCCTTTCGCACACGCAATAAACGGAGACATCCATGGCTCGCGCGAAGATCGCCCTCATCGGCGCCGGCATGATCGGCGGAACCCTGGCCCATGTGGCCGCGCGCGAAGCCCTGGGCGACGTGATCCTGTTCGACATCGCCGAAGGCACCCCTCAGGGCAAGGCGCTGGACATCGCCGAGGCCACCGCCGTCTTCGGCTCGGACGTGTCGCTCAAGGGCGCGAACGACTACGCCGACATCGCGGGCGCCGACGTCTGCATCGTCACCGCCGGCGTGCCGCGCAAGCCGGGCATGAGCCGCGACGATCTGATCGGCATCAACCTGAAGGTCATGAAGGCCGTCGGCGAGGGCATCAAGGCCCACGCTCCGAACGCCTTCGTCATCTGCATCACCAACCCGCTCGACGCCATGGTCTGGGCCCTGCAGAAGTTCTCGGGCCTGCCCAAGGAGAAGGTCGTCGGCATGGCCGGCGTGCTGGATAGCGCCCGCTTCGCCTATTTCCTGGCTGAAAAGACCGGCGTGTCGGTTCAGGACATCCACGCCTGGACCCTGGGCGGTCACGGCGACGACATGGTGCCGATGGTGCGCCACTCCACCGTCGGCGGCCTGCCCCTGCCGGACGCCGTCGCCGCCGGCCTGCTGTCGCAAGCCGACCTGGACGCCATCGTCGACCGCACCCGTAAGGGCGGCGGCGAGATCGTGGCCCTGCTCAAGACCGGCTCGGCCTTCTATGCCCCCGCTGAAAGCGCCATCGCCATGGCCAAGTCCTATCTGCTGGACCAGAAGCGCGTCCTGCCCTGCGCCGTCTGGCTGTCGGGCGAATATGGCCTGTCCGACCTCTATGTCGGCGTCCCGGCCCTGATCGGCGCGAACGGTGTCGAGAAGGTGATCGAGTTCACCACCAACGACGAAGAAAAGGCGATGTTCGAAAAGTCCGTCGCCTCGGTCCAGGGCCTGTTGCAAGCCTGCAAGGATATCGACGCCTCGCTGGCTTAAGCCACCCGTCAATCGAATGAAGAAGGGCCGCGGAGCAATCCGCGGCCCTTTTCAATTCTTCCCTTCTCCCATTGGGAGAAGGTGGCCCGCAGGGCCGGATGAGGGTCGGCCGGTGGGCCAACACGCAGGAACGCGACCCTCACCCTTTCGCACAAGAACGACGGCTATAGCCGCCGTGTGCTCAAGCCCTCTCCCACCGGGAGAGGGGCGTCATTGCGGCGCCACATACCCCATCTCGCCCGCGAACTTGGGCAGCAGTTGCAGCCAGACCGCCAGCGGGTCCGCCAGTTGCGTCACGCCTCCGCCCGACAGCACGACGACGTCGTACTGCACCGTCGCCGTCGGGGTTTCCGCTGAGGTGTGGAAGGCTTTCAGATAGCGGTTGTCGCGGTTCCAGGCGTTGACCTTGTCCAGCGTCGCGCCGGCGCCCGGCACCACGGCGCTGAACTGAACCTCGCCGCAGACGCCCGCCTCGCAGCCGTAGAAGAAGACCGCCCAGGTCAGGCCAGCATTGGTCACGGTGAAGAAGGTCAGGCCGTTCTCAGTCTGCGCCGGCCCGACGCGACCGCCCAGCCCTGTCACCCAGGTCCCGACCTCGGCCGGCGTCAGGCCGCGACTGGCCGTCGCCGGCGCCGTCTGAGCCAAGGCCGCCCCCGTCATCAGCGGGAACAAAGTCGAAGCAACTGCTGCAATGGGGGCGGCGAGGGCGAGACAGCGCATGGAGGCACTCCGAAGGTCAGCCCCCACCCTAGCTGTCAGTGGCGGACGTGCGCCAGCCAGTCCTTGCTCTGCATCTCGTTGAAGCGCGACACGGTCCTTTCGAACTCGAACGCCCCCACCCCCTCGGTATAGAGGGCCTCAGGCTTGGCCGCCGCCAGAACGATCAGCTTGGTCTTGGCCTCGTAAAGCGCATCGACCAGGGTCACCAGACGCCGCGCCTCGTGGTGGTTGGCCGAACTCAGGATCGGCACGTCTTCCAGAAACAGGGTGTGGAACCGCTGGGCGATGGCCAGATAGTCCTGCGGCCCCAGCGGCTTGCTGCACAGCTCCGCGAACGTCGCCCGCGCCATAGATCCGACGGTGCGCTCCACCACCACGTCACGGCCCAGCACGATCAGGTGCGCCGGCTCTTCGGGCTCGCCGCCCTTCAGCTCGCGCCACAGATCCTCGAACCCCGCGCGGTCGTCCGGCGTGTGCCAGACCTGGGCCGAGGTCATCCGGTCCAGCCGCCAGTCGCGCGCCCCGGCCATCTCCACCACCGCGCAACGCTCGCGGATGATGTCGATGAAGGGGACGAACAGCTGGCGGTTGATGCCGTTCTTGTACAGGTCCTCCGGCGCCCGGTTCGAGGTGATGGCCAGCACCACCTTGTCCTCGAACAGGGCCTCGAATAGCCGGCCCAGGATCATGGCGTCGGCGATGTCCGTCACCTGAAGCTCGTCGAAACACAGCAGCCGGGCTTCCGACGCGATCAGTCGGGCGATGGGAGGAATGGGGTCGTCGCCCTTATGGATCCCGAACACGGCCTTCCTCGTCTTCGCATCCCCCTCGCGCCACTGTTTCACTAGGTCGTGGATGCGGGCCATGAAGGCGTGGAAATGGGCGCGGGTCTTTCGCGGCTCGGGCGTGGCCGAATAGAACAGGTCCATCAGCATGGACTTGCCGCGTCCCGGCGGTCCCCACAGGTAAATCCCCTTCACCTCCGGCGCCTTGCCGAACAGGCCGCGCCTGGCCAGATCGACCTCCAGCCGCTCCAGCGCCGCGATCACCGTGCTTTGCGCCGGATCGAGCGTCAGCACGCCCTCTTCCACGCGGATATCGTAGGCGTTGCGGATGCGGGAGGTCATGCGGCCCTGCTTAAAGTCCCCCGAACCGAAAAGCGATTGCTTCGCGGCTGCGAACGCCTAATTGCAGTCCCCAACCACCACACCAAAAATGCGCTCAAGTAGCGAGGCTCCGCTGAGCCGAGCGTAGCGCGTCCGAAGGACCAAGCATCATGGGTTATCGCGTCGCCATCGTCGGAGCCACGGGCAATGTGGGCCGCGAAATGCTGAACATTCTGGAAGAGGTCGAATTCCCCGTCGACGCCATCCACGCCATCGCCTCGCGCAAGTCCAAGGGCGTCGAGGTCTCGTTCGGCGACAAGACCATCAAATGCCAGGACATCGAACAGTTCGACTTCTCGACCGTCGATATCGTCCTGATGTCCGCCGGCGGCGCGGTGTCCAAGGAATGGTCGGAAAAGATCGGCAAGGCCGGCCCCATCGTGATCGACAACTCCTCGGCCTTCCGCAAGGACCCGGACGTGCCGCTGATCGTGCCCGAGGTGAACCCCGACGCCATCAAGGACGCGACCAAGAAGAACATCATCGCCAACCCCAACTGCTCGACCATCCAGCTGGTCACGGCGCTGAAGCCGCTGCATGACGTGGCGAAGATCAAGCGGGTGGTGGTCTCGACCTATCAGTCGGTGTCCGGCGCCGGCAAGGAAGGCATGGACGAGCTGTGGAACCAGACCAAGGCCATCTACGGCCTGGGCGACGCGCGTCCCAATAAGTTCCCCAAACAGATCGCCTTCAACGTCATCCCCTACATCGGTTCCTTCCTGGAGGACGGCTCGACCGACGAAGAGCAGAAGATGTCGGACGAGACGCACAAGATGCTGGACCCCGACATCAAGGTCACCGTGACCTGCGTGCGCGTGCCGGTCTTCGTCGGCCACTCCGAGGCCGTGAACATCGAGTTCGACCGCCCCATGGAACCCGACGAGGCCCGCGCCATCCTGCGCGAGGCGCCGGGCGTGCTGGTCATCGATAAGCAGGAGCACGACGGCTACATCACCCCCGTCGACGCCGCCGGCGAACACGGCGTCTATGTCAGCCGCATCCGCAAGGATCCGACCGTCGAGCACGGCCTGAACCTGTGGGTCGTGTCCGACAACCTGCGCAAGGGCGCCGCTCTGAACGCCATCCAGATCGCCCAGCTGCTGGACGAGACGGGCGTGATCAAATCGTCGTCGGGATATCGCTCGATCACCGTCTGATCCGGACTTTCGTCATCCTCCGGCGCGCCTAGCGCGACCGGGGGACCCAGCGGCGCCGAAGGCGAAATCCATCCGCCGCTGGATCGTCGAAGAAGGTTCTCCGCGACAGGTTCGCGCTCACGCGCGCCGCTGGGTCCACCGGTCTTCGCCGCTGCGCGGCTCGCCGGAGGATGACGAAAGGGATAGGCATCATGCTCCCGGCCCCCGCCACCCCCAACGACCCCCGCGCGGTCGGCACGGCCGTTGCCTGCTACACCCTGTGGGGCCTCTTGCCGCTGCTGTTCATGGCGATGGCGGCCAACGGATTCGGCGCGCCCGAAATCCTGGCGCATCGGGCGGTCTGGTCCGTCTTTATCGCGGGCCTGGTTCTGCTGCTCGCCGGCCAGTGGGGCGAGGCGAAAAAGGTGCTGGCCACGCCGCGCACCCTGGCCTGGCTGGCTCTGTCGGCCCTGCTGATCGCGACGAACTGGAGCCTCTACGTCTACGCAACGACGCACCATGCGACGCTGGAGGCCAGCCTCGGCTACTATATCAATCCCCTGCTCAACATGGCGGCGGGCGCCGTGCTGTTCCGCGAGAAGATCGACCGCTGGAGCGCCGTCGCCATCGGTCTGGCCGCCGTCGGTGTCGTGATCCAGACCGTCGCCCTGGGTCATGTGCCGATCATCGGCCTGACCCTGGCCGTCACCTTCTGCGCCTATGCAGTGATCCGAAAGCGCGTGCCCGCCTCGGCCCAGACCGGCCTGTTTGTCGAATGCCTGGTCCTGCTGCCCATCGGCGCGGTCTTCCTGACCTGGCTGACGATCCAGGGCCAGGCGGTCGGCTTTTCCTCGCCCTCGGGCCTGGCCTGGGCCCTGATCAACGGGCCGGCGACGGTGATCCCGCTGGTGCTGTTCGCTTGGTCGGCGCGGCGGCTGCCCCTGTCCACCGTCGGCTTCATCCAGTTCCTGGCGCCCACGCTCCAGTTCGCCTGCGGCGTCCTGACGGGCGAGGCCCTGACCCCGCTGCGCATCGTCTCCTTCGTCTTCATCTGGGCGGGCGCGGGCGTCTTCGCCCTGGGCGCGCTCAACCGCTCGCGCGCCGCGAAGCGGGCCGTCGCCCTCTCTGAAACGGTCTAGAGCGCGCCGTACAGCGCCTCCAACAGGCGCTTGGGACGCGGGTCGCCGATCAGGTGGGGCGACTGGCGCGTCATCACATAGGCGGCCGACAACCGGCGCGACGGATCGGCCATGGCCATCGACCCGCCCCAGCCATAGTGGCCGAAGGCTTCATCCGGCCCGAACACCTTCAGCCCGTCGTTGCGCATCAGGCCCGCCGCCCAGCTGATCGTATAGGGCAGCACCTTGTCCCGCCCTTGGATGCGTTCGCGCGTCAACTGCTCCAGCGTCCCCGCCGACAGCACCGACCGGCCGTCGAGCACGCCGTCATTGGCGACCACGCCCAGCAGCCGCGCCAGCCCCAGGGCCGTGCCGTGCAGATTGGCCGACGGGATCTCCATCTCGCGCCATGCGGCCGAGCCCCGCCCGCCGGGCGCCGAGCCGCGATCCAGGAAGGCGGCCTGTTTGATCGGATCGATGGTCCCCAGGCTGGGCGCCGCGGTCGGCTTCCTCATCTGCGCCACTCGCCCGTGCTCGCTCTCCGGCAGGCCGATCCACAGATCGAGATCGGAAAAGTCCTGGCGCAGGGCCTGACCCATGGTCCGCCCCGTCGCACGGCGAAACACCTCATTGGCCAGATAGCCGACGGTGACGGGGTGATAGCCCGAGGCCGTACCCGGTTCCCACATCGGCGCCTGGGCCGCCAACCGCGCCAGGACGGCGGGCACGTCGAACCAGATGGTCGGATCGACCGCCTCGGAGAAGCCGGGCAGGCCTGACTGATGGCTCATCAACTGGGCCACGGTCACGTCCGCCTTGCCCGCCGCCCCGAACTCGGGCCACAGCGAGGCGACCGTCTGGTCATACTCGATCTGCCCCGCCTCGACCGCCGTCGCCATCAGGATCGCCATCACCGCCTTGCCGGTCGAGAAGACCGAGGTCAGGGTCGCCTCCGTGAACGGCGTCGTCTTCGCCGTATCCGCATGGCCCGCCCACAGATCGACGACCGCCTCGCCCTCGACCAGCACGCTGAACCGCGCCGCCTGCTCGTTCAGCCCCTCGGGCGCCTCGGTGAAGTTGTCGGCGAACGCTTCGCGCACGGCCTCATAGCCGGGTGCGCAGACGCCTTGGATGTCGATGGGATCGGTCATGAGGCTGCTTTTAGCCGCCCGCCGGCCGTCTGTCAGCCGCGCGGGACGTACAGACCGACGCCGGCCTATTCCAACAGGCCCCGCGTCGAGCCCTCGCCGGGCGTCAGGTTCAGGATCAGCTCCAGCCGCGCACCCTCGGACGGCGCGCTGGGACGATGCGCGGTCAAGGTCATGCCATGCCCGCGATAGCGCTGCGCCGTCAGATCAGGCAGCGCGACCGGCTCGCCGTCCTTGCGCCACCCTTGAGTTTCCAACCGCGCCAGCGCCGTCTGCGCCGCATCGGCGTAGCCATAGACCAGCACCTGACAGGCCGGATCGTGGAAGGTGACGAAGGCGGCCATGCCGTGGCCGTCGCTGGGCGGCTCGGCGATGACGGCGGTGAAGCCCATCGTGCTGTATGACGCCGCTTCGCGCATCTCGGGCAGCGGGATCATCTGCACCGGCGCACCGCGTGCATAGCCGGCGTCGAAAGCGGCCTGCCGCAATCCCTCCAGCGAATAGGGTTTGTCGCCCAGGAACCAGCCGCAGAACCGATCGACGCCGTTGAGTATGGCGGCCACCGGCTCGACGGATGCAGGCGGCGCAGGACGGGCCGGAGCCTCGACAGGCGCTGCGTCCGACGCCTGCGTTTCAACGGCCTGCGCCGCAGCGACTTGGGCTTCGGCATTGGCCTGCGCGACCTGCGCCTCCAACATCGCGTTCGACGGGCAGGACGCCGGAATATGGATCACCTGCCCGGCACCGCCCAGGCGCACCGGCGGCTGATAGATGGCCATGGCCGGACGACACCCGTTGGCGTCCAGATTCGGCTCGACCAGGGCCGCGCAGCCGGACGTCGCACCAAACAGCACCGGCATCGCAAACAGTGTCAGGGCGCGCTTCATGATCACCTGGCGAAGAATTGAAAACGACCCTGACGCGATCACGCCGGGGCCGTTTCCGTCAACTTAAATATAGGCGTTCGACGTTCAGCCCGCGACGACCTCGGTCGCCTGTTCGGCCAGGATGGTTAGGCCTTCGCCGTTGACGTCGGCAAAGCCGCCGTGGACGTCGTACTGGATCTTGGTCCCGCCGTTATAGACGGTCACCAGACCCTCGCGCAGGGCGGTCATGAAGGGGGCGTGATCCGGCAGAACGCCGAAGTCGCCCTCGACGCCCGGCGCGTCCACCTGGTCCACGAGGCCGGAGAAGACCTCGCGTTCCGGCGAGACGAGGGAGAAGTTCAGCTTGCCGGCCATGATCAGGCTTCCGAAGCCATCTTCTCGGCCTTAGCGACGGCCTCTTCGATGGCGCCGACCATGTAGAAGGCGGCTTCCGGCAGGTGGTCGTAGTCGCCGGCGACGATGCCCTTGAACGAGCGGATCGTGTCGGCCAGCTCGACGAACTTGCCGGGAGCGTTGGTGAACTGCTCGGCAACGAAGAAGGGTTGCGACAGGAAGCGCTGGATCTTGCGGGCGCGCGAGACGACCAGCTTGTCCTCTTCCGACAGCTCGTCCATGCCCAGGATGGCGATGATGTCCTTCAGGCCCTTGTACTGCTGCAGCACTTCCTGGACCGAACGGGCGACCTGGTAGTGCTCTTCGCCGATGACCAGCGGGTCCATGATCCGCGAGGTCGAGTCCAGCGGATCGACGGCGGGGAAGATGGCCTGGGCGGCGATGTCGCGCGACAGCATGGTCGTCGCGTCCAAGTGGGCGAAGGACGCGGCGGGCGCCGGGTCGGTGGGGTCATCGGCCGGGACGTAGATGGCCTGGACCGAGGTGATCGAGCCCTTCTTGGTCGAGGTGATCCGCTCTTGCAGGTTGCCCATCTCGGTCGCCAGCGTCGGCTGATAGCCCACGGCCGACGGGATGCGGCCCAGCAGAGCCGACACTTCCGAACCGGCTTGGGTGAAGCGGAAGATGTTGTCGACGAACAGCAGGACGTCCTTGCCTTCTTCGTCGCGGAAATACTCGGCCTGGGCCAGGCCGGTCAGGGCGACGCGGGCGCGGGCGCCGGGAGGCTCGTTCATCTGGCCATAGACGAGGGCGCACTTGGAGCCTTCGGTCGAGCCGCCGTTCTTGGCTGGGTCCACGTTCACGTTGGACTCGATCATCTCGTGATACAGGTCGTTGCCTTCGCGGGTGCGCTCGCCCACGCCGGCCAGAACCGAATAACCGCCGTACGCCTTGGCGATGTTGTTGATCAGTTCCTGCATGGTCACGGTCTTGCCGACGCCGGCGCCGCCGAACAGGCCGGTCTTGCCGCCCTTGGTGTAGGGGCAGATCAGGTCGATCACCTTGATGCCCGTGACCAGGATTTCCGACGAGTTGGTCTGCTCCTCGAAGGTCGGGGCCTCGCGGTGGATCGGACGGTATTGCGTGGTCTGGATCGGGCCGGCTTCGTCGATCGGCTGGCCGACGACGTTCATGATGCGGCCCAGCACGCCCGGTCCGACCGGGGTCTGGATCGAGGAGCCGGTGTCGATCACGGGCTGACCGCGCGTCAGGCCTTCGGTCGTGTCCATGGCGATGGTGCGGACCATGTTCTCGCCGAGGTGCTGGGCGACTTCCAGCACCAGGGTGAAGGGCTCGCCCGTCTTCTGGTCGACGTTCTGGGTGTTCAGGGCGTTCAGGATCGCCGGCAGATGGCCGGTGAACTCGACGTCGACGACGGCGCCGATGACCTGGGCGATCTTGCCGGTGGCGACGATGGAGCCCGGCGCGGTCGCGGCGGCGGGCGCCTTCTTGACGGCGGGCTTCTTGGCGGCGGGTTTTTTGGCGACGGTGTCGGTCATGGCTGGGGTCCGTATCGGAATGTCTGTTCGGTCGGGATCAGAGGGCTTCGGCGCCGGCGATGATCTCGATCAGTTCGGTGGTGATCTGAGCTTGGCGCTTGCGGTTGTATTGCAGCGTCAGGGCGTTGATGAGGTCGCCGGCGTTGCGCGTGGCGTTGTCCATCGCCGCCATCTGCGAGCCGAAGAAGCCGGCTTGGTTCTCGTACAGAGCGGCCAGGATCTGGGTCGTCAGGTTGCGCGGCAGCAGGGTCTCGAGGATTTCCTCTTCCGAGGGCTCGTAGTCATAGACCGCACCGTTCAGGTCGATCGGCTGAGCGTCGCCCTCGACCACGGCGGGGATCAGCTGCTTGCCGGTCGGGACCTGTTGGATCACCGACTTGAACTGGCTGTAGAACAGGGTGACCACGTCGGCCTGACCGTCCTCGAACGCCGTGGCGATCATTTCGGCGACCGGCTGGGCCAGCGGCAGGCCGATGGTCTTCTGGGCGCTCAGCTCGAAGGTGTGGATCACCTTGTCGCCGTACAGACGCGTCAGCTGATCACGCGACTTCTTGCCGACGGCGATGATCTTCACGTCCTTGCCGGCGTTGATCAGTCTGTTGATCCGCTCGCGCGCGGCGCGGATGACGTTGGTCGAGAAACCGCCCGCCAGACCCTTGTCCGCCGTCGCCACCACGATCAGGTGACGATGGTCCTGACCGGTGCCGGCCAGCAGCTTGGGCGCGTCGGCGCCCGAGACGCCGGCGGCCAGGTTGGCGATGACCGAGGCCATCTTCTGCGCATAGGGACGGGCGCTCTCGGCCTGATCCTGGGCGCGTTTCAGCTTGGCCGCGGCGACCATCTGCATGGCTTTCGTGATCTTCTGCGTGGCTTTCACGCTTCCGATCCGATTGCGCATTTCCTTGAGGCTGGCCATCCGGCGTTGCTCTTCCTCTAACTACCGGCGGGGTTCAGGCGAAGGTCTTGACGAAGGCGGCCAGGATGTCCTTCAGCTCGGCTTCGAGGTCCGAGGTCAGGTCCTTCTTGGTGCGAATGCCTTCGAGCAGCGAGGCGTGGTTCGCATGGATGCGCGCCAGCAGTTCCTTCTCGAAACGCCCGACGTCGCCCACGGCGATGCCGTCGATATAGCCGCGCGTGCCGGCGTAGACCGAGACGACCTGCTCTTCCATCGCCAGCGGCGAATATTGCGGTTGCTTCAGCAGCTCGGTCAGGCGGGCGCCGCGCGCCAGCAGCTTCTGGGTCGAGGCGTCCAGGTCAGAGCCGAACTTGGCGAAGGCGGCCATCTCGCGATACTGGGCCAGCTCGCCCTTGATGGTGCCGGCGACCTTCTTCATCGCCTTGGTCTGGGCCGAGGAGCCGACGCGCGACACCGAGATGCCGACGTTCACGGCCGGGCGGATGCCCTGGTAGAACAGGTCGGATTCCAGGAAGATCTGGCCGTCGGTGATCGAGATCACGTTGGTCGGGATATAGGCCGACACGTCGTTGGCCTGGGTTTCGATGATCGGCAGGGCCGTCAGCGAGCCCGAGCCGTAGTCCTCGTTCAGCTTTGCAGAGCGCTCCAGCAGGCGGCTGTGCAGGTAGAAGACGTCGCCCGGATAGGCTTCACGGCCGGGCGGGCGGCGCAGCAGCAGGGACATCTGGCGATAGGCCACAGCCTGTTTCGACAGGTCGTCATAGACGATCAGGGCGTGCATGCCGTTGTCGCGGAAGAACTCGCCCATGGCGGTGCCGGCGAACGGCGCCAGGAACTGCAGCGGGGCCGGTTCCGACGCCGTGGCGGCGACGACGATGGTGTATTCCATCGCGCCGGCCTCTTCGAGGGTCTTGACGATCTGGGCGACGGTCGAACGCTTCTGGCCGATGGCGACGTAGATGCAGTAGAGTTTGGCGCTCTCGTCGTCGGTCTTGTTGACGTTCTTCTGGTTCAGGATGGTGTCGACGGCGACGGCCGTCTTGCCGACCTGACGGTCGCCGATGATCAGCTCGCGCTGGCCGCGGCCGACGGGGATCAGGGTGTCGATAGCCTTCAGGCCGGTCTGCATCGGCTCGTGGACCGACTTGCGTGGGATGATGCCCGGCGCCTTGACGTCGACGCGGCGGCGCTCGGTGAACTCGATCGGGCCCTTGCCGTCGATCGGCTCGCCCAGCGGGTTGACGACGCGGCCCAGCAGGCCACGGCCGACCGGCACGTCCACGATCTCGCCCAGACGGCGCACGTCGTCGCCTTCGGCGATCTGGGCGTCGGCGCCGAAGATCACGGCGCCCACGTTGTCGCGTTCCAGGTTCAGGGCCATGCCCTTGACGCCGGCCTTGGTGAACTCGACCATTTCGCCGGCCTGGACATTGTCCAGACCGTGGATACGGGCGATGCCGTCGCCGACCGACAGCACGCTGCCGACGTCGGAAACGTCGGCTTCGACGCCGAAGTTGGCGATCTGCGACTTGAGGATGGCCGAGATTTCAGCGGCGCGGATGTCCATGACGGGCTCTCTGTTCTTCAGTCTTTATGCGGGTGCGCCGATCAGGCGCGCTTCATTCTTGTGTGCGGGGAGCAGGCTTTAAGCCCGCTTGAGGGCGAACTTCATCTGGTCGAGCTTGGTCTTCAGCGAGGCGTCGAACAGTTTCGAGCCGACCTTGATCTTCAGGCCGCCCAGGATCGACGGATCGACGCGTGCGGTCAGTTCCGGCGCCTTGCCCAGGCTCTTGGACAGGGCTGCGGTGATGGCGGCGACCTGTTTGGCGTCCAGCGGCTGGGCCGAGACGACCTCGGCGGCGACGACGCCGGCGTGCTTGGCGTAGCGCGCTTCGAAACCGGCGATCACGCCCGGCAGATCCTTGGCGCGATGGTTCTGGGCCAGCAGACCCAGGAAGTTGGACGTTGTCTGCTCGAACTTCGCCTTGGCGGCGATGGCGACCAGACCCTTGGCCTGATCGTCCGCAGAGATGACGGGCGAGGCGGCCAGACGACGCAGGTCGGCGCTCTCGATCCAGGCCGCCTTCAGCGACTTCAGATCGGCGCGCACGGCGTCCAGGCGGCCGGTTTCCAGCGCCAGGTCAAACAGCGCCTGAGCGTAGCGATCGCCGACTTCCGTCGTTCTGAAATCATCAGCCACTGATTAGGGTCCGAGGTCGTTGTGTCAGGGTCGCAACCGACTGCGAGGCTCGCAACGGTCAAAAGCTTGAAATGCTTACGGAAAGCACGACAGAGGCCGTATCCGTAAATACGCCCCCTTCAAGCCGGGCGCCTGATAGCACGGGGTTTCGCCGCTCGCAACATTGCGTGAAGGCGCGTCGATGCCGCAGGTGACAAGGGAGGAACTCTCAAAGCCCTACAGACGCCTCTCCCTCCCCTTCATGGGGAGGGACGATCGCGCAGCGATCCGGGTGGGGCCGTGAGGGCGGGCGCAGTGCTTCACACGCCCCCACACCGGCTGCGCTCCGCTTCGCCGCCCCTCCCCATGAAGGGGAGGGAGAAACGCGCGCCAACGCGCACAATGACGCTGGTCCATTCGTAGCGAATCCAATCGCTTGCCGATTTATGTCCCCCTTCTCCTGCCCATGGGGTCAAACCGCCGCATAATACACCCGTCCCGTCGCATCGGAGGGCTCGCTTGGCCTGCGACCTTGCGGCGGCGGGAGCGGATGGAACGGGAGCGGGTCTGAAACGGCTCGCGCTGACGGCGACATACGGTGCGCCGTCGGAGGGTCGAGGGGGATACTCGGCCGCACTCGGGACAGTCCTCGCAGGGACTGCCGACCCGTCGCAGGCTTATGGGGTTAGGCGATAAGACCGCCACCGCTCGACGCCCCGAGCTTGCAGGCCAACCAACCGCGCGGAGCGTCAACCCTTCGTCGAAACGGTACTCACAAACTCACACTCCGGGCGAAGGCCCGGCGCTCCGCCCAGCCCTCCAACACCTTCGCAGGCCGAACGCCGCGAAGACGCTTCCGCACGGCCGT
>NZ_JBKBOC010000022.1:0-43470 GCF_046295075.1 Brevundimonas sp. | reverse complement strand
GGTCCTCGATCTTCACCTCGCCGGTATAGTGGTCGATCGTTTCGCCGGACCAGCCGAACCACAGGCCGTCGTATTTTCTCAACGCAGCGGACAGGGCCATGGCCAGGCCGCCGGCAGACCCTGCGGCAGGGTCTGCCGGGGCGGAGACCCGGTTGGAAACGACGATAAGGCGGCTCATGACTTCACTTCGAACGGCGACCCCAGCCCCGGGGTCCGGATATTAACGCACATCGGTCCACGAACGGCTCAACAGCACGGCGCAATTGATGATCCCGACAAGCGAATAGGTCTGCGGATAGTTGCCCCACAGTTCGCCGTCGTCGATCGAGATGTCCTCGCTCAACAGGCCTGCGGCCGTGCGGCGGTCCAGCATTTCCTGGAAGATGGTGCGCGCTTCCTCGATCCGGCCGTTCTGGTGCAGGGCCTCGATGAACCAGAAGGTGCAGAAGTTGAAGGCGGTTTCCGGCTCGCCGAAGTCGTCCGGCTCGACGTAGCGGAACAGGAACGGCCCCTTCTTCAGATCGCGCTCGATGGCGTCGAAGGTAGCGACCTGACGCGGATCGTGCGCCTCCAGGAAACCCAGATCGGTCATCTGCAGCAAGGAGGCGTCCAGCTCGCGCCCGCCGAAGCTGGCGGCGAACCGGCCTTCGTCGGGCAGGTAGGCTTCAGCCTCGATCCGCTCGCGGATGATGCGGGCCCGTTCGCGCCAGAACTCGCCGCGATCCGGCAGGCCCAGATGGTCCGCCGCCTTGGCCAGGCGGTCGCAGGCGGCCCAGCACATGACGGAGGAATAGGTGTGCACCCGCGCGATGGTGCGGAACTCCCACAGGCCGGCGTCGGTCTTGTCGTGCATAGCGAAGGCCCGCTCGCCGATGGTCTCCAGCGCATGGAAGTCGTCGAGGGTGCCGGGGCGCAGCAGGCGCGCGTCATAGAAGGCCTGGACCAGCGGCAGGACAATCTGTCCGTACACGTCATGTTGCAGATGCTCGTGCGCCTGGTTGCCGATCCGCACCGGCTTCATGCCGCGATAACCCTCGACGGAATCGACGATGCTTTCGCCGATGCCCGGCTCCAGACCCACGCCATAGACCGGCTGGACGTGACCGCCGGCGGAATCGTCGACCAGGTTCCTCAGATAGACGAGGTAGTTCTCCAGGATGTCCACAGCGCCCAGCCGGTTCAGCGCCCGCACCGTGTAATAGGCGTCGCGAATCCAGCAGTAGCGATAGTCCCAGTTGCGCCCGCTCTCCTTAAACTCGGGCACCGAGGTCGTCATGGCGGCGACGATGGCGCCGGTCTCTTCATAGGCGCAAAGCTTCAGCGTGATCGCCGCGCGGATCACCGCCTCCTGATAGTCCAGCGGCAGATAGAGTTTGCGCACCCAGTCCTGCCAGTAGGCCACCGTCCGGTCCAGCGCGCCCTGCACGCCGTGACCGACATCCTGGTCGTAGCCCTCGTCCGGACCCAGGAAGAAGGCGTGCGGCCGTTCCAGCCGGAACACCCGTTCCTCCAGCACGTGCGACACCGGACAATCGGTCGTCAGGCGGAAGGTCACGTCGGCGCACATATAGCGGATGTGGTTGGAGCCGGAGGTGTTCGGCGCCGGGCGCGCGCCCCAGTCCGTCGAGGGCCGCAGCCTGACCCTAATGCGCGGCGTGCCCGACAGCGGCCGCACCATCCGCGCAAAGGCCAGCGGGCGATAGGTGCGTGAATGTTTGGGATGGCGCGGGGCGAAGTCGATGATCTCTGCGCTCGAACCGTCCTCGGCCGTCATCACTGTGCGCAGCACCGGGGTATTGCGGACATAGGCCTGCTCGATCGATGTCATCCCCTCCATCTCGATGGCCCAGAAACCGTGATCGGGTTCCTCTCCGTCCATCAGGGCGGAAAACACCGGGTCGCCGTCCACGCGGGGTGCGCAGGCCCAGACGAAGCGGCCCTGACGGTCGATCAGGGCGCTGACGCCGCAGTTGCCGATGGGGAAAAGATCAAGATTGGGCTTCATCGGTTCAGGCCTTCGCTACGGCTTCAAGCCAGGTCAGTACGGCATCGACATCATCAAGGCGGTAACGCGCCGCCGTCTCGCGCTCGGGCCCGACCAGCACGCCATAGCCGCCCAGGACCGCCGCCGCCTCGAACCCGTATTCATCGGTCAGGTCGTCGCCCAGCATGACCGGAACCGCGCCCTTGAACGGCGCCTCCTGCATGAAGGCGGTGACAGCCGTGCCCTTGTCGGCCCCCGGAGTCTTCAGTTCCAGCACCATATGGCCGGGTTGAAGCGTCAGGCCGGTTTCGGATTGAAGTTCGGCGGCCAGCGCCTTGGCGGCGCCCGCCTCGTCTGGCGCCTGTCGGTAATGCAGGCCGACCGACACGCCCTTGTCCTCGACAATTATGCCGGGCCGGTCGGCGGCAAAGGCCTCGAACGCCTCCATGGCCTCGGCGACCCCAGCGTCCGCCGTCTTGCGCTGGATCGAGCCGTCCTTCAGACGGCGCTCCAGACCATGCACGCCCGAACCGGACATCAGGGCGTTGTCGGAGATGCGGTCGATCTCGGCGATGGTGCGCCCGCTGACGATGGCGACGCGACCGGACAGGCGCGCCTCGACCGCCTTCAGCGCCGACGTGCGTCGCGCCGTGGGCAGGACCGCGTCAGGCGTAGGGGCCATCGGCGCCAGGACGCCGTCCATGTCCAGAAACAGGGCGATCCCGTCGGCGACGACAGGCGGTGTCGGGAGCAATAGCGAAGCGGCTCCGGCATGAGACGGCATTGACGATCAGACTCTTTATTTTGACTTCCCCGGCGACCGTAACGCGCCAATGCGGCAAAGGTTGACCAGAAACCGACAAAGTCGTCTGAAAGGAGGGCGGCGCGCGCCACGCAGTCACGGTGGATCGCGCCCGTCAAAGAAGGAGAGCCCGGTTGCGGGCCGTCACAGCATGACCGAGATCGTTCACTCGACCCCCGAAGACATCGCTGGCATGACCGATCGCGCGCGCGAGGTCGTCCGGCTGAACATCGAGGCGCTGGAGGCGCTGGAGCGTTCGATCGATGTGTCGATGGCCCGCGCCGTCGACGTGATCATGAGCCGACCTGGCTATGTCGTCGTCACGGGCATGGGCAAGTCGGGCCATATCGGCGGCAAGATCGCCGCGACCCTGGCGTCGACGGGCACCAACGCCTTCTTCGTTCACCCGGCCGAAATGAGCCACGGCGACTTGGGCATGCTGCGTCCGGACGTGACCGTGCTGGCGATTTCCAACTCGGGCGAGAGCCGCGAACTGCGCGATCCGCTGATCTATTGCCAGCGCAACGGCATCCCCGTCATCGCCATTACCCAACGCCCCGCCAGCTTCCTGGGGCGCAACGCCGCCGTCTGCCTGACCATGCCCAAGGTGGCTGAGGCCTGTCCCAACGGCCTGGCCCCCACCACCTCGACCCTGATGACCCTGGCCCTGGGCGATGCCCTGGCCATGGTGCTGATGGATCGTCGGGAGTTCACGGCGATGGACTTCGGCCTGCATCACCCCGGCGGCGCCCTGGGCATGAGCCTGCAGAGCGTGCGCGAATGGATGGGCGACAACGCCGCCGCTCCGGCCAGCGTGCCGCTGAACGCGAGCTTTGGAGATGTGGTGTCGGCCGTCACCGAGGGCCGCAAGGGCGCCGTGGCCGTACTGGCCGATGACGGCTCGCTGGTCGGGATCGTCACCGACGGCGACCTGCGCCGGGCCTTCCAGCGCGACACCACCCATCTGAAAGCGGCCGACATCATGGGGGCCAACCCCATTACCGTCGATCCCGATGCGCGTATGAGCGATGTCGTCGATCTGCTGACAGCCAACAAGATCGCCAATCTGTTCGTGGTCGAGAACGGAAAGCCTACGGCCATCGTCCATGTCGCCGAACTGATGCAGGCCGGCTACGTCGCCTGAAATGCGTATTCTCTATGACGCCAGCCGGCTGATGAGCCGGGCCGACCGCTCCGCCCCGACCGGCGTGGACCGAGTCTGTCTGGCCTATGCCGAATGGCTGCTGGCCTCGCCGAACGTGACGACCATTCCAGTGCGGGGTCGCAAGAACCGGCTCGTCGCCGTCGAGATCGGCTGGTTCCGACGTTTCGTCGTCGATCTGCGGGCCAAATGGAACGGGGCGGCCAGTTCTCCAGCCGATCTTGCGCACGAACAGCGACTGCTGGCGGCCCTGACCTCAGAGACTCGGCCCGCCGCATCGGTGCTGGGCGCGCCCCCGGCCCCCGTGCAGGAGAAGCCCGCCGACAAGACTCGCGTGCTGAAACAGTTCTTTCGGTCCCGTCACGCCAAGCCTTTGCCGGAGGCCGACCTCTATTTGACCGTAGGGCACACCACCCTGCACGATCCGGCGGCGCTTCAAGGTCTTCAGGCGGCCGGAATCGAGCGGGTCGTCCTGATCCACGACCTGATTCCTGTGACCCATCCCGAGTTCTGCCGCCCTGGCGATGGCGAGAAACATCATGCGCGCGTCGCCAACACCCTGCGCCTCGCCAGCCGGATCATCGTTAACTCGGCCTACACCGGCGAGGAATTGCGCGCCTTCGCCAGTCGTGAAGGCCTGCCCCAGCCCCCCATCCACATCGCCCACCTTGGGCTGGAGCCGGCATTCGTCGCCGGCGACGCCGTCGCGGCGGCCCGGCCCTATTTCGTCCATGTCGGCACCATAGAGGCGCGCAAGAACCTGGCCCTTCTGCTGACGCTGTGGCGCCGGCTGGAGGAGCGGCTGGGCGAGCGAACCCCGTCGCTGGTGCTGGTCGGCCGCTACGGCTGGGAGAACGAGGCGGTGCTGGATCATCTGCAACGCTCGCCCAATCTGCAGGGGGTGGTGCATCAGGCCTCCAACCTGTCCGACGCCGTCCTCGCGCGTCTGATGCGCGGCGCCCGCGCCGTGCTGGCCCCCTCCTCCGTCGAGGGGTTCGACCTGCCGGCGGTCGAGGCCTGCGCCATGGGCTTGCCCCTGATCGCCTCCGACATCCCGCCGCACCGCGAACTGACGCCGAACGCCGAACTGATCGACCCGCTTGACGGCCTGGGCTGGCTGGCCGCCATCGAGCGCGCCACGCAGGCGGCCCCAGCATCGCCCCCGGCCTATATCGCCCCGGACTGGCCAGGGCATTTCCGCATCGTCGCCGACGCCATCGGCCTTGAACACGCCTAGCCTCTGGCGAGCGCGTTCAAAGGCTTGTAATCAATCCGCGAACAAGGGCTACCCCGCTTCATGACTCGCACCATCCTGCCGCTCGCCATCGTCGCCATCCTGGGCGGCTGCTCCACCCTGCCGCGCGACGGACCGTCGGGCGCCTCGGTCAACGCCGGCGCCACCACAGCTTCCACCCTGGGCAGCTACGCCCTGGTGCCGCTGACCTACGAGGTCACCGAGCGGATGAAACAGGTGCCCCCGCAATTCTTCGGCACCCTGGCCGCCGGATCCAGCGACCAGCCCGCCGACGTGATTGGCGAAGGCGACACCTTGGCGATCTCGATATTCGATCCTTCCGGCTCGTTGTTCGGCGGAACCCTGGGCTCCGGCTCGTCGTCCGGCCGCACGAATACGACCCTGACCGGTGGCAATCAGGCCCTGCCGGGCGCCGTCGTTGATCGCTCCGGCTCGGTCGCCATTCCGTTCGGCGGTCAGGTTCGCGTCCAGGGCCTGACCTCGACCCAAGCGGCGGCGGCCATCCGACGTTCGTTGGTCGGCAAGGTCGCCAACCCTCAGGTTCTGGTATCCATCGCCGGCAACGCCTCCAACACCGTCAACGTTCTGGGCGACGTGCGCCAGCCGGGCCGCGCGCCTCTGGGCGTCAACAGCGACCGTATCCTGGACGTCATCGCGGCGGCCGGCGGCTCGGCCCGCACGACCGACGACCTGACCATCTCGATCCAGCGCGAGGGCCAGACCTACACCGCCCCCCTGTCGGCCGTGACGACCGAGTTCGGCGAGAACGTCCGCCTGCAACGCGGTGACGTGGTCAATGTCCAGTACAAGCCTCGCCGTTTCTCGACCTTCGGCGGCCTGAACGCCGTGGCCCAGGTCGACATGCCGGCCGGCCCCATGACCCTGACCGGCGCCATGTCCAAGGTCGGCGGCTTGAACACCAACACCGCCAACGCCCGTCGCGTTCTGATCTTCCGCTTCGAACGCCCCGAGGTGGCCCAGGCCCTGGGGATCAACCAGCCCGCCACCCCGCGCGGCGTGCCGGTGGTCTATGAACTGGACTTCAGCGACGCCGCCAACGTCTTCGCCGCCACCAACATGCAGGTCATGCCGGAAGACGTGATCTATGTGCCCCTGGCCGGCGCCGCCGAGATGCGGAAATTCTTCGAGGTGGTTCAGAGCCTGACCCGCGTCGTCTATGACGTGTCGGTGACCAGCACGCTCAACAACAACTGACATCATGGCCAGACGGCGGGCGCTGCTTTCGGGTCTGTTCTCACGCAGGCCCGCCGCCGCGCCTGCCGACGACCGCGCTGATCCGTTCGAGCGTCCTGCCGATCTGGACCCCGCCGAACCCGACGCCTTGGACCTGGCGCTGGACGAGATCGAGGCCGGCGCGCTCGACATCTACGCCGGCGCCGGCTGGCCGACGCAGCCCGGTCACTACCGGCGCGAGCCCGACAGCGAGGAGTGGACGTTTCTGTCCGCCGACCTTGGGCCATCCGAACGGTTCGCCCTGGCGCTTGAATACCCACCCGAACAGGGCTGGCGGTTCGCGCGGCTTCAGGATCTGGGTGCCCGCTCGGAGCGCGAAGACCTTCGCGCCGCCGCCCGTCTTCTGGGCGATGTCGCAGCGTTGCGAAACGCCCGGCGAGAAACCCTGACCCAGGACCATCTTCTCACCGCTATGGAGCTGGGCGCCGCCTGGCGTGCGCTGCGAGACGCCCAGGCCGTGCGTACCTCCCGTTTGACACTCTCTGTGCCGGCGCGGACAAAGATCGCTCAAAGGCGACAAGCCGCAAAAGCCGCGCTAGAGAGCCCGCCTCCCCGAACAGCAGGCTCCATCATGTCCGACGCCCCCGAAAAACCGCCCGAGTTCCAGCCCGTCGGCCGCATCATCGCCATGCCGGCGGACACCAATCCCGAGGGCGACATCTTCGGCGGCTGGCTGCTGGCTCAGATGGACGTGGCGGGCGCGACCCCGGCGTTCGAACTGGCTTGCGGACGCTGCGCCACCGTGGCGCTGGACAGCATGGTCTTTCACCAGCCCGTCTCGGTCGGCGACGAGGTCAGCATCTACGCCCATGTCATCGGCTCGGGTCGCACCTCGATCCGCGTTCAGGTCGAGGCCTGGAAACGGGCGCGGGGCCAGCCCCAGGCCGCGTCCGTGCGGGTGACCCAGGGCGTCTTCACCTATGTCGCCATCGACGAGCACCGCAAACCGCGTGCGCTTCCTGGCAAAGAATAGGGCCGGCAAGGAATAGGCGCAAATCTTGACCTGACGCCGGGGCGGGCTTACGTCCCGGCCATGGCCATCCGACGCATCCTCACCATCGACAACGCCGCCGACCTGGCGATCCTGAAGCAGGTTTCCACGCCCGTCGCGGCGGTGGACGACGCCGTCCGCGCCCTGATGGACGATATGCTGGAGACCATGTACGACGCGCCCGGCATCGGCCTGGCCGCCGTGCAGGTCGGCGCCCTGGACCGGGTCATCGTCATGGACCTGGGCGATCGCGACGGCACGATCCCCGAGACCGAGGAAGAGGACACGCCCGAGGCGTTCGAGGCGCGCAAAAACCCGCGTTTCTTCGCCAATCCGGAAATCCTGTGGACCTCGGACGAGCTCTACACCTACGAAGAGGGCTGCCTGTCGATCCCCGAGTATTTCGACAAGGTGGAACGCCCGGCCCGCGTCCGCATTCGTTATCTGAACCGTGACGGTCAGTCGGTGGAGGAAGAGGCCGAGGGCCTCTATGCCGTCTGCATCCAGCACGAGATGGACCACCTTAACGGCGTGCTCTTCATCGACCATCTGTCGCGTCTCAAGCGGGATCGCGCCGTGACCAAGGTCAAGAAGGCCGCCCGCGACAGGATCGCCGCCTGATGACCAAGATCGTCCGCCCCGAACGTATCGAACGCGCCGCGCGCCGCATCGCGCCGGCCATTCCGCGCGGCCGCTCGCTGATCATCGATTCCGAGGGCCGTCGTCGCCTGACCCGCAGCCAGAAGATCGGCGTCGCCGGGGTCGCGACCCTGGCGGGCGTGGCCCTGCTGGGCGTGGTGGCGGGCCTGCTGCTGGACAAGCTGCTCGACTTTGACGACGCCCTGGACGCGGGCGGCGAATGGGACGAGGGCGGCGGCGTCTTCACCCGCTGGCAGTAGGCGGCCTAAACCGCCTTCTTGGAGAGCATGATTCACGCTTCGGCCTGAACCGCATTGCAGTTCCGTCCGAAACGATCATGCTCTAAAGGCGTGCCCATGCGCCTTGCCTTCATGGGAACTCCCGACTTCGCCGTGCCGTCCCTGGCCGAGCTGATCGCCTCGGGTCACGAGATTGTCGCAGTCTATTCGCAGCCGCCGCGCCCCAGGGGCCGGGGCCAGAAGCTGACGCCGTCGCCGGTCCACGCCTTCGCCGAGACTATGGGCCTGCCGGTCTTCACGCCCGAGTCGATGAAGAGCCCGGACGCCATCGCCGCCTTCCAGAGCCTGGACCTCGACGCCGCCTGCGTCGTCGCCTACGGTCAGATCCTCAAGGCCGAGGTGCTGGATGCGCCCCGCCTGGGCTGTTTCAATCTTCATGGTTCGCTGCTGCCCCGCTGGCGCGGCGCGGCGCCGATCCAGCGCGCCATCATGGCCGGCGACGCCCAGACCGGCGCCCAGATCATGCAGATGGGCGTCGGGCTGGACGAAGGCCCCATCCTGCTGACCGAACTGATGGACATCCGCGCCGACGACACGGCCGCCACCCTGTCTGAGCGCATGTCTCATGTCGGCGCCGGCCTGTGGCCCCGGGCGCTGGCCGCCATCGAGCGCGGCAGCGTCACCCCGTCGGAACAGGTCGGCGAACCGACCTATGCGAAGAAGATCACCCCCGCCGAAGCCCGCATCGACTGGACCCGTCCCGCCGCCGAGGTGGACGCCCACATCCGCGGCCTGTCGCCCTTCCCCGGCGCCTGGTTTGAAGCGCCGTCAGAGGCCGGACCGGTACGGGTCAAGGCCCTGCTGTCGGCCCTCGCCGACGGATCCGGCGCGCCCGGCGCGGTGCTGGACGACACCCTGACTGTCGCCTGCGGCACCGGCGCCCTACGCCTGATCCGGGTCCAGCGCGAAGGCAAGGCGGCGCAATCGGCCGATGAGATGCTGCGCGGCTTCCCCCTGCCGGTCGGGACCGTGCTCGGCTGATGCCGCGCTACAAGCTGATCATCGAATACGACGGCACGGCCTATAACGGCTTCCAGGCGCAACCGGACCAGCCGACGGTTCAGGGCGCGCTGGAGGCCGCCATCCTGGCCTTCTCGGGCGAGCAGGTCCGTATCGCCGCCGCCGGGCGCACCGACACCGGCGTTCACGCCACGGCCCAGGTCATCCATGCGGATCTGGAGCGCGACTGGTCGGTGGACACCGTCCTGAACGCCATGAACGCCCATCTAGTGAAACAGGATGTCTGCGTCCTGTCCGCCGAGCCGGCGCCCGATCCGGAGTGGCACGCCCGCTTCTCCGCCACTGGCCGGGGCTATCTGTACCGGATCCTGAACCGCCGCCCCCAGCCGGTGCTGGAGCGGGACCGGGTCTGGCACGTCAAGAAGACCCTGGACGCCGAGGCCATGCACCACGCCGCCCAGGTCCTGGTCGGTCTGCACGACTTCACCACCTTCCGCGACGTGGGCTGCCAGTCCAAGTCGCCGGTCAAGACCCTGGACGTGGCCCGTGTCAGCCGTTTCGGCGAGGAGGTGCACCTGGTCTTCCAGGCCCGCAGCTTCCTGCACCGTCAGGTCCGGTCGATGGCCGGAACCCTGGTCGAGGTGGGTCTGGGCCGCTGGACCGCCCATGACGTCAAGGCGGCGCTGGAGGCGAAGGACCGCGCCCGGTGCGGTCCCGTCGCCCCCTCGGCGGGGCTCTATCTCAGCGGCGTGCGCTACGACTGAACCCCGCCTGTGGTCGGATCAGCCGCGCTGCTGGACCAGAACCTCGGCGATCTGAACCGCGTTCAGAGCCGCGCCCTTCCTCAGATTGTCGTTCGAGACGAACAGGGCCAGGCCGTGCTCGACCGTCGGATCGGGACGCACCCGGCCCACGAAGACGGGATCCTGACCCGCGGCCTCCAGCGGGTTCGGCACGGCTGTCACCACCACGCCGGGCGCCTGGGCCAGCAGTTCCAACGCCTGGGCCGCCGACAGCGGGCGTTCGAACTCGACATTGATCGACAGCGAGTGACCGGTGAAGACCGGCACCCGCACGCAGGTGCCCGACACCGGCAGGCCGGGGATCTCCAGGATCTTGCGGCTCTCGTCGCGCAGCTTCAGCTCCTCGTCGGTATAGCCGTCCTCGCCGAGCGTGTAGTTCAGGGCCACCACATTGGCGGCGATCGGCACGACCCACTTTTCGGGCGCGCCGAAGTCCACGGCCCCGCCGTCGCGGGCCAGGGCCGCGCCCTGCCCCACGGTGGCGCGCGCCTGGTCCTCCAGCACCCGGATGCCCTCGATCCCGCCGCCCGAGACGGCCTGATAGGTCGAGACCGTCAGACGCTTCAGCCCCGCCGCGTCGTGCAGGGGCTTCAGCACCGGCATGGCGGCCATGGTGGTGCAGTTGGGGTTGGCGATGATCCCCTTGGGCAGGTTGGCCAAGGCGTGGGGGTTCACCTCGGCGACCACCAGCGGCACCTCGGGGTCGCTGCGCCAAGCCGAGGAGTTGTCGATCACCACCGCGCCGGCCGCCGCCACCTTGGGCGCCAGAGCCTTGGACGTATCCCCGCCGGCCGAGAAGAAGACGATGTCCAGACCGGCGTAGTTCGCGCTCGCCGCATCCTCGACCACGATGTCGGTCTCGCCGAAGCGGATCGTCTTGCCCGCCGACCGGGCCGAGGCGAACAGGCGCAGCGAGGCCAGCGGGAAGTTCCGCTCGGCTAACAGCCCGCGCATCATCTCGCCGACGAGGCCGGTGGCGCCGACGATACCGACGTGCGTGGGATTGGACGGGGAAAAGGACATTCAGGCGTCTCCTAGAAGAATGGAGGCGCGGGGCTCAGCCGGATCGACCGCCCCGCGCATCGGCGGGGCTTGGGATCGGGGTTCGGCGCTTCAGACCTTGCGCACACCCGAAACCGCCCCGCCGAAGCCGGTGGTTTTCGAGGTCATCGCTTTGGTCAGGCGCTGGGTCACGGCGACGCTCTCTAAGGGCGAGAGCCGGTCGTGTAAACAGACAAATTGGTAAAGATCGGCCGCAGATGACGCTATTGGGCTTCTACGGCGCAAAGTTTCGTCATCCCAGGACTTGTCCCTGGGATGACGAGTCATCGTAGAGGGTCAGACCTTCGACAGGATCAGCGTACCGTTGGTGCCGCCGAAGCCGAAGCTGTTGGACATGACGTGGGTCAGTTCGCCCTCGTGGCGTTTGCGCAGGATGGGCATGCCCTCGAAGGCCGGATCGAGGTTTTCGATATGGGCGCTCTCGGCCGCAAAACCGTTCTGCATCATCAGCAGGCAGTAGATGGCTTCCTGCGCGCCCGCCGCGCCGAGCGAATGGCCCGTCAGCGACTTGGTCGAGGAGATCATCGGCATCTGGTCGCCGAAGACGGCGCGGACGGCTTCCATTTCCTTGGAGTCGCCGACCGGGGTCGAGGTGCCGTGCGGGTTCAGATAGTCGATCCGGGGATTGCCGGCCTGTTCCAGCGCGATCTTCATGCAGCGTTGCGCGCCCTCGCCCGAGGGGGCGACCATGTCATGGCCGTCGGAATTGGCGCCGTAGCCGGTGACTTCGGCGTAGATGGTTGCGCCGCGGGCCTTGGCCCGCTCGTATTCTTCAAGAACCACGATGCCGGCGCCGCCGGCGATGACGAAACCGTCGCGGTTGACGTCATAGGCGCGCGAGGCGACCGACGGATTGTCGTTGAAGTCGGACGACATGGCGCCCATGGCGTCGAACATGTTCGACATGGACCAGTCGATGTCCTCGCAGCCGCCGGCGAAGACCACGTCCTGCTTGCCCCACTGGATCTGTTCGACCCCGGCGCCGATGCAGTGGGCGCTGGTCGCGCAGGCCGAGCTGATCGAATAGTTGACGCCGCGCATCTGGAACCAGGTGGACAGCACCGCCGAGGGGCCGGACGCCATGGCCTTGGGCACCGCGAACGGGCCGATGCGCTTGGGCGACCCGCGCTCGACCGTGGTGGCGGCGGCCTGCAGGATGACCTGGGTCGAGGGACCGCCCTCGCCGACGATCAGACCGATGCGGTCGTCCTTGATCTCGTCCGCCGTCATGCCCGACGACTTCAGCGCCTCTTCGAAGGCGATGTGCCCCCAGGCCGTGCCGTTGGCCAGGAAGCGGGCCGCGCGACGGTCCACCAGTTCCTCCCACGGGCCGATCTTGGGCGGCGCCCAGACCTGGCTGCGGAAGCCGTATTTGGCGTGATCTGGGGCATGGACGACGCCCGAACGGGCTTCGCGCAGGGACTGGGTGACCTCTTCGGCGCCGTGACCGATGGAGGAGACGATGCCCAGGCCAGTGACGACGACACGACGCATGGTGTTTCCTTCTGATGCTTCTCGACCCGAGGGTCTTCCGCCTTGTTCGCGGTTATATAGGGGCTTAAGCGCCCGCCGCCTCATCCTTGGCGCCGAACAGGCCGACCCGCATGTCATTGCAGGTGTAGATGACCTGACCGTCGGCCTCCAGCACGCCGTCGGCGATGCCCATGACCAGCTTGCGGTTGATGACGCGCTTCAGGTTGATCTTATAGACCACCTTCTTGATGTCCGGCGTGACCTGGCCGGTGAACTTGACCTCGCCTACACCCAGGGCGCGGCCCTTGCCGGGTCCGCCGATCCAGCCCAGGTAGAAGCCGACCAGCTGCCACATGGCGTCCAAGCCCAGGCAGCCCGGCATGACCGGGTCGCCGATGAAGTGGCACTGGAAGAACCAGAGCTCGGGATTGATGTCGAGTTCGGCCTCGACATAGCCCTTGCCGTGCTCGCCGCCGTCTGCATTGATCGTCGTGATCCGGTCGAACATCAGCATCGGCGGGGCGGGCAGCTGGGCGTTGCCGGGACCGAACAGTTCGCCGCGGCCCGAGGCCAGCAGGGCCTCATGATCAAAGGACGAAGGGTATTGGGACTGGGTCAAGGCGCTTCCGTTTCTTAAGACGTTGCGCGCGGGTTACACGACCGCGCCGCTTCGCTCAACAGCGTGCGGTCAGTTGCGCCCCGTGCCCGCCGGCCGATTGGCGTTGCACAACGCCCGTTCCTGGGTTCCAAACACCGCCCGCTGCGCCACCCAGCCTTCCAGCCTTCGCGCCCGGACCTTGCACCAACCCTCCTCGCATTCGTCCAGCAGCACCAGGGCGCGCGGCGACAGGCGCGCCCGCACCGAGGCCGTCTCCGAACGGCCCGACCGGATCGGCACTTCCTGTGCGGTGGTGTTGAAGACATAGCGTCGGCCCGACGACACGGTGCGGTGGATCCAGGCCACGGCGCCGTCGGGATCGCAAATCTTGCGCCATTCGGTCGTCTCGGCGATCACCTGAACCGGCAGACCGGCGGCGCGGTATTCCCACAGGATCGGATAATCCAGTCCCGGACCCTGACGGGCGCGCACGTGCGAGGACTTCAGAGAAATCCAGCGCGGCACCTCCAGCCCGGTCGGTGTCGGGCGGCCGTCAGGCATGGTCGCGCCCGCACTGGCCATCACCCAGAGACCGAGAATCGCCAGAACGACGGCGGTGCGGCGTCGCAGGCTTTGGAAGATGGCGGCGGCTTTGCTAGACACTGAATGGAACGACCCGTCGCGCGGGCTTTCGATCCGTCTGAATCGCCGCCCGCAAACCAAGGCCCGCAATGTCCGCCCGCAAGCTTAAGGTCGTATTAACCAGACGCCTGCCCGACGCGGTGGAAACGCGGATGCGCGAGCTGTTCGACGCCGAACTGAACCTCAAGGATCAGCCGATGGACCGCGCCGCGCTCCAGGCCGCCGTCCAGCGGGCCGAGGTCCTGGTCCCGACCATCACGGACGTCATCGACGCCGACCTGATCAACGGCGCGGGCGAGCAGTTGAAGATGATCGCCAACTTCGGCGCCGGCGTGGACCATATCGACATCGACGCGGCCGTGGCGCGCGGTATCATCGTCACCAACACCCCCGGCGTCCTGACCGAGGACACCGCCGACCTGGCCATGAGCCTGATCCTGGCGGTCAGCCGCCGCATCGTCGAGGGCGCCCAGGTGGTCGCAGAGGGCCGGTTTGAGGGCTGGACCCCCACCTGGATGTGCGGACGCAAACTGTGGGGCAAGCGGCTGGGCATCGTCGGCATGGGCCGCATCGGCCAGGCCCTGGCCCGTCGCGCCAAGGCCTTCGGCCTGCAGGTCCACTATCACAACAGAAAACCCGTCCCGGCCCTGATCGAGGAAGAACTGGGCGCGACCTATTGGGACGACCTGGATCAGATGCTGGCGCGGATGGACATCGTTTCGCTGAACTGTCCGGCGACCAGGGACACCCATCACCTGTTGTCGGCCGAACGCCTGGCCCGGCTTCAGCCCCACGCCATACTGATCAACACCGCGCGCGGGGAACTGATCGACGAGGCGGCCCTGTCTCAGGCCGTCGCCATGCGCGCCCTGTCCGGCGTCGGCTTGGACGTGTTCGAGAACGAGCCGGACATCCACCCAGGCCTGCTGGGCCAGCCCAATGTCGTGCTTCTGCCCCACCTTGGCTCCGCCACCCTGGAAGCCCGCCAGGACATGGGCGACCGGGTCATCGCCAATGTCATGACCTACCAGAACGGCCACCGCCCGCCGGACCGGGTCATTCCAGCCATGCTTTAGCCCGCGTCCAGCAGCCGCTCGGCCGCCTCCGGATATTTCTGCGCCAGCCGCGCTGCCCAGTCCGCCTTAAGCGGCAGCGGCGTGCGGACCTCGCGGATGCGGCGTTCGACCAAGGCCGCCGCCTCGCGGTGCGCGGGCCAGTCCATCAGAAAGCTCAGCGCCGTCTCGAAATCGGCATAGGTGGCGGCGTGCGCCAGGGCGCGGTCCAGCGCCTCGACATCGTCGAAATCCGGCAGGCGCGCCAGATAGGCCCTCAGCACCGGCGCCGACAGGTCGCGTTCGAACATGGCCCAGCGAAGCTCTTGCGCCTCGTCCTTGCGGCCCTCGGCTTCCAGCAGGTCGATCGAGGTCGCCTCCCAGGCCGGCGTCAGGGTCGGAGGGCCGGCTTGCGGCGAACGTCCGAACGTCCAGCGCCGATTGCCCGCCGAGGGCGCCAGCGCCGCCTCCAGCGCCTGTCGCGCCTCCGGAACACGGTCGGCGACCAGCAGCCGCTTGGCCATCACCGCCGCGAAATCCGGCGAGCCCCGCTCCTCCGGCGTCGTCAGCGACAGCCACAGATCGAGATCGCCGGCCCGGTCCGCCAGCCGCCGCATCACCGTCCGCATCCCGCGCGCGCTCGACGCCTTGTCCAGAGGGTCCAGCAGCCGCATGGCCAGGTCCGCCGTCAGTTCCTCGCCGCCCGGCCCGATCCAGCGAGCGTATTCCAGCGGCTGACGCTCCACCGCCTGAGCCAACAGCGCGACAGCCCTCTCGTCCGCCTGAACCGCAGCCCCGGCGATCCGCCACAGGTCCGGCGCCGCCGTCTCAAACGCGGCCGACACCTCGCCCTTCTGGTCCTTGACCCGCGTCGCCAGGCCGCGAAACAGGTCGAACCAGGCGATCAGCCGCTCCAGCCCCTCCCCCGGCGCCGCCACGGCCAGATCATCGACGATAGCCCCGCGCAGGATGTCCAGATCCCGCAGCAGGTCGGGGCGCTTGCGCCACGACACCCGCGCGCGGCTGGCGGCGATGGTCGACAGACGCTTGTCCAGTTCCAGCGCCAGCAGGTCCGGCCCGGCCTCGGCCGCCAGCACCAGCCTGAGCCTGCGCTTCAGAATGGCGTCCGCGTCGGCCGCCTGCATCAGCAGTTCGCCCAGGCGATCCGCCCCCAACCCGCTCAGACTGGCGGCGTTCAGGCGTTTGGGCGAGGCGGGACGTCGGGCCATCGGGCCTCCTGTTCACAAGTCTGTCGGACCGGACTCACACGGCTGTCGAAAACCACGGGCAGGGGAGGAACCGCCGCGAGCGAGCTTCGTTTCCGGCGACCTGTCTGAGGAAGTGTTGCGTTGGACTCCTACTATTGCATCGTCAACCTGCCCGGCGTTCCGGTGCGGGACATCTGCGTCCTGGACGCCGCCAACGACACGGCAGCCAATCAGGCGCTGGAGGGGATCGCCCGCAACTGGGTCGGGTTCGAGACCCTGTATCTGTATTGCGGCGAGCGGCTGGTGACTGTGCTCAGCAATCCCGCCCTGGGCTTCGCCGCCCCCCTGCCGGATCTGGACCTGGCCGACATCCGCTTCGCCACCGCCGCCTGAGGCTCAGCCGCCGCAGATCGGGCAATGGGGGTCTGCCCCCACCCGCACGGTGCGCGCTGTGCCCGCCAGACCGTCATAGAGCAGGAGCCGTCCGGTCAGGGCCTCGCCCGCCCCCGTGATCAGCTTGATCACCTCCAGCGCCGCCATCGACCCGATCACGCCGGCCAACGCCCCGACCACCCCGACGCGCGAGCAGGTTTCCGCGTCCGGCGGGATCTCCGGCGTCAAACATTGATAGCAGGGCCGGCCCGCAAACACCCCGACCTGACCGTTCCAGCGGCCCAAAGCGCCGGACACCAGCGGCTTGCCGGCCGCGACGCAGGCCGCATTGACCCACAGCCGGGTCTGGAAATCGTCGGTCCCGTCCAGGACGATGTCGAACGCGGCCACCCGGGCCGCTGCATTGTCGAGCGTCAGCCGCTCGGCGAAGGTCTCGACCGCCACATGAGGATTGAGACCACCCAGCCGTTCCGCTGCCGCCTCGACCTTGGGCCGGCCGACCTCCGCCGTGGAAAAGGCGATCTGGCGCTGCAGGTTGGACAGGCCCACCACGTCGTCGTCGATCAGGCCCAGCGTCCCGACGCCCGCCGCCGCCAGATAAAGCGCCGCCGGCGACCCCACCCCGCCCGCGCCGACGATCAGCACCCGCGCGCGTTTCAGCGTCTGCTGCCCCGGCCCGCCCACTTCGGACAGGACAAGGTGGCGCGCATAGCGTTCGACTTCGGCTTCGGAAAAGATCACCGCCCTATTTAGCCCTGCCGACGACGGGGCGCGAGGGGGCTCAGCGTCAAACGGCGTCGGCCGTCGTCTGAACCAGACCCGCCAGCAGGCGATCCACCTCGGCGGGGACGTCCGCCTGTTTCAGACCGTTAGCCAAAAAGGCTTCGACATCAGGCGTCGTCTCCAACCGCGCCATGGCCCAGTCGGGAAACAGGCGCTCCGAGATCGGCTGGTCCGACAGGATGCGCAGATTATCGTGGCGACGGTCTTGGCTCACCCGCGCCATGACGCGGTTCAAATCGGAGCGTGCGCCTTCCAGAACCTGCAGGAACCGTCCTTCGTGACGCATCAGCACGCCCGTCAGATGGTCGCGGCGATTGTTCTGTTCGGACACGCCGATGATGTCGATCAGGGGCATCAGGCCGGAGCCGACCGACCCGGTCGCCTCGCTCACATAGACAATGCGGAACAACGCCATACCCACTCTGTACGCAACTCAGGGCCAAGGCCCGACACGCGACAGCTAGGCGATGAGGGTTAACAGAAGGCGCCGCCTCGGGGGCGGGTCAGAGGCGGGTCAGGCGGCCATCTTGACGTGTTCGCACGACAGCAGCTTTTCCAGCCCCGTGCTGGACAGATCGCTCAACCGCCGACCGCACAGGATGTCCTGAGCCTGCAAATCGGTGAGCGCGCACAGACGAGCCCAGTCCCGCATCCGACGCTGCATCACCGGGCGGTCTTCGAGAATGCGGATGTTGCGATGACGGGGGTCCTTCGACAGCCGCGTCAGCAGTCGGTCCAGGTCTGCGCGCGCGCCTTCCGCCATCTGGGCCGCTTCGCCTTCGTAAAACATCATGGCGCTGCTGATCTCGTCGCGGCGATTGTTACGCTCGGACGCGCCGAGGATTTCGGCGACCGACTGCACGTCCGTCCCGATCCCACCGATCATTTCACTCACAAAAACCAGGCGATAGAGCAACGTACGTTCCAAGTTTCGCGGCATTCACGCCTGCATATTGCCGTTATACGGCTAAGTTCGGTCAGAATATGACCACCGGTGTCAGGAGCTTGCTAGACTTGATCCCGCAGCGCCCACTGTCCATCTGATCGGCATGACCCGATCCTTTGACGCTCCCTCCTCGTCCTTCCCCGACTGGCACGGCACCACCATCCTGGCGGTGCGCAAGAACGGCCGCACCGTCATCGCCGGCGACGGCCAGGTCTCCATGGGGCCGACCATCGTCAAGGGCGCGGCGCGCAAGGTGCGGGTTCTGGCCGGCGGCAAGGTGCTGGCGGGCTTCGCCGGCGCCACGGCCGACGCCTTCACCCTGATCGAGCGGCTGGAGGCAAAGCTGGAGCAGTATCCCGACCAGTTGGCCCGCGCCTGCGTGGACCTGGCCAAGGACTGGCGCACCGATCGCTATCTGCGTCGGCTTGAGGCCATGCTGCTGGTGGCGGACAAGTCGTCCATCTTCACCGTGACCGGCGTCGGCGACGTGCTGGAGCCGGAGTACGGCGTCGCCGCTGTTGGTTCGGGCGGCAACTACGCCCTGTCGGCCGCCCGCGCCCTGATCGATGAGACCGAACTGGACGCCGAACAGGTCGCCCGCAAGGCGATGAAGATCGCCGCCGAGATCTGCGTCTACACCAACGGCAATCTGACGGTGGAGACGCTTCAGGCCTGACCCGGCCGCCGGGTCAGATCACTTCCGCGATCAGGCCCAGCGCCTTGGCCTCCTGGGCCTCGATGTACCAGTTGGCCGGGGCGCGTCTCAGCACATCCTCCATGGTCACCGACGATCCGCGCACCAGGTTTTCGAACCCCTCGTTCTGGATGGCGATGGAGTGTTCCAGCTCGTTCAGCATCGCGCGAACCGAGGCGATGCAGGTGGTCAACGGCCCGGTCACATGCAGTGTCCTGTCCATCTTGCGCTCGTGGATCATGACCCGCGCGCCCCGTGTCAGATAGCGGTTCTCCACGGCGAAGAAGCTCATGAAGGTGGCTCCAGCGGAATAGATCGCCGCCTTGCCTAGAAAGACCAGCCGCCGCGACGGATTGATGTCGCTCTGAAACCGGACGTCCTCGCCCATCATCCGGGCGACTTCGGGATCGCCGCCCAGCGTCGACAACTCGATCACCGTCAGACCAGTCTTGGGGGCGTCGGCAAGCTGATCGCGGAACCTGTCGTACATTGCATAATCGACGGCGCCGGCCAGCAGGATACGCGGCGTGTCAAACGATTCGGCGGTCAGAACGCCCTTCGGCACCGCCTTGGTCATCAGACTTCGCGGGACGACGCGGTGTCATCGCTGACCGGATAGCCCTGCGCCGATGCCCAGGATTTCGCCTCGCCGATGGAGAAGAAGGCCTGGTGCCGGATGTGTCGCGACCCATCCATATCGACCAGTTCGCACTCCCACCAGCGGATGGTGCGTCGGTCCGACGTGTTGCAGGTGCGGGGTACGAGAAGGGCGTGCGGCGTCATCGCCTCAACAACGGAAAGCCCTCGCCCAGGTTCCGCCCCATTGCGATTTCTCTTTTCGTAACAACCGCCTGTGTGCATCGACCGACATTCATTGATCCCGCCCACAGCGCTCTCGCCGCCCATGCAATTTGCGGTCCCTCGCCCCTTGGCTTAAGCGCGCGCCATGAGCACCGAAACGCCGATCCGCCCCCTCGCCCGCAACCCCCGCGGCTTCGCCGACAAGCGCGGTCGCGACCTGACCGCCGAGCGGCGCATCGTCGCCCGGGTGTCCGAGGTCTATGAGCGCTGGGGCTTCGAGCCGCTGGAGACGCCAGCCTTCGAATATGCCGACGCCCTGGGCAAATTCCTGCCCGACGCGGACCGTCCCAACGAGGGCGTCTTCGCCATGCAAGACGACGCCGGTTCGGACGAACCCGGAGAATGGATGGCCCTGCGCTACGACCACACCGCGCCTCTGGCCCGGTTCGCGGCCCAGACATGGGAGACCCTGCCCAAGCCGTTCCGCCGTTACGCCTATGGCCCGGTCTGGCGCAACGAAAAGCCCGGTCCCGGTCGGTTCCGTGAGTTCTGGCAATGCGACGCCGACACCGTCGGCTCGGACCGACCCGAGGCCGACGCCGAAATCATCGCCATGGCCTGCGAGGGTCTGCGAAGCGCGGGTCTCGACGCCGGACAGGCCCAGATCCGCGTCTCGAACCGCAAACTGTTCGACGGCCTGTTCGACGCCGGCGGCGTGACCGAGGCCGGTCAGCGGCTGACGGCGCTTCGCGCCATCGACAAGTTCGACCGCCTGGGCTGGGAGGGCGTGGTCCAGCTGCTGGGCGAAGGCCGCCTGGACGAGTCCGGCGACTACACCAAGGGCGCGGCCCTGCCCGCCAAGGTGACGGCGGCCATCGAGGCCTTCCTAGCCTCGGCCAATACGCCCGGCCTGACGCGGGCGCAAACACTGGACGCCGTCGCGCGCTCGGGCGATCTGGGCGCAGCAGGCGAGGCGGCGCTGAACGAGCTCGCCGCCATCGACCGGGCGCTGGCCGCCATGTCGGTCGGTCAGGAGGCGGTGAAGTTCGACCCCACCATCGTGCGCGGTCTGGAATATTACACCGGCGCCGTGTTCGAGGCCGAACTGCTGCTGGACACCGTGGACGACAAGGGTCGGCCGGTGCGCTTCGGCTCCATCGGCGGCGGCGGCCGCTATGACGATCTGGTCGCCCGCTTCACCGGCCAGAGCACGCCGGCCACCGGCTTCTCGTTCGGGGTCTCGCGCCTGGCTTCGGCCCTGCGCGCGGCCGGTCGCGGGGCTGAGGACGCCGTGCGCGGACCCGTCGTGGTCATTGTCTTCTCCGAAGACGACATGGCCCACTACCTGACCGCCGTCGCCGAACTGCGCGCCGCAGGCATCGCCGCCGAGCTCTATCTGGGTCGCGCAGGCATGAAGGCGCAGATGAAATACGCCGACCGGCGCGGCGCCCCCGCCGTCGTCATCCTGGGCGGGGACGAGATCGCGGCCGGCGAGGTCACCATCAAGGATCTGGACGCCGGCCGCGCCGCCGCCGCCGCCATCACCGACAACGACGCGTGGAAGGCCGAACGTCCGGGCCAGATGAAAATCCCCCGCGCCGGTCTGGTCGCCGCCATCAAATCCATTATCGAATAAGCTTCGATAATAAGGCGTGCTGAAGATGAGTTATCAGCGATAAGTCGAAGAAAGTTCGACTCCGGCGAAACCGGCCGTTGACGGGGCGGGGGCCGATGCGTCAAATGAACTCACTCGAGGGCAAGCGTTGCTCAAGCGCGCAGCACTCGAAGGCGTTTCGGGGAGGAAACGTCCGCTCTGCAAAGAGCGCGAAAGCCCGCTGCGATGTATCCCCCGCAGCGGGCTTTTTCGCGCCTGGAACCCAGGCGTGACTTCTAAAAACCTCGACAAATTGTCGATGCGGTGTCGAGGTTTCGAGAGACGATTGTCGATATGAAAAAGGCCGGGGCGGACCCCGGCCTTTTCCATTTATCGAAGAAGCGTCGCCTTACCAGAGGCGGACGCGTTCCTCAGGCGTCAGATAGTATTTCGTGCCCGGCTGAACGTCGAAGGCGTCGTACCAGGCGTCCATGTTGCGCACCGGGCCGATGACCCGGAACTGGGCCGCCGAGTGCGGGTCGGTGGCGACCTGCTGCTTCAGGGCTTCGTCGCGATACTTCGACTGCCAGACCTGGGCCCAGCCGTAGAAGAAGCGCTGATCGCCCGTCGCCCCGTCCAGAACCGGCGCCGGTTGGCCGTTCAGCGACAGGTGATAGGCCTCAAGCCCCACCGCCACGCCCGAGGCGTCGCCGATGTTCTCGCCCATCGTCAGGCCGGGGTTGATGGTGTAGCCGGCGATCGGCTCGTAGGTGGCGTATTGCGCACCCAGACGCGCCGTCAGGGCCTCGAAGTTGGCCTTGTCCTCGGGCGTCCACCAGTTGCGCAGCACGCCGTCGCCGTCGGACTTGGAGCCCTGGTCGTCGAAACCGTGGCCGATCTCGTGGCCGATCACGCCGCCGATGCCGCCATAGTTGACCGCCGCATCGCCGTTCGGATCGAAGAAGGGCGGCTGCAGGATCGCCGCCGGGAAGACGATCTCGTTGTTGGCCGAGTTGTAATAGGCGTTCACCGTCTGCGGGGTCATGCCCCACTCCGACTTATCGACCGGTTCGTTCAGGCGGGCCAGGTCATAGTTCCACTCGAACAGGCCGCGGCGCTCGGCGTTGCCGACCAAGTCGTCGGGGCGGACCTCCAAGCCGGAGTAGTCGCGCCACTTGTCGGGATAGCCGATCTTGACGGTGAACTTGCGCAGCTTCTCCTGCGCCGCCGCCTTGGTCTCGGTCCCCATCCACGTCAGGTTCTCGATCCGGTGCGACAGGGCGGTGCGCAGGTTGGCGACCAGTTCTTCCATCTTGGCCTTGGACTCGGCCGGGAAATACTGGGCGACATAGAGCCGGCCCGCAGCCTCGCCCAGCGAACCTTCGGCGAAAGAGATGGCGCGCTTTTCGCGGGTGCGCTGCTCGGGCTGGCCCGACAGGTCGCGCGAGCGGAACTCCCACTGGGCGTCCGAGAAGCGCTTGGACATCATCGGCGCCATGTCGTCGGCGGTGTGGAAGGCTTCCCAGGCCTGCAACAGCTCGACCGGCGTCTCGGCGTAGATGGCCGCGATCTTGGGCATGGCCGTGTCCTGGCGCACGATCAGGCGGGGCACGCCGCCCAGTTCGGCGGCGTCGTAATAGGCCTGCCAGGCGAAGCCCGGCGCGTCTTCGGCCAGCTTGGCGATGGTGAACTCGTTGTAGGTCTTGTCGCGGTTGCGGTTCTCGGCCGGCGACCAGTGGGCCTCGGCGATCTTGCTTTCCAGAGCCACGATCTGGGCGGCGGTCTCGGTCGGGTTGGCCCAGCCGATCATGCCCAGCATGCGCGCGACATAGGCCTCGTACAGGACCTTCTTGTCGGCGAAACGGGCGTCCAGATAGTAGTCGCGGTTCGGCAGGCCGATGCCCGATTGGCCCGTCGAGACGACGTAGCGGGTCGGTTGTTTGGAATCGATGGTGATGCCGGTGCCGAAGAAGGACGAACCGAATCGGCCGACCGTCTGACCCATATAGACGGCCATCTTTTCATGGCTGTCGGCGGCGCGGATCGCGGCCAGATAGGGTTGCAGCGGCTGGGCGTCCAGCTGCTCGATGCGCGCCTCGTCGATGTAGGAGCGATAGGCGTCGGCGACCTTGGCCTCGTCCGAACCGGGCGCCAGGTCGGTGCGGTTCGCCAGGCCCAGCACCAGTTCCTTCATGCGGTTGTCCGACAGTTCGCGCAGCAGGGCGAACGAGCCGTAGCTGGTGCGATCCGACGGGATGACCAGTTTTTCCAGCGCCGTGCCGTTGGCGTACTGGAAGAAGTCGTCGCCCGGCTTCACCGATGTGTCGCGGCCGGCCATGTCGAAGCCCCAGGTCCCGTAGCGGGGCGCCTCTGTGCCTTTCCAGCCCGCCGCCGTCTCTTCGCCCGAGAACAGGGAAACGATCGAGCAGGTCTCGTCGATGCAGGCGTGGTCGTGGCCGACGTCCTGCGCCAGAACGGCGCTGGCGGGCAGAAGAATGGCGCCGACAGCGGCCCCGATAAGCAATCTTTTCATCACGGATTCCTGGAAGTCGCCCCTGAAACGGACGGGTCGGGGCGGACCCTAGACCCGAGCGATGGGGTGTCGCCTTAAAAAAAGTTCATGAAAGCCGTGCGACCTCTCGCCACGGCCGGGGGAACAAGGTCACATACGTGGACATAAGGAGGGCGGATGCACGGTCAGGGCGGGGACTATAAGGATCTGGTGGTTTTTCTGGCCGCCGCCGGCGTCATCGTGCCCCTGGTCAACCGGCTCAAGATCAGTCCCATCCTGGGTTTCCTGGCGGCGGGGGTGCTGCTGGGGCCGGACGGCCTGGGCCGGTTCGCGCAGAGCGTGCCCTGGCTGTCGTGGTTGACCATCGGCGATCCGGGTCAGTTGGCCCAGCTGTCGGAACTGGGCGTCGCCTTTCTTCTGTTCATGATCGGGCTGGAGCTGTCGTGGGAGCGGCTGCGGGCCATGCGCCGGCTGGTGTTCGGCCTGGGCCTGATGCAGGTCGTGGTCTGCACCGGCGTGCTGGCCTGCGGCTTCCTGCTGATGGGTCAGACGCTGGCCAGCGCCGTGGTGCTGGGCATGGGCCTGGCCCTGTCCTCGACCGCCGTGGTCATGCCGGTCCTGGCCGAGCGCGGCCGGCTGAAGGGAACGGTCGGCCGCTCCACCTTCGCCATCCTGCTGGCCCAGGATCTGTCGGTCGCCCCCATCCTGATCACCGTCACCGTCCTGGCGGCCCTGGCCCAGCAGGGCGGCGCGCTGGACACCGCCGTCCTGGGGCGAGCCCTGTTCACCTTGGTGCCCGCCGCCATCGGCCTGGGGCTGATGGTCCTGCTGGGGCGCGTCGTGCTGCGGCCGATGTTCCGGTCGGTGGCCAAGGCCCGCAAGGTCGATCAGGGCGGCGAACTGTTCGTCGCCGCCTCCCTGCTGGTGGTGGTGGGCGCCGGCCTCGCCGCCCAGGCCAGCGGCCTGTCGATGAGCATCGGAGCCCTGCTGGCGGGCGTGCTGCTGGCCGAGACCGAGTTCCGGCGCGAGGTCGAGGTCTCCATCGAACCGTTCAAGGGCCTGTTGCTCGGCGTCTTCTTCGTCGGCGTCGGCCTGGGGCTGGACCTGGACGCCATCGCCGCCGATCCCGTCGCCGTCTTCGGCCTGGCCCTGGCGCTGACGGTGGTGAAGACAGGCGTCATCTTCAGCTTGGCAAGGGTCTGGGGCCTGGGCGCGCGACCCGCGCTGGAGACGGCCCTGGTCCTGGCCCCGGCGGGGGAGTTCGCCTTCGTCGTCTTCGCCACCGGCCTGGTCGAAGGTCTGGCGCCGCCGCAACTGACCAATACCGTGGCCCTGTCGGCGACGGTCAGCATCTTCTCCATCCCCCTGCTGGCCCTGCTGGGTCAGCGGCTGGCGCGCAAGACGGCGCCGGATGGCGAGCGCCTGCCCGACCTTCCTCCGCCCGAGGCGATGGACGGGGCCGTGATCATCGTCGGCTTCGGCCGCGTCGGGCGGCTGATCGGCGAGATGCTGAAGGAGCACGACCAAGCCTTCATCGCCTTAGACACCGATCCCGGCGCCGTCTCGGCCGGCCGGCGCGACGGCTTCGACGTCTTCTATGGCGACGCCGGCCGCCGCGAGATGCTGCAGCACTGCGGCGTGCAATCCACCCGCGCCCTGATCGTGACCATGGACGCCCCGACCAAGGTGGACGAGGTGGTCACGGCCGCGCGGTCCATGCGCGAGGATCTGATCCTGATCGCCCGCGCCCGCGACGACCAGCACGCCATGCGGCTGTATGGCCTGGGCGTCACCGACGCCGTGCCGGAGACGACTGAGGCCAGCCTGCAGCTGGCCGAAAACACCCTGGTCGATCTGGGCGTGCCCATGGGTCTGGTGCTGGCCTCCATCCACGAGAGACGCGACCAGTTTCGCAAGGCCTTCCAGGCGGCGACCCCGATCGAGCGCCGCAATCGCCCCAGCCGGGCGCTGCGCCGCACGGTCCGTCCGGCCAAAACTGCCCCCAGCCAAGACTAGGGACTCATACCTACGGTCGCCAAGCGGACCCATTTTCGTCATGGTTCCATGATGCAAGCGCCGCTTCCGTATCCCTGCATCTTCGGAGCAGCAGCGCCCATCCGTCCCGCCCTCGGGCCGAGATATTCACCTGAAGTCGATGGCGGATGCTCCCCCTCATCCGCGACTTAAAGTAGAGTAAAAGCCTGATTTATGACTGATACTGTCGCAACCCTCGCCGTCGAACCCCGCCTGAACCGGCGCCAGGCCGCCAAGATCCGCACGCGACAAAAGGTTCTCGACGCCGCCCGCTCGCTCTTCGCCGAGCGCGGCTACGAGCCCGCCACCATCCGGGACATCGCCAAGGGCGCAGGCATGTCCACCGGCGCCGTCTTCGCCAACTTCCAGGACAAGGCCGAACTGTTCGAGGCCGTCCTGACCGAGGACATGACGCGTCTGGCCGAAGTGGTCGAGGCCGCCGCCCCCAAGGGCGAGCCCGTCCGCCAGCGTCTCGTCACCGCCCTCAGCGCCGGCTACCACTCGTCGCTGGACCAACTGCCCCTGTTCCAGGCCATCGTCGCCCGGTCGTGGTTCCAGCCCCTCGCCGCCGAGATGCGCGCCCGGGCCGCGACCAAGAACCTGCTGCTCGCCATCGGCGGCATCCTGCAGGAGGCCGTGGCCAAGGGCGAACTGTCCAAGGACGCCGACAGCCGTCTGCTGGTCGAGCTGATCTGGGACGCCTATCTGTCGAACTATCGCCGCGCCGCCTATGACGAATGGGACGCGCAGGCCCTGTCGGACCATATGGGCAAGCAGATCGACGTGATCCTGGCCGGCGCCATCACCGCCAAATAAGCCAACGACAAGTGCTTTCGAAAAGGCCGGGTCCGCCAGTGCGGGTCCGGCCTTTTTCTTGGCCGTCAGAGGCGCCTTTTCAGGGTGACGTAGAAGGCGCCGTTTCCGCCGTGCCGCTGGTGGGCGACGGTGAAGCCCGACACCACGCCCCGCAGCGCGGGCGACTGCATCCATTCCGCAAAGGCCGAGCGGATGACTCCGCCGCCCATCCGTCCCTGCCCCGTGATGACCAGCACCGCCCGCATCCCCCGCGCCTGGCACGAGGTCAAAAAGCCGCGAAGCTGATCCTCGGCCTCGAACCGGCCAAAGCCGTGCAGGTCGATGCGCGCCTCGATGGGGTCGCGTTCGCGCGACAGCCGCTGCTTGCGACGCGGCTCCAGATCCTCTGGCGCAGGCTTGGGGCGTGGGGGGGAAGGGCGTTTTTCGACCGGGGGCGCGGCGGCGACGCGTTTCGGCGACGACTTGGCCAACGGACGCGGGCGCTCCATCGGCGTGACGACGATCTCGGGCGGGGTCTCGGCGCCGGGGGTGACGCGGGCGGCCTTGCGCGTTTTCGGCGCCGACACCGATCCGGCGACGCGGGTCCAGATGCGACGGTCTTCGGGCGTCAGTCCGTTGTCGTCGCGACTCGACCCCTTTCGCCTCATGCCTCGCCGTCGTCCTCGATCGTGTCGCCCGGACCCGGCTCGTGCGCCAGAAGATCGCCGGGCTGGCAGTCCAGTTCGCGGCACAGGGCGTCCAGGGTCGAGAACCGCACCGCGCGCGCCTTGCCCGTCTTCAGGATCGACAGGTTCGCCACCGTCACCCCGACCCGGTCGGCGAGTTCGGTCAACGACATGCGGCGTTCCACGAGGACGCGGTCGAGCTGGACGCGGATGGCCATGCGGAAAATCCTATTCGAAACGGCTCAGATCGTCAGTTCGGATTCGCGGCGCAGGCGCGCGCCCTCGCGGAACACCTCCGCCAGCACGAAGACGATCAGCACGGAAAAGATCGGGGTCAGCAGTTCGCCGAACCCCTGCGGGTCCATGACGCCGGGCGCCAGCCGCTTGGCGACGAAGCCTTGCGCCACCCAGACGCCGCCGGTCACGACCGCCAGGGTCAGGCCGATCTGGCGCAGGCGGCGCACATTGTCGGGCTGGAACGGATCGCCCATGGTCAGGGTGCGAATGATGCGGCGCAGACTGCGCAGGATCAGCATGAAGCCGCCGAAATAAGCCGTCGCGGCGCCCAGGCCGAACAGCAGCAGGGTGCGCGTCAGCGGCAGTTGCTTGCCGCCGGAATCCCCGCTGACGGTGATGTTCACATTGTCCAGGGGGATGAAGATCGCCGCGATGACCAGCAGCAGCAGCAGGCCGGTGATCAGCCAGAGCAGGATATAGGCGACGTCCAGCACCACCTTCAGCACGCTGGAGACCGAACCCGGCCCCATGGCTCTGAATGGGGCTTTAAACGGAACACGCAGGGCGCTCAGCCCCTTCAGGGCGCTTGCCTCGCCTCGCTTCAGCGGATTTGGCGGCGTCGGCAGGCGCATGGTCTTTCTGATCTCAGGCCGGGGAAGGCGGGGCGGTGGCCACGCGGGGTCCGGCGAACCCGCGCGCGGCTCTATACATCGCGGTCTTCATACAGGTCGTCAAAGCTCTCTTGATCGAAAATGGCTAGATCAGAAGCCTTGGAACAGAATGACGACCAGGGCGGTCGGCAGGGCGGCGATCAGAACGGTGCTGACAAAAGCAGCGCCGACCTTGTCGAGCCACATCGAGACGTTCATCGTGTGCATGGTATTTCTCCGTCTTTCCTGTTTGGGCGATTATCGCCCTTTGCATTTGTTAATCGCATGATCGTTTCCGTTTTCGCGGAAACCATGAACGTTGCGACCTCGTTCCTGACGATCAATAGATAGGCCGTGCGGACAGAAAAGGCACGTTACATATCGTTTAACGATATTAAACTTTGGCAATAGACTGTTTCAGGGGCGTGATCGTCGATGAATCTCAAGCTTATCAAGGGGATGCGGCTCGTCGTCGCGACTCATAACCCCGGCAAGGTCCCGGAAATCTCGGCTTTGCTGGGCGGAAATTACGAGATCGTCACCGCAGGCCAGTTGAATCTGCCCGAGCCGGACGAGACCGAGACCACTTTCGCCGGAAACGCCATGCTGAAGGCACGCCACGCAGCCCAGCTGTCGGGCGAGGTTTCGCTGGCCGACGATTCCGGCCTGTCCGTCGCGGCCCTGGACGGGGCGCCGGGCATCTTCTCCGCGCGCTGGGCCGGACCGGGCAAGGATTTCGCCGTCGCCATGAAGAAGGTCGAGGAACGGCTGGAGGAAATCGGCGCGACCGACCGGGCCGCCTGGTTCACCTCGGCCCTGGCCGTCGCCTGGCCCGACGGCCCCTGCGTGGTGGTCGAGGGCGAGGTTCACGGCCAGCTGACCTTCCCGCCGCGCGGCGACCGGGGCTTCGGCTACGACCCTCTCTTCATTCCTGACGATGGGCCCGACGGCGGCGACCTGACCTTCGGCGAGATGGAGCCCCAGGCCAAGGACGCCATCAGCCACCGCACCCGCGCCTTCGCCAAGTTGAAGGCCGCCCTGATTGACTGATCCCTGCGATCCAGGGACCGACGTCGGCCTCTACGTCCACTGGCCCTATTGCGCGCGTATCTGCCCCTATTGCGACTTCAACGTCGTGCGCGACCGGGGACGCAGCGAAGAGCAGGCCGGGCTGGTCGAGGCGATCCTGGCCGATCTGCGCGCGCAGAGAATTCTGACCGGCCCGCGACGGCTGGCCTCGATCTTCTTCGGCGGCGGCACGCCTTCGCTGATGGCGCCCGAGGCCGTCGCCCGCGTCGTGGCGGCGGCGCACGACCTGTTCCCACCCATTGGCGAGATCGAGATCACGCTGGAGGCCAACCCCACCGACGCCGAGGCCGGCCGGTTCGCCGCCCTGGCCGACGCCGGGATCAATCGCCTGTCGATGGGGGTTCAGGCGCTGGACGACCCCGCCCTGCGCTTTCTGGGTCGCGACCATTCTGCGGCCGAGGCCCTGCGCGCGGTCGATCTGGCCCGCCGCGCCTTCGACCGCCTGTCTATCGACCTGATCTACGCCCGTCCGGACCAGACGCCCGGCGACTGGGCCGCCGAACTGACCACGGCCCTGGCCCTGGGGTTCGAGCATGTCTCGCCCTATCAGCTGACCATAGAGCCCAGCACCGCCTTCGGTCGGGCCTTTGCGCGCGGAACCCTGACGCCGCCGGACGAAGACCGTGCCGCCTCTCTTTATGAAACCACCCAAGCCGTGCTGTCGGCCGCCGGCTTCGACGCCTATGAGGTGTCCAACCATGCGCGCGGCCCGACCGCCCGGTCGTCGCACAATCTGCATGTCTGGCGCGGCGGCGACTATCTGGGCCTCGGCCCCGGCGCCCACGGGCGGCTGACCCTGGACGGCGTCAGGACCGCGACCGTCGCCCATCGCCGTATCGCCGACTATGTCGTGGGGGTATCGGCCGGCACGCCCTGGCCCGACCGCGACGCCCAGAGCCCCGCCGATGCGGCCGAGGAGCGGTTCCTGTTGGCCCTTCGCACGACCGAGGGCGCGCCCGTGGGCCTGCTCTCAGCTCTGGACCTGTCGCCCGCGCGCGCGCCGATGGCGGACCTGATCGCCGACGGCTTCCTGATGCTGCAAGACGACCGGCTGATCGCCACCGCACGCGGCCGTCCGGTGCTGGACGGGGTGCTGAAGGCGCTGCTGACTTAGCCTTTCCTCAGACCCAGCATCCCCAGCCATCCGCCGCTGGTCAAAAGCGCCACGTCCAGCAGCGCCAGCGGCAGGGGCGTGGACACGGGGGCGGCGATGAAGCGTGAACGCCAGTCCGGCCCGAACTTGCCCTTGTAACTGCGCAAGCCCTGGAAGCCGTAAAGCGCCCCGCCTTCCTCGAACACAAGAGCGCCGACCCGCGCGAAGACCGGAGCAATCCGGCGATCCTCCAGGCCCGCCAGCGGCGCCATCCCCAGGTCGAAACTGGCCAGGCCTTCCGCCTTGGCCCACTGGGCGCAGCGGATGAACAGATAATCCATCACCCCGTGCGGCGCGTCAGGCCTGTGGCGCATAAGGTCCACCGCCGCCTCGTCCGGCGAGGTCAGAAGATTGGCGAAGGCCACGATCCGCCCGCCCTCTCGCACCACGGCCAGCGGCGTCAAATCCAGATAGGCGGCGTCGAACCGACCCATGGAGAAAGATTTCTCAGACCCCTCGTGCATGGCCAGCCAGGCGTCCGAAATCTCGCGCAGCTCGTCGGCGATGGGTTCGGCCGAGCCGGGCGGCAGCACCTCGAACGACGACCCTTCGCGTTCGGCGCGATTGACGGCCGTGCGCAGGTTCTGCTTGCCCTTGCCCTCGATGGAAAATTTGTCGGCCTCGATCACCGCCGTCTCGCCGACCTTGCGCACCGCCAGCCCCATCGTCGCCAGGTCGCCCAGAATATCCTCGCTGACGGAATAGAAGACCGCAGCGCCGCCATAGCTGTCGGCCATCTCGGCGAAGGACCACAGCAGTTCACGACGCTCGCTCTTCAGGCCTGCCGGTTCGCCCATGGTGATCCAGCGTCGCCCACGCACGCGATAGGCTAGGAAGCTGGATCCCGACGGACTGAACATCAGGGCCTTGTCGCCCAGCATGGCCAACCAGGCCTCGGGCGTGGCCGAGTCCGCCGCCTTGAGCGCCGCCGTCGCGCGTTCGATGTCGGCGGCGCTGGCCGGGCCGTGATTGTGTGCGCCCGGTGAACTCAGCAAGGAGCGCCCCGCCACGACCAGCGTCAGGATCGCCAGCACCAGCCCCGCCCGCAGGAAGCCCGACGCCTGGCGATCGCTGAGGAAACGCCACCACAGCTCATCACTATAGGCCACGTCGCGATAGGCGAAGAAGCCCAGCCACAGCATGGCCGCCACAACCGCCGTGAGCAACAGCAGCCAGCTGGGCCGCAGCGGCTCGCTCAACCTCGACCGGCGATTGAAGGCGGAGCGGCAGGGCGCCAGCAGGGCCGCGACCATCACGAGATTGATCGCCTGCTGCCAATCCAGTCCCTTCAGTATGGAGAACACCGCCCCCATCGCCAGCACCAGCAGAGCCGCCCAATAGGCCCCCCGCCGACGCCGCCACAGCCCCGCCGACAGCAACAACAACAGGAAGCCGGCGATGCTGGCCACGAAGTGGGACAGGTCGATCAGGATCGGAGACACGACCCCGGTCAGCCGACGCAGCCGGTCGTCGAACTCCGGCGTCACCGCCGTGACCAGCATCAAGGCCCCGGCCACGAACGCCACAATGGCGAAAATCTGCGGCGTCAGCTCATAGGCCAATCCGAGAAGGCGGCGGATCAGACCTGACGTATGCTTGGGTCGGCTGGACAAGCGTGGCCTTTCGAATCGTGATTGCCCGAACATAGACCAAGAATCGCCCAACCGGGGCGCTCCCAAGGTCATTTCTAGGCAGGTGAAACAATCCGTAACGTGGGGAGTATATTGCGGTGCGGGCGTCGGGCTCGCGTAACCGGGGACGTTCTCCCATGACCATCAAGACTGTTCTTCTGGCCGGCGCTGCCGCCGCCTTCATGACCGCCGCGCCGGCTATGGCGCAAGAAACCACGCCCGCTCCGGCTGCTGCGCCTGCCGCCGCTGCGTCCTCGCAGCAATCGCTCTCGCTCAACCCCGGTTCGAGCGTCGCAGGTCCTGACGGCGAACTGGGCAAGCTGGAAGGTGTTCAGTCCAATGCCGAAGGTAAGCAAGAGCTCACCGTTCGCGGCGCAGACGGCCAGCTTCGCGCCGTGCCGCTGAGCGGCATCCGCCAGGAAGGCACCGGCGTCGTCGTGGCCTACACCAAGGCCGAGTTTGACGCTGCTGCTCCGATCCCAGGCGCACCGCCTGCTCCGGCTGCCGCCCCCGCACCGGCTCCGACTTCGGACCCGATGGCTGAGCCGACCACGGAACCGACCGATCCCGCCACGACCGAGCCAACCACCCCGGCCCCGGCCCCGGCCCCGGAAGCCGCGACCCCGGCTCCGACCGAGCCGCAGTAAAACAGCCTTTCAAGGTTGAATGATGAAGGGCGGTCGGGTTTCCCGACCGCCCTTTCGTTTGCCTGCAATCGATCAACGACATCGCGCAGCAAAAAGGGCGGCTCTTTCGAGCCGCCCTCTTCGTCTTCAGCCTATTGCCGGATCAAGCGCGACGCTTGACCAGTCCCAGCAGGAACAGCAGCAGGCAGGCGCCAAGGAACGCCACGATCAGGGTGACGAAATTGAAGCCGCCGACCGGCGTGCCGAAGATGTTGTTGGAGATGAAGCCGCCGAGCAGAGCGCCGATGACGCCGACGATCAGATTCGTCAGCAGGCCGTGATTACGACCCATGACCTTTTCAGCCAACCAGCCGGCGACGATGCCGATGACGAGCCAACCAATGATTCCCAAACCCATGCTGTGGTTCCTTCCTTTAAAAGCCAAGCTGCAGCAGTAAATGCAGTTCGGGCCATACGGTTGCGTCGTCTCTTCACGTTCGCCGCAATATCGCCGAACTCGCCTCGGACGCGATCCGGCACGACGATTGCCCCCATCGACGTGTGTCGTCCCGCATCGGGACAGACGTTGAGACGAGGATCACGGCCATGGCCGCCGACATCGACCTGCATCTGGGCCGCCGCCTGCGTCGGCGCCGGCGTCTGCTGGGCCTGACCCAGCAGCAGCTGGCCGTCCAGGTCGGCATCCGCTTCCAACAGATCCAGAAATACGAATGCGGCGCCAACCGCATCTCGGCCGCCCGCCTGTGGCAGTTGTCCGAGGCGCTGGAAACGCCCGTCGCCTATTTCTACGACGGTCTCGCCGAGGCGATGGATGATGACGCGCCGACGCCCAAGGGCGGCGAGGTCTTCTCGCGCAAGGAGACCCTGGACCTGATCCAGGCCTATTATCAGCTGGACGAACGCCCCCGCCGTCGCCTGCTGGATCTTGCCAAGTCGCTGCATACGGATGTGGCCCCGGCCTGAGACGCTGAGGGGCGCCCAAGCCGGCGAAAGCACGGTAAGGGAGCCTCATGACCGAATACGAAGCCTTCGCCATCGAACTGGCGCGCGAAGCCGCGCGCGTCACCCTGCCCTTCTTCCGCTCCGACATTGGGCATGAGGACAAGGGCGGCGCCGCCGGTTTCGACCCGGTCACCGAGGCCGACAAACAGGCCGAAGCCGCCATCCGCCGCCTGATCGCCGCCCGTTATCCCGACCACGGCGTCATCGGCGAGGAATACGGTCAGGACCGACCCGACGCCGAGCATGTCTGGGTGCTGGACCCCATCGACGGCACCCGCGCCTTCATCTCGGGCCTGCCGCTATGGACCACCCTGATCGCCCTGCGCCAGGAGGCGCGCCCTACGGTCGGCGTCATCGCCCAGCCCTATTTGGACGAAATTTTCATCGGCGGCCCGTCCGGCGCGCGACTGCTGCGCGGCGAGACCCAGACGCCGCTCGCCGTCAGGGCGTGCGAGAAATTGACCGACGCCGTCATCTCGACCACCGACCCGGACATCTTCAACGGCGCCGAACTGGGCGCCTGGACCCAGGTCCGCGCCACCGCTCGCCTGGCCCGCCTGGGCTGCGACGCCTATGCCTATGCGATGGTCGCGGCGGGCAAAATGGATCTGGTCGCCGAGACCAGCCTCAAACCCTGGGACTGGTCCGCCCTGGTCCCCGTGATCGAGGCCGCTGGCGGCAAGGTCGTCAACTGGCGCGGCGCGGCGCCGGACGACAACGGCCAGATCCTCGCCGTCGGCGACGCCCGCCTGATCGACCAGGCCCTGGTGACGCTGAAGCGGGCGGCGATGTGAGTGGGTGTCGCAGTTCTAGTTTATGAAAAGATCAAGCGTGAACGATACGACGGCGATGACTAGCGCGATACGCGCCGTGACCAGAGCATACCAGACAAGCGTCGATCCAATTTCTGATCGCTTCACATTGAAAAGTCTCGCTGTCTGGGCCGGCGCCCACCAGCGATCCAGCACCGTGTCGCCTTGCCAGACAGGTTTGATCAAAGTTGCCACGATGCCGCTGAGGAGGTGCACGAGCAGTGCAGCGAGGGTCACGGCAATGAAAGGGAAGTCGGCAATGCTCATTAAATCAACTTTGCCCATGATTTAACTCAGGCGACGGACGGCGTCTCCGCCGTCATATCCACCGTCCTCGCCGACGGATCAGTGACCGCATCCGCCGTCGGGGCGACCAGGTCGGCCATGGCGTCGAACTCGTTCAGGAAGACGGCGCGCAGGTCGTCGGCCTCCATGATGACCTCGTGCTTGGCCCCAGCCACCTCGACATAGCGGCCGCGCGGGATGCGTTTGGCGGCCCAGCGGTTCGTCTGTTTCCACACCACGTCGTCGGCGTCGGCCTGGACGATGACGACCGGCGCCTTGACCGCCTTCAGCGCCTTGGGCTTCAGCGCCCGCTCGCCGGCGTCCAGGGCAAAGGCCAGCCAGCCATAGGTCGGGCCGCCGATGGCCAGGTGCGGGCAGGCATACAGCTGCTGACGCCAGGTCTCGTATCGGCTCTCGTCCGAGGTCAGGGCGTCCTCGGCGAAGTTGTGGTCGAACGGATCGTCGGGATCGCCCAGAATATAGTCGCCCGCCTGGCCGTGGCGGATGTTCCAGCGCACCACCAGCTTGACCGACCACATCGACCGCTTGCCGGTCTTGATGCGCAGCATGGGGCTGGACAGGACGGCGCCCGCGAACCGATCCTCGCCGCTTTCGAGGGTCAGCAGGTTCAGGCAGGCGCCCATGGAATGCCCCACCATGATCCAGGGCTTGGGGCACTGATCCTCATAGGCATTCAGCAGGCGGTTGTAGTCGTCCAGAAACTCCTCGACCGCGCGGGCGTGACCCTTCAACCGGTCGGGCAGCAGGCGCGCCGACAGCCCCTGGCCTCGCCAGTCATGGCTCAGCACGCACCAGCCGCGCGCCAGGAAGTTGCCGATGACCTCGTAGTATTTCTCGATCGGCTCGGTGCGGCCGGGGCTCAGCACCACCGTGCCGCGCACCTTGTCCGCGCTCAGGTGCGACGGTTTCCACAGACCGGCGCGCAGGCGCATTCCGCCCGCGCCGCGGAACCAGTCGCCCTTGCCGCCGGGTGGCGAGGCGGCGCCCGGAACCCCCATCAGGGGGGCGTTGGCGGCGAAGGCTTGGGCGCGGTTCACTCGGGCTTCCTGAACTTCAAGGTCATGCGATCGCTCTCGCCGATCGCCTCGTATTTCGAACGGTCGAAGGCGGGATCGGCCGGCTCGCCGCGCGGCGCCGTCAGGCGCGTGGGCGCCAGGGTGTCGACGCCGAACGGATGGTCCTTGGTGTCGGCCTCATTGGCGTTGATCTCGGACGCCGCGACGAAGACGAAGCCCGCCTCGGCCGCCAGCTGGCGCACGAAGGCCTCCTGGACATAGCCGTTGGCGGCGACGGGATCCTGATCCTCTTCCGGCGACAACCGGTGCTGCTCGATGCCCAATATGCCGCCGGGCCGCAGCGCGACGAAGGCGTCGGAGAAGGCCTTTTCGACGATGCCCGCCGCCATCCAGCCGTGCAGGGTGCGCATGAACAGGCACAGTTCCGCCGTCCCCGCTGCTGCGGTCACCGGGCCGGACTCCGCGCCGAACACCGTGAACTGCGGCTCGCCATACAGTTTCTTGTCGCTGGAGAACCGCGTGCGGAAGGCGGCGTTCAGCACGGCCTGGGCTGGATCGGCGGTCGGCCCTTCCGGGAACAGGGCGGCGACATAGGTCCCCGCCCCCTTGGCCAGATAGGGCGCCAGGATTTCGGTGTACCAGCCGCTGCCGGGCCAGAACTCCACCACCGTCATGCGCGGCTGAAGCCCGAAGAACCGCAGCGTCTCCATCGGATGGCGGAAGGCGTCGCGCGCCTTGTCCTGGGCCGAGCGCCAGGATCCCTGGACCGCCCATTCCAGCGACCCTTCCGCCGGGCCGGCGGGCGTGGGCGGCGCCTCGGGCGCCTTGGCGGTCTCGTCCTTGCGTCCGCAAGCCGCCACGCCGGTCAAAGCCAGCGCCGCAGCGCCGCTCAGCAGGAACCGACGCGACAATCCGCCCGCGCTCGCAAGACAATCAGCCATTCAACACTCCCGCAGACATCGGGACCCGCGTCCGACACACCTTGGCGGATTGGGCTTAATGGGGTTCGCGGGCCCGGTCAAAACGCGAACCCCTATTCCGGCTATTCCGGCTTGCGGAACCGCAGGGTCATGCGGTCGCTCTCGCCGATGGCGTCGAAGGCGGCCCGTTCCTCGGGCGTCAGGGTGCGGCCGGACGGATCGTTGCGCGCCGCCGACTGGCGGATGGGCGGCAGGGTCCATACGCCGAACGGATGGTCGTGATCATCCTTGGGATTGGCGTTCAGTTCGCTGCGCGCCTCCAGAACGAAGCCGGCGTTGCGCGCCTCGTGGATCACATAGCTTTCAGGCACATAGCCGGTCGAGGCCACGTCGGCGACGTTCAGCCCCTCGGCGCTGCGGTGCTGTTCGACGGCCAGGACGCCGCCCGGCTTCAACGCCTTGAAGAAGGCTTGGAGATAGGGCTGGGTCCGGTCGTTGCGCGACCAGTTGTGGAAGGCGCGCGCCACCAGGATAAAGTCCGCACTGCCTTCAGCCACGCCCATGTCTTCCAGCGGGCGGTTGACGGGCACGTAGCGACCGCCGGTCGCCGCCGCATAGGGCTCCAGGATGTGCCGCCACCAGCTGGCGCCGCCCGGCTCGATCTCCACCACCGTCATGCCCGGCGTCAGGCCCCAGAAGGTCAGGGATTCGTAAGGGTGGCGATAGACGTCGCGCGCGCGGTCGGCGGCGGGCCGGGTCTCGGCGGCGACTGCGGCCTGCAAGGCCGTGTCCTCGGCGAAGGTCGGCAGGGCGCTGGACAGGGCCGAGCGCGGCGGCGTCCAGGCGCCTTCGGTCTGGGGCGACTGTTGGGCGACGGCGGGGGCGGCGGACAGCAGGACGGCGGCGAGGCCAAAGACGGCAGGGCGCATGATCAGGGGCTCCGGGTTCAGGTCCTTCTCCATAGGCAGACCCGGCGCCCGAGCAAATGACGTTCGCGAGACGCCGGCCAATTTGACGCAAGCAGAATCATCGACGCCGCGCCCCTTGACGCGGTTTTGCAGGTCACCATCTCTTCTCCCGAGAGCGCCGATTTCGGGTTCTCCAGACTGACGGCGCCGATTTCGGGTCGTCGGACTGCATCCCTACCGTCCGGGCCAAACCGCCGGGCGGCTCAACCTTGCTGATCCTCAGGAGGATGCTGATGCGTACCTATGATTTCACCCCGCTGTACCGTTCGGCCGTCGGCTTCGACCGTCTGGCCAATCTGCTGGAAAGCGCCTCGCGCACGACTGGCCAGGACACGGGCTATCCCCCCTACAATATCGAGACCACGGGCGAGAACGCCTATCGCATCGAGATCGCCGTCGCCGGCTTCGGCCCCGACGAGCTGAATATCGAGGTGAAGGAAAACCTGCTCACCGTGACCGGCCGCAAGACCGCCAACGATGCCAACCTGGACGGGGGCGCCGCGCAGAAGACCTATCTGCATCGCGGCCTGGCCGAGCGCGACTTCGAGCGCCGCTTCCAGCTGGCCGACTATGTCGTCGTCACCAACGCGAACCTGGTCAACGGCCTGCTGTCGATTTCGCTGAAGCGCGAACTGCCCGAGGCGCTGAAGCCTCGCCGCATCGAGATCGGCGCCGGCCAGCCGCTGATCGAAGGCAAGGCCGAAAAGAAGGCCGCCGAAGCGGCCTGAGCCGTTTCAAGGCAGACTATCAAAGGGCGGCGTTCGCGCCGCCCTTTTTCTATGCCGCCAGATGCGCGAAGGCGGCGACGACCTGTTCATAGGCCGGCCGCTTGAACGGCACGATCAGGTCGCAGGCGTCCGACAGCGGGCCCCAGCGCCAGGCGTCGAACTCGACATCGTCGTCGGCCGCCAGATCGATCTCCGCCTCGTCGCCGGTGAAGCGGAAGGCGAACCACTGCTGCTTCTGGCCCTTGAAGCCGCGCCAGGCCTTGGCGTTGTTCATGGCCTCGGGCGGGAAGTCGTACAGGATCCAGTCGTCGGTCCGCGCCAGCAGCACGACCGAGGTCACGCCCGTCTCCTCGCGCAGCTCGCGTCGGGCGGCGGCTTCCAGATCCTCGCCCGCATCGACGCCCCCTTGCGGAAACTGCCAGTTATGCGGACCGGGCGTGGCGTGGCGCTGGCCGTACCAGACCAGGCCGTCGCGGTTGAACAGCACGACACCGACATTGGGCCGATAGGCGTCGAGATCGGCCACTAGCGCCCCGGCCGCATCGACATGGACGAGGCGGGCGCCAGTTGCAGGCCGCGCTGTTCCAGACCGGCGGTCCAGCGGGCGGCGGCCTCGACCGTCACCGGATAGCTGAAGCCGGTTCCCAGGGCAGAGCCGCGCAGCTTGGCCTGGGCTTCCAAGCTGTTCAGGGCGGCGATGATGGCGGCGGGAGACTGGGTCCGGTCGATGACGCGATCCGCGCTGGCCCGCGCCCAGGCGCCCGGTCGGCGCTGGAACGAACCGTCGTCCAGGAAGGCGACGCCGCGCTGGCGCAGGATGCCCAGGAAGGCGTTCATGCCCGTGTCCGAGCCTGAGAACCGGTCGCCCAGGTAGTTGGTCACCCCGAAATAGCCGGTGGCCCGGCCCAGCAGCCAGTCCATCTTGGCGGTCACGTCGTCGGCGCCGCCGTCGGCCAGCAGCGTATAGGGGCCGGGATCGTTGTCGGGATAGCCGGTCGGCTCCATCGGCATTTCCAGCATGACCTCGTGGCCCTGCGCCCGCGCCTGGTCGATCCAGGATTGCAGGTTGTCGGCATAGGGCACGAAGCTGAGCGTCACTTCCGGCGGCAGGCGTTCGATGGCCGCGCGAGTCGTCACCGCATTCAGGCCGAGACCGCCGACGATCAGCGACACGCGCGGCTTGCCGTTGGGGCGGAAGGGGCGGGCATAGGCCTGGGCCGGGACGCGGCCGTCAGGCGCGATCATCGGCAGGACGCCGTTCGGGCCGGGCTGCGACAGGCCCGCGATCGGCGCCTTGGCCAAGGGCGAGGCGGTATGGACCGGCGCGCTATAGGCCGCGCCGCCGCCCGAGACGCTGCCGCCGTCCGGCAGGGTGATCATGGCCTCGCCGCCCGTGGCGGCGTCCCCGCCGCCAGCCAGGTTCTGATAAAGCCCCATCGCCCCCATGGAGAAGGCCTCGAACCCGGTCGGCGCCGGCGCTTGCGGCGCCGGGGCTTCGCGCTCCAGCGCCACATGGGCCGAGGGCGTTCCGGCCTTGGGATCGCCCAGCACCGTCAGGAACAGGGCGCTGGTGCTCAGCAGAAACAGCCCGGCCAAGCCCGCCACGACCGGCGGCTTCTTCAGGGCGTTGATGACGGGCGTCAGGCTCGGGCCGTCCTTGGCGCGCGGAGCGGCTCCGGCGGCGGCGGCGAGGGCGGATTGGCGTTTGGCGAACATGGGCAAGGACGGAACCGATCTGGAATCCTAGGCCCGCATCATCGCTCCGCGCCGGTTAAGAAACCCTAACGGCCGGTTCACCATGATCTCGGTGGGGATTTCTGGGGGCGGCTGTCACGGATCGTGCGTTGACGCAGCCGCTTTCGCCCTTCCAGATACCGATCTCCCCGTGCCGACCAAGGATTTGCCCGATGATGAGCCCCGCCGCCGACGACGCCCTGCGCGACGAAGTCCGACTGCTGGGCGGTCTTCTGGGCGACATCATCCGAGACGAGGGCGGACAGGCCCTGTTCGACCACGTCGAGGCGGTGCGTCAGGCCTCCATCGCCTATCACCGCGACCCGGCCTCCCATCCCGCCAAGCGGTTGGAGAAGCTGTTGACCGCCATGTCGGTGGATCAGGCGGCCGGGCTGGCGCACGGCTTCGCCCTGTTTTCGCTGCTGGCCAATATCGCCGAGGACCGCTCGACCCGCCGCCGCGCCCAGAGCCAGGCCGAGGCCGGAGCCCGACCCGACACCCCCGAAGGCGCGCTGAAGCGTCTTGCCGATCAGGGCGTGGACCGCGAGGCCGTGCGCGCCCTGCTGGACCAGTCGCTGATCTCGCCCGTCCTGACTGCCCACCCGTCCGAGGTGCGCCGAAAGAGCGTCATCGACCGGATCGCCGCCATCACCGACCTGCTGGACGCCTGCGACAAGGCCGGCGACGCCTGCACGCTCGACGCCGTATCCGAGCCTCTGCGCCGCCAAATCGTCATCCTGTGGGCCACGCGCTTGGTCCGCACCCAGGGGCTGGTGGTGCAGGACGAGATCGACACCGTCGTCTCCTTCCTGGACCGCATCTTCCTGCACGTTGCGCCCAAGCAGCTGGCGGCCTGGCGGCGCCTGCTGGATGCGCCGGACCTTCAGCCCTTCATGCGCGTCGGCACCTGGGTCGGGGGCGACCGCGACGGCAATCCGAACGTGGACGCCACGGTCATGACGGCCGCCTTCCGCACCCAGGCCCGGGCGGTGCTCACCTTCTATCTGGAAGAGATTCACGCCCTGGGGGCCGAACTCAGCCTCGCCGCCGAACTGGCCCAGGTGTCGCCTCAACTTCAGGCCCTGGCCGACGCCGCCCACGACCCCTCGCCCCACCGCGCGGACGAGCCGTATCGCCGCGCCCTGACCGGGGTCTATGCCCGTCTCGCCGCCACGCACCAGAAGCTGGGCGACGCCCCCGCCCCGCGTCGTCCCGCCGTCGAGGCCCAGCCCTATCCCGGTCCCGACGCCTTCGAGGCCGACCTGAAGACCCTGCACGACAGCCTGGTCTCGCACCACGGCGGCGTCTTCGCCGACGACCGGCTCAGCGACCTGATCACGGCGGTCGAGGTGTTCGGCTTCCACATGGCGACCCTGGACATGCGCCAGAACGCCGACGTCCATGAAGTTGTCGTCGCCGACCTGCTGAAGGTCGCAGGCGTCTGCCCCGACTATCTGGCGCTCGACGAGGAAGGGCGGCTGAAAGTCCTGGCCGAGGAACTGGCCTCGTCGCGCCTGCTGTTCAGCCCCTATGCCGACTATGAGGCCGTGACGCTGAAGGAGCGCGCCATCCTTCAGGCCGCCGCCACCTCGCTCGCCGCCTTCGGACCCCAGGCCATCCGCACCCATATCGTGTCCAAGACCGACGCGGCCTCGGACCTGCTGGAGGTCTATCTGCTGCTCAAGGAAGTCGGTCTCTATCGGCCCGAAGACCCCGCCGCCTGCCCGATCCAGGCCGCCCCCCTGTTCGAGACCATTGAGGATCTGCGTGCCGCCCGCCCCACCCTGGAGCGTCTGCTTCAGGAGCCGTCCGCCCTGGCCGTCGCCAAGGCGCGCGGGGTGCAGGAGGTGATGATCGGCTATTCGGACTCGAACAAGGACGGCTCCTACCTGACCTCGGGATGGGAGCTGCACGAGGCCTCGCGTGCCCTGGTCGAGGTGACCCAGAAGCACGGACTGAAGCTGCAACTGTTCCACGGGCGCGGCGGCACGGTCGGGCGCGGCGGCGGCTCGTCCTTCGCCGGCGTCCTGGCCCAGCCGGAAGGCACGGTCCAGGGCCGCATCCGCACCACCGAACAGGGCGAGGTCATCGCCAACAAATACGGCGAGCCCGAGATCGCCCTGCGCAATCTGGACGCCCTGACCTGCGGCGCCATGCTGGCCTCGTTGGGCAAGGGGACGGATCACGCCTTCACCGCCGAGCACGGCGCCACCCTGTCAGACCTGTCGGCCCGCTCGATGGCCGCCTATCGCCAGCTGGTCTATGAGACCGACGGCTTCGTCGATTACTACCGCGCCGCCACCCCCATCGCCGAGATCGCCGACCTGAAGATCGGCTCGCGCCCGTCGTCGCGCACCGCCTCGACGCGGATCGAGGACCTACGCGCCATCCCCTGGGTGTTCAGCTGGTCGCAGAGCCGGGTTATGCTGCCCGGCTGGTTCGGCTTCGGCTCGGCCGTCCAGGGTCAGGACATGGGCGAGCTGAAGGCGATGGCCGAGGCCTGGCCCTTCTTCAAGACCTTGGTCCAGAACATGGAGATGGTCATGGCCAAGTCCGATATGACCATCGCCCGCCGCTACGCCACCCTGGTCCCCGACGCGTCTCTGGCCTCACGCATCTATGGCGAGATCCGCGAGGAATGGCAGCGCACCCACGACGCCATCCTGGCCATCACCGGTCACGACCAACTGCTGGGCGGCCAGCCCGAGCTGGACCGGCTGATCCGCCTGCGCATGCCCTATGTCGAGCCGCTGAACCACGTCCAGATCGAGCTGATCCGCCGCCGCCGCGCCGGCGACGACGACCCCCGCGTCCGCGAGGGCATCCTTCTGGCCATCAACGGCGTGGCGGCGGGATTGAGGAACAGCGGGTGACGGCCTGGGCGCCGTGACGACGATTTAATCCCATTGTCGCGGATCGGCGCCTGAACCCTCATCATCCTGTTGCATGACAAGACTATTGCGCCCTCGTCGCCACTTCGAGCGATAATTTTCGCCTCAGGAGCTAAGTGATGAAGGTTCTCTCCCCCGTCATCTTCGCCGCCGCCGTTCTGTCCGCCGCCGTCGTCGCCCCCGCGACGGCCCAGGACGCTCGCATTCGTTATGGCGACCTGGACCTGTCCACGGCCGCCGGCGCCGCCGCCTTCGACGCGCGCG
>NZ_JBKBOC010000021.1:0-52677 GCF_046295075.1 Brevundimonas sp. | reverse complement strand
GGGGGGGGGGTGGGGCCCCGGGGGGGGGGGGGGGGCCCCCCAGCCCGCGCGCCGGCGCCTGACGCTCCACACCTCGTACGCCCTCGCCCCCTCCACCACGCTACGCGCGGTCCCCCTCCCCCAAGGGGGGAGGATCGCATGACCGAAGTCGCCGTCATCGCCTATGGCGCCGGCAACGTCGCCTCGGTCCAGTTCGCGCTCGAACGTCTGGGCGCGACCGTGCGCTTGACCGACGATCCCGCCGTGATCGCCGAGGCCGAACGGGTCATCCTGCCCGGCGTCGGCGCGGCCGGCTACGCCATGAGCCGCCTGGCCGAACTGGGTCTGGTCGAACCGATCCGCGCCTTCCCCCGCCCCCTGCTGGGCGTGTGCCTGGGCCAGCAACTGCTGTTCGAAACCAGCCAGGAGGGCGAGGGCGTCGATCTGCTGGGCTTCATCCCCGGCACCGTGTCCCGGCTGGAGCCGGCGGGCGCCCTGCCCGTGCCGCATATGGGCTGGAGCCGGCTGACGCGCGACCGCGACGACCCGCTGCTGGAGGGGGTCGCCGACGGCGCCTACGCCTATTTCGTTCACGGCTTCGTCTGTCCCGACGGTCCGGCGACCCTGGCCCGCGCCGACTATGGCGGCCCCGTCCCCGCCGTGGTGCGATCCGCCAACCGCTGGGGCTGCCAATTCCACCCCGAACGCTCGGCCGAGGCCGGGGCGACGATCTTGCGGAACTTCCTGAACCTATGACCCCCACCCCATCGTCATTCCCCGACGAAGCGAAGCGGAGATCGGGGAACCCAGCGGCGCCGAAGGCGATGCCGACTTCGATCGAGATCGCGGACGCATTTCGCCTGGCGGCGCCGCTGGGTTCCCCGGTCGCTACGCGCCGGAGAATGACGAAAGAGAGAAACGCCACATGCTGATCTATCCCGCCATCGACCTGAAGGACGGCGTCTGCGTGCGCCTGATGCACGGCAAGTTCGACCAGGTGACCCAGTATGACGAACAGCCGGCTGCCCGGCTGACCGCCTTCGCGACCGAGGGCGCGCAGTGGATCCACATCGTCGATCTGGACGGCGCCGAGGCGGGCGAAGCGCGTCAGCACGGCCTGATCGGCGAACTGACCCAGGCCATCGACGTCAAGATCCAGTCGGGCGGCGGGGTCCGCGGCGCCAATGACGTGGCCAAGCTGCTGGACGCGGGCGTGTCGCGCGTGGTCGTCGGCTCGCTGGCCGTGACCCAGCCCAACGACGTCGCCGCCTGGCTCAAGGGCTTCGGCGTCGAACAGATCACCCTGGCCTTCGACGTCAAGATCGAGGACGGCGTGCCCGTGCCCGCCCTGAAGGGCTGGACCCAGTCTTCGGGCCTCGATCTGTGGACCGCGCTCGACCGCTATCCGAAGGGGACGTTCAAACACCTGCTGGTCACCGACGTCGGCCGCGACGGCGCCATGACCGGCCCCAATCTGGAACTGCTGGCCGAAATCCGCCGCCGTCGCCCGGACCTGGTGCTTCAGGCCTCGGGCGGCGTCTCGTCGCTGGAGGATATCGCGGCGGTCAAGGCCCTGGGCTGCAACGGCGCCATCGTCGGCCGCGCCCTGTACGAAAACCGCTTCACCCTGCCCGAAGCCATAGCGACGGCCGCATGACGGCGCGCCGCATCATCCCCTGCCTGGACGTCAAGGACGGCCGGGTGGTCAAGGGCGTGAAGTTCGTCGGCCATACCGACATGGGCGACGCCGCCGAACTGGCGGCCCGTTATCGCGACGAGGGGGCCGACGAACTGGTCTTCTACGACATCACCGCCAGCCCCGAGGGCCGGACGCTGGACTATGGCTGGATCAAGGATATCGCCCGGCTGCTGGACATCCCCTTCTGCGTCGCCGGCGGCATCCGCAGCGTCGATCAGGCCGCCCGCTGCCTGGATCACGGGGCCGACAAGGTGTCGATCAACTCCCCCGCCCTGGAACGCCCGGAACTGATCGCCGAAATGGCCGCGCGGCTGGGCAGCCAGTGCGTGGTCGTCGGCGTCGACAGTCGTCTGGAGGACGGCGAGTGGGTGGTCCACAAATATACCGGCGACCCCGACGCGCGCCGCCGCGCCGGCAAGCGCACCCTGGACTGGCTGGACGAGGCGCAGGGCCTGGGCGCCGGCGAGATCGTGCTGAACTGCATCGACCAGGACGGGGTTCGACGCGGCTACGACATCGAACAACTGTCCGCCGCCCGCGCACGCCTGACCATCCCCCTGATCGCCTCAGGCGGCGCCGGCGCGCCCGAGCATTTCAAGGCCGTGTTCGAACAATCGGACGTCTCCGGCGCCCTGGCCGCCAGCGTCTTTCACACCGGCGCGATAGCCATCCCCGACCTGAAACGATACCTGGCCGACCAAGGCCTGGAGATGCGGTTATGACCCTCGACCCCAACACCATCGATTTCGAAAAAGGGAATGGCCTGGTTCCCGTGGTGGTGCAGGACGCCGCCACGCTTCAGGTGCTGACCCTGGCCTATATGGACCGCGCCGCCCTGGACGAGACCCTCGCGTCCGGCGAAGCCACCTTTTTCTCGCGCTCGCGCGGCGGACGGTGGAGGAAGGGCGAGACCTCGGGCGACCGGCTGTATATCGTGGGCGTCACGCCCGACTGCGACAACGACGCCCTGGTCCTGTCGGTGAACCCGGTCGGCAACGCCTGCCACCTGAACCGCACCAGCTGTTTCGGCGAGGCCGATGCGCCCGGCGTGGGCCGCATCGGCCGGCTGGAACAGACCATCGCCGTGCGCGCCGCCGCCGACCCGTCCGAAAGCTGGACCGCCAAACTGATCGCCCAGGGGCCCAAACGCATCGCCCAGAAGGTCGGTGAAGAAGGCGTCGAGACCGCCCTGGCCGGCGTCGCAGGCCCTGACGAGGAACTCGCCAGCGAGGCTGCGGATTTGATCTATCACCTGCTCGTTCTTCTCCATGCCCGTAACATGGTGTTTCAGGACGTGCTGGACGTGTTGGCCTCGCGTGCGGAAGCGGCCAAAGACAGCGGCTAGGCCGTAAAGGCGTTCGTCCCGAGAAATGGGACAGTCGAGGGAAATTCTATGGCGGCTCTCATTCTGTTCGGCGGCGGCGGCGATCTGGCGATGCGCATGCTTCTGCCGTCGCTGTATTTCCTCGAACACGACGGCCTGCTGCCTGAAGGACTGAAGATCATCGGCGCCGCCCGCTCGGAAGAGAGCGCCGACGACTATATCGCCAAGGTGCATGAGGCCGTGAAGGCCCGCGCCGAGGCCGACCAGGCCTGGGACGAAACCAGCTGGTCCAGGATGAAGGCCCGTCTGGATTATCTAGCCGTGGACGCCACCTCCCCCGACAGCCTCAAGCCCCTGAAGGACAAGGTCGGCGACGGCGAGGTCACGTCCTTCCTGGCCGTCTCCCCCTCGCTCTACGCCCGCATCGTCACGGCGATGAAGGCGGCGGGTCTGGCCGACAAGAACTGCCGCATCGTGCTGGAGAAGCCGGTCGGGCGCGACCTGAAGTCCTTCCTGGAAATCGACGACGCCGTGGCCCACGCCTTCAGCGAAGACCAGGTGTTCCGCATCGACCATTATCTGGGCAAGGAGACGGTCCAGAACCTGATCGCCCTGCGCTTTGGCAACACCATCTTCGAGCCCCTGTGGAACAACCTGTCGATCGATCACGTCCAGATCACGATCGGCGAGACGGTGGGGGTCGGCGACCGCTGGCCCTACTATGACGAATATGGCGCCCTGCGCGACATGCTGCAGAACCACATGCTGCAGCTGCTGTGTCTTGTGGCGATGGAGCCGCCCAGCGATCTGGACCCGGACTCGGTGCGCAACGAAAAGGTCAAGGTGCTGAGGTCCCTGCGTCCCGTCACGGTTGACGAGGCCGAGCGCGTCACCGTGCGCGGCCAGTATGTGGCGGGCGTCAGCGAGGGCAAGCCGGCCAAGGGCTATGACGAGGAGCGCGGAGCCGAGTCCGACACCGAGACCTTCGTCGCCGTGCGCGCCGACATCGACAACTGGCGCTGGGCCGGCGTGCCCTTCTTCATGCGGACCGGCAAGCGCCTGCCCGAGAAGCGCACCGAGATCGTCATCCAGTTCAAGCCGCTGCCCCACTCGATCTTCGACCGCGACGACCGCGGCGAGGTTCAGGCCAACCGCATGATCATCGAGCTGCAGCCCGAGGAAGACATCTCGCTGACGGTGATGAACAAGCGCCCCGGCCTGGATCGCCGGATGCAGCTTCAGCCGATCAAGATGAGCCTGTCGTGGGGTGTCGACGGCAAGTCCGCCGCGCCGCCGCGCCGCCGCATCGCCTATGAGCGGCTGCTGCTGGATGCGATGGCGGGCGACTCGACGCTGTTCGTGCGCCGCGACGAGGCGGAACAGGCCTGGAAATGGGTGGACGAGGTCTCCGAAGCCTGGGCCGAATCCGGCCTGAAGCCCGACGAATACGTCGCCGGAACCTGGGGCCCCGACAGCGCCGACATGCTGATGATGCGAACCGGCCGCGACTGGAACACGACCGATGTCTGAGACGCCCGTGATCGAAACCTTCCCCACCGTCGAAACTTGGGCAGAGGCCATCGCCGCTCGCCTGTCCGAGACCCTGGGCGCCGCCGTCCGCGACAACGGATCGGCCCTGTTCGCCGGTCCGGGCGGTTCGACGCCCGCGCCGGTCTATCGCCGTCTGGCCGCGACCGATCTGGACTGGTCCAGGATCGCCGTGACCCTGGTGGACGAGCGCTATGTCCCCGAGACCTCGCCGGAATCGAACGCCCGCCTGATCCGCGACGTGCTGTTGCAGGACAAGGCGGCCGCGGCGCGCTTCATCCCCCTCTATACGCCCGAGGTCACAGTGGACCGCGCGGGCATCGTGGCCGCCAAGGCCCTGGCCGATGCGGGCGGGCGTTTCGACGCGGTCCTTCTCGGCATGGGGGAGGATGGCCATATCTGTTCCATGTTCCCCGACAGCCCGACGCTGAAGACCCTGCTGACGCCGACGCTGAAGCCGACGGTCTTGGGCGTGCCCCACGGCCGGGACGGCATGGCGCCGACGATCGAGCGCCTGTCGATCAACCTGGCCTATCTGATGTCGGCCAGGCGCGTGATCCTGGGCCTGAAGGGCGCCGCCAAGCGCCGCGTGTTCGAAGAGCAGACCCAGGGCGATCCCAAGATCCAGCCCATCGCCGCCCTGATCGCCGCCGGCGTCCCCCTCGAAGTTCTGTATACGGAAGACAGCTGACATGGCCCTGCACCCCACGGTCGCCGCGGTCACCGCCCGCATCGTCGAGAAAAGCCGCGAGACCCGCGCCGACTATATCCGTCGCATGGACGCCGCCCGCGACAGCGGGACCGGCCGCGCCAAGCTGAGTTGCGCCAACTGGGCCCACGCCTTCGCCGGCCAGACCATTGCCGACAAACTCACTTCGATGGATGGCTCCAAGCCCAATCTGGGCATCGTCACCGCCTATAACGACATGCTGTCGGCCCACCAGCCGTTCGAGCGCTTCCCCGGCGTGGTGCGCGAGGCCGTGCGTCAGGTCGGCGCCACGGCCCAGGTCGCCGGCGGCACCCCCGCCATGTGCGATGGCGTGACGCAAGGCCGCCCGGGCATGGAGCTGTCCCTGTTCAGCCGCGACGTCATCGCCATGTCCACCGGCGTGGCCCTGACGCATGACGCCTTCGACGCCGCCCTGATGCTGGGCGTCTGCGACAAGATCGTGCCCGGCCTGTTCATGGGGGCCCTGGCCTTCGGTCATCTGCCCGTCGTCTTCGCCCCCGCAGGTCCGATGCCCTCGGGCATTCCGAACGCGGAAAAGGCCCGCGTCCGCGCCGAATACGCGCAGAACAGGGTGGATCGCTACACCCTGCTGGAGAGCGAGATCGGGAGCTATCACTCGCCCGGCACCTGCACCTTCTACGGCACGGCCAACTCCAACCAGATGATGATGGAGCTGGGCGGGCTGCACATGCCGTCCACCGCCTTCGTCCATCCCGACACCGGCCTGCGCGACGCCCTGACGGCGGCGGCGGCGAAGCGGGCGGTCGAACTGGCCCGCAGCGGCGAATGCCGCATGGCCGATGTCATCAGCGAGAAGTCCATCGTCAACATGATCGTGGCCCTGCTGGCCACCGGCGGTTCGACCAACCACGCCATCCACCTGGTCGCCATGGCGCGGGCGGCGGGTGTGCTGGTCGACTGGACTGACATGGACGAGCTGTCTTCCGTCACCCCACTTCTGGCCCGCGTCTATCCCAACGGCTCGGCCGACGTGAACGCCTTCCAAGCCGCCGGCGGCGTCGCCTTCATCGCCCGCGAACTTGCCAAGGCCGGCAATATCCACACCGACGTCACGACCATCATGGGTCAGGGCATCGAGGCCTATTTCCAGGAACCGTCGATGGTGGACGGTCAGCTGGTCTGGCGCGACGGGGTCAAGGAAAGCCTCGATCTCGACATCCTGCGCCCCGCCTCCAACCCCTTCGACAAGGAGGGTGGTCTGCGCCTGGTTCAGGGCGACCTAGGCCGCGCGGTGATCAAGATCTCGGCGGTCAAACCCGAGAACCGCATCGTCGAAGCCCCCGCCGCCGTCTTCGAGACCCAAGAAGACGCGCTCCAGGCCTTCCGGGACGGCAAACTGTTCCGCGACGTGGTCGTGGTCCTGCGTTTTCAGGGACCGAAGGCCAACGGCATGCCGGAGTTGCACAGCCTGTCGCCGGCCCTGTCGGTCATTCAGGACAAGGGGTTCAAGGTCGCCTTCGTCACCGACGGCCGCATGTCCGGCGCCAGCGGCAAGACTCCCGCCGCCATCCACGTCTCGCCCGAAGCCCTCGCCGGCGGCCCCCTGGCCCATGTTAAGGACGGCGACATCATTCGTCTGGACGCCGAGGCCGGGGTTCTGACCACGGTCGGGATCGCCGACCTGACCGCTCGCCCCCTCGCCGCCCGACCCGCCGCCAACGCCGAGGGATCATCCTGGGGCTATGGCCGCGAACTGTTCGGCGCCTTCCGCCACGTCGTCACCACGGCCGAACAGGGGGCGACCGTCTGTTTCGCCGTGCCGACCGGCTCTCGCGGTCATGATGACACGCCGCCCAACCCCAACTTCGTCGACCGGACCGTGGACGCCTGATCCACCGAACCGCGCGCAGGAAACGCCTGAAATGAATGACAAGACCCTCCTCGTCGGCGATGTCGGCGGCACCAACGCCCGCTTCGCCGTGGCCCGGATGATCGACGGCAAGCCCGTTCTGGACCACCACGAGAGCTTCCCCGCCGAGACCTATCCGACCTTCCTGGAAGGCGTCGCCGCCTTCGTGGACGGCTGCGACGTCAAGCCGACGGGCGGCGTCATCGCCGTGGCCGGCCCCGTCACCGACGGCGCCATCGACCTGACCAACTCGCCTTGGGCGGTTTCGGAGACCGAGCTTCAAACCCTGGGCCTGAAGCCGGTCAAGCTGATCAACGATTTCGAGGCCCTGGCCTGGGGTGCGCCCATCGTGCCGGAAGATCAGCTGGAAAGCCTGGGCGGGCCGGTGGACGGCGATCCGCACTCCACCGTGGCCGTGTTGGGCCCCGGCACCGGCTTCGGCGTCGCCGCCCTGGTGCGCGACGCCCACGGCAAGGAAATGGCCATGCCGTCCGAGGGCGGCCACGCCTGCTTCCCCCCCGGCGATCCCGTCGAGGACGAGATCCTGCGCATCCTGCGCCGCCGCTATGACCGCGTCTCCATCGAACGCCTGATCTGCGGCCCCGGCCTGCTGAACATGCACCGGGCCCTGGCCGAGATCGACGGCCGCGAGACCCATATCGACGATCCGGCCCAGATCACCGAGACGGCGATGAAGGATCCCAACAGCCCGTGCGGCGCCACACTGGCCCGCTTCTGCGCCATCCTGGGCGCCGTGGCCGGCGACATCGCCCTGACCACCGGGGCGCGTGGCGGCGTCTATATCGCCGGCGGCATCGTCCCGCGCATCCTGCCCTTCATCAAGGCCAGCCCCTTCCGCCAGCGGTTCGAGCGCAAGGGCCGGTTCAAGGACTATATGGCCGATATTCCGACCAAGGTGATCATGCACAAACACGCCGCCCTGCTGGGCGCGGCACGCGTCGCCTTCGCCCAATCCGAAGACTGAAAAACTCGGGCGATCACGAAAATCTCACGGCGGCGTGAACCGAACCGGCGCCGTGGCGTTTTCGAGTTTCCACCTAGGAGAGGAAACTCAAATGAAAAAGTTCGCCATCGCCGCCGCTTCGGTGTTCATGCTCGCCGGCGTCGCTGCCTGCGGTGAAAGCGCCGCTGACAAGGCCGCTGAAAACCAAGCCGACGCCATCGAAGCGACGGGTGAAGCCCGCGCCGACCAACTGGAATCGCAAGCCGCGACCGCTCCGACCGACGCTCAGGCCGACGCCCTGAACGCTCAGGCCGATCAGGTCGAGAAAAACGCCGACCGCAAGGCCGACATGGTCGAGCAGCAAGCCGGCAACGCCGACGGCGGCATGACCACCAACAACACGCCGTCGACCCAGTAAATCCGTTTACGGATGGATCAGCCCCCGTCGTTCGCGACGGGGGCTTTTTCGTGCGTGATGGGTCAGTCGATGCAGAGAGTCGGACCGGCCTTGCCGTCTTCGACCGGGGTGTTGCAGCCGAAGCGGTCGCTGGTGGCCTGACAGACGCCGGCCGTCCCCGCGCCCGGCGCGACGCCGCTGTTGCCCTCGATGCGGCAGTCGCCCTGGCATTGATCGCCGTCGGTGCAGCGCTTGCCAGCGTCTGCGTAGGAGATCACGCACTGCCAGGACTGCATCCGGCCGACCTGTTTCATCGTGCCGCCGCGCGTGGCGCAGGCCGAGGCCTCGGCGCTCTGCATCGGCGCGTCGGAGCCGGCGCTCGTCGTGGTCTGAGGCGAGCAGGCGGCGGCCAGCAGGGCGACGGCGGCGATGAGGGAAACGCGGATCATGAGATCTGTCCTTTGGTGAAGCCTGACCAGACGTCGTCGTAGTCGAGCTGCATCTGCGGTGATTCGGACGCCCATTTCGTGACGCGGATCGGCATGCGCGTCTCGAACATGAAGGCCAGGGTGTTTTCGATCTTGTGCGGCTTCAGCTCCGCCTTGACCGCGCCGTCATAGCTGGCCTGGTCGGGGCCGTGGCCGCTCATGCGATTGTGCAGGGACGCGCCGCCCGGTGCGAAGCCGCCGGCCTTGGCGTCATAGGCGCCGGTCACCAGCCCCATGAACTCACTCATGACGTTGCGGTGGAACCACGGTGGCCGGAAGGTGTCCTCGGCCACCATCCAGCGCGGCGGGAAGATGACGAAGTCGATGTTGGCCGTGCCCGGCGTCTCGGACGGGCTGGTTAGGACGGTGAAGATCGACGGGTCCGGGTGGTCGTAGCTGACGGTGTTGATCGTATTGAACCGCGCCGTGTCATAGCGGCAAGGCGCCAGATTGCCGTGCCAGGCTACCACATCCAGCGGGCTGTGGTCGAAGGTCGTGGCCCACAGGCGGCCGCCGTATTTCTGGACGCACTGGGTGGGGCGATCCACGTCCTCGAACGCCGCAACCGGGGTTTCGAAGTCGCGCGGATTGGCCAGGCCGTTTGACCCGATGGGACCAAGATCCGGCAGGCGGAACGGACTGCCGTAGTTCTCGCAGACATAGCCGCGAACGGGACCATTTACCTCGACGCGAAACCGAACGCCGCGCGGGATCAGGACGACATGGCCGGGTTCGGCCTCGATCACCCCCATCTCGGTGACGAACCGATGCGCGCCTTCTTGCGGCACGATCAGCAGCTCGCCGTCGGCATCGTAGAAGACCCGGTCGGTCATCGAACAGTTGGCGACATAGAGGTGGATGCCCGCACCCGCCCCGCCATCCGGCTCGCCGTTTCCGCCATAGGTGGTCAGCCCCTCGACCCAGTCGGTCGGCGCTTTTGGCACGGGCAGCGGGTCCCAGCGCATCCGATTGGGGTTTGGCGGCGTCTCGTCGAACGGGCCGGATCGCACCATCCCCTGATCGAAGGGCGTATACGGTCCGTGCTGGGCCGAGGGGCGCAGGCGATACAGCCAGCTGCGGCGGTTTTCTGCGCGCGGGGCGGTGAAGGCCGTGCCGGACAGCTGTTCGGCATACAGGCCCATCGGCGTCTTCTGCGGCGAGTTCTGGCCCACGGGCAGGGCGCCGGGCGCGGCCTCGGTCGCGAAATGGTTTCCGAAGCCGGTCAGATAGGCGGGCGCGTTGGATCGCGTCATGTCGTGTCTCCCTATGGCGTCGGTTTAGCCGTCCCTTGGGTCAGCGTCACCCTTTTGCGGCGAGGCAACAGCTTGGCCGTTCGCGCGTTGACAGCCGCCAGGGAGCTGCACTGCCATGACCTATCTGACCCGCGCCGTCTTCGGCTTCGCCAGTCTTCTTTTGCTGCTTTCGGCCATGGCCCTGATCGGGTTCGGCGTGAAGGACGCGGTGGAAGGGATCGGACGCCCGGATCAGTCCGGCGCCGACGCCGTGCTGGACATGCTGGGCTATGTCATCGTCGCCATCGCCGTCTTCGACGTGGCGAAATACATCTTCGAGGATGAGGTGCGACGCGGCAACGAACGGCGCAGTGCGGCCGAGGCCCGGCGCAGCCTGACGAAGTTCCTGTCCACCATCGTCATCGCCCTGTTCCTGGAGGCGCTGGTGGTGGTGTTCAAGACGGCGCGCGAGGACGTCGCCCTGCTGCTCTATCCCTCCGCCCTGCTTATCGCCGCCGTCCTGGTGCTGGTCGGCCTGGGCGCCTTCCAGCGCTTCTCGGCCACGGTCGAGGAGAAGGTCGGCGACGACGACGAGGCGGAGGAGCGCAAGGACGAGGTCAAGCGCAAGGCCGGAGCCGCCCGAAAAACCTAGGCCTGTTTCGGCAGGAAGGGCGAGAAGGTGATGACGGTGAAGGTGTCGCGCACGTGCGGCCGCGTCTGCACCTGTTTGGTCACGAAGGTGCCGATGTCGGCATCGCGCGGCAGGTTGAACTTGGCCAGCAGATCGTGCTGGCCCGAGGTCGAATAGACCTCCGAGACGTTCTCGACATTGTCCACGATGTCGGCCGCCACCTCATTGGCGTAGCCCAGCTCGCATTTGATGAAGACGAAGATGGCGGTCATCATGGCGGATCAGTCCTCTGGTTCGAGGGCGTTCCTAGCGGATCAAGACGTGACGGGTAAGCCGCAAGACATAGACGCCATGCTTGAGGCGCAATACAACAACCGCGCCCTGGTCCCCGACCACCCCGCCGTCATGGCGCGCTGGAAGGCGGGATCGGCGGCCGCCCGCGCCGCCCATCCGCCCGAAATCCTGAAATACGGCCCCGGCGAACGCGAGCGGATCGACTGGTTCGACGCAGGGAAAGGCGCGCCGGTCGTGGTCTTCATCCACGGCGGATACTGGCAGGCGCTGGATGCCGGCTGGTTCAGCTTCGTCGCCCCGCCCCTGCTGGCCCGTGGCGTCAGCGTCGCCATCCCGACCTATGACCTGGCGCCGACCGTTCGGTTGGGCCGGATCGTCGATCAGATGCGCGCCGCCGTCGATCTGATCCACGCCCGCACCGGCGCCCGCCCCGTCGTCAGCGGCCATTCGGCGGGCGGGCATATGGCGGCCTGCCTGTTGACGGACGGTCGCGCCTCGGCCGCCGTCTCCCTCTCGGGCGTGTTCGACCTGGAGCCCCTGATCCCAACCTCGCTGAACGCCGCCCTGGACCTGAACCCGGCCGAAGCGCGCGCCCTGTCGCCGATCCACCGGTCTGCGCCCGCCGGCGTCGTTCTGGACTGCATCGTCGGCGGGGCCGAGAGCGAAGCCTTCCTACGCCAAAGCGAGGCCATGGCCGCGCGATGGGCCGTTCAAGGCGCCGACACGCGGTTCGAGGCCTTGCCTGGCCTGAATCATTTCACGATGCTGGACCTGCTGTTCGATACGGACAGCGCTATAGTCGCGCGTCTGGCGACTTTGGCGCACGGTCGCTAACGCGGTTTGACTTGACCTTGCGTCCGCGACATCGGAGGTCGGGCGGAACCTATCGAAAAGGAAATCGTCCATGGCCCATGATCGCGTCAGCGTGCTTCAGGCGCTGGAGACCCAGGGCGTCTGCCCGGTCTTCTATCATTCCGATCCCGAGATCAGCCTGAACGTCATTCGCGCCTGTGCGCGCGGCGGGGCGCCGGTGGTGGAGTTCACCAATCGCGGCGACTTCGCCTGCGACCTGTTCGGCGAGATCAATCGCGAACTGATCAAGACCGATCCGAACGTCGTGCTGGGCATCGGTTCGGTCGTCGATGCGGGCACGGCGTCGCTTTATCTGAACCGGGGTGCGCGCTTCGTGGTCAGCCCCTGCCTGGTCCCCGACGTGGCCAAGGTCTGCAACCGTCGCATGGTCGCCTATTTTCCCGGCTGCGGCTCGGTGACGGACATCGGCGAGGCGCACGAGCTGGGCTGCGACATCGTCAAACTGTTCCCCGGCTCGTCGGTCGGCGGCCCGGACTTCGTCAAGGCGGTCAAGGGACCAATGCCCTGGGTCAAGATCATGCCGACGGGCGGCGTGGACCCCGACGAGGCCTCGATCGCCAAATGGTTCGGCGCCGGCATCGTCGCGGCGGGCATGGGCTCGAAACTGGTGACCGACGAGGCCGTCAAGTCGGGCGACTGGGCCGCCATCGAGGCCAAGGTCCGCGCGACGGTGGACGCCGTGGCGGCGTTCCGGGCGTCGAAGAAAGGCTGATCCGTCAGGTCGTCAGCGGGACGGACTTTGGTCCCGCTGACGATCGTTTCGTTCGCCGTGCACGATGGCGCGGCGGGCGTCGCCCTTGCGTTGCAGGATCGGCGTCAGGGCCTTGCGCTCATCGGGCGTGAGCGTGCCCAGCACAGCGACCGCCCCGTTTTCCAGCCGCGTGCGGCCGCGCATCTCGGCGACGCGGGATTGTTCGAGCAGGCTCTGAACGCGGGCCGCGTCCAGCGTCGGTTGACCGGCGATGTCGATTGCCTCACGTCGCGCCGCCCGCGCCGCTTCGAAATCCGGACGCGCCGCCAAAGCGGATTCCCGCAGGGCCGAGCGCACGCGGTCTCTAACGGCGGGGTCCAGATCGGCCAGCACCTCGGCCAGCGGGCCTTCGCGACCGGGACGCCTCTGATCCTCGATCTTGCGTTCGATCCTGTCGCGATTGACCACATAAGTGACGGCGCCCGCGACGGCGAACACGTTCAGCGCCACCGAGACGGCCAGGGCGATCTTCAGGGTCTTCGACGTCATCCCAGAACCTCGGTGTCGTCCACGCCGGTCAGCGAAGACTGATAGAGCACCGCATCGGCCCGCGCGTCGGCGCTCAGATGGGTCGTCAGGCCCACGCCGGCGACCACCCCGGCACAGGCGGCGGCGGCCCATCCGGCCCCCAGATACCAGACCGACCGCCCCAGCCGGCCACGTGCCTTGCGTTTGGGCGCAGCGGCCAGAATGCGCGCGGTCAGGGCGGCGGACGGAACCGGCGCAGGCGCGGCGTTCAGCAGGGCGTCCAGCGTCGCCGCCTCGTCCAGCACCGCCTTCAGCGAAGGATCGGCCGCGAGCAGACTTTCGGCGAAGGCGCGCTCGGACGCGGGCCACCGACGCAGGTCGGCGCCGTAGGCGTCCGCCAGTTCGTGCAACCGTTCCGCCTTCATCGTCCGTCTCCTCTACCTGCCCTCGGCGACCCGGCCGGAGCCATGTCCGAAAGGGCCTGACGCAATGCGCGACGACCGCGCGACAACAAACTCTCCAGCGCCTCGACGCTGATCTCCATCAGAACGGCCGCCTCGATATTGGACAGCTCCTGATAATGGCACAGGACGATGGCCTCGCGCTGACGGTCCGGCAGCCGTTTCAGCGCCGCATCAACCCGCACGCCTGTCTCGGCCGCCAGCAGCCCCCGATCCGGCGCCGGTCCCTCGTCGGGGCGATCCGGCGGCGTGTCGGTGGGAATCTCGCGCCGTCGCCGCAGCCGGTCGTAGCAGAGGTTCAGCGCCACCCGGTGCAGCCAAGTGTCGAACCGCGCCTTGCCGGGCGCCCATTTCGGCGCCTGACGCCAGGCCTTGAGCATGGCCTCCTGGGCCACGTCCTCGGCCTCGGCCGCGTCGCCCAGCATCCGCTGGGCCAGGGCCAGAATACGCGGCAGCTTGCGCGCGACGAGCGTCTGCGCCGCCGCCGGGTCGCCCTGACCCACCCGGCGCACCAGATCCTCGTCGGGGTCGACGATCGCGACCAAACCTGCCTCTTCCGCTGCTGACGAAAGGGACCGGTTCGCTCATGACGGCCGACCCCGACACCGTTCTTACTCCGAAGCCGGGGCGGGGGAAGCCGGTTGTTGCGCCGGACGGGCTGCGCGGCGTTCCGCACGCTGGGCCTGACGCTCCGCACGATGGGCGGTCATGGCCGTGCGGCGCTCGTCGGCCGAGATCACGCCGTCGCGGTTGCCGTCCATCTTGTCGAAACGCTCGCCCAGCTTGGCGGCGACGTCGGAGATCACCACCGGACCGCGTTCGCGGCCGGGGCCACGCCCTTCGGAGCCCGGACGACCGGGACCGCGCATGGCGTGACGCGGGCCGCCGCGATGCCCCTCACGATTGCCGGCGCGTTCGGCGCGCAGGCCGCGATCAGGGCGCGCGGCATGGCCGGCGTCGAACTCGGCGCGGCTGATGGAGCCGTCGCCGTTGGCGTCCAGCTTGGCGAAGCGGGCGTCGGCGCGTTCGGCCTGGCGGGCCTGCATGCCGGCCTGACGTTCCTCGACGCTAACCGTGCCGTCGCTGTTCGCATCCAGCGCGGTAAGGCGGGCGACGCGCGTATCGACGAACTCGGCGCGCGTCATCTGACGGTTCGCTTCGCCGCGCGCCTGATACGGAGCGGGTGCGCCAGCGGGGGGAACCTGTGCGGTCGCCACGCCGGCGACGGCGGCCAGCGCGATGACGCTCAGGCCGGTCAGAAAGGTCTTTCTCATCTCGATCATCTCCATGGACCGCATGGCGCGACCCTTTGACATTGCCCTGTCAGGAGATTGAACGCGGCGTCTCCGAATCTCCGTCGCGGCCCTCTTTTTCGAATCTGGCGGGAACCGCCCTTTCGAACGCCTTGCGCGCCCGCGCCCGCAGATCGGTCAATTCTGTCTTCAGGGTCTCGAAGTCCTGAGCCCCCGCAGCCTCGGCCAGACGCAGCTGGAAGACGGACGGCTCGGCCTCGGGATCGACCCGCCCCTCGAAGGCGGCGGCCAGCAGATGGGCCAGCCGCTGCTGCACCCGCCAGGCCTCGGCCAGAACCGGGTCGTCGTGCAGGGCCTCCAGCGTCGAAAGCGTCAGGGGTTCCCCGATGGCGGCGGCCTGCAGCTGACGGAACTGGGCCGCAAACTCGGCGTCCACCTGGCCGCCGGGCGACAGTTTCAAATCCCAGAAGCCGTGCGGGCGACGTTCGCGGTCCATCAGCGCCCGCATCTTACGCACATCGGCGGCGATATCGACGCCAGGGCGCGGGCGGCGCAGGGCGGCCTCGATGGCGGCGGACACCTGGGCGCCGAACTTCGCATCGCTGGCCCAGACGACGCGGGCGCGGGTCAGGACCATGAACTCCCAAGTCTCGGCCTCGCGGGCGTAATAGGCGTCGAAGGCCTTCAGCCGCACCGAGACAGGCCCCTTGGAGCCGGTGGGGCGCAACCGCATGTCGACCTCGTACAGGCCGCCCTCGGCAGTATGCGCCGACAGGGCCGCGATCAGTCGCTGGGTGAAGCGGGCGTAGAAGACATCGGCGGTCCAGCCCTTGATCGCGGATGCAGCGTCCGGCGGGGCCTCGTACAGGGTCATCAGATCCAGGTCCGACCCGGCCGTCATCTCGCGCGACCCGGCCTTGCCCAGGGCCACCACCGCCACCGCGCCAGGCAAGGCGCCGCCCAGCCGTTCCGTCTCGGCCAAGGCCGCCGGCGACAGGGTCAGCATGGCGGCGTCCGCCAGGGCCGCATAGGCGCGACCCGCCGCCTCCGGCCCCGCGCGTCCGGTCATGGCGTGGATGCCGATGCGGAACATCTGTTCGCGATGCAGGCGGCGCACGGCGTTCATGGCGCCCTCGAAATCCTCGGTCTCGCCGGCTTCGCGCAGGATCTGTTCGGTCAGGCCGGTCTCGGCGGACAGGTCGGCCAGGAAGCGGGCGTCCAGCACCCCGTCCAGAGCCGCCGGTTGACGCCCCAGGGTCCGGGCCAGGCGCGGCGCAAAGGCCATGACGCCCAGCACCATCTCGAACAGCTTGGGCTGGTTCAGGAACAGGGCCTGGACCTGAACCCCCGCCGCCAGGCCCGAGAAGAAGGTGGCGAAACGCCGAAACGCGTCGTCCGGCGCGCCGGAGCGAGCCAGGGCCTCCAGCAGGCGCGGAGCCAGGCGGGTGAACAGCTCTCGACCGCGCGACGTTCGCGTCGCGGGGATGCGGCCGTGGTGCCAGCTGCGGATGGTGTCGGCGACGGAGGGCGCCTCGGAAAAGCCCATGCGACGCAGGGTCTCCAGCGTCTCGGGATCGTTCTCGACGCCTGTGAAGACCAGGCTGCCATAGCTGGAATCCAGATCCTCGCCGCCCTCGAACAGCTCGCCGTAACGGGTGTTGACCCGCACCAGCAGGGCCTCGACATGGGCGTCAAAGGCCGCCAGATCGCCGGAACCGGCCAGCGCGGCGACGGCGGCGCGGCGTTCGCGGTCCTCGGGCAGGCGGTGGGTCTGCTCGTCGTCGAGCATCTGCACCCGATGCTCCAGCCCGCGCAGCTCGACATAGGCGGCCGACAGTTCCTCGCAGACCGCCTGGGGGATGTGGTCGGCGTCGGCCAGCGCCTTCAGCGCCTCCAACGTGCGCTGTTTGCGCAAGCCCGGATCGCGCCCGCCCAGGATCAGCTGCTGGGTCTGGGCGTAGAATTCGATCTCGCGGATGCCGCCGCGCCCCAGTTTCAGATTGGCCCCGGCGGCGTGCAGCCCCTCGCCCGTCTTGTGGACGTGGATCTGTTTCTTGATCGACTGGATGTCGAGCACGGCGGCGTAATCCAGGCTGCGCCGCCAGATGAAGGGGATCATCGCCTTCAGGAACCGGCCCGCCGCCCGCATGTCGCCCAGCACCGGCCGCGCCTTGATGAAGGCCGCCCGCTCCCAGTTCTGACCGACGCTCTCATAGTAGGCCAGAGCCATCGGTCCCGCGACCACCGGCGGGGTCGAGGACGGGTCGGGCCGCAGCCGCAGGTCGACGCGGAAGACATAGCCGTCGGCCGTCCGCTCGGTCAGCAGGGTCGCGATCCCCTTGCCGACGCGATTGGCGAAATCCTGCATCTCCTCGCCCTCGCGCAGGGCCAGGACCATCAGGCGCGGCTCGAAGAAGAGGGAGATGTCGATGTCGGAGGAATAGTTCAGCTCATTGGCGCCGTGCTTGCCCATGGCCAGGCCGAACAGGCCAGGGATCGGACCGCGCGGATCGCCCGACGGCGAGACCAGCCGACCGCGCGCCCTCTGTTCGGCGGCGACGGCGCGCAAGGCGGCGCGGCATGAGGCGTCGGCGAATTTTGACAGGGCCTCGGTGACCTGATCCAGATCCCAGACGCCGCCCAGATCGGCCAGGGCGGTCAGCAGATGCAGGTCGGCCTTCAGCACCCGCAGCGGGGCGCGAACCTCGTCCGGTTCTGCGTCCAGCGCATCGGTGTCGCGGATGATCTGGGCGAGGCTGGCGGCGGGATCCTGTTCCAGCAGGCGACGCAGATGGGCGGGGCGGCGACGCATCAGGCCGGCGAGATAGGGGGACGCTCCCGCGACCGGGGCCAGAGCGGGCCAGGCGGCGTCCAGAGTATCGCGCCAGCCGTCGGCGTCGGCGGCCTCGATCAGACTTTCCAGCAGGCGGTCGGCTGCTGCCGTGTTGGCGACAGGTCCTGCGGGCTTGATCCTTTGGCCCAGCGGTATCGATGCGGAGGTTGCAGTATCGGCCATTAAATCATCCGCTCATCCCTGCGAAAGCGGGGACCCAGTACTTTCGCTCGGCAAAGCCGTTGGACCACGATCCTGACACACGCCACAAGCCTGACCGCCCAAAAGCCTAGGTTCCCTCTTTCGCGGGGATGAGCGGAAATCTCTAGTTCTGGACCGCAGGGGGAAGAACCAAGGCCACCCTCAGCCCCGGCCCGAAATCGCCATAGGCGCCCGGCCCCTCGTCCAGCACGACCCGGCCGCCGTGCGCCTCGGCTACCGCCGTCACCAGCGACAGACCCAGGCCCGAGCCGGGCTCGGTGCGGCTGTTGTCCAGGCGCACGAAGCGCTGGACGACGCGTTCGCGGTCCTCCTCGGGCACGCCCGGTCCGGTATCGGTGACGGAATATTCGATCTCGCCGGACGACCGCCGCCGCGCGCGCAGCTTCACCGCCCCGCCGGCAGGCGTGTATTTAATGGCGTTGTCGATCAGATTGGCCAGGGCCTGGGCCAGGAAGGGCTGGTTGCCCTCGATCATCAGGCCGCGTTCGACCTCGGACGAGAAATCGATCGCCTTGTCCTCGGCCGCCGGTTCGTACAATTCGGCCATGTCGGCGGCGAGGTCGGCGGCGTCCATCAGCCTGGGGTCCGGCGCCCCGCCCGCCTGCAGACGCGCGATGGCCAAGACGGTGTTGAAGGTCTTCAGCAGGTGATCGGCCTCGTCCAGGGCGATGCCCAGGGCGTCGACGCCGTCGATCTTGCCGGCTTCCGCGTCGATCAGCGCCACCTCCAGCTTGGCCCTCATCCGCGTCAGGGGCGAGCGCAGGTCATGCGCGATGGCGTCGCCGGCGTGGCGGATCGAGGACATGGACGCCTCCAGCCGATCCAGCATGGTGTTCAGCCCCTGGCCCAGCTCGTCCAGTTCGTCGCCGGTGTTGCGGACGGGGGCGCGGACCTTGAGGTCGCCCTCCTGCACCGCCTGCACGACCTGGTTCAGCCCGGCCATGGACTTCTCCACCCGCCGGCTGATGTAGAGACCGCCCGCCAGGCCCAGCAGCATCACCAGCGCCATGGCGCCCCACAGGGCCTGGGTCAGTCGGGCCAGGTATTCCTCGATGTCGCCGATGTCCTGACCGACGAACAGATGCTCGCCCCCCGACAGGGTGGTGATCACCCCGATGGAGCGTCGACGCTGGACCTTGCCCTGCGCATCCGTGTCGGTCAGGCGGAAGCTCTCCCAGTCGCTAGCGCCGGCCGGCAGGCTGAGGTCGATGTCGATCGGCGATTCGGTGATGTTGCCGGTGATCGTCTTTCCAGCCGCGTCGGTCAGCAGATACAGATAAGGCCCGCCCCGGATCGACCGCTCGACCAGCGCCTGGTTCAGGGCGTCGATACCGCGCGTGCCGTGGATCGCCGTCAGGGCGCCCAGCTCGATCTCCACATCCGCCTTGGCCCGCCCTTGGGCCTCCGACGCCGAGGCGAAATAGACATAGGCCAGGATCGCCCCCGCCGCCGCCACGAACAGCGCCAGGAACAGCAGCGTCAGCCGAAAGGGCGTGCGACGAAGGAGGGAGGGAAGGCGCAACTATTCTCCCTCCCCTTCATGGGGAGGGACGGCGACGCGCAGCGACGCCAGGGTGGGGGAGTTCATGAGCCTCGCCACGACGAAATCCATCACACCGTCGATACTGTCGCGGATGGCCGCATTGTCGAAGCGCAGGGTGACGAACCCCTCTTTCGCCAGGACTGCGTCCCTGATCCGATCATGGCGTATCTGTTCATCCAACTGATGCACCTGTCCATCGACCTCGATCACCAGACGGTGCTTGAAACAGACGAAGTCTAGGTAATAACCCTTGAAGGGCGCCTGACGGCGAAAGTGAAAGCCCTCGCCGCGAAGCCGCTTGAGATTGGCCCACATCCGGGCTTCCGGCGGGGTCATGGCCTTGCGCATCGCGCGGGCGCGGTCTGTCTCCGAAAACATGGGCACTTCCCCACCCTGATCGCTGCGCGATCGTCCCTCCCCATAAAGGGGAGGGAGAACTTCCTGCGCCCTACGCCTCCAACCGATATCCCGCCCCGCGCACGGTCTGCAGCATCGCGCGGTCGAAGCCCTTGTCGATCTTGGAGCGCAGGCGGCTGATGTGGACGTCGATGACGTTGGTCTGGGGGTCGAAATGGTATTCCCAGACCTTCTCCAGCAGCATGGTGCGCGTCACCGACTGGCCGGCGTGGCGCATCAGGAACTCCAGCAGCTGGAACTCGCGCGGCTGCAAATCGATCTCTGCCGCGCCGCGATGCACGGTGCGGGCGATCAGGTTCATTTCTAGGTCGCCGACCTTGAGCACGGTCTGGACGCCGCCAGTTTCGCGGCGGCGGGCCAGGGCCTCGACCCGCGCGATCAGTTCGGCGAAGGCGTAGGGCTTGACCAGATAGTCGTCGGCGCCGGCCTTCAGGCCCGTGACGCGATCTTCGACCTCGCCCAGGGCCGACAGGAACAGGACCGGGGTCTGATCACCGCCCTTGCGCACCGTCTCGACCATGCCGACGCCGTCCAGGCGCGGCATCATCCGGTCCACCACATAGACGTCGTAGCCGCCCTTTTGCGACTCCAATAGCCCGAAGGCGCCGTCCACGGCGTGGGTCACCTCATGTCCGGCTTCGGACAGACCCCGCACCATGGCGGTCGCCGCCTCGGCGTCATCCTCGACCACCAAAATCCGCATCGAAACCCCTCCCGGAATCAAAATCGCCGCCGATGGTAGCGCATCGGCGGCGATAGGGTGAGTTAAGGCTTGGTCAGAATGCCGATCATTCGCTGGTAGCGAAGCGCAGCGGGACCGGGCTGGTGCCCTGGGGCGTGCGGACGAACAGCAGGATGCTGGGTCGACCCGCCTGTTTGGCCGCCGCTACCGCCGCGCGCAGATCGGCCGCGGAGGTGATGTTGCGGTCATTCGCGCGGGTGATGACGAAGCCCGGCTGGAAGCCGAGACGCGCCGCAGCCGAATCCTGCTCCACATTGGTGATGACCACGCCGGTCACGCTTTCGGGAATGCTGAAACGCGACCGGGCGGCGGGCGTAATGGCCGTCACGCCAAGGCCTTCGATGGTTTCGCCCTGGCCCGGCTGAGCCTGACCCGGAGCCGCAGAACCGCCTCCCTCTTCACCCGCGTTCAACTCTTCTTCCGACGGACGCGTACCCGAACGGACGTTGAGCGTCTGACGGCGGCCGTCGCGGATCACTTCCAGGCGAATGGTATCGCCCGGCTTGGCCGACCCGACCCGGCGCGTGGCTTCCTGGCTGTTCGCTACGGCCTCGCCGTTGACGCCGACCAGCAGGTCGCCAACCTGAACGCCTGCACGCGCAGCAGGACCGCCATCGGTCACGCTCTCGACCAATGCGCCCTTGAAGTCCTTGGGCTGACCCAGGGCTTCCCACCCGTCGGGGCTGAGGGTGCGCAGGCCCAGACCGACATAGCCGCGCTCGATCGACTGACCGCGCATCAGGCGTTCGGTGATCGTCTTGGCCGTATCCGCCGGGATGGCGAACCCGATGCCGACCGATCCGCCGGTGGGCGAATAGATGGCCGAGTTCACGCCGATAACGCGACCGTGAATATCGAAGGTCGGACCGCCCGAGTTGCCGCTATTGATTGCGGCGTCGATCTGGATGTAGTCGTTGTAGCCCGACGGATCGATGTCGCGCGCCTTGGCCGAGACGATGCCGGCCGTGGCGGTGCCGCCCAGGCCGAAGGGGTTGCCGATGGCGATAACCCAGTCCCCGACGCGGGGCTCGGCCGTCTCTTCGAAGCTGACGTATTTGAAGTCATTGCCCTCGACCTTGATCACGGCAAGGTCGGTGCCGGGATCACGGCCGATCAGACGGGCCGGCAGTTCACGGCCGTCCGACATCTTGACCTTGATCTCGGTCGCGTCGGCGACGACGTGGTTGTTGGTGACGATGAAGCCGTCCTGGGAAATGAAGAACCCAGAACCTTTACCTTGGGTTGTGCGCGATTCTGGATCGTCACCACCCTGACCGCCACGGCCCTGCGGCGGCACGAACTGGAACGGCAGGCCGGGAATGGTGAAGGCGCCGCCCTGGGGCTGATCGACCTTGACCGTCACGTCGATCTGCACGACGGCCGGCGAAACCTGATCGAAGATGGTCGCGAAACTGCTGGGCGCGCCCGGCGGGGGGGTGAAGCTGTCGCCGTTGGCAGGGACCGGCGTGATCCGGTTGACCGCCTGCGGCTCCGCATGCGCGCCGGGCCAGTTGATGACGCCGCCGGCGGTCGCCGCCGCCGCCAGGGTCAGGCCGGCCGCGGCCCCGAGAATGAACTCCTTGCGCTTCAGCATCGTGGTCCTTGCGATCCTCTGTCCAGCGCCATGCGGGCGCCGGTTTCGCGATTGATATAGGCCGGACGGCGCTTACGCCAATCCCAGCCGCCGATCGTTGATCTCGACTAGCGCCCGTCGTGAGGCGAGGTTGCGTCAGGATCGCGGCGAAGCTTCTCATTTCGCAGAACTTCGTCCAGCCGATCTTCTTCTTCGGCCGTCAGGGGCACGGCCTCCACCGGCCGGCGGCGCGCGCGCAGCACCAGGACGAGGATCGCCAGCAGCACCAGGGCGAACGGCCCGAACCACAGCAGCCAAGTCCCCGCCCGCACCGGCGGGGTGAACAGCACATAGTCGCCGAAGCGCCGCACCAGGTCGTCGCGCACCGCCTGGTCCGAGGCGCCGGCCGCGATTTCCTCGCGGATCAGCCGGCGCATGTCGCCCGCCACGCCCGCCGGGCTGTCCGCGATGGCCTCATGCTGACAGACGACGCAGCGGACATCCTTGAACAGGGCCTGGGCGCGGGCTTCCTGGGCCGTATCGGGCAAGGGCCGGTCGGGCGCGGCGGGCGGCTCGGCCGCCGTCAGCATCAGCGCCAGGACCGGCGCGGCGAGAAGCGTCCACAGACGCCTCATGCCGTCTTGCGCCGTCGCGGACCGACGCCGACCCGCAGCCGCCGATCCATCAGGGACAGGACGCCGCCCAGGGCCATGATCATCGGCCCCAGGAAGATCAGTCGCGCCCAGGGGTTCCAGTACAGGCGCACGACCCAGGCCGGCTGCTGCGGACTGCCCGCCCGTTCGCCGATCACGACATAGACGTCGTCCAACCCCCGGAAATCCAGCCCGACCTCGGTCGTGGTCTGACCGCCGGCGGGGAAGAAGCGGCGCTCGGCCGTGACGGTGCTGGCCCGGCCCCGGTCATCGGTCGGCCGTACCGTCAGCCGGCCCTGTTCGGCCAGATAGTTCGGCCCCTCGACCACGCGGACTTCGTCCAGGGTGACGGTCCAGGGTCCGGCGGAGACGCTCTGGCCCAGCGACAGGGCGCGCGCCGTCTCGGCCTTGAAGCCGGTCTCGACCACCGCCCCCAGGATGAAGACGCCCAGCCCCAGGTGCGCCAAGGTCATGCCCCAGGCGCCCAGCGGCAGGCCTTTGAGCCGACGCAGGGTCTCGGCCGCCGACGCCCTGAACAGCCGCGCGCGTTCGGCCACCTCGGCCAGCGATCCCAGGATCAACCAGGCGCCCAGGCCGATCCCGGCGGCGGCCAGCGCCTTCTTCGGTTCCCACAGGGCATAGGCCGCAAGCGCCGAGACAATGGCCAGACCTGCCGCGACGGCCAGACGCTGCATCGCGCCGGGCAGGTCGCCGCGCTTCCACGCCAGCAGCGGCCCGGCCGGCAAGATGATGAAGGCGACCATCATCAGCGGCGTGAAGGTGGCGGCGAAATAGGGCGGGCCGACCGAGATGGTCGCGCCGGACGCGGCCTCCAGGATCAGCGGATACAGGGTGCCCAGCAGCACGGTGGCCGCCGCCGCCGTCAGGAACAGGTTGTTCAGCACCAGGGCTCCCTCGCGGCTGACGGGCGCAAACATTCCGCCGCCCTTCAGCTGCGGCGCGCGCCAGGCGAACAGGGCGAAGGCGGCGCCGGCGGTCACGCCCAGAATCGCCAGCAGCATCAGGCCGCGCTGAGGGTCTACCGCGAAGGCGTGGACGCTGGTCAGCACGCCCGACCGCACCAGGAAGGCGCCCAGCATGGAGAAGGTGAAGGCCAAAAGGGCCAGAAACACCGTCCAGCCCGCCAAAGCGCCACGCCGTTCGGTCACGACGGCGCTGTGCAACAGGGCCGCCCCCGCCAGCCAGGGCATGAATGACGCATTCTCGACCGGATCCCAGAACCACCAGCCGCCCCAGCCCAGTTCATAATAGGCCCAGAACGACCCCAGGGTGATGCCGACGGTCAGAAAGGCCCAGCTGGCCAGCGCCCAGGGCCGGACCCACCGGCCCCAGGCGGGCCAGAAGGCGGTCTGAGCCCGGCCCTCGATCAGGGCGGCGACCGCAAGCGAGAAGCAAACTGAGAAACCGACATAGCCGGCGTAGAGCAGCGGCGGATGCACGGCCAGAGCCGGGTCCTGAAGCAGCGGGTTCAGCGACGCACCCTGGAAAGGCGCCGGGTCCAGTCGAGTGAAGGGGCTGGAGGTGAAGACGGCGAAGGCCAGGAACAGCGACCCCAGCGCGCCCTGCGTCGCCACGGCCGAGGCCTTCAGCCCGAACGGCAGCCCGCGCGCGCGCGCCAAGGCTCCGCCGAAGACGGTCAGGACCAGGCACCACAGCAGCAGCGAGCCCTCGTGGCTGCCCCAGGCGCCGGCGACCTTGTACAGCATCGGCTTGTCGGTGTGGCTGTTGGCCGCGACGTTGGAGACCGAGAAGTCGGACACGACGAAGGCGTAGATCAGCGCCGCGAAACTGAGGGCGATCGCGCCCGCCGCCGCCAGCGCCGCGCCTTGGGCCGCGCCCGCCAGAACCGGGCTGCGTCGCGCGCGCCCGGCCGCCGACAGGCCCGTCTGCAGGATCGACAGCGCCAGAGCCAGCGCCAGGGCGAAGGCCCCAAGCTCAGCGATCATAGGGGAACGGTCTTGCTGGCGGCGGTCGTCGTCGGCGCCGCCTCAGGCCGCCACTCGCCCTTTTCCTTCAACCGCTCGGAGACCTCGCGCGGCATATAGTTCTCGTCGTGCTTGGCGAGGACCTGGCTGGCGTGGAAGGTGCGGTCGGCGGCGAACGCGCCCTGCGCGACGATCCCCTGCCCTTCGCGGAACAGGTCGGGCAGGTCGCCGTGAAAAACGACGCGGGTCGTCGCGGCGTTGTCGGTGACGACGAACGCCACGACACCGTCGCCGGATTTCTGCACGCTGCCGGCCTCGACCAGACCGCCCAGGCGGATGTTGCGGCCCTCCGGCGCCTTGTCGGCCGTGGCCTCGGATGGGGAATAGAAGAAGGTCACGCTGTCCTGCATGGCCCACAGCGACAGGCCGACCGCCAGCGCCAGGATCGGCGCCACGGCGGCGACGACCCACAGGCGACGACGCGCCTTCGGCGATTTGGGCAGCCAGCTCATGCGACGGACGTTCCGGGTTCGGAGGGCGGATCGGCGGCATATACCGCCGTCGCGGCGCGCGACCAACGCGTCATTGCGCGCCGTCCTTCGGCAGTCGCCGCTCCAGGTCCAGACGACGCGGATCGGCCGGATCGAGCGCGGCGATCAGGGGCGTCCACAGGGTGCGCGCCGATACGCCGTCGCCCCGCCGCAGGGCCGCCTCGCCCAGGAAGAAGCGCGCGCCCAGCTGATCCGGGTCCAGCTTCAACGCCTCGCGGAAGGCGGCCTCGGCGTCGCCGCCGATCTGGTCGTCATTGGCCACCACCAGGCTTTCGCCCAGCCGCGCCCAGGCCTGGGCGTCCTTGGGGTCGAGGGCGATCAACCGACGGAAGGCCGAAGCCGCGCCCAGGGGATCGCCGGCCGCATAACGCGCCGCGCCCAGCATGGCCAGCGCCTGCCGGTCCTGAGGCCGGTCACGCACGACCCGCGCCGTCACGGCGGCGAGCTGCGCCGGCTCCAGCCCCTCCAGGTTCGCCGCCCAGTCGTCGACGCGCCGCTCATAGGCCTGATCCGGCAGGCCGGGCGATCCGGTGAAGACATAGAGGCCCAGCGCGCCCGCGACCGTCACGGCGATCCCCCCCAGCACCCAGAACCGATCCTTAGGCCCCGCCACGGGGGTCGCGGTCGTCGTCATGGCCAAAAGCCGCCGCCCTGCCTCGGCCCGTGCGCCCGCATAGGCCGCGTCGTCCAGCAGCCCGCGCGCCTTCAGCCGATCCAGTTCCTCGATCTCGCGCGAGCCGGCCTGGGTCTCGGCCCCTGCGGCCGGATCGGCGCCGCGCCGTGCGCCGGTCAACACCAGCAGGGCGGCCAGGGCCGCCGCCAGTCCCGTCATCATCCAGAAGGCGATCATTCTCGCCGTCTAACCCATCCGCGAACGCCGGGCGAGGCGTCGTTTCAGCCCAGGCGCGCCATTTCCGCCGAGGCCGCGCGCCGTCGCACGGCGCGCGCCGCCTCCAGCGCCTCGATCAGCGTCAGGAACCGCGCCGTCACCCCGACCAGACGCAGCACGTGATCGGCGTTCTCCGCCTCCCCGTCCGCCACGCTGTCCAGCGCCTCGTTGGCCCAGGTGGACAGATAGTCCGTCAGTTCGATCTTCAACGCCGACCGGTCGGCCTCGCAGCCGAAGGTGACGGCCGCCCCGCGCAGGGCCGCGACCGCTCCCAGCAGAGCCGCCGCCGCCTCGATGGGTTCGCCGTCGCTCGGCGCTTCCAGCCACGGCGACATCCGGGTCATGCGGCCGGTGATCGTTCGTCGCTTCATCGGCAGGGCCGCATGGACGGCGGCCGAGGTGGACTTCATCAATCCCGACAACTGACCCGAGACCTGGACGCGCGCCATCCGCGCCGTCTTGCCCCAGCTGGAATCGGGGCGAACCTGAAGGCTCATGTCCATTTCGGACAATACGCCCGCGCACCAGGTCACGTCGTCCACGACGCCCAGCATGGCCGCCTCGCCCATCGACGGCCTTACGGCGGCGATCTTCTGCACCCGCGCCTGCACCGAGGTCAGCAACCGTTCGACGAAGACGCCCATATCGGAATGGCTGAGCGTGACTTCGCGGTCGGCTAAGCGGCTGGTGCGCGTCACCACCCGCAACATCCGCTCGGCGTCCGCCACATGGGCGAACAGGATGTCGATCATCCGACGCCCGCCGTCGGGCGACAGCTCCAGACAGTCCTGGATCAGAAGCCTCAGCCCCGCCAACTGATTGTCGTCGGGCCGCTCCAGCCACACCGGCAACCGCGGCAAGGCGGACCGCGCCAGCGGCGTCAGGTCGAAACAGCCGGCCAGCTCAGCCGGCGTCGATGGCGGCTCGCCCTCCGCCGGACGCTGAAACTCGGGCCAGACCTCGCGCGGGCGGTCGCGCAGCACCGCCGCCGCCTTGGCGCACAGCCGGTCGGCGGCCAGGGTCCATTCGCCATCGACCGTGACGGCGCCGTCCAGCAGCGGCAAAAAGGCCTCTTCGCCCTGGATCGCCTGTCGCCACACACGGCCCAGGATCATCCTTGGAAAGATCAGGGCCGGCGCCCCGTCCTCGCGCGGATGAAACAGGGGCAGCAGGGGACCGAAAGCCGTGGCGCGACGGGCGCGATCGCGAGCCTCGTCCCTGACGATCATCGCCAGTTCGTCCGCCTTGTCCCCACGCAAGGCCGCGACGGCCGCACCCAGCGTCGCCAGCGACTTGTCGGGACAAGCCTCGACGACCGCCGTCAGGGCGGCGCGGTGGGCGGCGGACAGGGACGACACGAAAGCTCCCGCCAACGAAGGGAAGGCCGCTCACTGTGCGGGCAATCCGGTTAACAACGACTTGGCGCCGTTGAGCGCAGCGCCCCCCTTGAGTCACGCGTGGGGCACGCCATATTGCCGCCACACCCCGGCCGGCGCCGCCGCGCCGCCGGAAAGGAACGCCCATGCCCGTAATCGAGATCGACGGCCTGACCAAGACCTACAAGTCGGGTCTTCAGGCGCTGAAGCGCATCGACCTGACCATCGAAAAGGGCGAGATATTCGCCCTGCTGGGTCCGAACGGCGCCGGCAAGACCACCCTGATCTCCATCGTCTGCGGCATCGTCACGCCCACGACGGGGACGGTGATCGCCGACGGTCATGACATCCAAAAGGACTTCCGCGCCGCCCGCACCAAGATCGGCCTGGTGCCGCAGGAGCTGACCACCGACGCCTTCGAGACGGTGCTGGCCACCGTCACCTTCAGCCGGGGCCTGTTCGGCAAGGCGCCGAACCCCGCCTTCATCGAAAGCGTGCTCAAGGACCTGTCGCTGTGGGACAAGCGCAACGAAAAGATCATGACCCTGTCGGGCGGGATGAAGCGCCGTGTGATGATCGCCAAGGCCCTGAGCCACGAACCGGACATCCTGTTCCTCGATGAACCCACGGCCGGGGTCGACGTCGAGCTGCGTCGCGACATGTGGGCGATGGTCAGGAAGCTGCGCGAACGCGGCGTCACCATCATCCTGACCACCCACTATATCGAGGAGGCCGAGGAGATGGCAGACCGGGTGGGCGTGATCCTGAAGGGCGAACTGATCCTGGTCGAGGAGAAGTCGGCCCTGATGAAAAAGCTGGGCAAGAAGACCCTCACCCTGAACCTGATCGATCCGCTGACCGCCCTGCCCGCCGACCTGTCCGACTGGGACCTGACGCTGAAGAACGACGGAGGCGAGCTGGAATACAGTTTCGACGCCAACGCCGACGACACGGGCGTGCCGTCGCTGATCCGCCGGCTTGAGGCGCTGAACATCGGCTTCAAGGACCTGAACACCCGCCAGAGCTCGCTGGAAGACATCTTCGTCAGCCTGGTCCACCAGAACGGAGCCGCGGCATGACCTTCAACGGATATGGCGTCTGGGCGATCTATCGCTTCGAGATGGCGCGCGCCCTGCGCACCGTCTGGCAGAGCATCGTCACGCCGGTCATCACCACGGCCCTCTATTTCGTCGTCTTCGGCGGCGCCATCGGCAGTCGAATGCAGGAGGTGGACGGCGTGCCCTACGGCGCCTTCATCGTGCCCGGCCTGATCATGCTCAGCCTGTTCACCCAGTCGATCTTCAACGCCAGCTTCGGCATCTACTTCCCCAAGTTCACGGGGACGATCTACGAGATCCTGTCGGCGCCGGTGTCGTCGCTTGAGATCGTGCTGGCCTATGTGGGGGCGGCGGCGACCAAGTCGGCGGTGCTGGGCCTGATCATCCTGGCGACGGCGGCCTTCTTCGTGCCGCTGCAGATCCTGCATCCGTTCTGGATGATGGCCTTCCTGATCCTGATCTCGGGGACCTTCAGCCTGTTCGGCTTCATCATCGGGGTCTGGGCCAACGGGTTCGAGCAGCTTCAGATGATCCCGATGCTGGTGGTCACTCCCCTGACCTTCCTGGGCGGCGCCTTCTATTCCATCGACATGCTGCCCGACGGCTGGCGCACGGTGACCCTGTTCAATCCGGTGGTCTATCTGATCTCGGGCTTCCGCTGGGCCTTCTATGGTCAGGGCGATGTCGCGATAGGGATCAGCGTGGCGGCCACCCTGGGCTTCTTCGCCGTCTGCCTTGGCATCGTCATGTGGATGTTCAAGACCGGCTATCGGCTCAAGAACTGATCCGTCACGAAACGGGCCAGATCGCCAGCGAATGGAATAGAATGTCCGACGACCAGAAGACCCCGCCCGAGCCCTTCGCCCGCAAGCAGGTGACGTGGGGACGCATGCCCGCGACGACCTTCCACGTCGGGCCGGTGCCGGTCGCGCCCAATCCGCTGGACCGCATCCCCAATCCGCCGCCGCGCAAGCCCTCGCCGCAACAGCAGCAAGCCTCGATCCAGACCCAGAGCCTGGCCTCCGGCGTGGCGCCCGCCAAGGGTCAGGCGACGGCCCCCAGCCGGGCGCCCGCGCAGCCCCGGCCGCCGCGTCCGCAAACCGGAAGCATCCTGGGCGGATCGCTGATCCCCACCGCCCGTCCGGCTCAGACCGCGACGCCACAGCCCGCGCCTCAGCCCCTTCCCCAGTCCCAGCCCCAGCAATCGGCCGCTGCGGACTTGACCGTGCGTCCGCTGCCGACGCCGCAGGCCGCGCCTGCTCCCATGCCGAAGCCGGCGGAAGCCGCGCCGGTCGCGGCCAAAGCTGTCGCCACGCCGCCTGTCGCCTCCAAACCTGCCGTCGAGACGCCGGCCCCGGTCGCCGCAACGCCGGCGCCCCCTACCACGCCCAGCTTCGCCCGCGCGCCGACCAAGCCCTCGCGCCTGCCGCTCTATGTCGGCGCGGGCGTCGCCGCGCTGCTGGTCATCGGCGGCGGCGTCTGGTTCGCAACGCGTCCGGCCTCCACGCCCGCCCCGGCGACGACCGCTGCCGTGGTTCCCGAGGCGCCGCTGACCACGCCGCCGGCCGACACGGTCCCGACCGGGGCGGCCCCCGTCGTTCAGGCTGAAACGCCGACGCCAGCGACACCTGCGCCCGCCCCGGCCCCCGTCCAGGCTCAGACCGCTCCAACCCAAGCCGCCCGCACCACACCGACGACGACGCCGTCGACCACGACGAACGCTCAGCCTCGCCCTGCGACCGCTACGCCGCGCCAACCCGCGCCGACTGCGGCCCAGCCCGCAGCGACGCCCGCACCGACGGTCCAGACCGAGCCGCTGGTGGTCGTGCCGTCCACGCCGCCCCCGACCGCCGCGCGTCCCGGCGCCAGCGATCCCGACGCCCCGGTCGTGACCCGACCCCAGCCGCTGGACTGATCCGAAAGATCGCGCGCCTCGGCAGGTGACGAAACGGCCTGCAGCCCCTACCTACAGGCCATGACCGTTCACGCCTCCCCGCCGCCCATCCTCGACGCCGCCGGCGTCGATACCGACGAAGCCCTGTCGATCCTGAAGACGGCCCTGGCCGGCGCCGACGACGGCGAGCTGTTCCTGGAACGGTCCGAGAGCGAGAGCCTGGTGTTCGACGACGGCCGGCTGAAGTCCGCCGCCTACGATGCCACCGAGGGCTTCGGCCTGCGGGTCGTGGCGGGCGAGACCGCAGGATACGCCCACGCCAATGAGATTTCGGCCGCCGCCCTGCGCCGCGCCGCCGACAGCGCCGCCCTGGCCAAGCAAGGCCACGCCGCTCGCGTCGCCGAAGGGCCGCGCGCCACCAATCAGCAGCTTTATGACGCGGTCGATCCCCTGGCCTCGCCGGCCTTCTCGGACAAGATCGCCCTGCTGGCCGAGATCGACGCTTGGGCCCGCGCCCGCGACCCGCGCGTAGTCCAGGTCTCGGCCTCCCTGGTCGGCGAACGCCGCGCCATCGAGATCCTGCGCGCCGACGAACGGGTGGTGCGCGACGTCCGCCCCCTGGTCCGGCTGAACGTCTCCGTCACCGTCGAACAGAACGGCAAGCGCGAAAGCGCCTCGGCCGGCGCCGGCGGCCGCGCCGGCTTCGAGGCCTGGGTCGCGCCCGAACGCTGGCAGGCCCAGGTGGACGAGGCCCTGCGCCAGGCCCTGGTCAACCTGGACGCCATCGACTGCCCGGCGGGCGAGATGGACGTGGTCCTGGGCGCCGGCTGGCCCGGTGTCCTGCTGCACGAGGCCATCGGCCACGGCTTCGAGGGCGACTTCCACAGGAAGGGTTCGTCCGTCTTCAACGGCATGATGGGCCAGCGCGTCGCCGCGCCCGGCGTGACGATCGTGGACGACGGCTCCATCGCGGGGCGTCGCGGCTCTCTGTCCGTCGATGACGAAGGGACGCCGACCTCGCGCACCGTCCTGATCGAGGACGGGATCATGGTCGGGCTGATGCACGACCGGCTGTCGGCGCGTCAGCTGGGCGTCGCCGCCACCGGCAACGGCCGTCGCCAGTCCTTCGCCCATATGCCCATGCCGCGCATGACCAACACCTTCATGGAGGGCGGCAAGGATTCGAAGGCCGACATGATCGCCAATACCAAGCGCGGCCTCTACGCCGCCAACTTCTCCGGCGGCCAGGTGGACATCACCAACGGCAAGTTCGTCTTCCAGTGCAACGAGGCCTATCTGATCGAGGACGGGGTCATCACCGCCCCCGTTCGCGGCGCCACCCTGATCGGCGACGGCGCGACGGCCCTGACGAAGATCCAGATGGTCGGCGACGATTTCGCCTTCGATCCCGGCGTCGGCGTCTGCGGCAAGGCCGGCCAGGGCGTGCCCGTCGGCATCGGCCAGCCCTCGCTCAAGATCGGCGGACTGACCGTCGGCGGCACGGCGGTCTGAGCCAGCGGAACCGTATCGCCACACAGGGTGTTTCCTCGCCACACTGGAGAGGGAACATCCATGCCTACCGAACGCGAAGTCCAACATCCCGATGGCCGGGTTGAACGCATCACCGAAACCACCGCCGCCCCCACGACCGTCGTCGAGCGTCGCGGCAGCGGCATGGGCGCCATCGTCGCCCTGATCATCGGCCTCTTGGCCGTTCTGGTGATCGGCTATTTCCTGATGAACATGAACAATAACGAAGCGGTCGAATCCAACGCCATCGCCGGCGCGGCCGAAAGCGTCGGCAACGCTGCCGACAACATCGGCGAGGCCGCCCGCGACGCCGTGCCAGAACGCGCGCCGGCTCCTGCCAACTAAAATTGGCCAACTAAAACCAAGTCAGGGGGTGGACGGACGCCACTCGGGACCCAGCGGTTCCAGCCCGTCCGCCTCCAGACGATCCAGAACCCCGCCCAGCTCGGCCAGCAGCCGCAAGGGCGCGATGGCGACCGTGACGCCGGTCTCGGCCAAGGCCTCGTCCACCGCCGTATTCCAGATGCCCCGCAGCGTCTCACCCTGCCCCATCACCGCCCAATAGGAACAGGCGTTGGTCGCCTGGTCCAACGACGAGGCCAATACGGCGGGCACACGGCGCAAACGCCAGGCCTCGGCGCGCTGCGCGGCCTCTTCGGGATGCGCCTCAGCCGCCGTCACCGCCGCCGTGATACAGGCAACATAGGCTTCGGGCGGCGTGGTCAGGATCTTGTCCACCATTTCGTCGCCGCGAAAAACGCCGACCGGCTCGGCCGGGGTGCGGTTGGTCCGCGCGGCACGGCGCACCACCTCCGACACCGGCCGCGCCCGGCGCGCATAGCCGCCATGTTCCATCAGATCCGCCGACAACATCAGCATGCTCTTGCGGCTGGGGCCCTCGCCCGTCACCTGCTCCACCCGTGCCTCAAGCTCGGGCGACAGATAGTCCGCGCTGGTGCGGTCGCCCGGCAGGCGCGTCAGGGTCCGCATGCGCCACAGCAACCGCCCCACGTCCGCCAGCGACGCTTGACCCTGCACCGGGAACAGCACGCGGTCCGCTCGTTCGACCGCCGAGATCAGGGCGTCGGTGCGCCACTCCATGTCGCGGGGCAGGCCGTCGATCGAGCCGACCAGGATCAGCACGCTGTCGCCGCGCCGCACCTCCCACATCGGCCCCTCGATCCGACGCGCCGTAACGACGATGTCCTCGACCGCATCGGAGGGCGTGTCGGAGGGCGCGTCCTGGGCCGAGACCGGGCCGGCCAGGGCGGCGGCGGCGAGCAGGGACAACAACAGGGAAGATGAACGGTTAATCATTACATCGCTGTAAGCCGCATTACTGTCCTGTGTGTAATGAAATCGCTGTAATGATGTCGTCGATTTAATCCACCTTTCCGCCTTGTAACTGGAGATGAAGACGCCGGATCGGCACACCTCTCGCCAACGAACCGAGGGGAACCCCATGACCAAGACCCTGCTGCTGGCCAGCACCGCCCTGCTCTTCACCGCCGGCGCAGCCTTCGCCAGCCCAGCCGCCGTCGGGGACGCACCGCAAGTCGCCGAGGCCCCCGTCCCGACCGGCCCCACCAATGAGGCGCCGCTGGCCGACGCCAGCCAGCGTGGCGTGCTGGTCTTCACCCCCGACTTCTTCGCGACCCAGCGCCCCAACACCGCGCTGGACATGGTCAACCGCGTGCCCGGCTTCTCCATCGACGACGGCTCGGGCGCGCGCGGGTTTGAGGGCGCGGTCGGCAATGTCCTGATCAACAACGCCCGACCGGCGTCCAAGAACGACGCCGGTTCCAGCGTCCTGAGCCGCACCCTGGCGAGCCAGGTCGAGCGAATCGAGCTGATCCGGGGCGGCGCGCCCGGCATCGACATGCAGGGCTTCTCGGTCGTGGTGAACGTGATCCTGAAGACGGAGAGCAGCCGTCAGTCGATCCTGTCGTGGAACACCACCCAGTTCGAGGGCGCCGGTCAGGACCTATATGGCGGCAGCTATCAGTTCACCGCCCGCAACGGCGCCCGCAGCTGGGGCGTCACCCTGTCAGACGGCATCAGCATGAGCGATTCCAATGGACCGGGCCGCCTGATCCGCCGCGACGCCGCAGGCAATATCTTGCGCGACGAACTGACCGATACCGACGGCTACGGCGGCGGAAACTCCATCCGCGGCACCTACGCCGGCCCGCTCGCGGGCGGCAAGATCGACCTGACCGCCCGCTACGGGATCAACGACTGGCAGGGCTACAACACCAGCCGGTCCGCAACCGCCTTCCGCGAAAGCCTCGACAGCGAGGACAGCGACGGCGGCGAGTTCGGCGTGACCTGGGAACGGCCTCTGAACGCACGCTTCAAGCTTGAAACCCGGCTGATGCACGAGTTCGGCAGCTGGGACGGCGTGTCCACTTACAACGTCCTGAACAACGGCGTGGATGCACCTGAGCAGATCTTCGCCTATGAGGGCGAAAGCTCGGAAACCATTCTGCGTGCCCTGGTTCGTCACGAGCGTTCGCCCAAACTGACCATCGAGACCGGCGGCGAGATCGCCTACAATATGCGTCAGACCGACCAGGCCTATACCGAGGGCGGCGTCGCCATTCCCCTGCCCAGCGCCTCGGTCAAGGTCGAGGAAACGCGGGGCGAAGCCTTCTCCAAGGGAACCTGGCGCCTGCATCCCGACCTGACGCTGGAAGCCGGTCTGCGCCTGGAAGCCTCGACCATCAGCCAGTCGGGCGATGCGAACCAGGAAAAGAGCTTCTTCTTCGCCAAGCCGCGCTTCCTGGCGACCTGGACGCCGATGCCGAACAACCAGCTGCGTTTCCGTTTCGAGCGCGAACTGGGCCAGCTCGACTTCTCCGACTTCGCCGCCTCGGCCGACCTGGACGAGGAGAACGTCTATGGCGGCAACGTCGATCTGGAGCCGGAGCAACGCTGGATCTCTGAACTGACCTACGAACGTCGCTTCTGGGGCGAGGGGATCGTCTCCATCGGCTATCGCCACGACCAGATCATCGACGCCATCGATCGCATTCCTCTGGCGGACGGCCTGTCGGCGGTGGGTAACATCGGCGACGGCACGCTGGATCAGCTGTCGCTGAACGTGACGCTTCCACTCGACAAGTTCGGACTGTCCGGCGCGCGCTTCACCTTCAAGAACGACTGGAACAAGACCGCCGTCACCGATCCGACCACCGGCGAGGAACGCCCCATCTCGGGCGTCCGTGCAACCCAGGCCAACGTCGGCATCGAGCAGGACATCACCAGCTGGAAGCTGCAGTGGGGCGTCAACTGGCTGCCCTATCTGCACCAGCCCAACTATTCGCCGGACCAGGTCTCGGCGTGGCGCGGAACGGATTACTTCGAGATGTTCGCCGAGTACAAACCCACTCCGACACTGTCGATCCGCGCCCAGCTGAACCTGTGGGACGACTTCACCCAGCGCCGTACGGTCTTCGCCGACCGCCAGACGCGCGCGGTCGCCTTCGTGGAAGACAGCGCCGCCGACCCTCGCACCTTCGTGTCGCTGCGCGTCCGCAAGACGTTCTGACCAAAGGTCCAGGCAAGAAAAAAAGGGCGGCGTCTGCGAGGACGCCGCCCTTCTTCATGTCGATCCCAGAGGATCAGCCGACGGTGGAGGTCCGCGGCGCAGCGATGTTGCCATCCTCCTGGCCCCGATCGCTCAACGACGGTCCAGGATGATCGTCGCCGTCGTTGGCCCCATGCGACCAGCCCTTGATGAAGAAGCTGATGACGATGAAGGCCACGCCGATGCCCATGCCCCAAAGTCCCAGCATGCTGAACACCTCAAGCGAGGTCCGCAGCGCCAGTCCGGGGTTCAGAACCTGGCCGCCCACGGTCTCTGTGCCCGCCAGGCCGGCGATCCAGCCGCCGACGTATTGGGCGATGGAGCTGGCCAGGAACCAGACCGCCATCATGAAGCTGACCACCTTGGCCATCGACAGTTTGGTGATCTCGGACAGGCCTACCGGCGACAGGAACAGTTCGCCCGTCGTGTGGAACAGATAGAGCAGGCCCAGCAGCAGCAGCGGCATCTGGAAGGCCGAGTTGGCCATGCCGGCACCCCACACCACGATCATGAAGCCCAGACCGACCTGAAGCAGACCCAGGCCGAACTTCATCGTCGGATTGGGATCCAGCTTGCGCTTGGCCAGGAAGGCCCAGATCGCGGCCATGATGGGCGCGAAGATCAGAATGAAGCCGGCGTTGAACGACTGGGTCTGGGCGGCCGTGATCGTCGCGTCGATCCAGAAGCCGCTCGGCGTGATGCCAGCGGCGGCCAGCTGAGCCGGCGTTCCCACCGTGACGCCCAGGAACTGGAAGGCCTGGGGCGTGATGCTCAGGTCCACGTTACGATCGGCGAACAGGTTCAGCGAGGTGCCGGCCTGTTCGAACAGGGTGAAGAAGACCACCGATCCGAAGATCAGCACCATCGCCAGCATCATCCGCTCGCGCTGCGCCTTGCTCTCGCAGACCTTGACGATCACGTAGAGGATGAACAGCAGCGAGGCGACGGTCGCGGCGCCCAGAACCCAGCCGACCAGCGCATTACGCTGGACCATGAACCAGACGATGCCCACGCCCAGGATGCTGAGCAGATAGATCGACCATTCGCGGTTGATCGGCCCCAGCAGAGGCTTCTTCAGATCGGCGTCGGCAGGAGGCTCGCCCTTGCCTTGCAGCAGCGGCTTGCCGAGCATGAAGACGACCCAGCCCAGCGCCATGCCGATGCCTGCCAGGCCGAAGCCGGCCCACCAGCCGACGGTCTGTCCCAGAAGGCCGCAAAGCACGGCGGCCCAGAAGGCCCCGAGATTGATGCCGTAATAGTAGAGGGTGAAGCCGGAATCGCGTCGAGGATCGCCCTGCGGATAAAGCTGTCCGACGATGGTCGAGATGTTCGGCTTCAGGAAGCCGACCCCCATGATGATCAGCGAAATCGCCAGATAGAAGACGTTCACGCCCGCCATGTCGCGCGTGGTTTCGATCTTGTAGTCAGCGGTCGGAATGACGGCAGGCAGGGTCGAGGTCGCCGGTAGGTTCTGGATGGCGATGCCGTTTTCGGCGGGTTCGAAGCTGTACTTCTGGCCATCGATGACGATCGCGACTTCGCGGGCTGCGCCACGCCCTTCGGCGTCGATCTGATAGGTCTGGCCGGCGTAGGTCAGGGTTTCCGTGGCGGGACGGCCCTCGAAGGCCATCATGCCGTGACCGGCGACCAGCAACAGGGCGCCGAAAGCGACGGCCTTGCGCGTGCCGATGAAGCGGTCGGCCATGATACCGCCCAGCAGGGGCAGCAAATAGACCAGCGAGGTGTAGGAGCCGTAGGTCGACCCCGCCATCGTGTCGTCGAACAGGAAGTGCTGCGTCAGGAAGAAGATCAGGATGCCGCGCATGCCGTAGTAGGAGAAACGCTCCCACATCTCGGCGAAGAACAGGATGATCAGTCCGCGCGGATGGTGTTTGAGGATTTGCATCAGCACCGGCACGCCGGTTGCGAATGTGATGATCAGTCCAAGGGCGACGACGATATTCATGCCGCCACCCCACGTCGAAGTTTCGTAACGCAGCGCGTAAGTCGCGCGCCCCCCATGTCCGTCATATTCAACGGCTCACTCCCAACTGCCGCGCCGCTATCGGGCGCGCGAAAGGCGCATACCCAGCACAGCGGGCGAATCCGAACAAGTGTTAAGGCCGTTGTGGGACAGCGTGCCGCGAAGACGCATCGCCAGCCACAACCTTGAGTGATATATATTGGCGCATATTCTGCACGTCTCACACCCAGGAGAGACCGCCGGTTTCATAATGGGAAGGAGCGCTCGATGTCCGTGCGACCGATCGTCGGATCCGACCATGAGGCCCTGAACCGGCTGCACCGCGACGTGGGCTGGCCCGAGCGGTCGCCGGCCGGCTGGCGCTGGCTGGAGGCCAATCCGGCGCGTCAGGACATCGGGACCCCGGCGGGCTGGGTGGTCGCCGACGACCGGGACGAGGCCGTGGCCATGGTCGGCAACTTCGTCCAGCGGTTCCGGCACGGGTCACGCCGTCTGTATGGGGCGACCGGCTTCTCGATCATCGTTCCGCCCAGCCGCAAGGGCGCCAGCCGCGTGCTGATCCGCACCTTCCTGAAACAGCCGGGCCTGTTCGCCCGCTATACCTTCAACGCCAACGCGCGTTCGGCGCCGCTGTATGGCCTGTTCGGTCTCAAACCCTGGCCGACCGAAACCCATGGGCTGAAGCTGTCTTGGGTGACGGACCGGCTGGCCTGCGCCCAGGGTCGGGTGCTGCGCAGCCTTCTGGGGCGCACCTCGGCGAAGACGGCGGCCCGACTGGGCGAGCAGTTGATGAATGGGCGGGTGTTTCGACAGACGGCCCCGTCCCTGCCGCTGCAAGTGACCGTTTTGCGAGACCTGTCGGACAGCTCGCCCTATGCCGACTTCTGGCGGACGTTGGCGTCTGAGGATCGGCTGCTGGCGGATCGCAGCCCCGAGACCCTGCGCTGGCGCATGGCGGATCCCGACCTGACGCTGAAGCCAATGTTGCTGGCCTGTTTGCGCGAGGGTCGGATCGTCGCAACCGCCATGGCGCAGATGACCAAGACCAGCCTGATCGAGCCGCCCTGCCTGGACATCATCGACCTGGTCGCGCTGGAGACGGCGCAGGATGCGATCGAAGTGCTGACGCAGGCTCTGATCGACAACGCGCGAAACATGGGCGCCGCCAAGGTGCGGTTGCAGATGGTGACGCCGCAGATGCTGGCGGCCCTGGGCGACCTGGCGACGACGGCGCGTCGCGAAGGCGGCTGGGGCCATTGCCACGCCATCATCGACGATCCGGCGCTGGCCTCGGCCTGGGCGCCGACCCCGTTCGACGGCGACTACGGCATCTGTTCGCGCACTCCGCCGGCGCCGACGCGGCTCAGCCGGGCGTCCGCAGCGCACGCAACCGCGCGCGGCCGCGTCTCAAAGGCCTGATCAGACCTTGGGGCGGGCCTTCAGCTCGTCGCGGATTTCGATCAGCAGGGATTCCGTCGCCGTCGGCGCCGAGGGCGCGGGATCGGGCTTGGCCGCTTCCTGACGGCGCAGGACGTTGATCCCCTTGACCACCATGAAGACCACCCAGGCGACGATCAGGAACTGGATCACCGTGTTCAGGAAGGCGCCGTACTGGATCGCCACCTTCTCGATCGCCTCGGTCGCCGGGTTTTCAGCCCGCAAGACCCACTCAAGCTCGGAGAAGTCGATGCCGCCGGTCACCAGGCCGATGGGCGGCATAACCACCTGATCGACCAGGCTTTTGACGATGCCGTTGAACGCCGCGCCGATGATGACGCCGACCGCCAGGTCGACGACATTGCCCTTGACCGCAAACTCGCGAAACTCAGACAGCAGGCTCATGGGACTTTCCTTGGAGGGTCAGAAGGCGTGGCGCAGGATCACGCGTCGCCGGAAGCGTTCAACCGCTCGCGCAGTTCCTTGCCGCTCTTGAAGAAGGGCACGGCCTTGGCCGGCACCTCGACGGCCTCGCCTGTACGGGGATTGCGTCCCGCCCGCGCCGGTCGCGAGCGGACCGAAAGGGCGCCGAAACCGCGCAGCTCGACACGGCCGCCCTCGGACAGGGCCGTGGTCATGGTGCCCAGGATGACATTGACCAACCGCTCCACCTCCGCGTGGGTCAGGTGGGTGTTTTCCATCGCCAGCTTTTCGATCAGTTCGGACTTGATCATCGATGCCCCTGCCAGCGCGTTTTGACAGGCCGTCTCGCCCGCCGTCGATCCAGAAGCCGCACCCTAACCTTCGACCGGCTCTCGAAAAAGCCCTTATCCGCCAATGATGCGCGTCATTCGCAGGAATTATGTCCGCCAGCGAACACAGGGCTGTCCCAGACAGAGAAAAAGGCGGCGGGATCGCTCCCGCCGCCCTCATCTTTTTACGCTACCGCAGAGCGCGCGGCGCTCTGCTGCTTGAGCGTTTAGTCCTTGGTGCCGGCGTTCTTCAGCGCGGCGCCCAGGATGTCGCCCAGCGAAGCACCGGAGTCGGACGAGCCGAACTGTTCGATGGCTTCCTGTTCGTCCTTCATTTCCAGCGCCTTGATCGACACCGAGACGCGGCGCGAGGCCTTGTCCACGGCGGTGATCATCGCGTCGATGCGATCGCCGACGGCGAAGCGTTCCGGACGTTGCTCGTTGCGATCACGCGACAGGTCCGACTTGCGGACGAAGGCCGTCACCGGCGCATCGTCTTCACCGAACTTGACCTCGATGCCGCCCGACTCGATCGACGAGACGGTGACGGTGATCTGCTGGCCGCGACGATAGGTGTCGCCCTCGCCGATCGGATCGCCGCCCAGCTGCTTGATGCCGAGCGAGACGCGTTCCTTCTCGACGTCGACGTCCAGGACCTTGGCCTTGACCATTTCGCCCTTGCGATAGCGCTGGATGGCTTCTTCACCCGACACCGACCAGTCGAGGTCGGACAGGTGCACCATGCCGTCGATGTCGTTGTCCAGGCCGATGAACAGGCCGAACTCGGTGGCGTTCTTGACTTCGCCCTCGACGGTCGAGCCGATCGGGTTGTTGGCGACGAAGGCGTCCCACGGATTGTCCTGAGCCTGCTTCAGGCCCAGCGAGATGCGGCGCTTGGAGGCGTCGACATCCAGAACCACGACGTCGACTTCCTGAGAGGTCGAGACGATCTTGCCGGGGTGGACGTTCTTCTTGGTCCAGGACATTTCCGAGACGTGCACCAGGCCCTCGACACCGGCTTCCAGCTCCACGAAGGCGCCGTAATCGGTGATGTTGGTGATGCGGCCCGTGTATTTGGCGCCGACCGGATATTTGGCTTCCACGCCGTCCCAGGGGTCCGACTGCAGTTGCTTCATGCCCAGCGAGATACGCTGGGTGTCCGGGTTGATCTTGACGATCTGGACCTTGACGGTGTCGCCGACGGCGAGAACCTGCGACGGGTGCGAGACGCGCTTCCACGACATGTCGGTGACGTGCAGCAGGCCGTCGATGCCGCCCAGGTCGACGAACGCACCGTAGTCGGTGATGTTCTTGACGACGCCTTCGCGGACTTCACCCTCGGCCAGCTGACCGACCAGCTCCGTGCGCTGTTCGGCGCGGGCTTCTTCCAGGATGGCGCGACGCGACACGACGATATTGCCGCGCGGACGGTCCATCTTCAGGATGGCGAAGGGCTGTTCCTTGCCCATCAGCGGACCGACGTCGCGGACCGGACGGATGTCGACTTGCGAACCGGGCAGGAAGGCCGAGGCGCCGCCCAGGTCGACGGTGAAGCCGCCCTTGACGCGACCGACGATGGCGCCGTTGACCGGCTGACCTTCGGCGAACACGACTTCCAGACGGGTCCAGGCTTCTTCGCGGCGAGCCTTGTCGCGGCTGATGACGGCTTCGCCCAGGGCGTTCTCGACGCGCTCCAGGTAAACCTCGACGTTGTCGCCGACCTTGGGCAGGGCGCCGTCGTCGCCTTGGCCGAACTCGCGCATGGCGATGCGGCCTTCGGTCTTCAGACCGACGTCGATGATGACGATATCTTTTTCGATGCCGACGACGCGACCGTGAACGACCTGGCCTTCGCCGAAGTCGCGACCCTGAAGCTGTTCGTCGAGCAGCGCCGAGAAGTCGTCGCGTGTGGGATTGAGAGTATCAGACATGAAGCTCTGGTGTTTCCGGTAGGGCTGTGGCGCGCGACCGAACGGCCCCGCGCGAGGTTGACGCCCCTCACACAGCAAAGCGCTGCGCCGAGGCGAGAGGAAAAGATAGGCAGGTCGTCAGGATGCGAGGCCGTTCAGAACGATCAAAACGCCCGCGGAAGCCGAGGATGGGAGCGTTGGATTTGCGATAGAGGGTCTAAAGACCGTGTTTCGCGCGCGCCGCCTCGACGATACGGCGGGCCGCATCGAAGGCCGCCTCTATACCCATATCGGTCGTATCCAGCAAGACCGCGTCGTCGGCCTGGACCATGGGGGCCGCGCCGCGCCCCGCGTCGCGCTCGTCCCGGCGCTGAATATCGGCCAGCATGTCCTCGAAGGCGATGTCGCCCCCCCGCGCCGTCAACTGCTTCCAACGTCGCGTCGCACGAACCTCGGGCGTCGCGGTGACGAACAGCTTGGCCTGGGCGCCCGGCGCGATCACCGTGCCGATGTCGCGCCCGTCCAGCACCGCCCCGCCCGCCTGAGCCGCAAACGCCTGCTGCAGTTCCAGCAAGGCCGCACGCACGCCGGCAAAGCTGGCGACCCGGCTGGCCGCCTCGCCCGCCTCGCCGGTCGTCAGTCGCGCATCGTCCGACAGACCGGCCGCATCCAGCCCACGCGCCGCCTCGGTCGCCGCCGCCTCGTCCTCCAGCGACCCGCCGTCCTCCAGCACCCTCATCCCCACGGCCCGGTACAGCAGCCCCGTATCCAGATGCGGCAGTCCATAGGTCTGGGCCAGGCGCGCAGCGATGGTCCCCTTGCCAGAGGCGGCCGGTCCGTCAACGGCGATGATCAGGGTCAAGCAGGTCTCCGCAGCGCGTGGCGCTTTCAATCTTGGTCCCGAACGCACGGGAGGGCGAACCTGATAGCGAGGATCGCCCAACCAATCCAGCCGCAGGCGTTCAGTTGAAAGCCGCCAACCGGCTCACGTCCAGTCGTTCCAGCGCGCCAGGACGACGACCGCGAACGCCGCCAGGCCCAACCAAACCAGACAGGCGACGCCGTTCAGCGTCACTGTCGAATAAAAGAAGAAATCACCTTCCGCCCTCAGATGGACGGCGCCGTGTCTGCCCCTCACGCTGCCGGTCATCATCCCCTGCCACACGGTCCAGGCCGTCCAGCCGGCCCCGCCCAGACAGGTCAGAAGCGCGAGGACCGCAACGCCGCGATAGAAGACGTCGCGCGTCGGCTTCAAGCGATCCGCCCGCCCAGCCCGTTCATCATCTCGACGAAGCCGGGGAAGCTGGTGGCGATCATGCCAGGCTCGTCGACGGACACCGGCTGATCGGCGGCCAGGCCCAGGACCAAATGGCTCATGGCGATGCGGTGGTCGTGGGCGGTGTGAACCAGACCGCCGCCCCGCACCGGCCCTCCCGTGACGATGAAGCCCTCCGGCTCCTCCTCGACCTGGACGCCGCAGGCGCGCAGCCCCTCGACCATCAGCGAGATCCGGTCGCTTTCCTTGACCCGCATCTCGCCCACGCCGCGCATGACGGTGACACCGTCGGCGAATGCCGCCGTCGCCGCAAGGATCGGATATTCGTCGATCATCGAGGCGGCGCGCGCCTCGGGCACCACCACGCCCTTCAGCGTCGAATGCCGGGCGGTGATGTCGCCGACATCTTCGCCGCCGGCCTCGCGCCGGTTGGTGATCGTCAGGTTCGCGCCCATCTCGATCCAGGTGTCGAACAGGCCGGTGCGCAGCGTATTAAGCATCACGCCTTCGACCGTGACCTCCGACCCCGGCACGATCAGCCCCGCCGCCAGGGGGAAGGCCGCCGAGGACGGATCGCCCGGCACGGCGACGAAGGTTCCGGTCAGCGGCTGACCACCCTTCAGCGTCACCTTCCAGCCCTCGCCCATCTCTTCCACGCCGACCTCGGCGCCGAAGGCCCGCAGCATCCGCTCGGTATGGTCGCGGCTCTTTTCCGGCTCGACCACCGAGGTGACGCCCTCGGCGTTCAGCCCGGCCAGCAGGATGGCCGACTTCACCTGGGCCGAGGCCACCGTCTGCACGTAGGCGATGGCCTTCAGCGTTCCGCCGGTCAGGGCCACGGGCAAACGATCCTCGGCCGCCTGCCAATCGAACGCCGCGCCCATATCGGCCAGCGGTCCGGTCACGCGCTTCATCGGCCGTTTCCTCAGCGAGCCGTCGCCGTCGAAGGTCGCCGTCAGCGGATAACCCGCCGCCGCCCCCATCAGCAGGCGAACCCCGGTCCCGGCGTTGCCGCAGTCGATCACCGACACTGGCGTCGTGAAGCCGCCCGCGCCCTCGATCCGCCACTTGCCGTCGCCCGTCCGCTCGACCTTGGCGCCAAACGCCTCGACAGCGCGCGCGGTGGCCAGAACGTCGTCGCCTTCCAGCAGACCTTCGACCTCAGTCACGCCCGACGCCATTCCGCCCAGGATCATCGACCGGTGCGACATGGATTTATCGCCGGGCGCGCGGACCTTTCCGGTCAGGGCGGACGAACGTCGTGCGGTCAGTTGGGAAGGCATATTCACCCGCTTCAGGCTGTATTGTCGAAACGGCCGCGCGGGCGGCGCGAAAGATGGCTTTTGACAGCGGGTCCAAGGGGTGGCAAGGGACCGCCCCGAATTCAACCCGTTGAAAGTGTCCTCACGTGGCCAATCCAGAACTGGGCGCCAAGCAGGTCTGCCCCAACTGCCAGGCGAAATTCTACGACCTGAACCGTAGACCCGCCCACTGCCCCAAATGCGCGACGGAATTCGATCCGGAAGAAGCGCTGAAGCTGCGCAGCCGCCGCGCTCGCCCCGGCTATCCGGCCGACGACGAGGCTGAAGACCAGGTCAAGGACAAGAAGGTCGACGGCGACGAGGACGAGGAAGAAGACGTCAAGACGCCCGAGATCGACGAGGAAGGCCACGAGCCCATCCTGACGCCGGACGACGAGGACGAGGACGTTCCCGCCGATGCTTCGGAAGAAGCCGGCATGGGCGCGACCGACGGCGACGACGATCTGGCCGACGACGATGACGACTCCGTGCCGTTCATCGAAGACGACGACGATGACTCGATCGACGACGAGATCGCCAAGCCGTCGCGCGACGACGACTAATCTTTCTGGGGCCTACCGCGCTTCGCGCTACTTGAGGCCCGATTTGACGGGCCTCCCACGCTTTGTGTGCCTGGGCTCAGATTCTTGTTGCACCCGCCGCATTTCCCGCTAGGGAAGCGCGGCGGGACAGCAGGCTTTTCCAGCCACTTTGGTTTGAAAAATCTGCGTATTTTCACCTCCGGGAACGCGGTGAAAATAAATCTCGAAACGGGCTTGATCGTAGAAAAGCCCTGACATAGTTTCCGCCGCCTCGCCGGGGGCCATCGCAAGATGAACCGGGCGAACCAGACCGACAGGTCCGGGGCTTTAGCTCAGTTGGTAGAGCGCTTGCATGGCATGCAAGAGGTCAGCGGTTCGACTCCGCTAAGCTCCACCATCGTCACCTCCAAACACCGCAAGGTGTTTGGAGGGACGGCCACCTTCCCTCACATTGATGATGCAACGCAGCGGCGATTTGGCTCGCAAATGAATGCGCGCTTCGTCCGATGGCAGACGCGGCAGGCGGCTCGATCCGAGCCTCCCGCCGCGATCGTCGCCGATCAGTTCTCGACTTCGGTCGACCCTTGCCGGAACTCTTCGGCGGGCACGAAGGCTGAGCCTTCTTCGTCCAGCACCCACACGCCGATCAGGGCGGGATGGTCCGGGGTGACGTCCTCGTCCAGCAGGTCGCCTTCATAGACGCCGACATTGCTGTAATCGAAATCCAGCAGCAGCTGAGCGGCCATGTCGATCATCTCGTCGGCCATGCGGCGCGCATAGCCGACGGCCTCGCTGGCGTCGGAAAAGTCGTCCGTCAGCGTGTTGACCTCTGCGGCCTCGCTGCCCTGGACGGCGCTGGTGGTGACGATGGTGAATGCGGACATGATGTTCTTTCTTGAGTCTAAGTCGCTCACCTAGCCTGTTTGGCGGCGCGACAGGCCTAAATTCTTAGAGGTCGAACAGGTCGAAAAAGCGAACGGGAAAGCCCGGATCAATCCGCGCCGCCCCGATCGTTGCGCTTGGTCGCGCGATAGACCTTCTGAAGCCCGCCCAGCCGCCGTCGTTCGGCGGCCTTGGCGACCCGTTCCGCCTTGTCCCCCGCCTCCGACAGTTCGAGCGTCAGCTTCTGGAAGTGCGCCCACCGCGAGGCCTCCAGCGTCCCGTCCGCCAGGCCCGCCTGCACGGCGCAGCCCGGCTCGTTCGTATGGCTGCAGTTGGTGAAGCGGCATTCCTGCATCAGGCGCTCGATGTCGTCGAACACCGCCCCCACGCCCTCTTCGGCGTCGATCAGGCCCACTTCGCGAATCCCCGGCGTGTCGATGATCAGCCCCCCGCCCGGCAGGGGGATCAGTTGACGGTGACTGGTGGTGTGACGCCCCTGATCGTCGGACGCGCGGATCGCCTGGGTCGCCATCCGGTCTTCGTTCAGGAAGGCGTTGACCAGGGTGGACTTGCCCACGCCGGACGAGCCGATCAGCACGCAGGTCTCGCCCGGCTTCACCTGAAGGCGCAGCGCGTCCAGGCCGACGCCTTCGCGGGCCGAGACCATCAGGACCGGACACCCCGTCTCCAGCGCCGCGACCTGAGCGGCCTCGGCTTGAGGATCGGCGCTGAGATCCGATTTCGTCAGCACGAGCACAGGCCGCGCCCCGCTCTCCCACGCGGCGGCCAGAAACCGCTGGATCCGGCGCGGGTTCAGATCCGCATTCATCGAGGTGACGACGAAGGCCACGTCGATATTGGCGGCCAGGATTTGCACCCGCCGCACGCTGTCGGCCGCCCGGCGCACGAAGGCGGTACGGCGCCGCAGGACGGCATGGATGGTGGCGGTGCGGTCCTGCAGGTTCAGCGACAGCGCGACCCAGTCGCCGACAGCGGGATGGTCGACCTCCTGGGCCTCGTGACGCAGGCGGCCGGACGCCTTGGCCTGAAGTTCGCCCTCGTTCGTGGCGACCACATAGCCGTTGCGATGCTGGAGAACGACGCGGCCAGGCGCGTGACCAGCCTGGGCCTGAGGGGCAAAGGCCGTCGCCCAGGCGTCGGACCATCCATACTGTTCGATCAAGTCAACGGCATCCCTGTCGCCTGCAATCCTCAGCCGGTGCGCTGAGCCGGTCTTGCGGCGCGATAATGCACCCAATGCCCGTCCCTGCCGCCTGTAAAACGCAAACGGCGGACCGTCCAACCGCAACGGGAACGGAATCCTGTCCGACGGGCTCCTGTCCTGTTGTTATTTTCAACCAGGAGAGACGGCGATGAGTGAGATCAAGGAAGGCATGGAGGTCATCGGGGCCGACGGCGTTCACGTCGGCGTCGTGGACCGGGTCGAGAGCGACCGGATCAAGCTGACCCGCCGCGAGAACACCGGCGCCCACGCCGACCACCACCACTATATCGAGAACGGCTTCGTCGCCGGCGTCGAGGGCGACAAGGTGCGCCTGTCGGCCAACGCCGATGTCGCCGTCACGCTCGAAGAAGAAGAGTCCGGCCGACCCGTCGATCTCTGATCGAAACGGCGGCGACGCCTCAGAACAGCGTCGCCGCCAGATTGACCGTCAACGCCAGGATGACGGCGTTGAAGAACCAGGCCACCAGACTGTGCAGGGTCGCCAGGCCGCGCAGCTTGCGGCTGGAAATCTGGATGTCGGCCGTCTGGTTCGCCGCCCCGATGATCAGGCCGAAGTGCAGGAAGTCCCAGTAGTCGGGCTCCTCCTCGCCGGGAAACATCAAGCCGCCCTGATCGCCCCTGCCCTGATCGCCTTGGCCGTGCTCGCGCGGGGCATAGAAGCCGTGGGCGTAGTGCAGGGCGAAGATGATGTGCACATACAGCCACGACAGCCCCACCGTGCCGACAGAAAAGACCGCCTGCCCCACAGTCGGCTTTCCGCCGCTCGCCACCATGGCCAGGACCAGCACCACGACACTGGCGACGGCCGCCGCCATGCTGAGCGGCAAGACCAGGGCCCCCGCCTGATCCAGTTCGGCCGCACGGCGCCGGATCGCGTCCTGAGAGCGCGCCCTGAACACATGGTAGAAGGTAACGATCAGAAAGGCCGCGACACCCGCGTCCCAGCCCGCCGCCAGCCTGAGCGGCCAGCCGAAGCCCGCCGGCGTCAGCGCCGCCACCGCCGCCAGCACCAGCAGCCCCAGCCAAAGGGAGAAATGCAGACGGAACAGGCGCGCGACAAATCCCATGACTTCGAGATCGCCCATTCCACGGCCCAGATCCAGCGAACGCGCATCCGGCGCGCCACAAACAATTCGAGTAAGGCGCGCACTGACCGGCGGCGTCATACAAGTGTCGCTTATCGTTTCGGGGGAAACGCAAATGCTGGTGTCGATCGTGATCGGCGAAGCCCTCTATCTGGCGCACCGCTGTCGGCGGGCGCTGATCGCCTCGCCCGTGCTGCTGGTCGGCGCCTGGGCGGTGATGGCGGTCATGCCTGACGGCCCGGCTCACATGCCCAACTGACAGCTCCAAGGGCCGCCCTCCTCCTCGGCGGGACCAAATCGCGGGCGTGACGCGTTACCGTCCCTGAGCTGCGCACAGAGGACGCCCTGACCGACATCGACGCCGCTTCCCACCCCGATGCCGGCCTGCCGCCACGCATCCGCGTCATCGACCTGGAAACCGCCGGCAACGGCCCTCAGGACGTATGCGAGATCGGCTGGCAGGACGTGGTGAGGGAGGCGTCGGGGGTCTGGCGCCTAGACGAGACGCGCGGCGCGCGCTTCGTCGATCCGGGCCGCCCCATCTCGCCGGACACCATGGCCATCCATCACATCCAGGACGCCTGGGTCCAGGGCGCGGGCTACTGGAGGGCGGTCGCGCCGCCGATCCTTCGCCCCGACGACGGCGTGATCGCCCTGGCCGCCCACCGCGCGGCGTTCGAGCAACGGTATTGCACTGCCGCCCTGTCAGGGGGCGCGGACTGGATCTGCACCTGGAAATGCGCCCTGCGGCTCTGGCCCGACCTGCCCCGCTTCTCCAACCAGATGCTGCGCTATCTGCGACGACCCGAAGGCCTGGTGCATGAGCTGGGTCTGCCGGCCCACCGCGCCCTGCCCGACGCCTATGTCACCGCCCATCACCTGCGCGACATGCTGAACCAGACGACGGTTGAGCAGTTACTGGCGTGGAGCCGCGAGCCCGGCCTTCTGCCGCGCGTGCCCGCCGGCGCTGAACGCGGCAAGGCATGGAGCACACTTGATGTAGAGGCGCTTGAGATGATGAGATCGGGTCGGGATGCCGACATCGCCTTCACCGCGATGACCGAGTTGCGCCGGCGCGGCGTGCTGGCGGATGAGACCGCGACGACGCCCGGCCAAGGCCAGCTGCTGTAATAGTCAGGCGCAGGCTGAGACGTCGCGAGCGCTGCGTGGCGATGATCTGCGGGGCGCGCTCGATCACAACGACATGTCCTGTGCGGCCGGCATAATGACTGCGGGCTGCTACGAGGCCGGCAAGCTTTATCTCCAGAACCGCCAACTGCGCGACTACGCGCGTGCAAGGCAGAGCTTGGCGCCCAGGTGACCGAAACTGAGCATCATTTCTCCGAGGGCCAGACAATCCTATCGCCGGCCCTGGGTGGGAAGAATGGGCCAGGTCTGGATCGGCTCATTCATTTTGGCCCGCACCCGAAGATCGACAAATCCACCGCCTCGGCCATCAGGGCATAGCCTGCGTCATTGGGATGCAGCCGGTCGTCGCGACTGGCGTCTGCCCGAAAGCGTTCCGGCTTTGCCGGATCACGCACGGCGGCGTCGAAGTCGATGACGGCGTCGAACACGCCGCCGGTTCGGATGAAACGGTTCAGGGACTGGCGTGTCGCCTCGGAGAGGGGCTCGTAGCGTTCCGACCCTTCGAACGGCGTCAGGCTGCCGCCGACGACCTTGATCCCGTGTTCATGCAGTCGCGCCACGATCTGCCGATAACCGAGCTCCATGTCCGCAGCGTCTCGTCCGGGGCGCATCAGGGGGGCGCCGCTGTGGCGGATGTCATTGATGCCTTCGAGCAGGATGACGAAATCGACCTCGGGCTGAGCGAGAACATCCCGGTCGAGCCGCGCCAGCGCGCTGTGGCTGCGGCCATGGTCCATGAGGCGGTTGCCGCTGATGCCCTGGTTGAGCACCACGACCTGTCCCGGACAGGTCTCCTCGAAGCGTCGCGCCAGGACCGACGTCCATTCGAGATGAGCCCCGAGGGTGGCGGTCGCGCCTTCGGTGATGGAATCGCCGAGCGCAACGACGATGGTCGGCGCCGCCTCCCGCGCTCCGTAGACGGCGGAGACCACGTTCTGACGACGGGTCAGCCGGGCCTCATCGTCCACGTCGGCAAGGCCGGCGACGACCCGGACCGGCGTACGTCTGACGGCCGGCCGCGTCGCCTCGGGGAAATACAGGCTCAACGCCACGTCGGCGAAGGCCGGAACGGCCAGAGCCACCGGATCGCTGATCAGCGCCGCCCCGACGGGGACGACGATGTCGGACCGACCGTTGAACAGAACCGGAAGCGCGCCTCCACCCTGCCCAACCTTTCGGACGGCGAGGCGGGACACATGCAGGGGCGCATCCCCCAGTTCATTGCTGATCCGGAACCGCAGCGCCTCTGCAGAGGCGCCGAGCCGCATGTCCTGGCGCACCGTTTCTGCATTGAACTGAAGCGGAGCTTCCGGTGTGCCGTCCCGGCGATCCGGAGCGGGCGATGCGGTCCACAGGGGAACCCAGACCTCGGCCGCCGCGCCCCCCGCCGCCGTCAGGGCGGCGGCGGCGCAGACGCTCGCAAACAGATGTTTCAGCATAGGTCCCCTCCAGAAGGGCGCGTCAGGAGAACGACGCGCCGCCGTTCACATCGATGTTGGCGCCGGTGATGTAACCGGCCGCGTCCGAGGCCAGGAAGACCGCGGTCTCGGCGGCCTCCTGCGGACGACCTTCGCGGCGAAGCGGAACGCTTCCGGCCACCGCCGCGCGCACCTCGGGCTTGGTGAAGTCGTCGTGGAATCGCGTCGAGATCATGCCGCAGCACAGCGCGTTCACGCGGATGCCCTTGGGCCCCAGCTCCTTGGCCATGGCGCGGGTAAAGGTCATGACGGCCGCCTTCGAGGTCGCGTAAATCGCGGCGCCCGGTCCGCCGCCGTCGCGCCCGGCCAACGACGCGAAGTTCACGATGGCGGCGCCCTCGCCCATGTGCGGCACGACCGCCCGCGTGGTCAGGAAGACCGAGGTCATGTTCAGGTTCATGACGGTGTGGAAGAAGGCCTCGTCGATATCCGCGAGCGGTTTGCGCGCGACCATGCCGCCGGCCGTGTTGATCAGAATGTCGATCCTGGCGCCGAAGGCGGCTTGGGTGGCGGCGACCAGGCCGTCGACCGCCGTCGCGTCGGTCACGTCAGCCTTGTGAACGATCGCCGTGCCGCCAGCGGCCTCGATCAGGCGCAGTGTCTCTTCGGCGCTCGCGGAATCATTGGCGTAGTTGATGCAGACCTTGGCGCCTTCGGCGGCAAGCTTCAGCGAGACCGCGCGGCCGATATCGCGGCCGCCGCCGGTGACGATGGCCACCTTGTTGTTCAGGGTCATGGTTGTCTTGTCCTTTGGAACGGGGGGAGGTTGAAAAGTCAGCTCTGGTGGGCGTCAGGATTGGTCGCCGACAACCGGGGCGGCCGGTCCATCGACCTTTTCGATCCGGCCGGTGACGAACCAGATCGCCGCCAGCGACAGCGGCACGAGCGCCGCCACCAGGATGAAAATCGGGGCGTAGGAGACCTTGGTCATGACGGGCACGAGCCAGGTGGTGATCAAGGTGCCGGCGACCGCCGCCATGCCGCCGATGCCCGCCAGAGACCCCACAGATTTGCCGTGGAAAACATCGCCGGGAAGGGTCTGGATATTGCCGATGGCGATCTGAAACCCGAACAGGACGCCGGCGATGGTGAGCACCGCCACGGTCGGATCAGAAGCCAGGACCGCGCCGAGCAGCGCGGGCCCCATGATCACGCAGCCCAGGGTGATCGTCCACTTACGGGCGCGGTCGATGCTCCAGCCGGAACCGATGAGTCTTCCTGAAAGCCATCCGCCGAACAGGCTGCCGAACATGGCGCCGACGAACGGCACCCAGGCGAAGATCCCGATCTGCTTGATATCGAAGGCGAAGGTTTCCGCCAGATAGATCGGCAGCCAGGAGACGAACAACCACCAGATCGGGTCCAGGAAGAAGCGCGAGATGACGATGCCCCAGGACTGGCGGTGCGACATCATCTGTTTGAGGGTGGGCGTATAGGCGGCCGCCGCAGCCTGCCCCGTCTCTTCCGGCGCATCCAGAATAAGCGCGCGTTCTGCAGCATTGACCCAGGGGTGGCGGTCAGGCCCCGCCCGGTAGATGACCAGCCACGGCAGGACCCAGACGAAGCCGAAGGCGCCGATCAAAAGGAAGGTGCCCTTCCATCCCAGCGACAGGAAGAGGAAGGCGATCAGCGGCGCAGAGATGATGGCCCCGATGGAGGCCCCCGCGTTGAAGATGCCCTGGGCGAAGGCCCGTTCCCGAGGCGGAAACCATTCCGCGTTGGCCTTGACCGCGCCGGGCCAGGCGCCGGCCTCGCTGATCCCCAGCATGGCGCGGAAGACGCTGAATGCCGCAATGGAGCCGGCCACCGAATGCAGGGCGATGGAGATCGACCAGACGCCGATCGACCAGGCGAACC
>NZ_JBKBOC010000020.1:0-53906 GCF_046295075.1 Brevundimonas sp. | reverse complement strand
CGGGGGAGGATCAAGTGAAAGTCGCCTCGGTCCTTATTCCCCTGCCGGTGCCGGAAGCCTTCGATTACGAGGTTCCCGAGGCGCTGACGTTGGCGCGTGGCGATCAGGTCGCCGTGCCGCTGGGGCCGCGCCTGATGCGAGGCATCGTGTCCGAGGTGTTCGAGACGACGGGGTCGAACCGGCGGCTGAAGGCGGTGGACAGTCTGCTGGACGATCCGGCCCTGCCGTCGCGCGTCGTGGATTTCGTCGAATGGGCCGGGCGCTGGACCCTGTCTCCGCCCGGCGAGATGGCGGCGACGGCGTTGAAGGGCCTGCGGGCGCCGAGGCCCCGGCCGGAACGTCGCGTGCGGCGTGTCGGCGACCGACTGCCGTCGCGGGCTACGCCGGCGCGAACGGGCGTGCTGGAGGCCCTGGGCGAGCGGTCGATGGCCAGCGCCGATCTGGCGCGGGCGGCGGGCGTGTCGTCCGGCGTGGTCAAGGGACTGATCGACGAAGGCGTGCTGGAGATCATCGAGATCGCGGCCGAGGCGGCGTTCGACGCACCCGATCCCGACCATGCGCCCGCATCGCTGAACGGCGATCAGGCGGCGGCGGCGACGGCCCTGGCGGCCGGGGTGACCGGCGGCGGCTTTCGTCCCTTCCTGCTGGACGGGGTGACGGGCTCGGGCAAGACCGAGGCCTATCTGGAGGCGATCGCGCGGGTGCTGCGCGCCGATCCGGCGGCGCAGATCCTGATCCTGCTGCCTGAGATCGCCCTGACCCAGGCCCTGATCGAGCGGATCACGGCCCGGTTCGGCGCCGCCCCGGCGGAATGGCATTCCGGCGTCGCCCCGCCGCGCCGTCGTCAGGTGTGGGAGGCGGTGGTCGCCGGCCGGTGCAATATCGTGGTCGGCGCCCGCTCGGCCCTGTTCCTGCCCTTCATCCATCTGCGGCTGATCGTGGTGGACGAGGAGCACGACAGTTCGTTCAAACAGGAAGAGGGTCTGGTCTATCACGGGCGCGACCTGGCGGTGGCGCGGGCGCGGATCGAGGGGGCGGCGGTGGTTCTAGCCTCGGCGACGCCGTCGCTGGAGACGTTATGGAACGCGCAGAGCGGGCGTTACGATTGGCTGAAGCTGGGCGCGCGGCACGGGACGGCGGTCTTGCCGGACATCGCCTTGCTGGATCTGCGTCAGAACACGCCCGATCCCCAGACCTGGCTGTCGCAGCCCCTGCGGCTGGCTATCGGCGAGACCTTGCTGCGGGGCGAGCAGACGCTGCTGTTTCTGAACCGGAGGGGGTATGCGCCCGTCGTCCTGTGCCGCGCCTGCGGGCATCGGCTGACGGCCCCGGACACGGACAGCTGGCTGGTCGAGCATCGCTATACCGGCCGGCTGGTCTGCCACCTGACCGGCTTTTCCATGGCGCGGCCCAAGCTGTGCCCGTCCTGCGGGGCCGAGGATTCGCTGGTCTCGGTCGGCCCCGGCGTCGAGCGGGTCGAGGAGGAGGTGCGCCAGCTGTTCCCCGAGGCGCGGACGGCGGTGTTCAGCTCCGACACCGCGCCGGACGCCAGGTCGGCGCGCGCCCTGATCCAGCGGATGACGGACGGCGAGATCGACATCCTTGTCGCGACCCAGGCCGCCGCCAAGGGCCACAACTTCCCGCGCCTGACGCTGGTGGGGGTGGTGGACGCGGACCTGGGGCTACGCGGCGGAGACCTGCGGGCGGCCGAACGGACCTATCAGCTGCTGGCCCAGGCGACGGGGCGGGCAGGGCGGGCGGATCGGCCGGGGCGAGCCATCTTGCAGACCTGGACGCCCGAGCATCCGGTGCTGATGGCGCTGGCGGCGGGCGACCGCGACGCCTTTGTCGAGGCGGAGATGGCCGAGCGCGAGGCGGCGTCGCTGCCGCCCTATGGCCGGCTGGCGGCGATCATCCTGTCCAGCGAGAATGCGGTTGCGGTGGAGAAGACGGCCAACGACCTGGCCCAGGCCATTCCCAACGCCGAACGGCTGGAGGTCTATGGACCCGCCGATGCGCCCCTTGCCTTGGTGCGGGGGCGACGGCGCAAGCGGTTGCTGGTGCGGGCCGACCGCGACGTGAATATCCAGGCCTTCCTTCGGGCCTGGCTGGCGCGGGTGAAGGTTCCGGCCTCGGTCCGTCTGACGGTGGACGTGGACCCCTATTCGTTTCTTTAGACCGCCATGACGGTGCCGAGCAGCACGCGGGCGCCGGGCCGGCCCAGGGTGGTGTTGGTCGCCGCCTGAAGTTCGGCCGACAGCTGGTCGATATTGGGCACGGCGCCTGGGCGGATGCCGTTGGCGAAGCGCTGGGCGGCGGTGTTGTAGGCGGCGCGAAGGCGCGGAGCGGACTGTTGGGCGCGGGTGCGAAGAGCCGCGTCGGGCACATCGACGCCGGTCTCGATGGTCAGGACGCCGCGACGGCCGCTGGCCTGGATAATCGAGGCGGTGATGACAGGCAGGCGGAAATAGGTGTCGGCGGACGGCGCGGCGCCTCCGCTCGACGAAGCGCGAGCGGTCGATGAGGCGGCGGCCGTCGCGACGACGGCGAGACCGAGAAGGGCGCGGCGTTCCATGAGATCGACCCTAGTCCCGACGGCTTAAGAAACCCTCACGCCGCGCGGCGGTGCGGGGAGCGGCCGTCATCGATCGAGGCCTCGAACCGGAAGCCCGCGATCTGACGCGCCAGGGTCTCGGCTTCTCCAGCCAGTTGGCGGCTGGCGGCGGTGGCCTGTTCGGTCATGGCGGCGTTCTGCTGGGTGATCTCGTCCAGCTGGACCAGGGCCTGGCGAACCTCGGACAGTCGGTCGGCCTGATGCCGCGAGGCCGAGGCCATGTCGCCGGCGAGGTCGTCCACCGACGCGACCCGTTCGCCGATCCGGTCCAGCGCCTGGCCTGCACGTTCGACCAGGTCCACGCCCCGCGCGACCTGGGCGGCCGAGGTGGCGATCAGGGTGCGTATCTCGCCGGAGGCTTCGGCGGAGCGCTGGGCCAGAGCGCGGACTTCGGAGGCGACGACGGCGAAGCCGCGGCCGGCCTCGCCTGCACGGGCAGCCTCGACCCCCGCGTTCAGGGCCAACAGATTGGTCTGGAAGGCGATCTCGTCGATCAGGGAGGTGAAGCGGGCGATCTCGACCGAAGACTCCTGAATGGCGGTCATGGCCTGGGTCGTTTCGCCGACCACGGCGCCGCCGTTCTCGACGTCGCGGCGCACGGCGGCGACGGCTTGGGCCGTGTTCTGCGCGCCCTTGGCGGTCTGTTCGACCCCGGCGGCGATCTCTTCGGTGGTGGCTGCGGTGCGCTCCAGCCCGGCGGCCTGGCGTTCGGTGCGGTTGGCCAGGTCGTCTGACGCGCTGGCCAGTTCGTCCGAGCCGGTCCGCACCGCCTCGGCGCTCTCGGCGACGGCGCCGAAGGCGCTCCGCAGGCTGGCTGCGGCGCTGTTGAAGTCGTCCTTCAGCGTGCGATACTCTTGGGGAAATTCGGACTGGATGGCGATGCTGAGGTCGCCGCTCGCCAGGGTTTTCAGGGCCTGTCCCAAGGCCGCCACCACCTCGGCCTGACGCGCATCGGCCTCGGCCTTGGCCGCGGCAGCGTTGTCCCGTTCTTGCTGAAGCGCGTCCAAATAGATCGAGATGGCCAGGTCCATGTCCAGCAGGGCGCGCTGGGTCAATTCGGCAAGGCCCTCGCCGGTTTCGCGGTCGTGGGCGGTGCCGGCGAACCGTTTGCGGGGCCGCGTCGCCACCGCCTTCATCACCTCGGCCAGCAGCACGCCGTAGCCCCCGATATACCAGCGCGGCTCCAGGCCGATGCGGGCGTGGGTCTGGCCGATGACGGTGACGGCGCGAGCATAGTCGGCGTCTGCGCGTCCTTCCACGATCGCATCCCAGTGGCCCACCTGGGCGGACTTGGCGCGGCCGATATGGGTTTCGTCACGGAAGAAGCGCCGGGTTTCGGGCGTGGCGCGGATGCGGTCGTAGAAGGCGTCGAGAGCGGCGGGCACGGCGCGGCGAATGGCGCCCTGGATCGCCGTGTAGGCGGACGACGGGCTGGACAGGCCGGCGAAGGTCGTTCGCTGCTGGATCGACGTCTCTGACATGCACGCAAGCCTCTTACTGAATGCCGGACGCCCCCGTCACGGTATTGTCCCCATAGTCTGTGTGGGTTTTCGAGGCGTTAACGCCGTCGCGTATCCAGATCGCATAAGGATATCTTTATGTGTTTGTTGATACTTGGCGCTCATCGGGCTAAGAGGCCCCAAACCTTCCTGCGGCTCGGAGCCCTGACATGACCGACTACATCGTTCGCGACATCACCCTGGCCGATTGGGGCAACAAGGAAATCGAGATCGCCGAAACCGAAATGCCGGGCCTGATGGCTCTGCGCGAGGAGTTCGGCGAGCAGCAGATCCTGAAGGGCGCCCGCATCGCCGGCAGCCTGCACATGACCATCCAGACGGCGGTCCTGATCCAGACGCTGGAAGCCCTGGGCGCCGAAGTGCGCTGGGCCTCGTGCAACATCTTCTCGACCCAGGACCACGCCGCCGCCGCCATCGCCGCGGCCGGCACGCCGGTCTTCGCCACCAAGGGCGAGACGCTGGAAGAATACTGGGACTACGCCCACAAGATCTTCGAATGGGCCGACGGCGGCTATCCGAACCTGATCCTGGACGACGGCGGCGATGCGACCCTGCTGACCGTGCTGGGCCCCAAGGCCGAGAAGGACATCTCGGTCCTGGCCAACCCGCAGAACGAAGAAGAGGAAGCCCTCTTCAAGGTGATGAAACGCTACATCGCCGAGAAGCCCGGCTTCTATTCGGCCATCCGCGACGCCATCGGCGGCGTGTCGGAAGAGACGACCACGGGCGTTCACCGCCTGTATCAGATGGCCGAAAAGGGCGAGCTGCCCTTCCCCGCCATCAACGTCAACGACAGCGTCACCAAGTCCAAGTTCGACAACCTGTACGGCTGCCGTGAATCGCTGGTCGATGCCATCCGTCGCGGCACCGACGTCATGCTGTCGGGCAAGGTCGCCGTGGTCTGCGGCTACGGCGACGTGGGCAAGGGCTCGGCCGCTTCGCTGCGCCAGGGCGGCGCGCGCGTGATCGTGACCGAAATCGACCCGATCTGCGCCCTGCAGGCCGCGATGGAAGGCTATGAGGTCCAGACGCTGGACGACACCGCCGGCCGCGCCGACATCTATGTGACCACGACCGGCAACAAGGACGTCATCACCGTCGACCACATGCGGCAGATGAAAAACAACGCCATCGTCTGCAACATCGGCCACTTTGACTCGGAGATTCAGGTCGCCGGCCTGAAGAACTTCAAGTGGGACGAGATCAAGCCGCAGGTCCACCATGTCGAGTTCCCGGACGGCAAGAAGATCATCCTGCTGTCGGAAGGCCGTCTGGTGAACCTGGGCAATGCGACGGGTCACCCCTCGTTCGTGATGTCGGCGTCCTTCACCAACCAGACCCTGGCCCAGATCGAGCTGTGGACCAACGCCAAGGCCTACGACAACAAGGTCTATACCCTGCCCAAGCATCTGGACGAGAAGGTCGCCATGCTGCACCTGGCCAAGCTGGGCGCCAAGCTGACCGTCCTGACCAAGGACCAGGCCGAATACATCAACGTGCCGGTCGAAGGCCCGTTCAAGACGGATCACTATCGTTACTAAGACCCTCGAATCGAGGGGCCTGTCATGACGAGGACGTCGGTCGACGTCCTCGTCATGGGGGCAGGCGCGGCCGGGATGATGGCCGCGATCGAAGCGGGACGACGCGGACGCCGGGTGCTGGTCGTCGATCACGCCGACCGGCCGGGCGAGAAGATCCGCATCTCGGGCGGCGGACGCTGCAACTTCACCAATCTGGGGTGCGGGCCGGCGAACTTCCTGGGCGAGAACCCCCGGTTCGCGACCTCGGCCCTGCTGCGCTATACCCAGCACGACTTCGTCAAACGTATCGACAAGGCCGGGATCGCCTGGCACGAAAAAACGCTGGGCCAGCTGTTCTGCGACGACAGCGCCAAGCAGATCGTCCGTATGCTGACGGATGACATGGCGGCGGCGGGCGCAGCCCTGAACATGAAGACCGGCGTGGAGCGGATCGTGCGCTCGGGCGACGGCTGGTCGGCGACCCTGTCGGACGGATCGCAGGTCGTGGCGGCGTCCCTGGTCGTGGCGACGGGCGGCAAGTCGATTCCCAAGATGGGGGCCACCGGCTGGGCCTATGAGGTCGCGCGCCAGTTCGACATTCGCGTCACCGAGACGCGGCCGGCCCTGGTGCCGCTGACGTTCGAGGCGGGGCTGCTGGAGACGCTGGTCCCGCTGGCGGGGGTGGCGTTGGACGCCTCGGTCGCCTCGGCGCCCGAAGGGGCCAAGGCGCGCAAGGCCAGCTTCAAGGAAGCGATGCTGTTCACCCATCGCGGCCTGAGCGGACCGGCCATTCTTCAGATCAGCTCCTACTGGCGCGAGGGCGAGGCCGTGGTGGCCAGCATGGCGCCCGGCCGCGACGTGTTCGAGGAGTTGAAGGCTGCCAAGGCGACGAACGGGCGTCAGGCCGTGCATACGGCGCTGGGCCATATCGTGCCGCGTCGCCTGGCCGAGAGCCTGTGCGTGCGCGAGGGCGCGTCGGGCAATCTGGCGGACCTGTCGGACAAGGTGCTGAGGCGGCTGGATCAGGCGGTGAACGCCTGGGCCGTCAAGCCGGTCGGGTCGGAAGGCTATCGCACAGCCGAGGTCACCCTGGGCGGGGTGGATACGGCGGCGCTGGATCAGCAGACGATGCAGGCCAAGGCCGTTCCCGGCCTGTATTTCATCGGCGAGGCGGTGGACGTGACCGGCTGGCTGGGCGGCTATAATTTCCAGTGGGCCTGGTCGTCGGGCTGGGCGGCCGGGCAGGTCTGCTAGGCGGACAGGTTTCAGACTCTGGCCGTGACAAAAACAGAGTGCACAGTGTGCACTTTCGAGGCCATGGATCTGTTTCCAAACGGTTTTCGTTCGAAAAAATTCAGACGGTCTCAACGCGAAACGAAAACAGTCCAGTCTGTTCCCGTCCGTTCCAATGGCGATGTCAAAGACCGAAGGGGGATCATAGCCCCTGTCGCTGGTGTGTATGGTCGATTGCCGCTGCCTGATTTCAAGTCGCTGTAAAAGCGACGCTTCATCACTGAAACCATGCCGGCTGGGGCAGGTGCGCCGCGAAATGCGACGCCTGCGGCCCCGCGACGCATGGCGGCGGGGCAGGGCGGCGCCTAGCTTGAGGGAGCGGAACGGGCCCCTCTGGCGTTGTTGCGGTCTGGCGTTCCCCCTTCCTTGCGCCGGGCTGTGCGACGCGATGTCGGACCGCACGGGTGCGTCGATGCGATGGGGCTTTTTCCCCTCCTGGCCCGTCGTATCGACCGCCCGATCCTGAATCTTTCGACCTGGAGCCCGAAATGCCTCTTCTGATGTGCCCCAACGACAATGCCGCCATGCAGACGCTGGAGCGCAACGGCGTCCAGTTCGACATGTGCCCCGACTGCCGGGGCGTCTGGCTGGATCGCGGCGAGCTGGAAAAACTGATGGCCGCCGCCGTCGAGGAAGGCCGCGCCTCTGCGCCGCCGCCCGCGCCCCAGGCCTATGCCCCGCCGGTTCAGCCGCAGCCGCACATGCAGGCCCCGCCTCAGCCGTGGGGCGGCGCGGCGCCGCAGCCGTATCGCGACGATCGGGGCTACAAGAGCGACAAATACCGCGACGGCCGCCACGGCGACGACGACTACCGCTACAAGAAAAAGAAGCGCGACAGCATCTTCGACATCTTCGACTGAGTAGCCCATAGACCCGTCACCCTCGGGACGAGCCCGAGGGTGACGGGTCTATGGGGGGATTTTACGCGGCGAGACCCGCCGCCTGCATCAGGCCTTTCAAGGCGGCGACGCTTTCCGGCGCGGCCGACAGGGCGGTGCGGACGTCCGGAGCGCGCAGCAGCTTGATGGCCTCGGACCGGGCGCGGTCGGCCGCCGGACCCAGAGGCCCCGCCTCGCCTGTCGCCAGTTTCAGCAGGGCCGCCAGCTTCTGGGGCGCCGAGACCTGAGCGCGGACGATCTGGGCGATCAGGTTGGCGTCGGCCTCCAGATTTCCGCCCACAGCGCCGATGGTCTCGGCGATCTGGGCCTGGTCGTGGTCGCCAAGATGGGCGGCGCGGACCGCGCGTTGCAGGCGCGCCAGGGTCGCCAGTTTCTGTGATGCGCTGGGGCCGCCGGGCACGGCCTGTCGCACCTCGGTCTCGAACCGCAGCGAGCCGATACAGGCGCTGAGCCAGCGGGCGGCGGCGCGCTTGTTGGCCCCGCCGGTGACGTTCTCGCACAGCCGGGTCAGTTGCTCGGCCTCGGCCAGGACGGTCGGGCAGGGGTTGACGTAGGCGCCGACGAAGTCCGCTGTGACCAGGCTCTTGGAGCGTTCGACGAAGGCGGTCTGAACCTCTTCCAGCGTCAGCAGACGACCGGCCGAGGCGGTCAGGGCCATGGCCAGAAGCCGCAGAATGTCGATCTCGCCCACCGGATCGGCGGGGCGAAGCCGGCGCGGGCTGGTCAGTTCGCGCGTCACCAGACGGGCCAGGGACGCGGCCAGCAGCGGAAGCTCGCCGGCCGCCAGATGCACGCCCAGACGCGCGGCCGGGCCGTCCACATCGGGCATCATCAAAGCGAGGCGCGGGTCCATGCGCAGAAGGCTGTCCATCTCGGCCGGCGCCACCATCCGCACGATGGCCGCCAGATTGGCGCCCTGATCCAGAGATGGGCCGAGGATTTCGGTCAGATTGGTGCGCACCGCCAGCATTTCGGCGACGATCTGTTCGATTGCGACCACGACGAGGGCGCGCGGCGGGCCGTCGGCCGGAGCTGCGTCCATCAGGTCCATCAGCGCGCCCAGCCGCTCGCGCGCGCCGCGTCTGTCCTTCAGGGCGCCGGCGACGACGCCGCCCATGCTGAAGGCGCGATCCGAAGACCCGGCCAGACGGTGCGCCAGATCGGCGATCGAGCGACCTTCCAGGGCGGGGAAACGGCCGTCGCGTGCGGCCTTGCGCAGGCGCGCCATGCCCTGTTCGACCAGCTTCTGATAATGGCGCACGACGCCGTGCACGTCCTGGCCCGTGGCCTGGCTCTCGGGGACGGCGACCTTCTGGATCGCGTGCTGAAGCTCGACGCCCGCCGCCTCCAGCCGTTCGGCCACGTCCGCGCGGTGCAGCAGTTCGAAGGCGGTGACGCCCTCGCGCTTCAGCCAGTCCTCCAGCACCCGGCCGATCAGGGCGCGGGCGTGGGGAGAATAGAACTCGGCCGGGCCGCCGCAGGCCGGGCGGATCGCCGGGTCGGCGACCTTCTTCTTTTTCTCTTCCGGCGCGCCCAGGGTCAGGATGGTCAGGGAGCTGAACTCCATCGTGTCGGGGTCCAGCGTCTCCTTGGTGACGCGCGAGGCGACGGCGAGGCGGTCGTGAAGCTGGTCCTCTGCGGTCTCGATGGCGTGTTTGCGGTCTTCGGTCGCGATCAGCAGGGTCCATGCGGACGGGGCGCTTTTGCGGACATAGACTTCGTAGTGGATCGGACCGGCCATGGCGTAACTCTGGCGGTCAAGGCTTTAAGGCGAGGTTTGCAGAGGCGAATTTGGCGCCGCGTTGAAATAGGCGGGGCGACGAACCATCTTGGGCGTTCGCGCGCTGTTGGAGATTGTGGATCGAATTCCCTTCTGCCCGCCGGGCTCCAGCCCTAATGTGACCGCGATCGAACGGTTACGCTTGTTGCGCGTTGTCGTTCGCGAGAACGCAAGTTCAGGAGAAGACAGACTTGGCCAACATCACCCTGATCGATGACGACGAGAACATCGTGGCGTCCGTGTCGCTGGCGCTGGAAAGCCATGGCCACAAGATCACCGCCTATCACGACGGCGCATCGGGCCTGGCCGCGCTGGAATCCTCGCCGCCCGATCTGGCGATCCTGGACGTGAAGATGCCGCGCATGGACGGGATGGAGGTGCTGCGTCGCCTGCGCCAGACCTCGCAGATCCCGGTCATCATGCTGACGTCCAAGGACGAGGAGATCGACGAGATCCTGGGCTTCAACCTGGGCGCCGACGACTATATCCACAAGCCGTTCAGCCAGCGTCTGCTGATCGAGCGGGTCAAGGCGCTGCTGCGTCGCACGGGCGCGGACGGCGGCGAGCCGGAGACGGCGGCCGAGGTCTCGGGACGCGCTATCAAGCGCGGCAAGCTGTCGATGGACCCTGCGCGTCACGAATCCACCTGGGACGGCAAGCCGGTCAAGCTGACGGTGACCGAGTTCCTGCTGCTGCAGGCCCTGGCCCAGCGGCCAGGCTTCGTGAAGAGCCGCGACAATCTGATGGACGCCGCCTACGACGATCAGGTCTATGTCGACGACCGCACCATCGACAGCCACGTGAAGCGGATGCGCAAGAAGTTCCGCGCCGTGGACAATGAGTTCGACGCGATCGAGACCCTGTATGGCGTCGGCTACCGCTACCGCGAGAGCTGATCTTCCGGGCGGGCGAGAGCCCGACGAGGAGCCTGTACGCCGGCCGTTGCTCCGCTTCGGCGGATCGCGGCTGGGCGGCTTCATCCTGGCCCTCAATCTGCTCAGCCTGCTGATCCTGTTCGGTGGGGCCTTGGCCCTGAACGAATGGCGTCAGGGGCTGATCGAGGCGCGCCAGGAATCGCTGAGCGTCCAGGCCGAGCTGCTGGCCAACGTCCTGCGTGAAGAAGGCGTCACGCGGGGCGAACCCACGCCCGAGCTGGACCCGATCCGTGCGTCGATCTGGCTGACGGACCGGTTCATTCCGGCGGGCCAGCGGGTGCGGCTGTACGACATCAACGGCCTGTTGCTGGTGGACAGCTATCAGGTGACCGAGGCCATCGGCGGACAGCCCTTGCCCGACGCCAATCCGGCCGGGGCGCCGACGCCCGACAGCGCGGCGGAGAGCCTCGTGTCAGAGCGCCGCGTCGCCCGCGCCGACAGCGAACTGGCCGCCGAGGTCACGGCCGCGCTGGAAGGCACGCCCCAGGCGACCCTGCGCCGCAACGAATCCGGCGACCGGGTGGTGTCCGTCTCCATTCCCGTGCGCCATGTGCGCCAGGTGCTGGGCGTGCTGACGGTCGAATCCGGTGATGTGGACGAAATTCTGAGCGCCCAGCGGCGCGCCCTGGTGCCGTTCGCCCTGGTGGCGCTGGGCGTCAATCTGCTGGCTTCGCTGCTGCTTCATCTGTTCGTGGCGCGGCCGATCATGCGGCTGTCGGCGGCGGCGGATCAGGTCAAGCTGCAACGCGCGCGCGCCATCTCCCTGCCCGATCTGGAGGATCGCAAGGACGAGATCGGCGACCTGGCCCGGTCGCTGGAATCCATGACCGACACCCTGTCGACGCGGATGGACGCCATCGAGCGGTTCGCGGCCGACGTGTCGCACGAGATCAAGAACCCCCTGACCTCGATCCGTTCGGCGCTGGAGACCCTGCCGCTGGTCAAGACGGATGCGCACCGCGAGAAGCTGACGGCCCTGCTGCAGCAGGACGTGCGGCGGCTGGATCGGCTGATCACCGACATTTCGAACGCGTCGCGGCTGGATGCGGAACTGTCGCGGGACCGGCCGCGCCCTGTGGACGTGAACCGGCTGCTGGCCGACATCGTCGGCATCTATGAGACGACGGCCAAGCCCGGCGACATTCCGGTGACCTTTACGGCGCCCGAGCAGGCGCTGCGGGTCATGGGGCGCGACGGGCCGTTGGGGCAGGTGTTCCGCAACCTGATCGACAACGCCCGCTCGTTCAGCCCGGCCGGCGGGGTGGTCAGGGTGACGCTGGAAGAGACGACCGACGACCTGCCGATCCGCGTGCGGGTCGAGGACCAGGGGCCGGGGATTCCGGCCGAGAACCTGGAGACGGTGTTCGAACGTTTCTACACCTCGCGGCCGAAAGGTGCGGCGTTCGGATCGAACTCGGGCCTGGGCCTGTCCATCGTGCGCCAGATCGCCGAGGCGCACGGGGGTCGCGTCCATGCCGAGAATCGTGCCGAGGGCGGCGCTCGGTTCGAGATCGTCTTCCCGGCGGTCGGCCGCAGGGCATGACGATGGAGCCGCCCGTCCACGCCACGACGGTCGCCGTTCGCAGACGGGGCGCGTGGCAGGGCGTGATGATCCTGGGGCCGTCGGGCGTGGGCAAGAGCGATCTGGCGCTGCGGTTGATCGCGCGGGGCTGGCGGCTGGTCAGCGACGACTACACCCAGGTCTGGGCGTCGGGCGGGGCGGTTCATGCCTCGGCGCCCGCCTCGATCAAGGGTCGGATCGAGGTTCGCGGGGTCGGAATCGTGTCCGCCGCGACACGCCCCCTGGCCCGAGTGGTGCTGGCCGTCGCCTGCGTGCCCGAGGCCGTCGAACGCCTTCCAGAGCCGCAGACACGGCGTTTCGCGGGGGTGGACCTGCCCCTTTTGGCGCTGGACCCCAGACCCGCCTCGGCCGTCGATGTGGTCGCAGTCGCGCTGGAGACGCTTTGAAACCCCGAAAGACGGGTCTATGACACGCCCCTTGCGGTCCAAAGAGGGCGGCGTCCGGCCTCCCTTGCCGGGCGGGGGAATGCCTGGGACGGTTCAGGGCGGGATGCGAGTGAAGTCCTCATGATCGGTCTGGTGATCGTCACCCACGGCGGGCTGGCGTCCGAATTTCTCTCCGCCATGGAGCATGTGGTCGGCCCGCAGCGCGGCGTCGCGGCCATCTGCATCGGGCCGGACGACGACATGGAGCGTCGGCGTCGCGACATCGTGGACGCTGCGGCGGCGGTGGACGACGGCGACGGCGTCATCCTGCTGACCGACATGTTCGGCGGCACGCCCTCTAACCTGGCGATTTCGGTAATGGAACAGACCCACGCCGAGGTGATCGCCGGGCTGAACCTGCCCATGCTGATCAAGCTGGCCAGCGTGCGCGGCCGCGAGACGCTGGAATCCTGCGTGGCCCATGCGCAGGACGCCGGCCGCAAATACATCTCCGTCGCGTCCTGGGTGCTCGCAGGCGAAAAATGACCGTCACCGCGACCCTGAACATCTGCAACACTCGGGGCCTGCACGCCCGCGCCTCGGCCAAGTTCGTCAAACTGGCCTCCAGCTTCGAGAGCGAAATCCACGTCACCCGCGACGGCGTGACGGTGGACGCCCGCTCGATCATGGGCCTGCTGATGCTGGGCGCCGGCATCGGCTGCAGCATCGACGTCTCCGCCGAAGGGCCGGACGCCGACGAGGCGATGGAAGCCCTGACCGACCTCGTCGCGCGGAAGTTCGACGAGGATCAGTAGTCGGTCGTCACCGTCGGGTTTGGGAGGCGAGAGGAGATGCAGATGGGTCTCGTTCATGACATTCCCTTCGAGGTTACGGACTTGCGGTCCTACGAGGTGGTCGGCGCCCCCGTGGTTTCCGCAAGTGGCGGCCTTGAATGGGGCGACACAGCGCCGCCGACGGGGCATGGCGATATGGGCGCCGATCAGTTCTCCTGGCTCCTGTGGGCCGACGATTATCGCATTGCGGGGCGTAGGCTGACGATCAACGTTCAGACGCACGCACCTTCGCTGTCTGCTGAAGGGGTCGGGCACATGACCAGCTTCCTGAGCGACATCGAAGCGAAGGACGCCGCGGTTCGGGGAGCGATCGTGGCAGGATTCGATGAGGTTTCGTCGCTCGCCGACTATTTGGTTCCGGAATTGCTGCGCAACGTCGAGGCGCCGTATCTGGCGATGTTGTTCGGCGACCGGCTGCGTGACGACGCGATCTCCGCCTAGGAGTTCCTTGGCGGCCTTACCCTGTGCGCCCTCGGCTATCACATAGAGGCGAGCGGGGTCGGAAGCTTCAAGATGGACTACAGACTCCTCGTGCCGTCATTGATTGACCCGGATATGCAGGATGCAGACAGGTATTTGGTTTTTGGCGGCCGCTACGACATCACCAACCAGGTCCTGGTCGCCAAATTCTCGGAGGCCGGCGAATTGCTCGATCTCTATGTCGAGAGTTGAGCCCGAACTCGACAGGGCGCGGTCCCGTCGTAGCTGAACCCATCTGATCGGCTGTTGTGGCGACGAAGCTTGGGATGCCTTGGTGAACTACCCAGATGGAACGCCGCTCAAAGTTGGAGACATCGTTGGCCTCGGCGAGGACCGAAACGGCGTGGTCGTCTGTTCGATAGACGATGACGTCTACACGGATAACTTCACCAGGGAGGATTGGGACCATCTGGAGCGGGGCGTGATGATCGCGTTCCCGATGTGGGGCCTCATCCATTACGAAGAGCCCGAGCCCGACTTGGAGTTCGTCGCGCGCGCGTGAGCGGTGTCTGCTGCCCGACCCGGAAATACATGCTGTCAGGCCCGACGGATGGCCGCCTCAGCGTTTACGGCTTTCCGGGAGTCGATGACGGCTATGCTTCAGACCAGGTCGCCCGCCCGATGGGACACATCGGTCTGGCGCTCGGTGCGCTCCAGATGCAGATAGTTCGACTCGAAGCAGGCTGCCTGTTTCAGGCGCGCGGGGTCGCGCACAAACAGCCGCTTGTTCGAGAAGTCGACCAAGCCTTCAGACCGCAGTCTTTGCAGCGTGCGATTGACGTGCACAGCCGTCATTCCGGTGGCTTCACCCAGTTGCGATTGCGTCGATGGAAACGGAAAGCTGTCGTCATCGGCCATGCCGACCAGTCGGTAGCGGATCAGCATCTCGTAGAAGAGGTGGGAAAGTCGCTCATAGCCATCCCGACAGCCCTGATCGATAATCCTGGACCGCAGCATGGCGTGGTCGGCCATGGTGCTCCACCACAGCGCACGCGTGAGCGTGGATGACTCGGTGAGAAGCTCGCGCACGATAGTCATGGGTATTACAATGCAGGTCGTCTCGCAGATGGCCACGAGATCGTGATCCATCGACGACAGGATGAAGACCTCAAGTTCGCAAAGGTCGCCCGGGATCAGAAACCCCATCGTCTGGCGATCGCCATTGGGAAGCGTTTTCCGGCGAGCGGCCACGCCCTCGACGATCAGGTAGACGCTGTTGACCTTGGCCCCTTCTTCGAAGATCGCCTGGCCGGCGGCGTAGGTTTGCCGAGGCAGTTCAACGAGCTTATCTAGCCGTGCCCGCTCAGCGACGCTGAACTTCGTGAACTGTTCCAACTTCATCGTGAGAACATTCACCATGGAAAGCCTCTATAATGGATGTTGAAAGAAGATCATAATTCGGTTCGACCCGACGGGTCACAAGCAGACCGTGGACCTCATCACAACACCGCTACAAGTCTCGACCTAATTCTTTATCCGAGCAGGAAAGGGAGCAGGCGTTTTTATTTGCGCCAAGCGTTTGTGGTTTCCCGGCCGCATCCTTGGCGGCGCGCCGAAGGCGACGGCGATCAGATTTGTTTCGAACTTTCGTATCGTATCCAAAAAATGCATCGTCTTTCCTCCCTGTCTGAAAGGTCAGTCTGGTCACGTCAGGTCACAGACGGCAGCAACATGAGTTAAGGATGCCGAAAAATGACTCATCAAATTAAAGCATAATCATCGTCGGCAAGGTTAATGAGCCAGGTAACCAGGTCTATGGCTATCAAGTAGCTGATTAGAGGGTGATATCTACAGCTTCGTCGAACCGGACTTCGCCAAGGGGCTTCTGGCCAGCGTCCACATACTCTACGCGATGATGCCCAATCAAATGGCCGTGCAGGACCGTCTCGGCAGCAAGCTCCCGAACGGCTTTGACCGCATACGCCCGAGCCGCATGCTCATCAGCCAGTTCGGCGCCCTCCTCATCCAAGGTGACGTCGTCGTTGTAAATGTTGAAATAGTAGAGGGGCATGGCGCATCTTGACCGCATTCCTGCAAGACCGCCCTAACCTAGATTATATTTCGGGCGATCTTCGAAAACGGATCATCCCACGTTCGCGACAGGTCGCGTAAAAGCGCCAGCCCGACACCGACTTTCAGACGTTCAGATCGCCGCCGTGGGCCAGTGCCGGTCTTGGTGAATTCTCGCGCGAGGATGACGGGGTGCGTCTCAGAGCCCCAGCGCCCTGCGGATGTCGCGCCAGTCGACGTATTTGAAGTTCTGGGTGCCGACGTCGTTGACGTCGTCCTGGATCACGACGACGCCCTCGGGGAAGGGGCCGACTGCGCCGCTGGCGGCGGCGAGGCCGTCCGTGCCGGTGATGCGGTCGACCGCGCCGTCCACGACCTTGAACCGGCCTTTATATTCCGGCGCCGCGCCGTCGATACGCCAGACGGGGAAGTTGGAATCGCCCTGGCTGGAGGCGATCAGGTAGCGGCCCGAGGCGTCGGTTATGGTCGTCAGGCCCTCGGCGTCGGCGACCAGAATGTCCTTGGCGATGGGCTGGATCAGGGTGCGGGCCGCGCCCGACGCCGGGTTCAGGCCATAGCGCCACAGGCCCACATTCTCCTCGGTGATATAGAGGGCATCGGTGGCCTCGTCGGCGGCGCAGCCTTCGGAGATGGTGCCGATCTCGGCGCGGCGTACCTCGCGGGCGGCGGGCTTGCCGTCGGCGCCGACGGTAAGGATGAACTGGCGCAGTTCGCCCTCATGGCCGACCAGGACGGCGTGGACCTCGGCCCCGCGACGCGCGAAGCAGAAGCCGTAGGGTTCGATCACGTCGGTGGCGACGGCGCCCCAATAGCGCACGCCGTTCTCGCCGGTCCCGGCCGGGTCGAAGGTATAGAGGGAGATGCCGGTCTTGCCCGGCGTGCGGTCGCTGGCGCCCAGCACCACCTGCGGGCGGCCGCCCACCGACAGGCCCTCGACCACGTCGACATTGTTCAGCAGGCCCTCGGGCAGGAACTGCAGGATCTGACCGTCGAAGCCATAGATATAGAGGCCGGACTTCTTGTCCGTGCCGGCGACGAAGCCGGGGGTTTGTTTGCCCATCACCGTGACCGGCGCTGCGCTGGCCCAGACGGCGGGATCGTCGGCGGCGTCCTGGCCCGCCGTACCGACCGAAGGGGTTTCCAGCACGGCCTGGACAGACGCGCCGGGGCCGACGAAGCCTTCGCCCTCGCCCTGATAATCGACTTCCGTCGTGGCGCAGGCCGCGAGCAGGGCGAAGACGGAAGCGGCGGCGGTGAAGCGGGCGGCGCGTCGGATCGGCGAAGTCATGGCAGGTTCCCGGATGTGATTTCGTCTGTGATTTCGTCGGGGCCCAGATCAAGGCCGACCGCCGACAGGTCAACGGACTTATGGTGACGGTTTGAATGCGGTTCGATGACGCATGATCGGTGTCGGGACGGATCGTCGCGCAACTGTCCTGAAACCGCGAAATCGCCGTCGTCGAAACGTCGCTTTCGCGTCGCCAGTCCCCGCTATCGGGCCGCCCATCGGCAGAGGTGAAACGTCGCCCGCCGCTGGGGATCATCGAGATGAAAATCAAACTGCTCATGGGCGCCGCGCTGGCCCCGCTCGCCTTCGCCGCTCCCGTTCTGGCCGCCGACGAGGTCGCGCCGCAGCAGACCGCCCAGACGCCGGTCACGGCGCTGGAAGAAGTCGTCGTCACCGGCGAGCCGGCCATGCGCAACCGCACCGACGATGTCGTGCCGACGCTGTCCTACGACCTGGACTATTTCCAGCGGTTCGAGCCGCTGACCGCCGGCGACGCCCTGAAGCGCGTGCCCTCGGTCACCTTCCTGTCGGACGTGCTGGAATCGGATGGCGTGCGCATGCGCGGTCTGGACTCGGCCTATACGCAGATCCTGATCAACGGCGAGCGCGTCCCCGGCGCCAACCTGGATCGCTCCTTCTTCGTGGACCGCATCCCCGCCGAACTGATCGAGCGGGTCGAAGTCGTCCGCTCGTCCTCGGCCAACCGCTCGGGCGATGCGGTGGCCGGCGCCATCAACATCGTGCTGCGTGACGCCCTGTCGCTGGACGGCGGCTATGTCCGCCTGGGCGCGCTGCACTGGGAAGACAGCGAATACGGCCAGTGGGGCGGAACCTACGGCGCCGTCTGGGGCGGTCAGGTCGGGCCGGGCCGCCTGCTGATCGGCGGCAACATCCAGGATCGCCGCAATCCCAAGCAGAAGTTCTCGGAACGCTACGAAGAGCCGAACGGCGAACTGACCGACACCGAGGCCCAGACCGACACCCGCGACGGCACCGACTATTCGGCCAACCTGTCGTATGAGATGCCGGTCGCCGGCGGAAACCTGGAACTGAGCGGCGTCTTCGTTCGCACCGACCGCGTCCAGGACGAAAGCTCGATCGAATACGACGAGGGCGACGTCAACGACGTGGCCAAGATCAATGCCAACCCGCTCGACATCCGAACCGACAACTGGGCGGTCAACAGCCGTTACGAGCGCGAGATGCTGGGCGGCGAGACGACCTTCAAGCTGGGCTACGCCACCATCGACGACGAGCAGTTCGAGCAGGAAGAGGAACTGGACGTCGGCGACGAGGTGATCGAGGGCGAACGCACCCGCACCAACGTCAAGGACGAGGAAATCCAGGCCGCCATCGAGCACAAGATCAAGCTGGGCGGCGAGCTGGAGTTGGAGTTCGGCGTCCAGTATTCGAAGAAGAACCGTGACAGCACGGTCTTCTCCGCCGAGGCCGAAGCCGAGGACGAGCCGGTCTTCCGCGCCCTGCTCGACAGCGAGTACGGCGATTTCGAAGCCGTCGACGGCGGCATCAACTCTATCGAAGAAACCCGGATCGACCCCTACATCATGCTGTCGGGCGAGAACGGCCCGGCGAAGTGGGAGGCCGGCCTGCGTTACGAGACGACCGACTTCTCGATCACGGACGAGACCGTCGCCGCCGCCGACCGCACCAACGACAAGGATTACGGCATCCTGCTGCCGTCCGCGAGCGTGCGATTCAAGCTGTCGGACAGCGACCGGATCACGGCTTCGGTGGCCCGCACTGTGCGCCGCCCGAACTTCGACTTCCTGTCGCCGGCTCTGCTGGAAGGCGAATACGGCGACAACGACTTCATCGGCAATCCCGACCTAGAGCCGGAAACGGCGTGGGGCGCGGATCTGGGCTTCGAGCGTCGTCTGGGCCGTCGCGGCGTGATCGGCGTCAACGCCTTCTATCGCGACATCACCGATCTGATCGAAATCACCAACACGGGTGAAGAAGCCCAGGACGAACCGGACGCCTTCCGCCTGACGGCCGAGAACGTCGGCGACGGCCAGGTCTGGGGCGTCGAGTTCGACCTGTCCACGCCGCTGGACTTCATCGGCATGGAGCACACGGGCGTGTTCCTGAACTACTCGTGGCTGGACAGTTCGGTCGATGACTTCCTGGGCGAGCGCCGTTTCAACTCGCAGTCGGACTATGTCTTCAACGTCGGCTTCACCCAGGACATCCCGACCTGGGGCGCGGCCTTCGGCGCCACCTATCGCAAACAGGGCGACGCCAAGGGCCGGATCGTCGGCGAGGAAGTCGTCACCTCGTACGGCGGCGATCTGGAAATCTTCATCGAGAAACAGGTCGCCTCGAACGTGGTGATCCGCTTCACCGGTTCGAACCTGCTCGATTCTTCCAAGGACGAGGTGTTCGACAAGTTCAACACCATCGCCGACCAGATCGACCGCGACTACGACGAGTTCGAGATCGAGTCCGAGAACGCCGGTCCGGTGTTCCAGCTGGTGGCGCGCATGGCCTTCTGAGGCTTCGCCTTTCCAGACGACGAAGGGGCCGGGCGGCGACGTCCGGCCCTTTTGCGTGGCGGCGCCCCTCCAAAGGTCGCAATCGCGACCCCATATGCCGGCGGGGCGGTTGACCCCGACGGGGCGGCTGCCTACAGCCCCGAGAGCCTGTATTCGCGGGGCCTCTCCCCCCGCACCGAACGATCAGAGGACACCATGGCCGAAGCTTCCTACGACGTCGTCATCATCGGCGGAGGCCCTGGCGGCTATAACGCCGCGATCCGTGCGGGCCAGCTGGGTCTCAAGGTCGCCTGCGTCGAGATGCGTTCCACCTTGGGCGGCACCTGCCTGAACGTCGGCTGCATGCCGTCCAAGGCCCTGCTGCACGCCTCGGAGATGTGGAACGCCGCCAACAGCGAATTCGCCAAGATCGGCATCGAGGTCCAACCCAAGCTGAACCTGGGCCAGATGCACAAGTCCAAAGACGACAGCGTCACCGCCCTGACCAAGGGGATCGAGTTCCTGTTCAAGAAGAACAAGGCCGACTGGATCAAAGGTCGCGGCAAGATCGTCGCAAAAGGCAAGGTCGAGGTGACCGCCGCCGACGGTTCGGTCCAGACCTTGGACGCCAAGAACATCGTCATCGCCACCGGCTCGGAGCCGACGCCGCTGCCGGGCGTCGCCTTCGAAGCCGGCAAGGTGGTCGATTCCACCGGCGCCCTGTCGCTGCCGGCCGTGCCCAAGAAGCTGATCGTGGTCGGCGCGGGCATCATCGGCCTGGAGCTGGGCTCGGTCTGGCGCCGTCTGGGCGCCGAGGTCACGGTGGTCGAGTTCCTGGATCGGATCACGCCCGGCATGGACACCGAGGTCGCCACCGCCTTCCAGCGCACCCTGACCAAACAGGGCATGAGCTTCAAACTGGGCTCCAAGGTCACGGCCGCCAAGTCGGTCAAGGACGGCGTGGAACTGACGGTCGAACCGTCGGCGGGCGGCGCCGCCGAAACCCTCAAGGGCGACGTCGTCCTGATCGCCATCGGCCGTCGTCCCTACACCGAAGGCCTGGGCCTGGAGAGCGTCGGCGTGACGCCGGACAAGCGCGGCTTCATCGACCATGACCACTTCAAGGTGGCTGATGGCGTCTGGGTGATCGGCGACGTGACCCACGGCCCGATGCTGGCGCACAAGGCGGAAGAAGACGCCGTCGCCGTGATCGACACCATCGCCGGCAAATACGCCCACGTCGACTACGCCCTGGTCCCGAGCGTCGTCTACACCTTCCCCGAAGTGGCCTGGGTCGGCCAGACCGAGGATCAGCTGAAGGCCGCCGGCGTCGCCTACAAGAAGGGCAAATTCCCCTTCACCGCCAACAGCCGCGCCAAGATCAACCACGAGACCGACGGCTTCGCCAAGATCTTGGCCGACGCCGCCACCGACAAGGTCCTGGGCGTCCACATCATGGGCCCCCAGGCCGGCGAGATGATCCACGAGGCCGCCATCACCATGAGCTTTGGCGGCGCGTCGGAAGACATCGCCCGCACCTGCCACGCCCACCCGACCCGTTCAGAAGCCGTCCGCCAGGCGGCCATGGATGTAGAAGGCTGGATGATGCAGGCCTGATCCGGCGCCGCATCGAAAGGCGCAGGCTCCAGGACAAGAAAAAGGCCCGGTCGACGGTCGTCGGCCGGGCCTTCTGCTGTTCAGAGGGGCGTCAGGCGGCCCAGGCGTTCTCGCGACTGTGGGATTGGTGGGCCGCTTCGATGCGGAAGCGCGACACCAGCTCGGCCAACTGCTCGGCCTCGTGGCTGAGGGCCTGGTTGGCGGCGGTGGTCTGTTCGACCATCGCAGCATTTTGTTGAGTGGTCTGGTCCATCTGGTTCACGGCGACGTTGACCTCGGCCAGGCCCACGGCCTGTTCGCGAGCGGAGGCGGCGATCTCGGCGGCCAGCAGGTTGATGTCCGCGACCTGGCTGATCAGGGCGGTCAGGGCGCCGCCCGTCTGGGACACCAGTCGGGCGCCTTCGCCGACGCTGGCGCTGGAGGCGGCGATCAGCCCCTTGATCTCGCGCGCGGCGTCGGCCGAACGCTGGGCTAGGGCGCGAACCTCTGAGGCGACGACGGCGAAACCGCGACCGGCCTCGCCCGCACGGGCGGCCTCGACCCCGGCGTTCAGGGCCAGCAGATTGGTCTGGAAGGCGATCTCGTCGATGACGCCGATGATCTCGCCGATGCGGCCCGAGGTGCTCTCGATCTGACCCATGGCGGCGGTGGTGTCGGCGATGATCCGCTCGCGCTCCTCGGCCCCGCCGCGGGCCTTGGCGGTGATGCCTGCGGCGGACTGGGCGCCTTCGGCGGTCTTCTTCACCGTGACGGTGATCTGATCCAGGGCCGCGGCGGTCTCTTCCAGGGCGGCGGCCTGCTGCTCGGTGCGGCGCGACAGGTCATTGGTGGCGGTGGTGACCTCGGCCGTGCCGGAGCGCATCGCCCCGACCAGTTCGATGATGTCGCCCATCGTCGCCGTCAGGGTGTCGGCGGCGGCGTTGTAATCGTCCTTCAGCTTCTTGCTGCGCTCGGCGAAGCTGGTGGTGATCCGGTAGGTGAGGTCGCCGCGCGCCAGGGCCGCCAGGCCGTCGCCCAGGGCCTCGACCACCACGGCGTCTTCGGCGGCCAGGCGTTCGCGATCGGCCTCGCCGGCGAGGCGGGCGGCGCGGGCGCCTTCGCGCATGGTCTCGGCCTCGGTCTCGGTTTCCTTCTGACGCAGGGCGGCGTCGCGGAAGGCGATGACGGCGCGCGAAATCTGGCCGATGTCGTCGCCGCGCGAGACCCAGGGAGCGTCGAAGTCGGTGCGGCCCTGGCGCAGGGCCTCCATCCGGTCGCACAGGCCCTTCAGCGGCGAGAACATCCGGCGCGACACGACCAGGCAGGCGCCCACCGTCAGCAGGGCCACGACAAGGCCGCAGGCGAACAGGGCGATCATCACATTGTTCACCGAGGCCATGAAGTCGGCCTTGGGGATGCCGACATACAGCACGCCGATGGTCTGGCCCGCCGTGGTCTTGATCGGGTCGTAGGCGACGAAATAGGGCTTGCCCAGGATGTCGGCCTGGCCGCGATAGGGCTTGCCCTCCTTGAGAACGGCGTCGAAGACCGGGCCAGGTTTCAGCCGGGTGCCGACGGCGCGCGACCCGTCGTCCTTGACCACATTGGTGGTGACCCGCAGGTCGCCCAGGAAGACGGTGGCCGTGCCGCCGACCAGGGTCTTCACCCGATCCACGGGGGCGGTGAAGTCGTTCATCGGCGTCGAGCCGACGTAGAGCTTGCCGTCGCGCGCGGTGAAACCGTCGCCATAGTCGGCCAGCACGTCCCAGGCGACCCGCATGTTGGTTTCCTGACGCTCGGCCGCTCTAGACTCGGCGTCGCGGGTCAGAAGAACGGCGGCGAGCGCCATCACGGCCAGGGTCAGGGCGCCGAGGGCGGCGATGACCATCAGGGCCGTCTTGGCCGACAGGGAAAGTGCGCTGAGCTTCATGGTCTCGTTCGGTTGGAGCGGCCTTGGAGGGCGAAGCTCAAGTCTGGCCGAATGAGGTTAAAATTCTCAATTTGTAAGGGATCTTGCGTAGTCGGCTCAGGCCAGACCCTTCAGACGGTACAAGGCTTCCAGCGCTTCGCGGGGGCTGAGGGCGTCGGGATCGACGTCCTGCATGGCCTTTTCCAGCGGCGAAGGACCGCGCATCGGTTCCGGTTCGGCGACGGCGAACAGGGGCAGGTCGTCCAGGCGGGCGGCGGCGGCCTTTTCGCCCTCCAGCCGGTTCAGAACCGAGCGGGCGCGGGCGACGACGGCGGCGGGCACGCCGGCCAGTTTGGCGACCTGGACGCCATAGGACCGGTCGGCCGCGCCGGGCGCCGCCTCGTGCAGGAAGACCAGCTCGCCGTTCCATTCGCGCGCGACCATGGACAGGTTGCAGACGTGGTCCAGCCGCGTCTCCAGCTGGGCCAGCTCGTGATAATGGGTGGCGAACAGGGTGCGGGCGCGGTTGGTCTCGTGCAGGGCCTCGGCCGTGGCCCAGGCGATGGCCAGGCCGTCGTAGGTGGCGGTGCCGCGTCCGATCTCGTCCAGCACGACGAAGCTGCGCGGCGTCGCCTGGGTCAGGATGGCGGCGGTCTCGACCATCTCCATCATGAAGGTGGAGCGGCCGCGCGCCAGGTCGTCGCCGGCCCCGACCCGGCTGAACAACCGATCCACGACGCCCAGCCGCATCGAGCGGGCGGGCACGAAGGCGCCGGCCTGGGCCAGGATCACCAGCAGCGCGTTCTGGCGCAGGAAGGTCGATTTACCCGCCATATTGGGGCCGGTGACGATGGCGAGCCGCGATCCGTCCTGGCCTGATCCATCCAGACGGGCGTTGTTGGGGGTGTAGGGCGACCCTTGGGCCTTGACCGCCGCCTCGACGACAGGGTGGCGGCCGGCCTCGACGCAGAAGCTGAGGGTGTCGTCCACCACGGGCCGGGTCGCGCCGACCTCCTGGGCCCATTCGGCGAGAGCCGCGTGGGCGTCCAGTTCGGCCAGGGCCTCGGCGACGGCCTGCAGCGGCTGGGCCAGACGGGCGGCCTCGCGTCGCCAGCCCTCGAAAGTCTCGCCCTCTATGGCCAGGGCGCGGTGGCCGGCCTGGCTGATCTTGGAGTCCAGTTCCGACAGTTCGACGGTGGTGAAGCGGACCTGGCTCGCCAGGGTCTGGCGATGGATGAAGGGGCTGTCGGGACCGGCGCGCAACAGGCCCTCGGCGGCCTTGGCGTTGGTCTCCAGGAAATAGCCCAGGACGGCGTTGTGCTTGACCTTGAAAGGCACGCCGGACTCGGCGACGGCGCGGGCTTCCAGGTCGGCGACCACCCGGCGGCTGTCGTCGCGCAGGGTGCGGGCGGCGTCCAGTTCCGGGCGATAGTCGGGCCTGACATAGCCGCCGTCGCGCGCCAGGTGCGAGGGCTCGTCCACCAGACCGTCGATCAGATCGGCCTTCAGCCGCGACACGTCCGCCGACAGGGTCAACCGGTCCAGGGCCGAGGCGATGCGACGCGGCTGGCCGGTCAGGGGATCGACCTGGCCGACAAACAGGCCGGCGACGCCCTCGGCGATCGACAGGCCGATACGCACCGCCGCGAGGTCGCGCGGGCCGCCGCGTCCCAGGGCCAGCCGCCCCACGGCGCGGGCGATGTCCGACGACGCCTTCAACGCCTCGCGCAGGTCGCGCCGCAGATCGCGCCGTTCCAGCAGCCATTCGACGGCGTCGAGCTGTTCGTTGATCGCAAGCGGATCACGCAGGGGGCGGGCGATCCGTTCGGCCAAAGCCCGCGCGCCGCCCGAGGTGACGGTGCGGTCGATGCAGGCGAGCAAAGACCCCTCGCGCTCGCCGCGCTGGGTGCGGTCGATCTCCAGACTGGTTCGGGTCGCCGGGTCGATGGCGAGGAAGCCGCTCTCGCCCAGACGGCGCGGCGGGGCCAAGGCGGGAACCTTGCCGGCCTGTGTCGTCTCCAGATAGGCGGCGATCAGGCCCAACGCCGAGACCTCGGCCTCCTCGAAGGCGCCGAAACCGTCGAGGGCGGAGACGCCGTACAGCCGCTCGACCCGCACGCGCGCCGCCTGGGGTTCGGCGATGGCGCTGGCCAGCGCCTGGACCACGCCGCCCGAACCGTCCAGCGCATCGCGCGTGGCCTCGTCCGAATACATCCGGTCGGTGACCAGAACCTCGGACGGTCGGAAGGCGGCCAGCGCCGCGCCCAGGTCCTCGATAGAACAGGCGACGGAATCGACGGCGCCGGACGACAGTTCGACCACGGCGACCGCCGCCCGCCCCTTGCGCACCGCGACCGCCGCCAGGCGATTGGCGCCGCGCGCGTCCAGCAGACTGTCTTCGGTCAGGGTGCCGGGCGTCACGACCCGCACCACGCCGCGATGGACCACGGATTTGCCGCCGCGCTTCTTGGCCTCGGCGGGGTCTTCCAGTTGTTCGCAGATGGCGACCTTGTGGCCCATGCGGATCAGCCGGGCGAGGTAGCCCTCCATCGCATGGACCGGCACGCCCGCCATCGGGATGTCCTCGCCCTGATGCTTGCCCCGCTTGGTTAGGGTGATGCCGAGCGCCGCCGCCGCGACCTCGGCGTCCTTGAAGAACAGCTCGTAGAAATCGCCCATGCGGAAGAACAGGATGGCGTCCGGCTGACCCGCCTTGGCCGTCAGATATTGCGCCATGAACGGCGTCGCGCCCTCCAGCGAAGCGGCGATTTCGGGCGGGTGAGAGACGGGCGCGTTCATGTGGCGACAGGGTGACGGATCGCGCTCGGCGGCTCAAGGCCGTTGAACGGCCCTTGCACAGGCTTGTCGCCCCTGCGATAGGCCGCGCCAGGCGGTTTAGGGAACACGGTGAGACACCGTGGCTGTGCCCGCAACTGTAGGCGGCGAGAGCGTCGTCCGTCCGGGGTCTGACGACTTCGGCGCCACTGGGAAACTGGGAAGGCGAGGACGGCGGTTTTTGACCCGCAAGCCAGGAAACCTGGCCGCCTGTGTCGCTCGCTGCTGTCCGGGACCAGACAGAGGCGCGGGGACTTAACCGTCGCAGCGACCCGACCTTGCGCCGTCCAGACCCCCGCGGTCTGGCGGGTCGGCTCGCTCATGACGGTCTCTCGCGCGCATTCGCGGGACCGAAACGGGGATCTCGCTCAATGAAGCGTTCCATTCTTCTCTCGACGGCTGCGATAGCCGCCGCCTTCGCCGCGCCTGCCTTCGCCGCTGATGATGCGACCCAGCTGGACGACGTCGTCATCACCGCCACCCGCATCCCGGCCATCGTCGCGGACACGCCCGGCGCTCGCGTCATCGACGCCAAGACCATCGAACAACGCGGTGCAATCTTCGCCGCCGACATCCTGGCCGACGTGCCGGGTCTTTCGGTGACGCGCACGGGCGCTTTCGGCGGCGTAGCCCAGGTCCGCATGCGCGGCGCGACGCCGGGCAAGACCCTGGTTCTGGTCGACGGCGCGCCCATCAACGACGCGGCCGAGCCTAACGGCGCCTATGACTTCTCCAGCTTCGAGCTGGCCGACATCGAGCGCATCGAAGTGCTCAGCGGCCCGCAGTCGTCGCTCTGGGGCTCCGACGCCATCGGCGGCGTGATTTCCTTCACGACCAAGGAGATCGACGGCGTGCGCGCCGAGGCCGAGGCCGGCAGTTTCGACACGGTGCGCGGCCGCGTATCGGCCGGCGTCGCCAACGAGACCTACGCCGTCAGCGCCTATGTTTCGCGCTTCGACACCGACGGCATCTCCGCCGCCGACGAGGCGGACGGCAATCCCGAGGCCGACGGCTTCCGCAGCACGACCCTGGGCGCCAAGGGCCGCTACGCTTTCTCGAACCTGGTCAAGATCGACGGCTCGGTGCGCTGGAACAAGTCGAAGGCCGACCTGGACGGATTCCCGGCGCCGAACTATGCGCTGGCCGACACCGACGACACGCAGGAAAGCGAGCAGTGGTCGGGCTTTGGCCGGGTGACCGCCCAGGCGTTCGGCCTGAACCATCAGTTCAGCGTCTCGGCGTCGGACATCGACCGCTCCTCGGTCAGCGGCGGCTTCGGCTCGACCTTCACCGGCGACCGTCAGGCCTATCGCTGGCAGGCCAACGGCGCGACGCAGGACATCGACTATGCGTTCGGCGTCGAACGCAACGAGGCGTCGGCGGCCCTGTCGTCGGGCCTGTCGCGCGACCTGTCGATCACCTCGGTGTTCGGCGTGGCCCAGTATGACGTCGGGGCGCTGAACCTGACCGGCGGCCTGCGTTATGACGACACTGACGACTTCGGCTCCAAGACGACGGGCCGCATCTCGGCGGCCTATGATCTGGCCGGCGGTTTCATCCTGTCGGGCGCATACGGCACGGGCTTTAAAGCCCCGACCGTCAGCCAGGCGGTGTGCGACTTCTGCTTTGCACCGCTGCCTTGGCCCGAACTGAAGCCGGAAACGGCCGACAGCGTCGAGATCGCCCTGGGCTGGGCTTCTGCCGACGGCCGGTTCGATGGCCGCGCGACCCTGTATCGCCTGAACGTCGAGGACCAGATCACCTATACGGCCGGCCGCTACATCAATGTGGCCAAGACCCGGTCGGACGGGTTCGAGTTGGAAGGCCGTGCGCTGCTGGGCGCTGGTTTCGACCTGACGCTGGCCTACGCCTGGACAGACGCCGAGGACCGCTCGACGGGCGCTCGCCTGCTGCGCGTGCCGGAGCACGCCGGTTCGGCGACGCTGGGCTGGACGGGCGACCGGGTCTCGGGCGCGCTGACGGTGCGGGCCGAGGGTGACCAGGATGATAGCGGCGGCTTCTCGACCGTGGCGCGCGACGGCTTCGTCACCGCGAACCTGAACGCGGCCTATCAGCTGACCGACCAGGTCACATTGACGGCGCGGATCGAGAACCTGAGCGACGAACACTATCAGCAGGTGTTCGGTTACGGAGAGCCGGGACGGTCCGGCTATGTCGGGATCAGGCTGCGCTACTGATCCGGGCGCGGGCGCCGGCGGTGAAGGCCGCCGGCGCTTCCAGCGCCAGGGACGCCCAGTCCAGATTGGGGCAGGGGGCGTGGGCGGCGGCTAAAATGGCGCGCAGTTCGGCGGCGGAGGCGACGCTGGCCACGACCTTGTCCACCCCTTTGAGCGCCAGGGCGTAACCCAGGGCCGCCTGCATCGGGTCGCAGCGTTGTTCCGCCAGGCGTCTGCGCGTGCGCGACAGGGCCTGGGCGTGGCTGGCCAGTTCGGCCGGAAGATCGTCGCCGCCCGCGAACAGCAGGCCGCCGGCGAAGACCGAAGACAGATGGACGGATGCGCCCGTATCGGCGATGGCCTCCAGTACGCCGTCCTGGGCCGCGCGCTGGTCCAGCAGGCTGCACGGCACCTGGACCACATCGGCTTCCAGACGGCGCGCCAGCAGGGCGGGACCGTCTTCCAATGTGGCGCAGAAACCGATGCGGCGATAAAGGCCGCGATCCTTGAGGCTGCGGGCGCGATCCCACAGGGCGCGACCCTCGGCGCCGGCCAGATCCGCCGCGTTGGAGATCAGCAGAACGTCGCCACGCGGCAGGCCCATCCGCTCCAGCGAGCGACGCGCGCGCGCCTCGACCCGGTCCAGGCCTTCGCTCAACGGCACGGTCCGCACCGTGACCTGGAAGGGCGAGGGGAAGGGCCAGGCCTGACCCAGCAGGCGCTCGCCGTCGCCCTCTGGCCGGGTGGCGATCAGTTTGACGCCGGCGTCCGCCCCCGTCTGAAGCAGGAAACGCATGGCCTCTTCACGGGCGCCCGACGGCGCGCTCATGAAGGCGCCGGGCGCGCGCTCGGGCTCTGTCACCACGGCGAGAGCCAGGCGATGGATGGGCGACGACGCCGAAGGTGTGGCGGGGGAATACGACACGCCCGCACAATGACGCCCAATGCTTAAGGGACGCTGAGCGAGACCTTAAGCGAACCCTACTTATCCACCGCTGATATGCGCAATCCGGCGAAAATCAGGCGTCCGCGTCTGGCTGGCGATCCGGGTGGGCCGAGGCGAAGGCGGGGTGGGCCTGGGCGGTCGCCTCGATGGCCAGAAGGCGGGACCAGGGCGACAGGTCCATGTTGAACCGCCGCGCCGAATAAAGCTGCGGAATCAAATAGCAATCCGCCAGCGTCGGCGCGTCGCCGAAACACCAGGCTCCGCCGTGGCGGGCGACCAGAGCCTCCAGCGCATCGAAGCCGGGCACGATCCACCCAGCGGCCCAGGCGTCGACGGTCGCCTGATCGGCCTCGAAATTCGACCTTAACGCTTTCAGCACCCGCAGGTTGTTCAGCGGATGAATGTCGCAGCCGATCAGGGCGGCCATGGCGCGCACGGCGGCGCGATCGTTGGCGCCTGTCGGCAACAGGGCAGGCTCGGGGTGGGTTTCCTCCAGCCATTCCAGGATGGCCGGGCTCTGGGTGACGATCAGGTCGCCGTCCTGAAGGGCGGGCACCATGCCTTGAGGGTTCAGCGCCAGATAGTCGGCCGTCTTCTGCTCGCCCTTGCGCAGGTCGTGGGCGGCGAGGTCGTAGCCCAGCCCTTTCAGGTTCAGGGCGATGCGGACCCTGTAGCTGGCGCCCGAACGCCAATAGCCGTGCAGGATCATGGCTGAATCTCGAAGCTGAGCGTCTCCAGACCCTCGACGGTGACGACCACGCGGTCGCCGGGGCTGACCGGGCCGACGCCGGACGGGGTGCCGGTGAAGATCAGGTCGCCGGGCTGAAGCGACCACAGGGCTTGCGCCGCCTCGACGATGCGGTCGGGGTTCAGGATCATGTCGTCCAGCGCCCCCGCCTGTTTGACCTCGCCGTTGACACTCAGGCCGATGGCGCCGGCGGGATGGGGCAGGGCGCCCAGGGTGATGGGGCCGCACGGCGCAGACTGGTCGAACCCCTTGGCGGCGTCCCAGGGACGTCCCGCCTTTTTGGCCTCGGCCTGGAGATCGCGGCGCGTCAGGTCGCAACCGACGGCCCAGCCGACGATGGTGACGCCGCCGTCCGCATCCGGCCCGATGGCCGCGACCAGTTCGGCCTCGTAATGCAGATTGGCCGTCGCCGACGGATAGGCGGGGTTCGCCCCGTCCGACACCACGGCGTCGCCAGGCTTGGTGAAGAAGAAGGGCGTCTGCTTGTCGGGGTCCGAGCCCATCTCGCGCGCATGGGCGGCGTAGTTCTGGCCCACGCACAGGATGCGGCGGACGGGAAACCGTTGGTCCGATCCGAAGATCGGCAGCGACGGGACGGGGCGGGGTGCGAACAGCCATTGGGTCATGGCCAGTGTTCTAGTGCGGCGAAAAGCCCATGGCGAGGGCGCAGGCGGGCACCCATCTGTTGGAACCTCGTCGAACATGTGGCGTTGCAACACGGGGTTCTCTATTCTACCGCCAAGCTTTCAACGGAGCGCGCATCATGGCCACCACCAAGGCCCGAGAAGACATCAAGGCCGACCTGAAGACCCTCAAGGAGGATCTGAAGACCGGCGCCCGTGAGGAAACCCAGCGCCTGCGCGAGAAGGCGGCCGAGGCCGAGGCAAAGTTGCGCGCCAAGAGCGACGAAGTGCGCGACCAGGCACGGGGCTATTATGACGAGGCCCGCGTGAAGGGCCGCGAATATTACGACGACGCCGCCGAACGCTTCGACGAGGCGCAACGCTATGTCGTCGAGCGCGTGCAGGAGCGTCCGCTTCAGTCCACGGCCGTGGCTCTGGGCGTCGGCGTCATCCTGGGCCTGCTGCTGGCTGGCCGCCGCCGCTGATGTTCAAGGGCATCGTCAAAAAGCTGGTGGCGACGGCCGTCGTCGCCGCCAGCGTGTTTCTGGCCGTCGTCTTTCTTGGCGTGTCCATTTTCTACGCGCTCAGCCTGACGTTGACCCCGCTGGGTGCGGCGGCCGTGACCTTCGGCCTGTTCGCCCTGGTCGCCCTGATCGTGACCGTCGTCTTCCTGAAGGGCGACAAGCACGACGAGAACGATGAAGAGGACGAACCGGAAGGTCTGTTGGCCAAGGTGATCCATATTGTGCGCGAGCGCCCGATCGTGGGCGCCGTCGGCGGTCTGGGCGCGGCCTTCCTGCTGCTGCGCAATCCGGCCCTGGCGGCGATCGTCGCCAGCATGGTCGCCGAGCGCAAGATGGACCAGGGCGGCTATTCGCGTCGCCGTCGTCGATAAGGCGCCCGAAAGACGGAACGGCCAAGCCGCGACGACGTTGATGTATCGGACCGACGAACGGCTCTCGGGTCGCCGACGGCAACATCAACTCAGGAGAGCCAAACCCATGATGCGTTGGGCAATTATCTTCCTGGTCGTGGCCTTGGTCGCGGCCGTTCTCGGCTTCGGCGGCATCGCGAACTTCTCGTTCGAGATCGCCAAATTCGTCGCTGTCGTCGCCATCATCCTGTTCGTCATCGCCCTTGTGGCCGGCGGACTTCGCGGACGCGGCGGCACGCCCCGACTCTAACGGGCGAGACAATCAGATTGAGGGGCGGGACTTCGCTTCCGCCCCTTTTTCTGTGCGCGAAACGGATCCTGAGAAAGAACTTTACAATACAAAGTTTGTGGGCGATGCTTTCTCATCGGATTTGAGGAGGAGAGACCCATGACCCGCGAGACCCAGGCCATTCAGGACGACATCGCCTATATGCGCAGCCTCGCGCACGAGGGGCGCCACGCGCCGCTGCTGGCGGGACCGATGCTGGTCACCGCCGCCATCGTGTTCGGAACCGCCAACCTGGGCCAATGGGCGATCCAGGCCGGGGTCCTGGACGTCAGTCCTTGGGCGCAGCTTTGGCTCTGGATCGGCGCTGGCGCTGTCTTCGCGGTCGCGCTGACGATGCTGATCGGGCGTATGAAGGGCAAGCCGGGCATCAATTCGGCCGGCAACAAGGCGGTCGGAGCGGCCTGGTCGGGCGTTGGCTACGGCATCTTCGTCACCTGGCTGGCGCTGGTGGCCTTGTCGTTCAAGACCGACAACTGGTCATGGATGGCGGTGATGCCGACGACGGTCTTGGTGGCCTATGGGTCGGCCTGGATGATCGCGGCGGCGATGACGAAGACGCGCTGGATGTCGGTGACGGCGCTGGCGGCCTATGTCGGCGCGGTCGCCGTGGCCTGGTTCATTGACAGTCCGATGATCTATCTGGTGTTCACGGTCGTTCTGATGGCCGTCGCCCTTGTTCCCGGGATCATCCTGATGCGTCAGGAACCGTCGGAGATCGTCTGAGCATGGCCGATGATTTCGACATCAGCCGGATCGACGACGTGATCCACGGGCGCATCCGGCTTGGGATCATGGCCTATCTGTCGGGTGCGGGGACGGCGGACTTCACCAGTCTGAAGGCCCGGTTGCAGACCACGGACGGCAATCTGTCGGTCCATCTGCGCAAGCTCGAAGAGGCCGGTTTCGTCGCGGTGACCAAGAGTTTCAAGGGCCGAAAGCCCCTGACCGAGGCCAGCCTGACCGACCAGGGACGCGACGCCTTCGTCGCCTATCTCGACGCGATGGCGGGCCTGCTGCCAGAGCGGTGAAATCAAGCTAGAAGCGGGTTCATGACCACCCGTCTTCACGCCTTCGAGGCCATCGACAACTTCCGCGACTATGGCGACTACGCCACGACGGCCGGGCGGCGCGTGCAGCCCGGCCGTCTGCTGCGCTCCGCCCACCATGCGCGGGCCAGCGATGCGGATCTGGAGCGGCTGCGGCGGCTGGACATCGGGGCCGTGGTCGATCTGCGCCGGCCCGGCGAACGTCGCGACCAGCCGTCGCGCCGGCCGGAGGGATTCTCCGGACTGGTGATCGAAGGCGGCGTGGACGACGGGGCCGAGGCGCCGCATATCACCTTCCTGAAGACCGCCGACCTGACGCCCGAGTCGGGTCGTCGCTTCATGGCCAAGACCTATCGGACCCTGCCGTTCGACGCGTCGCATCTGGATGTGTTCGGCCGCTATTTCCAGGCGCTGGCGGATCAAGATCGGGCGGTGGTGATCCACTGTGCGGCGGGCAAGGACCGGACGGGGTTTCTCGCCGCCCTGACGCATCATCTGCTGGGCGTGTCGCGCGACGACATGGTCGAGGACTATCTGCTGACCAATGTCGCCGTCGATCTGGCGGGTCGCGCGCCCGGCATCGCCAAACAGCTGCACAAGGTGACCGGCCGGATCGCCTCGGACGACGCCATCGTCGCCTTCCTGGGTGTCGAGGCCGCCTATCTGGAGGCCGCCCTGGCCGAGGTCGAGGCGCGGCATGGGTCGGTGGACGCCTATCTGCGCGACGCCCTGGGCGTCGATACGGCGCGGCGCGACCGGATCGTGGAGCGACTGTCGGCGTGAACGCGGTTCTGAACCATGTCGTCATACGCGATGCGCCGTGGGTCGAGCCGGTCGCGGTCGCGGCGGGACTTGGCGGCGGAGATGGCGTGCTGGCTCTGGTGTCGGACGGCGGACCGGGCGGGCGCTGGTCCCACGTCGCTACGGCGCCGGACCGTGTTCAGGTCGGTCCAGCCGATGACGCCGCGCCGTTCCAGGCGCTGAGAGACCCGGCGTTTGGTGCGGGCGTCGTCGGCCTGGCCGCGTATGACGCGGGCGCGCGGCCGGCGACGGGGCGGCGAGAAGCGACATGGCCCGACCTGATGCTGGCCCGCTACCCGGCCATGCTGACCTTCGACCATCATCAGCGCAGCGTTCGCGCGGTGGGGCGAGGGGCGACGGCGGAGCGGGCGGATGTGGCGGCAGAGGTCGCCCTCGGCTGGTTGGTGAAGGCCGCCGTCGTCGCGCCACCGTCGGCGCCGGCCGAGACCTTCGAGGCCGAAGCGCCGCCGGGCGCCTATCGCGCCGCCGTGTCGGACGTGGTGGAGCGGATCGCGGCGGGCGAACTGTTCCAGGCCAATATCGCGCAGGCCTGGTCGGGGGCGTTGAAGCCGGACGCCGATCCGTTCGACGTCTTTCTGCGACTTCAGCAGGATCGCGCCTCGCCGTTCGGGGCCTATTGGCGGATCGGGGAGCGGGCGCTGGTGTCCAACTCGCCCGAGCTGTTCCTCGCCTTCGACGCCGCCAGCCGCCGCATCGAGGCGCGACCGATCAAGGGCACCCGCCCCCGCGCCGCCGATCCGGTCTTGGACGCGGCCTTGGCGAACGAGCTGAAAGCCAGCGCCAAGGATCGGGCCGAAAACCTGATGATCGTCGATCTGATGCGCAACGATCTGGCGCGCGTGTCGCAGCCGGGGTCAGTTCGCGTCGAGACCCTGTTCGAGGTCGAGAACCATCCGACCGTGCATCACCTGGTCTCGACGGTGACGTCTCAGGCCGACCCCGGCATCGGCCCCGCCGACCTGCTGGAGGCGACCTTCCCGCCGGGCTCGATCACCGGCGCGCCCAAGCATCAGGCCATGAAGGTCATCGCGGCCCACGAACCGCCGCGCGGTCCCTGGTGCGGATCGCTGTTCCTGATCGAGGAGGGCGGGACGTTGACCGCGTCGGTCCTGATCCGAACGGCGGGTTTCGAGCGGTCGGAGGGCGTCTGGCGTTTCCGCACCCTGGCCGGCGCGGGCATCGTCGCCGACAGCGACCCGTCAGCCGAGGAGGCCGAGACCGACGCGAAGATTTCGGCGATGCGCCAGGCCTTGGTGGGGTTCTGACTTCAGCAGTCCGCGCAGGGGATGAAATTTACCGAGCGCGGGCGCAGGTAGGCTATGCGCTCAAACGTTGTGGCTACTCTGACGGCTTTGGGCAACATGTTGCTGAATGGCGACTTATATTCGTAATTGGCTTCGGCGACGATGGTCGTCTCGCCGACAGCCAGCAGATCCGCCGGAATCTTGGCGTCGGCGACGGTCATTTTGGTCGTCATGCCCTCACCGATCCCAACGCTCCAATCGACCTGGTAGGTCGTGGCGTTCACGCGGGTGACGCTGGCGACGCGCTGTCTGAGGTTGGTCGTGGGGAATGGCCCTATGATCAGATCGCCGATGTCGAGCACGTCTTCGGCCTGCTGCTTGGTTATGGCGTTCGTCCGCGACACGATATCCGCCACCATCGATGCAGTATGGCCGGTGCGCTTCAGGGCCATGTAGCCCTGACAGAATTCGACCATGCCGAAATAGAGCAGGATCAGAATCGGGACGATGAAAGCGAATTCGATCGCCGCAACGCCGCGTGTATCGCGCGCCCATGTCCTCAGACGTCCAATCATGACGAAGGTCCTGGCGGAGATGGGGATGGAAATGCTTCGTTGCGGAATGCGGTGGCGGTCGTGAGAAATACCTTGCCGTTTCCCATTCGGGAGACGGACTGCGTCAGGAACGGCGTGATCAGGGGATGCGCATACCAGACCCGCACCAGAACCAGACTGTTCGGGCCGCCGCCATTATAGGCGGTCAGATTGGGATTGGCGGTTCCGTTTATGATCGGATTGCCGAGGTTCCGTACGGCGAATTGGGGAATGACCTGCACATCGATCGTCGCCCGGTCGGTGCAGTCGCTCGCGAACAAACCCATCCTGTTGCAAAGCTCGGTCTTGAAGCGCGCCTTGTCGAAACCCTGGGCCTGAGCCTGACCTGTGCGGATCAGGCGTCCGCTCTCCATCGTCGCCGTTTCAAGAACTGAATCCAGAACGAAAATCAGACCCAGCTCCAGAATCGAGAAGATCATCGCGAAGAAGGGGATGGCGATCAGGGCGAACTCGACGGCCGCAGCGCCCTCGCGTCCGCGCCTGCGTCGCAGGCGGCGCATAAATGATCCCCGAAAGGTCATGCCTCGATCAGGGGGCGGTCGGGCCGGCCGCCGGGGCGACGCGGATGCTAGGTGCGCATGAGGCGCCGCAGGTCATTTCCGTCGCCTGGCCGCCGCGCCAGACCCTTACTGAACCGGTCGAGCCGCCGGAGACGATTATCTCGCGCTGAAACAGGGTGCGGCCCACGCCATCGACAGCAATCACTTCGGTGACGCCGTAACCTTTGCCAACGATGAACAGGGTGTTGGCGTCGACCATGGAGACATCGGCGATCTGGGGGTTGCCGACGATCACGGAAGCTGCGGCGCCGCGAAGCTGAACGCGGGCCGAACGGTCGATCTCGACATTGAGCGCACCACTCTGCGCGCGCGCAGCCATGGGGGCTGCGACGAGGGCGGCGGCCATTAGGGCGGCGGAAATGCGAGACATCGGCGGCTCTGAATAAGGGCGCGTGCAGACGCGGACGCACGCATGATGCGCCATCGATCCTCAACAAAGGCTGAAGCGGAAAGATGAGAATTTTCTTTGGTGAATCCGCGCGTAACCAAACCTCGTGACTCAGATTTAACGGGGGTCAGGCATTTTGATCCTGCGTTTGGGGGTCAAGCGGGCTACCGGCTCCCCCCGCCAAGTTGCTCGCTAGACCATTTGAAAAAGGACTACCCATGACCAAGTTCATTTCGCGCTTCGCCAAAGACGAGTCGGGCGCCACCGCCATCGAATACGGCCTGATCGCCGCCCTGATCGCCGTCGCCCTGATCACCGTTCTGGGCCTCGTCGGCGGCCAACTGAAAACGTCCTTCACCAAGGTCAAGGATGGCCTGACGACGGCGAACGCCGCTACCTAAAAATCTTCAGGATTTTGATGGGAAGGGCCGGAGCCTAAGCTCCGGCCCTTTTTTATTTCGGAAACCCAACTTTAAGCCCTGTCGGCAAAGATGCCGTCATGGACATTTTGCTGCTCATCCTTCTCGGTGCATTTCCGGCTCTCGTGATCGTTGGCGGATTGCACGACCTGATCACCATGAAGATTCCGAACTGGATTTCTCTGGCGCTCGTCGGAGCCTTCTTCCCTATCGCGCTGCTGCTAGGCCAAGCGCCGATGGATATCGCGCTGCACGTCGGGGTCGGTCTGGCGGCTCTTTTAGCAGGCATGGGCATGTTCGCCGCAGGATGGATCGGCGGCGGAGACGCCAAGCTTCTGGCGGCCAGCTGTTTGTGGATGGGCGTCAGCGGTCTTGCGCCCTTACTGATCTGGACCGGTCTGACGGGCGGAGCGTTTTGCCTGTTTCTTATGACTGCACGCCAATACTTCCCGATGGTCGCGCCGTCGGTGTCTCAGGGCTGGGTCGTCAATCTGATGCAGCCGAAAGGCGACATCCCCTATGGCGTCGCCATCGCGGCCGGCGCCTTGCTCGCCCTGCCTGAAAGCGGCCTGTTCCTGGCTTTTGCATCCGGCCGTTAAGGCTACGCTGACCGCCGTTCGCGGCGCTTAGGAAGCGTTAACCCGCAGGGCTCATGATCGTTAACGGCAGGCGTCGGGGGTTCGATCCGAGACATTGCGCCTGCTGGAGACATCCTGGATGAAGCCCGCCCGCATCGTCGTTATTTGCATCGCCGCCGTATCGGCCATTGGTCTGGCCCTTGTGGTCCGGGCCATGGGGTCTTCGTCGAACCAACCCGCCGCGCCTGCCGCCGCCGCCCAGGTCGAAGTCCGGCCGATGGCCAAGGTGCTGGTCGCTGCCAAGGATCTGGAGCCGGGCAAGCGCTTGGTCGAAGGCGACCTGGCCTGGAAGGACTGGCCGGCGGACGAGGTAAATCCCGTCTTCATCACCGACGGCTCCACGCCCGTACCGGCCAAACCTGTCGCCGAAACCACGACCGAGAAGGCCTCGAACGCGGTCGAGAGTGTCGCCAAGGCCGCGACCGATATGGCGGGGCCTGGAGCCAAGTCCGACTATATCGGCTCGGTCGTGCGCGAACCCATTCTGGCCGGAGAGCCGATCGTGGCGCGCAAGATCGTTCGCGCCGGCGACAGCGGCTATATGGCCGCCTATCTGGAGCCTGGCATGCGCGCCATGGCCATCGCTGTGACCGTGGAGTCCGCGGCGGGCGGCTTCATCCTGCCTGGCGACCGTGTCGATGTGGTGCTGACCGCCGAGACCAGTCGCAACGGCGCCGTCGAGGGCGCGACCAGCTCCAAGTTCGCCTCGGGCGTCGTTCTTCAGAACATAAAAGTCCTGGCCATCGACCAATCGACCCGCGCGGGCGACGACGAACAGGCCGTGGTCGGCGCGACCGCCACCTTGGAAGTTCGTCCACAGGATGCGGTGCTGCTGGCGCAGGCCAAGTCGGAAGGCGAACTGTCGCTGTCCTTGCGCTCCTATGCCGACACCGCCGGGCCGTCCGGCGCCACGCGTCGGCCGTCTGTGGCGGCCGCCCAACCAAAAGCCGTGCGCATCTACCGCGGCGGCGCGCCCGAAGTTGTGGCCGTGCCATGAGAGCCGTTCCGATGCGCCGATCCGTGATGCAGAAGACCGCCGCCGTCGCCTGCGCCCTTCTGGCCAGCCTGGCCGCCGCGCCCGCCGGTGTCGCCCAGACCCGCACCGCCGTGTCGATGGGCGCCGCGCCGCAACTGATCAACCTGCCGCGCGGCGCCTCGTTCGCGGTCGATCTGCCGGCCGATGCGCGTGACGTGATCGTCTCCAATCCGCAGGTGGCCGAGGCCATGCTGCACTCGCCACGCCGCATCACCGTGATCGGCATCACGCCGGGCGAGACCGACGCGGTCTTTCTGGACGCCGCAGGCCGCACGATCCTGAGCCTGCGTGTTCGCGTCGATGCGGGCACCAGTGCGCTTCAGGATACGTTGAGCCGCCTGATCCCCGGCGGTCAGGTCCGCGCCGAGGCCGTGAACGACAGCATCATTCTGACCGGTGTCGCGCAAAACCCCGCAGAGTCAGCGCAGGCCGCTCGCATCGCTGCCGCCTTCGTCTCCGCGCCGGAAAAAGTTCTGAACCTGATCACGGTGCCGGGCTCCGACCAGGTGACGCTAAAGGTCCGCGTGGTGGAGGTTCAGCGCAATGTGATCAAACAACTCGGGTTCAATACTTCGGCGGTCTTGGGCAGGCTGGGTGACACCCAATGGCTGCTTGGCAACGCTGCGACCTGGGGCGTCAACGGCGCGCTTCTCGGCGGGATCAGCACGGGTCCGTCGATCGACACGACAAAAAACTACCAGATGCAGGCGCCTTGCGGCGGAGCCTTCCCCGCTGGAGCCCTGTGTCCCATCACGGTTGATGGCAGCCCTGGCGACCCTTCCAACTGGGACACGGCCCAGCCGGGTACCGGTCCTGGTTCGGACGGTCTGAACAAGGGCGAGGCCATGCTCAAGGCCTTCGAACGCGTAGGCTTGCTGCGCACGCTGGCCGAGCCCAACCTGACCTCCGTCAACGGCGAGGCGGCCAGCTTCCTGGCCGGCGGCGAATTCCCCGTTCCGGCCAGCCGCGACAGCGAGGGCCAGATCACCGTCACGTACAAGCCCTACGGCGTCGGCTTGTCCTTCCGGCCGGTCGTGCTGTCGGGCGGCCGCATCAGCCTGCAGGTCAAGGTCGAGGTGTCCGAACTGTCCTCCCAAGGCGGGCTGACAATCGGCGCAGGCACGGCCTCTTCGATCACCCTGCCAGGCCTGACGGTCCGTCGCAGCGAAAACACCATCGAAATCCCGTCGGGAGGCTCGATGATGATCGCCGGCCTGCTCCAGGAAAACAGCCGCCAGACGGTGGATTCCCTGCCCGGCGTCACCAACCTGCCGGTGCTGGGGCAACTGTTCCGGTCGCGTGACTATCTGATGGGCGAGACCGAGCTCGTGGTGATCGTCGAACCCTATATCGTCAGCCCGACCTCGCCTAACCGGATGCAGACGCCGGCCGACGGCCTGCGGATCGCCAGCGACAGCCAGACGATTCTCTTCGGCCAGCTGAACCAGGTCTATGGCCTGCCCAATGCGCCCCCGGCCGGTTCGGTCGGCTATGTGATCGAGTGAGCGCCCCGTGACCTGCAACGTGACACGCACCATGATCCGCACCCCGATTGTCGCCCTTCTGACCACGACGGTTCTGGCGCTCGGCGCCTGCGTCGGCGGGCCGGCGAGCCTGGGCGGCGAGCCGCCGTTGACGCCGACATCACGCTATCAGCTTCAGGTCGAACCCGATCTGGACCGGATCGCCCTGGCGGTTCATGAAAACGGCCTGTCGTCCGCTCAGGGCGATGCACTTCAGGCCCTGGTCGCTCGGTATCGCAGCGTGGACGCCGTGCCCCTGGTGATCGAGGCGCCGACCGGAAACGACCCTGTCGCCTTGCAAAGGGCCTATGACGTCAAGTCCGCCCTGTCGGCCTGGGGCGTGTCGCCGGACCGCATCATGCTTGTCAGCTATGCGGCGCCCGATCCGCGCGCGCCGGTCGTGGTCGGCTATCAGACGGTTCGCGCCGTCGTGCCGCGATGCGGGACGACGTGGGGCAACCTGGGCCGTTCGGGCGACAACCAGTCCGCCTCCAACTTCGGGTGCGCGGTCACGGCCAATCTGGCGGCCCAGATCGCCGATCCGCGCGACATTCAGACGCCGCGCGCCATGACCCCTGCCGACGCCGGACGCCGGACCGTCGTGCTGGACAATTATCGGGCCGGAAGGCAGACGGCGGCCGCGGCTGAAACGCTGGTCACTCAGACAGCCGTTTCCAGTGCGGTGAACTAACCATGAGCACTGCCCCCGTCCCCCGCGAGTTCGATACGTTCGACGACGCCTTCGACGTCGATATGGATTTCGCCGAACCCTTGGTAGAGGTCGCGCCCGATCAGACGCGGGCCCCCCTCCAGTTCACGACGGCGGCGCCCGTTCAGCCCGCGCCTGTCGTCGCAGCGCCCGCCTATGTCCCCGAGGCCCCGGCTTTCAACCCGGTCGGCGACGTCGTGGCCCAGGCGCAGGCCAGCCTGATCGAGACGGGACTAGACGCCGTCGGTCTGGGCTCCACGGGGCTGGCGCCGTCAAGCTCCATAGGCGAAGTGTCGGTGCCGCGCATCGCCATCCACGTCTTCGCCGAGCGCCAGGATACGCTGGCGGCCGCCGAACGCGCGGCCCAGGATCGTCGCCTGTCGCGTGCGACCACCCAGATCCGCGTCGGTGGCGTGGCCGCTGCGGTCGAGACCTATCATCACGAACCGACGCCGCCGCTGATCATCGTCGAATGTCTGAAAGATCCCCAGACCCTGCTGTGGGAAGTCGATCAACTGGCCGAGGTCTGCGACGCGGGCACCAAGGTGATCGTCGTCGGGGCGACCAACGACATCATCCTGTTCCGCGAGTTGATGCGTCGCGGGGTCAGCGAATATCTGGTCGCGCCTTTGCAACCGCTGCAGCTGATCGCGGCCATCGGCGGCCTGTTCAACGACCCGGCCCAGCCCTTCGTCGGCCGCACCATCGCCTTCGTCGGCGCACGGGGCGGGGCGGGGGCCTCGGCCGTGGCGCACAACACCGCCTATGCGATTTCCGAGCGGATCGGCGCCAACACCGTCATCGTCGATTACGACCTGCCGTTCGGCACGGCCGGCCTGGACTTCAACCAGGACCCGCTGAGCGGCGTCGCCGACGCCCTGGGCCAGCCCGACCGGCTGGACGCGACCCTGCTGGACCGGATGATGGTCCGCTGCACCGACAAGCTGAGCCTGTTCGCCGCGCCCGCCAGCCTGGACACGGACTGGGACATCTCGACCGAGGCGTTCGAGGAGGTGACGAACCAGATCCGCGCTACGGCGCCGTTCGTGGTGCTGGACCTGCCGCACCTGTGGTCGCCTTGGATGCGCCGTACCCTGATCAGCGCCGACGAGGTGGTGGTGGTGGCCACGCCGGACCTCGCCAGCCTGCGCAACGCCAAGAACATGATCGACCTGATCCGTCAGGGCCGGCCCAACGACGCGCCGCCGCGCCTGGTGTTGAACCAGGTCGGCGTGCCGGGCCGCCCAGAGATTCCAGCCAAGGACTTCGGCGCCGCCCTGGGGGTTCACCCCAGCCTGATCATTCCCTTCGACGCCAAGACCTTCGGGGCCGCCGCCAACAACGGCCAGATGATCCTGGACGCCGGGGCCAAGACCAAGGCGGCCGAGGCCTTCCAGACCCTGGCGCAGATCGTGTCGCGTCGCGAACTGCCCATGGTCGCGGGACCGAAGGGAAAACCGGCGAAGACCGACAAGGCGTCCAAGCCGTCGGCGGCGCCGTCCAAGTCCCTGTTCGCCAACATGTTCAAGAAGCGCTGACGCGTGTTCGGCAAGCGCACAGGTCAGCCCGGCGTCACGACGGCGCCGATGCGTCCGGCGCCTGCGCCGGCCGGCGAGCCTGTGTCCGTCTTCAAGGTCGATGCGGCTAAGTCCCCGCCGGGGATGGCCGCCCAGGCCAAGGCCAAGACTGAGGCCTACGCCTTCGCCGACGAGGATCTGGAGCCGGCGGCGGAAGCCTTTGATCGCGCATCGGCCCTGACCCAGCCCGCGCCCGCCGACCGTCTGGACGCCCTGGCCTCGCGCCCCAAACCCAAGCCGGAAACGCCGCGCCCGACTGGCAATGTCGCCGGAACCGGCCCCAAGGCCACGGCCGGCCTAGAGCAGCTGAAGAAGGCCCAGGCGGTCGCCGAGATCGTCCGTGAACAGAGCGATTACTATCACGCCACGAAGACGACGATCTTCAACGCACTGATGAACACCATCGACCTGGCCCAGCTGGCGCATCTGGACCAGAAGGCGGCGTCCGAGGAGATCCGGGACATCGTCGCCGAACTGGTGGCGATCAAGAACGTCTCCATGTCGGTCGCCGAGCAGGAGCATCTGGTTCAGGACATCGTCAACGACGTCCTCGGCTATGGTCCGCTTGAGCCACTGCTGGCCCGCGACGACATCGCCGACATCATGGTCAACGGCGCAGGCCGGGTGTTCATCGAAGTGAACGGCAAGGTCCAGCTGACCAACGTCCGCTTCCGCGACAACACCCAGCTGATGAACATCTGTCAGCGGATCGTGTCGCAGGTCGGCCGCCGCGTCGATGAATCCAGCCCCATCTGCGACGCCCGTCTGCCCGATGGGTCGCGCGTCAACGTCATCGCCCCGCCGCTGGCGATCGACGGCCCGACGCTGACGATCCGGAAGTTCAAGAAGGACAAGCTGACGATGAAGAACCTGGTGGAGTACGCCTCCATCAGTCCCGAGGGCGCGCGCGTCCTGGGCGTCATCGGCGCCTCGCGCTGCAATCTGGTCATCTCGGGCGGCACGGGCTCGGGCAAGACGACGCTGCTCAACACCCTGACGGCCTTCATCGACCCGACCGAGCGCGTCATCACCTGCGAGGACGCCGCCGAACTGCAACTGCAGCAGCCGCATGTGGTGCGTCTGGAGACCCGGCCGCCGAACCTGGAAGGCCAGGGCACGATCACCATGCGTGATCTGGTCAAGAACTGTCTGCGGATGCGTCCCGAACGGATCATCGTCGGCGAGGTGCGCGGCCCCGAGGCCTTCGACCTGTTGCAGGCGATGAACACGGGCCACGACGGCTCCATGGGCACGCTGCACGCCAACAGCCCGCGCGAAGCCATCAGCCGGATGGAATCCATGATCACCATGGGCGGATACGGCCTGCCGTCGCGCACGATCCGCGAGATGATCGTCGGCTCGGTCGATGTGATCATCCAGGCCGCCCGCCTGCGCGACGGGTCGCGCCGCATCACCCACATCACCGAGGTCGTCGGCCTGGAAGGCGACGTGATCGTGACCCAGGACCTGTTCGTCTACGACATCACCGGCGAGGACGAGAACGGCAAGATCATCGGCCGTCACCGTTCGACCGGCATCGCCCGTCCCCGCTTCTGGGACCGCGCCCGCTACTATGGGCTGGAGCGCGAGCTGGCCGACGCCCTGGACGCGGCGGAGTAGAGCATGCTGCCGATCCTCGCCGCCGTTCTGGCCTTCATCACCATCGGCGGCCTGGGCTGGGTCTTCGTCGGAGGCGACGATTCGTCGGCCCAGGCGGTCAAGCGCGCCCAAAGCCTGGGCGAGGCCAAGAAGAACCCGGCGATCGCGCGCAAGGCGGCCGCCGCCAATACGCCCGAGGCGCGGCGCAAACAGATTCTGGTCCAGCTTCAGGAAGCGGATCGCCGCGAGCGCAAGGCGCGCACCACCCTGGCGGCGCGCCTGAAACAGGCTGGGCTGAGCCTGAACGTGCGGACCTTCTACATCATCTCCGCCGCGGTCGGTGTGTTGGCGGCGCTGGTCGTCTTCGTGCTCGGCCTGCCTGTACTCGCGGTGCTGGGCCTCGCCCTGGTCTTCGGCCTGGGCCTGCCGCGCTGGGTTGTCGGCTTCCTGGCCAAGCGACGGATGAAGAAGTTCTCTCTGGAGTTTCCCAATGCCGTCGACGTGATCGTGCGCGGCATCAAATCAGGCCTGCCGGTCCACGAATGTTTCAAGATCATCGGCCGCGAAAGCCCCGCGCCGCTGGGACCTGAGTTCCAGAAGCTGGTCGAGGGCCTAGGCGTCGGCCTGACGCTGGAGCAGGCGCTGGAAAAGATGTACGAGCGGATACCGACGCCGGAACTGCGCTTCTTCACCATCGTGATCGCCATTCAGCAGAAGACGGGGGGCAATCTGGCCGAGGCCCTGGGCAACCTGTCCGCTGTGTTGCGCGCCCGCCGGATGATGGGCGAGAAGATCAAGGCCCTGTCGTCCGAGGCCCTGGCCTCGGCGGGCATTATCGCCTCCCTGCCGCCGGCGGTCATGACAATGGTCTTGCTGACGACGCCGTCCTACATGATGCCCCTGTTCAATGACTTCCGCGGCAACTTCATGCTGCTGTTGGCGGCGGTTCTGATGTCCACCGGCGTCTTCGTGATGAAGCGCATGATCTCGTTCAAGTTCTGAGGCGCGGATCATGGAAGGCTTCATCCGCTTCATCACCGACCCGCAGAACCTGCTCAGCATCGGCGTGGGCGTGCTGGTCTTCGCCACCGTCCTGACCCTGCTGTCGTCGATGACCGGCGGGGTGAAGCTGGACAAGCGGATGAAGGCCGTCGCCGAACGCCGCGACGAGCTGAAGCGCCGCTCGCGCGCCAATATGGCCAGCGGCCAAAGCGCGCTGCGTCACACCGACGACGGGTTCAAGAAACGGGTCGTCGATCGACTGAACCTGACCAAGCTGCTTGAGGATCCCAAGGTCGCCGGCCAGATGGCCCAGGCCGGCTATCGCGGGCCCAAGCCGCTGACGACCTTCTACTTCTTCCGCTTCGCCTCGCCCTTCGTCTTCATGATCGTGGCGGCCTTCTACATGTTCGTGATCAAGATCGTGGACTGGCCCACGATGAACAAGCTCACCTTGGTCATGGCGGCGGCGGTCGCGGGCTTCTATGCGCCCAACCTCTATCTGAAGAACCGCATCACCAAGCGCCGCACCTCGATCATGCAGGCCTTTCCCGATGCGCTTGACCTGCTGCTGATCTGCGTCGAGTCCGGCATGTCCATCGAGGCGGCGATCACCAAGGTCAGCCAGGAAATGGGACCGTCGTCGATCGACTTAGCCGAGGAACTGTCGTTGCTGTCAGCCGAGCTTAGCTATCTGCCTGAGCGTCGCATGGCCTATGAGAACCTGGGCAAGCGCACCAATCATCCTGGCGTGAAGTCGGTGGCCACCGCCATGACTCAGGCCGAAACCTATGGCACGCCGCTGGCGACCGCCCTGCGCGTCATGGCCAAGGAAAACCGCGACCTGCGCCTGTCGGCCGCCGAGAAGAAGGCCTCGGCCCTGCCGGCGCAACTGACCGTGCCGATGATCCTTTTCTTCCTGCCGGTGCTGTTCATCGTCATCCTGGGACCGGCGATCCTGAACGTCATGGACATGATGAAAGAGGGCGGCTAGCCCGCCTCCGCCGCCGCCTTGAGCCCCTCGCCCGCGCGCTCCAGCGCCGCCTTGATCGCGGGGCGGTGCTTGTCGTGGAACAGTTCGCCGCGCAGGCCCGAGAAGCGGATGCCGACCGTCAATATGCAGTTGCCGGGGCCCAGTTCCTCGATCTGAATGTAGCGCAGGCTCTGGAACAGGAAGCCGCGTCGTTCGGCCCAGACCAGACGCATGCGCGGCTGCCATTCGACGACCTGGGCCAGGGCCTGACGCTCGGGCATGTCGGGCCAGGCCTCGGTCATCGTCAGTTGGCCGCCATAGGCGATGGCGCCTTCGACATCGGTGTCGACCGGGTTCCAGGCGCTCCAGCCCGACAGGTCGGCGATCAGATCCCAGATCCGGTCCGAGGTCGCCTGAACGCCGACGCGTTTTTCGATACGAGTGTCATCCATGGTTTCGCTCTGGCACGGCTTGTCGCCGGAAGGAAGGCGCAACCCGCCGTCTGACTTCAGTCCGGCTCGACCAACTTCAGCCGCCGCCCGTCGTCCAGCCCCAGCCGCGTCTTGACCTCGAACAGGTCCGCGCCGGCGGGAATGATCAGCAGCTTTTTGGGCTGGGCCGTATTGACCGCGACGACCGCGCCCTTGGGGCAGATGTCGAAACAGTCGGTTCCCGTCACGGTCAGCTCGCCCTTGCGCCCCTGCTTGCCCTTCTTGAGGTGCAGATATTTGCGCAGCGCCTTCTTCAGCGTCAGGTCGCCGCCGGGGCCGAAGCCGCCGTCCAGCTTCTTGGAGCATTTGCGGCACACCAGGACCACGTCCCGCCATTCCGTCTTCGCGCTCTTGAAGTCCTTCTCGGCCATGCCGACAGAGATCGCCGTTCGCGACGGCTTGCACAAGCGCTCGCGGCGCCGTCACCTGCGATCGGGCTTAAAATTTCACGGGACCTTCACATGCGCCGACTGATCGCCGCCTCCACCCTGGCGCTGCTGCTCGCGGCCGGCGCTGCAAATGCTCAGGCCGTCGATGCCGCAAGCGTGGACATCGCCGTCCAGCGCGTCCTGCCCGAGGTGGTCGAATGGCGTCGCGACTTTCACCGCCATCCCGAACTGGGCTTCGCCGAGACCCGCTCGGCCGGGGTGATCGCCGACCATCTGCGGTCCCTGGGGCTGGAGGTCCGCACCGGGGTCGGCAAGACCGGCGTCATAGGCGTCCTGCGCGGCGCCCGTCCGGGCCGGGTCGTGGCCCTGCGCGCCGACATGGACGCCCTGCCGGTGCAGGAGGCCACGGGCCTGGACTTCGCCTCCACCGCCACCGGGACCTATATGGGCAATACGGTTCCCGTGGCCCACGCCTGCGGCCACGATATGCACATGGCCATGTTGATGGGGGCGGCCGAAGTCCTGGCCGGGATGAAGGATCAGATCGCCGGCACGGTGGTCTTCATCTTCCAGCCGGCGGAGGAGGGCGCCCCTCCCGGCGAGCCCAAGGGCGGCGCCGCCCTGATGATCGCCGAAGGTGCGCTGGACGACCCGAAGCCCGAAGCCATCTTCGGCCTGCACGTCGTGCCGGGCCGTCCGGGCAGCGTCTTCTACCGGCCCGAAGGCTTCATGGCCGCCTCCGACCGGGTCGATATCGTGCTGAAGGGCAAACAGACCCACGGCGCCTGGCCCTGGCGCGGCGTCGATGTGATCGCGGTGGCCGGCCAGGTGATCGAGACGGTCAACACCCTGACCGCCCGCACGGTCGACCCGACCACCACCCCAACGGTCTTCACCATCGCCACCCTGAACGCCGGCGTCCGCTACAATATCATTCCCGACAGCGCGACCCTGTCGGGCACCCTGCGCACCTTTGACGTGGCCCAGCGCGACGCTCTGGTCGCCCGCGCCGAGACGGCCATCGACCATGTCGCCGCCGCCTATGGCGCCACAGCCGAGTTCGGCGTCAAACAGAACGCCGCCCTGGTCTTCAACGACCCCGACCTGTCCGCCTGGCTGGCCCCGGTCCTGACCGAGGCGGCGGGCGAGGGGAACGTCAACCCCGCCACGCCTCCGACCACGGTGGCCGAGGACTTCAGCTATTTCCAGCAGGCCATCCCCGGCGTCTTCTACCACCTGGGCGCCAGTCCCGACGGTGTTGACCCATCCCAGTCCGCCCCGAACCATTCGCCAGAGTTCTCGCCGAACGAGACCGTCTTGCCGCTGGGGGTGAAGACGCACGTCCTGACCGCGCTGCGGTTCCTGGAGCGGAGCTAGGCGCAGGTTGCCCCATGCCGCCTGTCCTATGTCTCGTTAGGCTCGAGTCTCCCGGAGTTTCGCATATTCTTTGAGACCCAAATGAACTTTGAAACGACTAGCGGCGCTATCCCATCCTGCTTCGGGATCTGTATATTGAAATGCCCATGAAGAGCCGCCGTAGCCACTCCTACGATCATAACCAATCACAGAAAATCTGTAGAGTAATGCTAACGCTTCCTCAGCATCAACGAGATTTTTGGAAGATTTTCTAGAACCGTATTCCTTTTCGAACTCTGCTCGCTCAAACGTTATTGTGCTGATGGCAGACAGAGCTCGAAGCGCCTCTTCCCACTCGGGCCAGTGGGAGCCGATTTCGTCGTCCAATTCCTGTTTCAGATATCTCGAATACTCGTCACGGGAGTTCACGATATCAGGATTGGTGAAATGGATTGGATCATCAGTCCGACGCTTTGCCTCAGCAAGGATAATGTTGAGGAATTGGATGATGTCTCTCGGTCTGAGAAACGTGCGCGCCAAAATGTGGTCCCACTTTTTCTGAGACCCTCTCATTAAGTCAGGCTCGGCGACGTCTGACCACGTAGCTTCAGATCCTAGTTTAGCTTTCAATCGTGTCTCTACAAGTTCAAGCAAGTTTGTGGGATTCCAGGCAATGTGGAGTGCCACGGTCTGCGTAATCTTGTTCTTGTCAGAAAATTGAAGTTCTTCCCACAAATCAGTTCTAAGATAAACAACTGGGGAGATCGATACATTCTCCGTTCCACTGTTTCTTCGAACGTCTCTGGCGGCTAGTATCAGGCCCACGAGCATGTGTGCTCGATCATCTTCAAGGCGAGACATGCCTTGGTCTAACTCGTCAAAATGTAGCGTTAGCTGCCGCTGGCCAGTGTCTTTTGCAACCTCAATGACCGCACTCATTATGGCTGAGGTTACGGCGTTTAGTTCGAGGCCGAACTCACGATCCTTGCCTTTGCGGTCAAGGTCAACGCCACCAAGAGCATTGCCCATAACCGAAGGCGCCAAAGACATCTTCGTCAGTACAAGCTTCGACGGTCGTAGAATTTCGCCTAAGTTTGGTGTGACGCCCCGTAGTTATCTTTAAGGAATTGGGCCAACGTTTTGGAGTGTAGGCTCCGGTATGAGTCCGGGTGTGCCAGAACCAGCGAGGCTAGCTCTACGGCTATGAGATACCGCCATGATGAAACGTACGCTTCGATCTCCGACGCGCCGTGATCCATCCGAACGGCATGAACCTTCCACGGATAGCCTCGAAGGTTTAGTGGCTTAGAGGACTGATGTTTTGCTTCACCCTCTGTAAAGTAACGAACCAAGGCAGTTTTTCCGGTGCCTTTCCGACCAAGCGCCATAAAAACCGAGCTGTCTTCGATGCTGCCGACAGCCTTTGTTGACAGAAAATAGTCCAAAACAGCATCGTCTTCGGCTGCGACATCACCAAATGTGTCGAAATTTCTTAGAGAGATTTGGCTGTCGGACATGGTGTCACTTTTAAGTTGAAATCGACACTTACAACGGCGATTTGACGAGAGCAACTACTCCAGGTCGTGACGTTTCACGAAACTACAACCGCTCGAACACCGTCTCGATCACCCGGCGATAGACCGCCGTCAGCGTCTCCAACTCCGCCGTCGGCACCCGTTCGTCGATCTGGTGCATGGTCTGACCGACCAGGCCCAGTTCCAGCACCGGGCACAGGGCGCGGATGAAGCGGGCGTCGGAGGTGCCGCCGGTGGTGGAGGCCTCGGGGCGGCGGCCCGCCACGGCCTCGACCGCGTCCTGAACCGCCTCCACGAAGGCGCCCGGCTCGGTCAGGAAGGCCTCGCCCGAGCACAGGTGCTCCAGGGTGATCTGAAGTCCGGTCTCGGCCTGCATGGCCCCCGCCTCGCGGTTCAGCCAGTCGATCAGAGCGTCGCCGGTGTGGCTGGGGTTGAAGCGGATGTTCAGCCGCGCCTTCGCCTCGGCCGGAATGATGTTGGTCGCCGGATTGCCGATGTCGATGGTGGTGATTTCGAGGTTCGACGGGGGGAAGTTCTCGTAGCCTTCATCCAAGACGTGGTCGTTCAGACGGGCCATCAGGCGTGCGATCACCGGGGCCGGGTTGGCGGCGCGCTCGGGATAGGCGACGTGGCCCTGTTTGCCGTGGACGGTGATCCAGGTGTTCAACGAGCCGCGCCGCCCGACCTTGATCATGTCGCCCAGCTGTTGCGACGACGACGGTTCGCCGACGACGCAGGCGTCGATGACCTCGCCCTCGGCCGCCAGGGCTTCGACCACCCGTTTGGTGCCGTGCAGCGCCGGGCCTTCCTCATCGCCGGTGATCAGGAAGGATAGGGAGCCCTCGGGTTCTCCGTCGGCCAGCACCTGGGACACGGCCGCGACCCAGGCGGCGATCCCGCCCTTCATGTCCACCGCGCCGCGACCGTACAGGACGCCGTCCCTGACCTCGGCGTTGAAGGGTTGCGACGACCACTGATCCGACGGGCCGGTCGGGACCACGTCCGTATGGCCGGCGAAACAGAGGTTGGGCGAGGCGGTCCCGCGCCGGGCGTACAGGTTCTCGATCCGCGCATGGACGCCTTGCCCGCCCGGTCCCTCGAAGGCCAGGCGGCGGCAGGTGAAGCCCAGGGCCGTCAGATGCCGTTCCAGCACGTCCATGGCCCCCTCGTCGGCGGGGGTGACGGACGGAATACGGATCAGGTCGCGGGTCAGTTCGACAGGATCGATTACGGGAGTTGATGCGCGGCTCATGCGGCTATGCTTTAGGGAAATCGTGCGAAGGCGAGAAGAGCCATGCCCAAGATCGACATCGACAGCGCGCCGAGAGGCGACGGCACGACCTATCCCGAAGAGTTCGCAGGCCCGTGCAAGCCGCGTCGCCGCTGGAAGCTGGGCGATGCGGCTGGCCTGACCCAGTTCGGCGTCAACCTGCTGCGCCTGCCCGACGGCGCCTGGTCCAGCCAGAGGCATTGGCATGCCGAGGAGGACGAGTTCGTCATGGTGGTCGAGGGCGAGGTTGTGCTGGTCGAGGAGGACGGCGAGACGATCCTGCGCGCCGGCGACTGCGCCGGGTTCGAGGCGGGCCTGCCGAATGGCCACAGAATAGAGAACCGATCCGGCCGCGAGGCGGTCCTGATTGAGGTCGGGACACGCAGCCCGACCGTCACCCCCGCCGACTATCCCGACATCGACATGGTGCTCCACGCGGGCGTCGACGGCTATTTCCACCGTGACGGCTCGCCCTATCCGAAACAATCCAGACGCACGTGACCACAGAAACCATAGATGCCGGCCCCGCCGCCCCGCCCGTTCCGCCTGCGCCCCCGGAAGGGCCGTCCAGCCCGTGGGGGATCCGCGACTTCCGTCTGTTGTGGTTCGGGCGGGTGGTCGCCGTGCTGGCGATCCAGATTCAGTCCTCGGCCCTGTTGTGGCAGGTCTATGAGATCGCGCGGCGGGATCATCCGATCGAGGAGGCCAGCCTGTATCTGGGGCTGGTCGGCCTGTGTCAGTTCCTGCCGCTGCTGGCCTTTACACTGCCCGCCGGGGCCATGGCCGACCGGCGCGATCGCAAGCGCACGGTGTGGATCTCCATCCTGGTCGAGGCCGCCTGCGCCGGTTCCTTCCTGGCCATGGCCCTGCACGGAAACCCGCCGCTGTGGGGTCTGTTGGCCGTCGCGGCCCTGTTCGGCGCGGCGCGAGCGTTTCTGGCGCCGGCCAGCCAGGCCTTCCTGCCGATGGTGGTGGGGCGAAAGGCCCTGCCGCCCGCCATCGCCGCCCAGTCCATCGCCTTCCAGACCGGGGCCATCGCCGGCCCGGCCCTGGGCGGGGTGATCGTGGGGGTGAACGTGCCCCTGGCCTATGCGGTGTCGTTGGGCATGTTCCTGCTGGCGGTCGCGGCCTTCATCCTGATCCGCACCAGCGGCAAGCCCGCGCCCCAGGCCAATCCCCTGTCGCCCATCGAATCCGTCAAGGAGGGGCTGGCCTATGTGTGGCAGACCAAGATCGTGTTGGGCGCCATTTCGCTGGACCTTATCGTGGTGCTGTTCGCCGGCGTGGCCCTGCTGACGCCGATCTTCGCGCGCGACATCCTGCATGTGGGCCCGCAGGGGTTCGGCCTGTTGCGGGCGTCGTTCGGTGTCGGGGCGATGGTGGTGGCGATCTATCTGAGCCGTTACCCCATCGTGCGGCACGGCGGGCGATGGATGTTCGCGGCGGTGGCGGTGTTCGGGATCTGCACGGTGACGTTCGGCCTGTCCAAGATCGTCTGGATCAGCGCCCTGGCCCTGCTGATCGGCGGCGGCGCGGACATGATCAGCGTCAACATCCGCCAGACCCTGATCCAGCTGGCGACGCCCGACCATATGCGCGGGCGGGTGTCGTCGGTGTCGATGCTATTCATCGGCGCCTCGAACGAACTGGGCGAGGCCTATTCCGGCGTCATGGTCCGGCTGCTGGGCGCGGTCGGGGCAGCGGTGTTCGGCGGCTTCGGCGCGCTGGCGGCCACGGGCGCCTGGTCGGCGATGTTCCCCGGGCTGCGGAAGGCGGACAAGCTGAACTGATGCTTGACGAGAGTTTTGATCGCCTTTAGGTTGTTCTTGTTGTGCCCTCGTAGCTCAGGTGGATAGAGCACTCCTTTCGCAAGGAGAGGTCGCTGGTTCGAGTCCAGCCTTGGTTTCGAGAGACGGATCAGAGTTTGATCCGTCTCTCACGCCCTCACCACACCCTGAAATGCTTCGACAGCTTCAGGCCCTGGTTCTGATAGTGGCTGCCGCTCTCGCCATACAGGCGGCTGGGGCGTTCGGTCAGGGGTTCGTAGACCAGGCGGGCGACGATCTGGCCGTGTTCCAGCAGGAAGGGAGTGTCGTGGGTGCGGACTTCCAGCACGCCTTTCGATCCCGCGCCGTGCGCCTCGTCCGTACCGAAACCGGGGTCGAAGAAGCCGGCGTAGTGGACGCGGAATTCGCCGACCGACGGGTCGATGGGGGTCATTTCGGCGGCCTGATCGACCGGGATCTCGACATCGTCGGACGAGGCCAGGATGTAGAACTCGCCCGGATCCAGCAGCAGTTCGCCGCGCCGCAGCGTCAGCGGTTCCCAGAAGTCGCGCGGGTCGTGGCCGTCGATATGGTCCAGATCGACCACCCCCGCATGGCGCCTCCCCCGGAAGCCGACGATGTCGCCGCCTTGCAGATCGACGCCGACCGAGCGGGTTTCCAGCTTGGGCGGATCGCCGGCCTTGAGCCGCAGCTGGTTCAACCGGGTGCCGGGCCGGACCAGGATGGAGAAGGTCTGGGGCGCGACCTCCATATAGAGCGGCCCGTCATAGCCTTCGGCCACATCGTCGAAACGGGCGCCCTGGTCGGTCAGCAGGCGCACGAAGACGTCGACGCGCCCGGTCGAGCTTTTTGGATTGGCGCGGGCGATCAGGCCCTTGGGCAGTTTCAGCCGTTCCTGCAGGCGCACGATGTAAACGCAGCCCTTTTCCAGCACGACGCCGGCGTCGGTGATCTCGATGGCGTGCATAGCCACATCGGCGATCCGCTCCTCGACCTTGCGATGGCCGGGCAGGAAGGAGGCGCGGACGCGCCAGGCCTGGTCGGACAGGCGCAGGTCCAGGCTGGCGGGCTGGACCTGATCGTGATCGAATCCTGTGTCGGACGTGATGGCGCCCGTGGCGATCAACGTCTCGATGGACTGGGCGGGCAGGATGCCGGGACGGGGCGCTTGGAAGGAGCTCATGGCGTCTGTCTCACACGGTTTTCGCGACTTGTCTCCAA
>NZ_JBKBOC010000019.1:0-65574 GCF_046295075.1 Brevundimonas sp. | reverse complement strand
GTTTGGCGCCCAGAAAAAGCTTCTCAGCCATTCGCAAGTTTGCAGTTCATCGTCGCCGCCTTTGCAAGTCCGCGCAGTTCCGCACCTTTTGCAAAGTTGCGTTTGCCAATTTGCGATGAAGGCGCCACGCCTTTCGCAGGGAACACGAGGCCTAAACCGATCATGACTCAAGCCATCCTTGAAGAACTGGAGCGTCGTCGCGCCGCCGCCAAACTGGGCGGTGGGGAAAAGCGTATCGCCGCACAGCACGCCAAGGGCAAGCTGACGGCGCGCGAACGCATCGACGTTCTGCTGGACGAGGGCTCGTTCGAGGAGACCGACATGTTCGTGGAACACCGCAGCCACGACTTCGGCATGGAGACGCAACGCATCCCCGGCGACGGGGTGGTGACGGGGCGTGGCACCATCGGCGGGCGGCTGGTCTATGTCTTCTCCAAGGATTTCACGGTGTTCGGCGGGAGCCTGTCGGGGGCGCATGCGGCCAAGATCGTCAAGCTGCAGAAGATGGCCCTGACGACCGGCGCGCCGATCATCGGCCTGTTCGACGCCGGCGGGGCGCGGATCCAGGAGGGGGTGGAGAGCTTGGCCGGTTATGCCGACATCTTCCTGCAGAACACCCTGGCCAGCGGCGTCATTCCCCAGATCAGCGTGATCATGGGGCCGTGCGCGGGGGGCGACGTCTATTCGCCGGCCATCACCGACTTCATCTTCATGGTGAAGGACACGAGCTACATGTACGTGACCGGCCCCGACGTGGTGAAGACGGTCACCAACGAGGTCGTCAGCCATGAGGACCTGGGCGGGGCGCGGGTTCATGCCGGCAAGTCGGGCGTGGCGGACGGGGCGTTCGAGAATGATCTGGAGGCCCTGTCGGAGGTGCGCCGCCTGATCGGCTTCCTGCCCCTGTCGAACCGCGAAAAGCCGCCGGTGCGCGAGAGCTATGACGAGCCGGAACGGGACGAGCCGTCGCTGGACACCTTGATCCCGGCCAATCCCAATCAGCCCTATGACATGAAGGAGCTGATCCTGAAGGTGGTCGACGAGGCGGACTTCTTCGAGATCGGGGCCGACTTCGCCAAGAACATCATCTGCGGCTTCGGCCGGCTGGACGGCCAGACGGTCGGGATCGTCGCCAACCAGCCCCAGGTGCTGGCGGGCGTGCTGGACATCGATTCAAGCCGCAAGGCCGCGCGGTTCGTGCGCTTCTGCGACGCCTTCGACATTGCGCTGGTGACCCTGGTGGACGTGCCGGGCTTCATGCCGGGGACCAAGCAGGAATACGGCGCCCTGATCAAACACGGTGCCAAGCTGCTGTTCGCCTATGCCGAGGCGACGGTGCCGAAACTGACGCTCATTACCCGCAAGGCCTATGGCGGCGCCTATGACGTGATGAGTTCGAAACACCTGCGCGGCGACGTCAACTACGCCTGGCCCACCGCCGAGATCGCGGTCATGGGCGCCAAGGGGGCGGTCGAGATCATCTTCCGCAAGGAGGCCGGCGACCCGGCCGCCCTGGCCGCGCGCCAGGCGGAGTACAAGGACCGGTTCGCCAATCCGTTCGTGGCTGCGGGGCTGGGCTATATCGACGACGTCATCATGCCGCACGGGACGCGGCGGCGGCTGGTGAAGGCGCTGCGGACGCTGAAGAACAAGGTCCAGGAGAACCCCTGGAAGAAGCACGATAATATTCCGCTGTGACCTGCGACGTTGAGTTCCTTGCGGAGGTCAATGCCGCGCTGGCTGATGCTCGGTTCGACTGGGTGGGCATCGGCATGTTCCAAGGTTGGTTGGAACTGTCTGGTGAAATGCACCGATATCGGATCAGTTGGAGCGGATGGTTGTCTTCGACTTCGAGTCCAACGGTCGGAAGTGACGTTCATGGTTATGTATTTGCTCCAGTGATCGGCCCGATGATCGGAACCAATCTCATGGAAATTCAGCATCACAACGGCGTCTACGAGCTGCGCTTTTCGAACGGCCAATCCGTATTCGCAGGCAATTGGCCAAGCAGTGCGTCAGATCATGTGCTGATGGTCGATGCCATTACTGAAAATGCTCCATTCACTTGGGGGTTGCTCGATTGACGCTCTCAAATGGTTATTCACCACGCATCCAAGCTGTCGGTAGGATCCTGTAATGTTCTCCAAAATCCTCATCGCCAACCGGGGCGAGATCGCGGTTCGGATCATCAAGACCTGCCGCCGCATGGGCATCAAGACCGTGCAGGTCTATTCGGAGGCCGACGCCGGGTCGTTGGCGGTCGAGATGGCCGACGAGGCGGTGCTGATCGGGCCGGCGCCGGCGGCGCAGTCGTATCTGCTGGCGGACAAGATCGTCGAGGCGGTGCGCCAGACGGGGGCGCAGGCCGTGCATCCCGGCTTTGGGTTCCTGAGCGAGAACGCCGGGTTCGCGCGGCGGCTGAGGGATGAGGGCATCGCCTTTATCGGGCCGAACCCCGAGGCCATCGAGGCCATGGGCGACAAGATCAGCTCCAAGAAGCTGGCGGCCGAGGCGGGGGTCTCGACCGTGCCGGGGCATATGGGGCTGATCGAGACGCCGGAGGAGGCGGTCAAGATCGCCAACGAGATCGGCTATCCGATCATGATCAAGGCCTCGGCCGGCGGCGGCGGCAAGGGCATCCGCGTGGCCCATTCGGACGCCGACATGGCCGAGGGGTTTGCGGCGGTGAAGGCCGAGGCGCTGAACGCGTTCGGCGACGACCGGGTCTTTCTTGAGAAGTTCATCATCGATCCGCGCCACATCGAGATCCAGGTGCTGGGCGACAAGCACGGCCATGTGGTTCACCTGTTCGAGCGCGAATGTTCGATCCAGCGCCGCAACCAGAAGGTCATCGAGGAGGCGCCGTCGCCCCTGCTGGACGAGGCCACCCGCGCCGCCATGGGGGCGCAGGCCGTCGCCCTGGCCCAGGCGGTCAACTATGACAGCGCCGGCACGGTCGAGTTCGTGGCCGGTCAGGACAAGAGCTTCTTCTTCTTGGAGATGAACACCCGCCTGCAGGTCGAGCATCCGGTGACGGAGCTGATCACCGGGGTCGATCTGGTCGAACAGATGATCCGTTCGGCCTGGGGCGAGAAACTGGCCTTCGAACAGAAGGACCTGTCGATCAACGGCTGGGCCATCGAGAGCCGGATCTACGCCGAGGACCCGTATCGCGGCTTCCTGCCGTCCATCGGGCGGCTGGTCCGCTATGAGCAGCCCGAGGAAGGCGACCAAGGGGACTACACCGTTCGCAACGATTCCGGCGTCCGCGAGGGCGACGAGATCAGCATGTTCTACGACCCCATGATCGCCAAACTGTGCGCCTGGGGCGAGACGCGCGAGGACGCGGTGACGGGCATGGCCCGGGCGCTGGAGGACACCCACCTGTCGGGCCTGGGCCACAATGTGCCCTTCCTGGCGGCGGTGATGGATCAGGATCGGTTCAAGTCGGGCAATCTGTCGACCAGCTATATCAAGGACGAGTTTCCGGACGGCTTCCACGGCCTGCGCCCGACGGTGGCGCAGGAGCGGATCCTGATCGCCTCGGCGCTCGCCATGCACGAGGTCATCGCTGAACAGGACGGCGACCCGTCGGACCGCACCGACTGGATCGTGATGATCGACAAGACGCCGCACGGCGTCGGCCTGTCCTATGACGAGGACGAGGAGATGATCCTGACCCTGACGGGCGGGGGCGACATCCGCCTGTCGGACATCGACTGGCGGCCGGGCCTGGCCCAGTTCAAGGCCGAGCTGGACGGCGAGGCTTTCACCGCCGAGGTCAAGCGCGTCGCCGACGGCTTCGACATCCGCCACCGCGCGGCGCGGGCGCGGGTGCGGGTGCTGCGGCCGCACGTCGCCGAACTGTATGCGCGCCTGCCGGAGAAGGCGGTCGCGGATACGTCGAAACTGGTGCTGTCGCCGATGCCGGGACTGGTGGTGTCGATCCCGGTGGTGGTGGGCCAGGAGGTCAAGACCGGCGAGACCGTGGCGATCATCGAGGCCATGAAGATGCAGAACATCCTGAAGGCGGAGCGCGACGGGGTGGTGAAGGCGGTGGGGGCCAAGGACGGGGATCCGGTGGCGGCGGATGACGTGCTGGTGGAGTTCGGGTGATGCGGAAGAGCCCCTCCGTCTCGCCGCTGCGCGTCGATCCACCTCCCCATTTCATGGGGAGGAGACAGGGAGGTGATCCGTCTCCTCCCCACGCAGTGGGGAGGGGGACCGCGAAGCGGTGGAGGGGCTCTTTACGCCGCACGGGCGGGGAGGAGCTCGCATGAGCTTCCCCATCCCCACGCCCCTCGAATGGCGCGAGGCGGCCCAGAAGGCGTTGAAGGATCGGCCGATCGAGGCGCTGATGTCCCTAGACGCGGACCAGCTGGTGACCCGGCCGCTGTACGCCGGGGCGAGCGGGGTGCAGCCCATCTTCGCGCCGCGTCCGTCCGACTCTGAAGGCCGGGCCTGGGATCTGCGGACCCTGGTCGAGGGGGATGATCCCGAGGCGGTCAACGCCGCCGTCCTGACCGATCTGGAGAACGGCGCGGCCTCGGTGGTGCTGAAGGGCGGGGTGCTGGCGGATTCCGCGCCCTTGGGGCGGGCGCTGGAGGGCGTGGCGCTGGAGCTGGCGCCGGTCGCGCTGGACGCCGGGATCGACGGGCCGGATGCGGCCAATGCCTTGGCCGTCGTGGCCAAGGGCTCGCCGCGCGCCCAGCTGAGGTTCCACATGGACCCGGTCTCGGCCTTCGCCGAGGCGGGCGGGGCGCCGCGTTCGGTGGAAGAGCATCTGAGCCTGGCGGCCAATACGGCGGCGCGGCATGCGGGGGCCTATCCCGACGCGACCTTCTTTATGGCCAGCGGGCGCGTGGCGCACGAGGCGGGCGGATCGGCGGCCCAGGAGCTGGCCTTTGCGGCCGCCAGCGTGGTGGCCCATGCGAAGGCGGCCGTGGACGCCGGGATGTCGGTCGAGGCGGCGCTGAGGGGGACGGTGGTCGGCCTGTCGGTCGATGCGGAATATTTCGACAGCCTGGCCAAGGTGCGGGCCATGCGGCTGATCTGGGCGGCGTTGACGCGGGCCTTCGGGGTCGAGGCGCCGGCGGTGATCGAGGCTCGGTCGTCGCGGCGGATGCTGGCGGCGCGCGATCCCTGGCCCAATTTGCTGCGGCTGACGGCGGCGGGGTTTGCCGGCGCGGTCGGCGGGGCGGACATGGTGGTGCTGGACGGCTTCACCCGCGCGACCGGTCGGTCCGACGCCTTCGCCAGGCGGCAGGCGCGGAACACCCAGCTGGTGCTGATGGAAGAGGCCAATCTGGGCCGGGTCGACGATCCGGCGGCGGGCAGCTGGTATCTGGACGCCCGCACGCGGGATCTGGCCGAGGCCGGCTGGGCCGAGTTCCAGATGATCGAGGCCGAGGGCGGTCTGGTCGAGGCCCTGAAGGGGTCGGTGATCCAGCCCCGCATCGCCCGCGCTCGGGCTCTGCGCGAGGCGGCGCTGAAGAACGGCGCGGCCCAGATCATCGGCGTGACCAAATATGTGGATGCGGACGTGCGGCCGGCCCCGGTCGAGGCGGCTGACGCGGCGCCGTCGTCGGTCGACCGGGTATGCGAACCCCTGACGCCGATCCGCTTCGCCGCGGCCTTCGAGGAGGCGGCGCAATGAGTTTCCCTGACTTCAGCAAGATCGCCCTGAACCTCGACGCGACCGGGCAGGGGCCGACGCGCGAGCCGTGGCTGACGCCCGAGGGTCTGACGGTCGAGACCGGATACGGCGCAGCGGCGCTGGAGGGGCTGGATCACCAGGACGGGCTGCCGGGGTTCGCGCCCTTCGTGCGCGGGCCCTATCCGACCATGTATGCGGGCAATCCCTGGACCATCCGTCAGTACGCCGGCTTCTCGACCGCCGAGGAATCGAACGCCTTCTATCGCCGCAATCTGGCGGCGGGGCAGAAGGGGCTGAGCATCGCCTTCGATCTGGCGACGCACCGGGGCTATGACAGCGACCATCCCAGGGTGAAGGGCGACGTCGGCATGGCGGGCGTGGCCATCGACAGCATCTATGACATGCGGACCCTGTTCGACGGGATCCCGCTGGACCAGATGTCGGTGTCGATGACGATGAACGGGGCGGTACTGCCGATCCTGGCGCTGTATGTCGTCGCGGCGGAAGAGCAGGGCGTGCCGCACGCCAAGCTGACCGGGACCATTCAGAACGATATTCTGAAGGAGTTCATGGTTCGCAACACCTACATCTATCCGCCCGAGCCCTCGATGCGGATCATCGCCGACATCTTCGCCTGGACGGCGCAGGAGACGCCGAAGTTCAACTCCATCTCCATCAGCGGCTATCATATGCAGGAGGCTGGGGCCTCGGCGGATATCGAGCTGGCCTACACCTTGGCGGACGGGATCGAATATCTGCGCGCGGGCGTCGCGGCGGGCATGCCGATCGACCGGTTCGCGCCGCGGCTGAGCTTCTTCTGGGCCATCGGCATGAACTATTTCATGGAGGTGGCCAAGATGCGGGCCGGCCGCCTGCTGTGGGCCGAGGCGGTGCGCAAGGAGGGCGGGGTCGATCCCAAGTCGCTGAGCCTGCGCGCTCACTGCCAGACATCCGGTTGGAGCCTGGCGGCGCAGGACGTGTTCAACAATGTGCCCCGCACCATGGTCGAGGCCATGGCGGCGGCGGGCGGGCAGACGCAGAGCCTGCACACCAATGCGCTGGACGAGGCCCTGGCCCTGCCGACCGACTTCTCGGCCCGGATCGCCCGCAATACCCAGATCCTGCTGCAGTCGGAGACGGGGCTGACCAAGGTCATCGATCCGTGGGGCGGCAGCTTCTATGTCGAGCGGCTGACGCACGAACTGGCCGAACGGGCGCGCGCCCATATGGCCGAGGTCGAGGCCCTGGGCGGCATGGCCAAGGCCATCGAGGCCGGGATTCCCAAGCTGAGGATCGAGGAATCCGCCGCCAAGACCCAGGCCCGGATCGACACCGGCCAGCAGACGGTGGTCGGGGTGAACAAATATCTGAACCCCGTCGTCGACGATATTCCGATGCTGAAGGTCGATAATGCGGCGGTGCTGGCGGCCCAGATCGACAAGCTGAAACGGCTGCGGGCCGAGCGGGACCAGGCGGCGACCGATGCGGCGCTGGCGGCCCTGACTGAGGGCGCGCGTCGGAGCGCCAATCTGCTGGAGCTGGCGGTGCAGGCGGCGCGGGCCAAGGCGACGGTGGGTGAAATCTCCGACGCGCTGGAGGCCGCCTTCGGCCGGCATGTGGCGACGGTGCAGACCGTATCGGGCGTCTACGCCAAGGAGGCGGGCAATGACCCCCGCTTCGCCCGCGCCCGCGAGATGGTGGCGACCTTCGTTGAGAACGACGGCGGGCCGCCGCGCATCCTGATCGCCAAACTGGGCCAGGACGGGCACGACCGGGGCCAGAAGGTGGTCGCCACAGGCTATGGCGACCTGGGCTTCGACGTCACCGCCGGCGCCCTGTTCCAGACCCCGTCAGAGGCCGCGCGCGATGCGGTGGACAAGGGGGTTCATGCGGTGGGCGCTTCGTCTTTGGCGGCGGGCCACCTGACCCTGGTGCCGGAACTGAAGGCCGAGCTGGAGAAGCTGGGCCGGCCCGACATCATGATCGTGGTGGGGGGCGTCATACCGCCGTCCGACGTCCAGCCCCTGCTCGATATGGGGGCCGCCGCCGTCTATCTGCCCGGTTCGGCCGTCGCCGACACGGCGGTGGACCTGATCGAGAAGCTGAACCAGCGTCTGGGTTACGCCCAGCCCGCGCCTGCAAAGGACAAGTCATGATCGGCGCCCTGAACCATGTGGGGGTCGCCACGCCCTCCATCGCGGACTCGATCAAACTGTATCGGGACGTCTTGGGCGCCACGAAGATCGGCGAGCCGTTCGACCTGCCCGCGCAAGGGGTGAAGGTCTGTTTCATCGACACCCCGACGGCCCAGATCGAGCTGATCGAACCCTATGACGAGACCAGCCCCATCGTCGGTTTCCTGGCCAAGAATCCCAAGGGTGGCCAGCATCACGTCTGTTTCGAGGTCGCCGACATCCACGCCGCCGTCGCCGAGATGCGGGCCAAGGGGGTGACGATCCTGGGCACGGGCGAGCCGCGTATCGGGGCGCATGGGACGCCGGTCGTCTTCCTGCATCCGCGCGATATGGGCGGGGTGCTGATCGAGCTGATGGAGACGCCGAAAGGCGACCACTGAGGTTCGGCGGCGGAGCCTTTCGCCAGCTTGACCGTTGGGTTGATCGAACGGGAAAGACTTGACCATGATGCGCCGCCTGACCGCCTTTGTCGCCATCGCCGCCCTGACCGGCGTCTCCGCCTGTCAGCAGCCGCAGCCGGAGCAACCGAGCGCCCCGGTCGAACCGAAGGCGGCGCCGGCGTCCAATGCGCCGTCGGTCGGTTACGCCTGCGAAAGCGGCGCGACGCTTCAGGTCCAGTACGTCGACAGCGACACCGCGCAACTGGCCTACAAGCAGCAGACCTACGCCCTGCGCTCGGTCCAGGCCGCCAGCGGCGCCCGCTATCTGGGCGCCGGCGTGGAATGGTGGACCGCGACCCGCGACGGTCAGGAAAGCGGCACGCTGAGCCGCCTCGGCCCGGACGGCACGACCGGCGTGGCGGTGCTGGAGCGGTGTTCGCGTCCGATCCCCGGCGCTGACGTGACGCCGGGACCGCTCCCCATCCCCGGTCAGACCCCCACGCCTGCGCCTGGCGGCGTTCTGCCCGCCTCCATGCCCTGCAAGGGACCGCAATTGAAGCTGGCGGCCGAAGGCGGTGACGCCGGCGCGGGCAATCGGGTTCGCAACTTCAGCCTTCAGAACGTCGGGACGCAGGCGTGCAGCCTCACCGGCTATCCCGGCGTGACCTTGCAGGATGCGCGGGGTCGCCCCGTGACCTCGATCCGCGCCGACCAGAGCCCCGGCAGCTATTTCCGTCAGGGCCAGGCGCCGACGCCGGTCGAAGTCGCGCCCCAGGCCAAGGCCTATTTCGAAACGGCCTGGAATGTGGTCCCGGACGAGACGATGCAGAAGTCCTGCCCCAGCGTGGCGACCCTGCGTGTGACCGCGCCGGGCGACACCGCCGCGATCAGCCTGCCGTTCGAGTTCCAGCCGTGCGGCGGCAAGATCCGCGTCAGCCCGATCCGGGCCGAAGCGGACCCCGAACCTGCGACCTGATGCGGGTGGAAACGGATCGGAAATCGGCGTAGGTCGCGGCCATGACTCAGACATTCTATGACCGCGTCGCCGGTGAACTGACCGAGATCGACGCCCAGGGCCTGACCAAGCCCGAACGCATCATCGCCTCGCGCCAAGGCCCGGTGATCCAGGTCGCCGGCCGCGACGTGCTGAACTTCTGCGCCAACAACTATCTGGGTCTGGCGGGCGACGAGCGCGTGACCCAAGCGGGGATCGCGGCGCAGCAGAAGTGGGGGGCGGGCACGGCCTCGGTTCGCTTCATCTGCGGCACGCTGGAAATCCACAAGGAGCTCGAAGCCGCCATCGCCGGCTATCTCGGCTTCGAGGACGCCATCCTGTTCGCCGCCGCCTTCGACGCCAATGGCGGCCTGTTCGAACCCCTGCTGGGCGAGAACGACGCCATCGTGTCGGACAGCCTGAACCACGCCTCGATTATCGACGGGGTGCGGCTGTGCAAGGCCAAACGCTATCGGTTCGCCAACTCCGACATGGACGAGCTGGAGACCCGGCTGAAGGAGGCCCGCGCGGCCGGCGCGCGCGACATCATCATCGCCACCGACGGCGCCTTCTCGATGGACGGCTATATCGCCAAGCTGGATGAGATCCGGGCGCTGGCCGACAAATACGACGCCCTGATCATGGTCGACGACTGCCACGCGACGGGCTTCCTGGGTCCGCAAGGCAAGGGCTCCTTCGCCTATCACGGGGTCGAGGTGGATTTCGTCACCGGCACATTCGGCAAGGCCTTGGGCGGCGCCATGGGCGGCTTCATCTGCGCCAGGAAGTCGGTGGTCGAACTGCTGAAACAGCGGGCGCGGCCCTATCTGTTTTCCAACGCCCTGGCGCCGGCGGTGTGCGGGTCGAGCCTGGAGGCCATCCGCATCGCGCAAGGTTCGGAGGGAGATGCTCTGCGCACCCGCCTGTCGGCCAACGCCCATCGCTATCGCAACGCCATGGCCGATGCGGGCTTCACCCTGCTGGCCGGCGAACATCCGATCATCCCGGTCATGCTGGGCGACGCCAAGCTGGCGCAGGATTTCGCCGCGCGCGCGCTGGAACTGGGCGTCTATGTGATCGGGTTTTCGTTCCCGGTCGTGCCGCGCGGCCAGGCCCGTATCCGCACACAGATGTCGGCGGCGCATTCGTTCGAGCAGATCGACCGGACGGTTGCGGCGTTTACGCAGGCGGGCCGGGAGTTGGGCGTCATCTAGTTTTCTCCCTCTCCCCTTGGGAGAGGGCTTGAGCCTCGCAGAGCGAAGCGATGCGCAAGGCGAAAGGGTCAGGGTCGGGTGGCCCCGGTTGAGGCGCGGCCCTCACCCTTTCGCGCAAGTCCGATCGCCCGATGGGCTCTCGGGCGCTCAAGCCCTCTCCCGCTGGGAGAGGGATCAGGTTGTAGGAGAGACGGTATGACCGACACGATGAAAGCCCTGGCCAAGACCGCACCCGGCATCGGCCTCGAACTGATCGACGCCCCGATCCCCGAGGCGGGGCCGGAGGATGTGCTGATCCGGGTGCACCGGACCGCCGTCTGCGGCACCGACATCCACATCTGGAACTGGGACGAGTGGTCCCAGAAGAATGTCCCGACCCCAATGATCACCGGCCACGAGTTCGCCGGCGAGATCGTCGCCATCGGCAAGGACGTGGATCGCCCGCTGAAGATCGGGCAGCGCGTCTCGGCCGAGGGGCATGTCATCGACCTGAACTCCGAAGCCGCCCGCGCCGGTCATTTCCATCTGGACCCGCACACGCGCGGCATCGGCGTCAACCGCCAGGGCGCCTTCGCCGAGTTTGTGGTGGCCCCGGCCTTCAACGTGATCGAACTGCCCGACGACGTGCCCTATGAGATCGGCTCGATCCTCGACCCGTTCGGCAATGCGGTGCACACGGCGCAGCAGTTCGACCTGCTGGGCGAGGACGTCCTGGTGACCGGCGCCGGTCCCATCGGCATGATGGCCGCCGCCGTGGCCCGTCACGCGGGCGCGCGCACCGTGGTCCTGACCGACATCAACGACTTCCGGCTGGAGCTGGCCCAGAAGGTGGCGCCGGGCGTTCGCACCGTGAACACCACCAAGGAAGACATCCACGACGTGATGAAGGAACTGGGCCTGAAGGTCGGCTTCGACGTGGCGCTGGAGATGTCGGGGTCGCCCATCGCCTTCAAACAGTGCGTCGACACCCTGATCATGGGCGGCGGCATGGCCATGCTGGGCATTCCCAGCAAGCCGATGGAAACCGACTGGGGCGCCATCATCCTGAAGGCCCTGACCATCAAGGGCGTCTACGGCCGCGAGATGTTCACCACCTGGCGCAAGATGCTGGGCCTGTTGAAAGCCGGTCTGGACCTCAGCCCGCTGATCACCCACCGCCTGAGTTATGCCGACTACCAACAAGGCTTCGAGGCCATGAAGTCGGGCCAGTCGGGCAAGGTCGTGCTGGACTGGGACAAGGCCGCCTGAAGCCTTGGACGTTGATCAGACCGCAAGCAGCTGTTTGATCAACGCCTTTTCGAAACCCTTGGTCTCCGAGCCGGGCAAGACACCGGTGATTTCGCCGCTTTCGAACAGGGCGAAGACCTTGGGGTGGACATAGGAGACGCGGCAGACGGTTGGGGTGTTGCCCAGCAGGCCCGCGACGGCCTTGACGCAGACGGTGATCTTTCGCTTGGCGTCGGTGGGCGAGGTCGGGGCTTCGGTGTCTCGCAATGCCCGTGCCGCCGAGACGGTGCCGGCCCAGGTGCGGAAGTCCTTGGCCGAGAACTGCTCGCCCATCGCTTCGCGGATGTATTCGTTCACGTCGTCGGAATCGACGGGGCACAGTTCGCCGTCCGCCGTGCGGTATTTGAACAGTTGCTGGCCCGGCAAGCCCTCCAGCTCGCGCACCACGCGGGCCAGGCGACGGTCCTTGACGCTGACGCTGTGGTCCTTGCCGCTCTTGCCGCGAAACTCGAACGTCAGGGCCGAGCCGTCCACCTCCAGATGGCGCTTGTGCAGGGTGGTCAGGCCGTAGCTGCGGTTTTGCTTGGCGTAGATGGAGTTGCCCACGCGGATCAGGGTGATCTCCAACAGGCGCACGGCGGTGGCCAGCACCTTCTCACGACAGACGCCGCGTAGGCTCAGATCGTGCTCGACCTTGTCGCGAAGTTTGGGCAGGGCGCGGGAGAAGGCGGGCAGTTTGTCGAACTTGTTTTCGGACCGCGCCGTGCTCCAGTCGTTGTGATAGCGATACTGTTTGCGGCCCTTCACATCGCGGCCGGTGGCCTGGATGTGGCCATTGGCCTTGGGGCAGATCCAGACGTCGGTCCAGGCGGGCGGAATGGCCAGTGCGCGGATGCGGGCCAGGACCTTGGGGTCGCTGATCGTCTTGCCCTTGGCGTCTTTGTAGGACCAGCCCTTGCCGGCGCGGCGACGGCTCAGGCCCGCGAACTCGTCGCTGCAATAGCTGAGCCCTTGCGGAACCTCGACGGCGATGTCGAAGGCGTGCGATCCGTCGGCCATCCGCCGCGTTTCCTTTTCATTGGTCTTTCAGCCGCTTGCCGAAGACGAGCGACGAACGCGGGGCCGGGGCGGCGAGTTCCGCTTGACGACAGGAACGGAGCGGGAGACGAGGCGGCATGAACTATCGCCACAGCTTCCACGCCGGAAACTTCGCCGACCTGCTCAAACACGCCCTGGTGCTGTGGCTGGTGAAGGCGCGTCAGGAAACAGGTCCGCTGACCGTGTTCGACACCCATGCAGGGGCTGGGCTGTACGACCTTTCGGGGGACGGGACGCGGTCGAAGGAGGCCGAGGCCGGGGTGGCGCGGCTGATGACGGCGGACGGCCGGACGCCGCTGATGGATGCGCTGGCGGCCGAGGTGGCGGCGATCAATCCTGACGGCGGCGTGCGATATTATCCGGGGTCGCCATTGCTGATCGCTGAAGCGCTGAAGGACGGTGGCCGCTATGTCGGGTTCGAGCTGAACCCGCCGGTTCGGGCCATGTTGGCGGAGGCGTTGGCTGGACGGACGAATGCTCAGGCGCGCGAGGGCGACGGCTATGCAGAGGTGGTCGCGGAGGCGGCCAAGGTGCGCGGGCCGCTGGTGCTGATCGACCCGCCGTTCGAGAAGCCCGACGACTATGTCCGCTCGGCCGAGACTGCGATTACAGTGGTGAAGCGCGACCCCACGGCGACGGTGGCGATCTGGACCCCGTTGAAGGATCTGGAGACCTTCGACGGCTTCATCCGGCGGCTGCAAGGCAAGGCGGGGCCGATCCTGGTCGCGGAGGCGCGGCTGAGGCCGCTGACCAATCCGATGAAGATGAACGGCTGCGCCCTGGTGGTGGTCAATCCGCCAGAGGGCGCCGAGGCCGCCGCGAACGAAGTCTGCGGCTGGGTCGCCGGCGCCCTGGGCGAGGCCGGCGGACGGGCCGAGGTCTGGACCTTCTGACCGCAGTCACTAGGTTGGTCGCATGACGCGCATCGCCATTCTGGAAACCGGACATCCGCCGGAGCATCTGAAGGACGACTACGACGACTATCCGGCGCGGTTCCGGGCGCTGCTGGGCGAGGGCGTGGCGACGACGCGGTTCGATGTGCAGTCGGGGCATTTGCCGGACGATCCGTCGGCGTTCCAGGGCGCCATTGTCACGGGGTCTGCGGCGGGGGTCTATGACAATCTGCCGTGGATTCCGCAGTTGGTGGAGTGGCTGAGGGCGGCGCGCGGACGCACGCGTCTGGTCGGCATCTGTTTCGGACATCAGGCGCTGGCCCATGCCTTCGGTGGAGCGGTCGAGAAGTCCGACAAGGGCTGGGGTGTGGGGCTGCATCGCTATGACGTGCGCGTCGACGAGCCTTGGATGCATCCGCGTGCGCGGACGATCGCCATTCCCGTGTCGCATCAGGATCAGGTGACGGCGATTTCGGACGATGCGCGGGTGATCGCCTCCAGCGGCTTCACCCCCTACGCCGGTCTGGCCTGGGGAGAGGACGCGATCTCGTTTCAGTGCCACCCCGAGTTCCAGCCGGACTATGCGGCGGCTTTGATCGAGGGACGGCGCGGGACACGCATTCCGCACCCGGTGGCGGACGAGGCGATCGACAGTCTGAAGCGACCCAACGACCGGGCCGTGCTTACGGCCTGGATCCGCGCCTTCCTGCTGCTGACGCCGCCGGTCGAGGATTACGGCAGCGGGATCTAGAGGCCCAACAGCCGGATCAGCGCCAGCGCCAACCCCACCAAGGCGGCCAGTGACAGGATGACGGCGGAGACGACGCGGCCGCCAGCGCGGGCGACGGCGCGGATGTCGGTCTGAAGGCCCAGGGCGGCCATGGCGACGATGGTCAGCAGGCCGGACGCGGCAGCCATGGGCGCGAGGGCGGTCTGCGGGATCAGATCAAACGAGCGCAGGGCGATCATTACTAGGAAGCCGACGATGAACCACGGCAGCAGGCGGGCAAGCCCCGGCTTGGCCGCCGTCGGCGCGCGGTCGCGGAAGATCAGGGACAGGGCCAGGATGACCGGTCCCAGCATCAGCACGCGCACCAGCTTGACCACCGTGCCGGTCTGGGTGGCGACGGCGCCGAACGGGGCGGCGGCGGCCAGGACCTGCGGCACGGCATAGACGGTCAGGCCGGCCAGGGCGCCGTATTGCAGGCCGTTCAGATGGATCAGGCCGCCCAACAAGGGCAGGGCCAGGACCACGATCACACCCAGCACGGCGGTGAAGGCGATGGAGGCCGCGACCTCCTCGCCGTCGGCATCAATGACGGGCGCGACGGCGGCGATGGCGGAGTTGCCGCAGATGGCGTTGCCGCAGGCGACCAACAGGGCCATGCGCGGGTTCAGTCCCAGGGCGCGGCCGACGCCGAAACCGACGACGATTCCGACGACGACCAAAAGTAGGATTCCGACGACGAAAGATACGCCCAGAGACGACAAGGTCGCGGCGCTGACCGAGGCGCCCAGCAGGACAACCGCCACCTCCAGCAGGGTCTTGGCCGAGAAGTCGATGCCGGCCTTGAACCGTACATCCGGCGTCCAGGCCGTACGGACGGCGGCGCCCAGCAAGATGGCCAGCACCAGCGGCTCCAGCCAGACATGGCCGATGACGTCGCGCTCGATACTGGTCAGGCCGATGGCGGCCAGGGTCACCAGCAGACACAGCATGACGCCCGGCCGGATCGTGCGCCCGAACGCCGACGCCGACGCCAGGCTTGGCGGCTGTGCGGGGCAGGGCAGGGCAGCGGACTTCATGTGCGGGCAATGCGCCCGCTCTCGACGGCGGTCCAACGGATAGTTATGGTCGTTTCAATCCGATTTGGAGATCAATCGTGACCTTGGAACGCCTGCGCATCTTTGTGGCCGTGGCTGAACGCGACCATGTGACGGCGGCGGCGCGGGCGCTGAACCTGACGCAGTCGGCGGTGTCCAACGCCCTGGCGGCGCTGGAGGCGGAGCATGACGTGCGGCTGTTCGATCGGGTCGGGCGGGGCGTCGTCCTGAACGAAACCGGCCGGGCCTTCCTGCCCGAAGCGAAAGCCGTGCTGGCGCGTGCGGCGGCGGCGGAGGCCGCGCTGGCGGACATGAGCGCCCTGCGGCGCGGGCGGCTGGCGGTGTTCGCCAGCCAGACCATCGCCAGCTACTGGCTGCCGCGCCGGCTGGTGGATTTCCACAGAGCCTATCCGGGCGTCGAATTGGCGGTCGAGATCGGCAATACGCGCGAGGCGGCCCAGGCCGTGCTGAGCGGCGCGGCCGAGATCGGCCTGGTCGAGGGGGCGGTGGACGAGCCGGCCCTGTCCCAGGTCCAGGTGGGGTCGGATCGGCTGGCCGTGCTGGTGACGCCGGACCATCCGTGGGCGACGCGACGTCGGCTGGAGGCGAAGGATCTGGCGGGCCAGCCCTGGGTGTTGCGCGAAGTAGGCTCGGGCACGCGGTCGACGCTGGAGGCGGCGGTGCGGGACATGGGGCTCGATCCTGCGACCCTGTCGGTATCGATGACCCTGCCCTCGAACGAGGCCGTGCTGGCGGCGGCCGAGGCAGGAGCGGGGGCGACGGCCCTGTCGGAAAGCGTGGCCTATGCTTCGGTAGCGGCCGGCCGGCTGGTGACGGCGCCCTTCACCCTGCCAGAGCGGCCGTTTCGGCTGTTGAGGCACAGGGAGCGGTATCGCAGCCGGGCAGGAGACGTGTTCGTGGAGGCGATGGGGTGAAGCGTGCTTCCTTCTCCCAGAGGGAGAAGGTGGCTCGAAGAGCCGGATGAGGGGTTACGGTGCTGATCGCGTCGCCCAGCGTAACCCCTCACCCTTTCGCACAAAGGCCGATTGCTACGCTCTCGGGTGCTCAAGCCCTCTCCCACCGGGAGAGGGAGGCTGACCTAGGGCCACTTCACCGTCGGCGGCATGGACGACAGGATCGAGTCGACATTGCCGCCGGTTTTCAGGCCGAACATGGTGCCGCGGTCGTAGAGCAGGTTGAACTCGACGTAGCGGCCGCGTCGAATCAGCTGTTCCTCGCGCTCTTCCGCCGTCCAGGGCTCGGCCATGCGGGCGGCGACGATGCGGGGATAGACGTCCAGAAAGGCCAGGCCGATGTCGCGGGTGAAGGCGAAGTCGCGGTCGTAGTCGCCGCTGTCGTGATGGTCGTAGAAGACGCCGCCGGTGCCGCGCGGCTCCTTGCGGTGGGGCAGGTAGAAATACTCGTCGCACCAGGCCTTGTATTTGGCGTGCCAGGTCGGGTCGTGGGCGTCGCAGGCGGCCTGCATGGCGGCGTGGAAGGCGATGGTGTCGGGGTGGTCCTGGCGACGATCCGCCATCAGCACCGGCGTCAGGTCGCCGCCGCCGCCGAACCAGCATTTGGTCGTGGCGATGAAGCGGGTGTTCATATGCACCGCCGGCACGCGCGGACTGACCGGGTGGCAGATCAGGCTGATCCCCGTAGCGAAGAAGCGCGGATCGACGTCGGCGCCGGGCACGTTTTTGGCGTAGTCGGCCGGGAAGCTGCCGTGCACGGTCGAGACGTGGACGCCGACCTTTTCGAACAGGCGACCGTGCATCATCCCCATGACGCCGCCGCCGCCTTCCGCGCGGTCCCAGGTCGTGCGGACGAACCGGCCGGGTTCGCCGGGAAACAGGTCTGCCGGCGCCGCGTCCTCCAGCGCCTCGAAGGCGGCGTGGATGCGGTCGCGCAGATGTTCGAACCAGGCGCGGGTCTCGACCTTCTTGAGGTCGAGCGGATCGGAGAAGACGGCGTCGCTCATGGCGCGCTTGAACCACGTCGCGGCGGCGGCGTCATCCGGACAGGTTGTCATAGACGGAATCGCAGGCGCTAATGGCCGCCTGCCGTTTTCAGGAAGCCCGCCCATGATCCGTCGTTTTCTCTTCGTCACTGTCGCCGCCCTTGCCTTGGCGGGAGCGGCCCAGGCTCAGGATGCAGACGAGGCGCAGGTGCTGGGCATCCTGAAGACCACGCCGCTAATCGACGGGCACAACGACCTGCCGTGGGCGCTGCGACAGCAATATGGAAACGACGTCTACGCCGTTGATCTGACGAAGAACCTGGCAGCCTCGACCAAGCTGCACACCGACATCGCAAGACTGCGGGCCGGGGGCGTCGGCGGTCAGTTCTGGTCGGTCTATGTGCCTGCCAGCCTGACGCCGCGCGAGGCGGTCGAAGAGACCTTCGAACAGATCGATACGACCAAGCGGATCATCGCCGCGCATCCCGAGACCTTTGGCCTGGCCGAGACCGCCGACGAGGTGGACGCCGTGTTCGCGTCTGGCCGGATCGCCAGCCTGATCGGGATGGAGGGCGGTTATTCGATCAATGATTCGCTGGCCCTGTTGCGCGAATTCTATCGGGCCGGCGCCCGCTACATGACCCTGACCCACTCCAAGACCACGACCTGGGCCGACAGCGCGACGGACGCGCCGAAATGGGGCGGGCTGAATCCTTTCGGGGAAGAGGTGGTCAAGGAGATGAACCGGCTGGGCATGATGGTGGACCTGAGCCACGTGTCGGAGGACACGATGGTGGACGCCATGCGGGTCTCGGACGCGCCGGTGATCTTTTCCCACTCGTCGGCGCGGGCGGTGACGGACCATCCGCGCAATGTGCCGGATCGGGTGCTGCGGATGATGCCCCAGGACGGCGGGATCGTGATGATCAACCTGGCGCCGGGCTTCGTGTCCGAGGCGGTGCGGGCGTGGAACGGCGCCAAGGCCGGCGAGGAGGCGCGGCTCAAGACCTTGAACCCCGGCGATCCCGGCGCGGTGGAGGCCGGGCTGACGGCCTGGACTACCGCCAATCCGACGCCCCAGGCGACCATGGCCGACGTCGTCGCGCACATTCAGCATGTGCGCGAGGTCGCGGGCATCGACCATGTCGGCCTGGGTGCCGACTTCGACGGTATCGGCAGTCTGCCCGAAGGCATGGGCGGGGTGGACGCCTATCCGCGCATCCTGGCGGCCCTGATGGCAGCGGGCTGGACCGAGGCGGACATCCGCAAGATCGCCGGCGAGAACCTGTTGCGGGTCATGCGGGCCGTCGAGGCCGTGGCGGCGTCAAAGGCCGGCGAACGTCCGTCGATGGCGCGGCTGGAGCCAGCGGTTCAGGACTGACCGACCCCGCCCGTCTGGCGCAGGCCTTCCCACAGGGCGATGCCGGCGGTGACGGACAGGTTCAGCGAACGGGCCTGTGGGCGCAGGGGCACGACGACGCGGGCGTCGGCGGCGGCGTGGACATAGTCGGGGGCGCCCGCGCTCTCCTTGCCGAACAGAAGCACGTCGTCAGGCTGGAAGACGAAGTCGGGCAGGGGCGTGGCGCCGCGCGTCGTGAACAGCACCAGCCGCCCGACGGGGCGGTTCGCCTGGAAAGCCTCCCAGTCGGCGTGACGGGTCATGTGCGACAAGGGGCCGTAATCGAGGGCCGCACGCTTCATGGCGCGGTCGTCGAAACGAAAGCCGGTCGGCTCGATCACGTGCAGATCGACGCCGAAACAGGCCGACAATCGGATGCAGGCTCCGACGTTCTGAGGAATGTCAGGTTGAAAAAGGGCGAGACGCATTCTAAGGCCTGACATACGCGCGGCGAGGGGGTTTGTCGCGGTCTGTTTGCGAGCGTTTCGCAAGAAACGTCAGCAGCTTGCGTCCAAAGGGCGCAAGTCTCGGGCCGTCGGGGATTTCCGGCGTCTTTTGTTGGTTCGTGCCGTGGCTGGGAGAAGCTCCTGGGCTTCTTCCGCGGCGTTCGAGAGGTGGAAACGTGGCCGAATCGGTCGTGCATACGGAAGACACTCACAGCCCAGAGGGCGGTGATCCCAATCGTCGGGACTTCATTCACATCGCGGCGGGCGCTGCGGCGGTCGGCGCGGGCGCAATGATCGCCTGGCCGCTGATCAACCAGATGAACCCGGCGGCCGACACCCTGGCCCTGGCCTCGATCGAGTTCGACCTGACCAAGGTTCAGCAGGGCCAGCAGGTCGTGATCAAATGGCAGGGCAAGCCGGTGTTCGTGCGCTATCGCACGCCAGCCGAAATTCAGAAGGTCCAGTCGGAGGGCGCCGTCGGCAGCCCCCCGCAGACCGACGCCGAACGCACCAAGGCCGGTCACGAGCCCTATCTGGTCGTCGTCGGTTCGTGCACGCACCTGGGCTGCGTGCCCACGTTCAACGCAGGCGACTACGGCGGCTGGTTCTGCCCCTGCCACGGCTCGCACTACGACGCGTCCGGTCGCATTCGAAAGGGGCCTGCGCCCCTGAACCTGGTTGTGCCGGATTACGAATATACGTCCGACACCCGCGTCAAGATCGGTTGAGGACCAAGGGGGGATCATGAGCGATCACGAGAGCACCTACGTCCCGAAAACGGGCGTCGAGAAGTGGCTGGACACCCGGCTGCCCATCATCCGTTTCGGCGCGGACTACATGTCCCTGCCGACGCCGCGGAACCTGAACTACTGGTGGACCTTCGGCGGCATCCTGGCCCTGTGCCTGATGACGCAGATCATCACCGGCATCGTTCTGGCCATGCACTATACGCCGAACGTGGACCTGGCCTTCGCCTCGGTCGAGCGCATCATGCGCGACGTCAACGGCGGCTGGCTGATCCGCTATGTCCACGCCAACGGCGCGTCGATGTTCTTCATTGCCGTCTATCTCCACATGCTGCGGGGGCTGTACTACGGCTCCTACAAGGCGCCGCGCGAGATGATCTGGATCATCGGCTGTGTGATCTTCTTCCTGATGATCGCCACCGCCTTCCTGGGCTATGTCCTGCCCTGGGGTCAGATGTCGTTCTGGGGCGCGGAGGTCATCACCAATCTGATCGGCGCCATCCCCGTGCTGGGCGAGCCGATCCTGATCTGGCTGCGTGGCGGACCGGCGATCGACAATGCGACGCTGAACCGCTTCTTCTCGCTGCACTATCTGCTGCCGTTCGCCATCCTGGGCTGCGTCGTACTGCACCTTTGGGCGCTGCACGCGGCCGGTCAGAACAACCCGGTCGGCATCCTGATCCCCAAGGATCGCGCGAAGAAGGACATGCTGCCCTTCCACCCGTATTTCACGGTCAAGGACGGGTTCGCGATCATCCTGTTCCTGATCCTGTTCGCCATCTTCGTCTTCTATCAGCCGAACGCCCTGGGCCACGCCGACAACTACATCCCGGCCAACCCGCTGCAGACGCCGGCGCACATTGTGCCCGAGTGGTACATGCTGCCCTTCTACGCGATCCTGCGCGCCGTCCCGGACAAGTTCGGCGGCGTGGTGGCGATGTTCGGCGCCATCGGCGTGCTGTTCGTCCTGCCCTGGCTGGATACGTCCAAGGTGCGCTCCATGCGCTACCGCCCGACGATGCGCACCTTCTTCATCATCTTCCTGGTGGTGGGCGTGGGGCTGGGCTGGTGCGGCGGTCAGTTGCCTGACGCGCCGGTGATCGGGTCGTTCGAGACCTTCACCCTGATCGACGGCGACCTGAACTCCTATCTGTGGCTGACGCGGGTGTTCACCCTCTACTACTTCGCCTTCTTCCTGATCATCATGCCGCTGGTCGGATTGAAGGAGCAGCCGCTGCCGATCCCGGCGACGATCTCCGAACCGGTCCTGACCGGCGCGGACGCCGTCGAGCAGAAGGGCTGAGGGGCATGACGATTGGAATGAAGACCGTGTCGATCAAGACGATCCTCGCCTCGGCGGCCGTTGCGCTGGGGCTGATCAGCGCCGCCGCCCCCGCCATGGCGGCCGGCGCCGCCGCCCACCCGCGCTCGGGCGGTTTCAGTTTCGAGGGGCCGTTCGGAACCTATGACCAGGGCCAGTTGCAACGCGGCTACAAGGTCTATCAGGAGGTCTGCGCCGCCTGTCACGGCATGAACCTGATGCACTATCGGAACCTGGGCGACCGTCATGGTCCGTTCTGGAATCCGAAATATCCGAACCCGAACGACAACCCGGTGGTCAAGGCTCTGGCCGCCGAGAACCAGGTGCCGGATATCGACAGCGAAACCGGCGAGCCGATTCTGCGGGACGCCACCCCGGCCGACAAGTTCCGCGTTCCCTATCCGAACGCCACCGCGGCGGCGGCGGGCAACGGCGGCGCCGCGCCGCCCGACCTGTCGGTCATGGCCAAGGCCCGTCACGACGGCGCCAACTACATCTACTCGTTGCTGTCGGGCTACCGGGCCGCACCGGCGGGACTGCAGATCCGCGATGGCCAGCACTACAACCCCTATATGGCCGGCGATCTGACGCCGTTCTGGGACAAGGAAAAGGGCCATGTCCCGCCTGGCGGTTTCATCGCCATGCCCGCGCCGCTGCAAAACGGCCAGGTCACCTATGACGACGGCTCGCCCCAGACGCTGGATCAGTATTCCAAAGACGTTGCGGCCTTCATCGCGTGGACGTCGGAACCCAAGATGGTCGAACGCAAGCAGGCCGGGTTCGGCGTGATGATCTTCCTGTTGATCTTCGCGGGCCTGACCTACGCCAGCTATCGCCGGATCTGGAAGGGCGTCGCCCACTAAGGGAACCTCGCCAGCCCGAAATCTTGAGCCCGTCGAAGTTCGCTTCGGCGGGCTTTTTCGTTTGCGACGAATGGTCCAGGACACGGAATCGACACGGTGGGCTTGGCCGCCTAGGGTCGGTCATCATCTACGGCTGTGGGGCCACTGTTCATGCGTCTTGTCTCTTCGTTCGCGGCTGTGCTTCTGGCCGGCGCCGCCATGTCCGCCTGCGCGACCGCGCCCAATCCCGGCGCCGTCCATACCGTTCCCGTCTTCGACGCCGCGCGGATTTCGCAGGACATCAAGACGCTGTCGGACGACAGCTATGAGGGGCGCGGCATCGCCACCCCGGCGGAAGAGAAGGTCGTGCGCTATCTGAGCGAAGGCTATGCCGCCGCCGGGTTCGAGCCCGGCGGGCCGAACGGTCAGTGGACGCAGGACGTCGTGCTGAACCGCTTCGTCCAGTCCAACGTCCAGGCCTCGTTGAAGCTGGGCGACTGGACCCTGCCGATGACGCAGGGGCGCGAGGTCGCCATCTCGACCCGCCGCCCGGCCGAGCATGTCAGCCTGAAGGACGCGCCGCTGGTCTTCGTCGGCTACGGCATCAATGCGCCCGAGCGCCAGTGGAACGACTTCAAGGACCAGGACCTGCGCGGCAAGATCCTGGTCGTGCTGGTCAACGACGCCGATTTCGAAGAGCCGGCGCTGAACACCTTCGGCGGCAAGGCCATGACCTATTACGGCCGCTGGACCTACAAATACGAAGAGGCGGCCAAACACGGGGCGGCGGGCGTGCTGATCGTCCACGAGACGGCGCCGGCCTCGTATGGCTGGGCGACGGTCGCCAACTCATGGGGCGTGCCGCAGTTCGACATCCTGCGCCAGAATGCGGCGGCCGAGCGCGTGCCGATGGAGGGCTGGATCCAGCGGGATGTGGCGGTCGATCTGTTCCGCCGCGCCGGCCTCGATTTCGAAGCGTTGAAGGTCCAGGCGCGCAGCCGTGACTTCCAGCCCGTCGCCTTGCCCGGCGCGGGCTTCTCGACCGAGTTCGACGTGGCGACCAATCAGGTCACCAGCCACAATGTCATCGCCCGCCTGCCGGGCACGACCCATCCGGACGAGACGGTGCTGTATACCGCCCACTGGGACCATATCGGCATGGGCGAGCCGGACGCGACGGGCGACCGCATCTTCAACGGCGCGGTCGACAACGCCTCGGGCACGGCAGGGCTGCTGGAACTGGCGCGGATGTTCGGCGGTGCGCCGCGCACCGAACGGTCCATCGTGATCATCAGCTTCACCGCCGAGGAAAGCGGCCTGCTCGGTTCGGAATACTATGCCGTCAATCCGGTGTATCCGCTGGCCAAGACCGTGGGCGGGTTCAATATGGATTCGATGAACGTCTATGGCCGCGTCACCGGCCTGGGCGTCACCGGCTATGGCCAGTCGGACTTCGACGAGCGTCTGGCGGCGGCGATCCAGCCGCAGGGCCGCAGCCTGGTCCCCGACTATGAGAACGCGGCCGGCACCTATTATCGCTCGGACCACTTCCCCCTGGCCAAGCGCGGCGTGCCGATGGCCTATGCCGGCAGCCGGGGCGACTTCCGCGACGCGCCGATCGCTGAGCGCGAGGCTGCGCGGGCGGAATATGGCGCCAAACGCTATCACCAGGCGGCGGACGAATGGTCGCCGGACTGGGACTATCGCGGCATGATCGAGGACCTGACGGTCTTCTATGATGTCGGCCGCGCCCTGGCGAACGGCCGCGACTGGCCGCAATGGAAGCCGGGGTCGGAGTTCGCGCCTGCGCGGGAAACCTCGGCGTCCGAACGCCGCTAAGTCGTAGAAATCAAAAGAAGGGGCGGGGATGTGTCTCCGCCCTTTCGTCGTTGGTCCCTGTCGAGTACGCTTCATGATCCTTCGCCGTTCATCCGTCGCCGCCTTTGCGGCGCTTGCCCTGGCCGCCTGTGCGACCGCACCGGTTTCTGCACCGCCGCCTCGGCTGGATGCCTTCGCCGTCGCCTCGGCCGCAACACCGCAGTTCAGCGCCCAGCGCCTGTCGGACCACATCAAATATTTGGCGTCGGACGAGATGGAGGGGCGGTTCCCCGGCCTGGTCGGGGAAGGTCTGACCTTGGCCTATCTGCAGGCCCAATATGAGGCGATGGGGCTGGAGCCGGGCGGTCGCGACGGATCGTGGCTGCAGCCGGTGGATTTGGTGCGGTTCACGCCGCAGCGGGCACCCACGGCGGCATGGACCGGGGCGGACGGGGCGATGCATCCGCTGGTTTCGGGAACCGACATCACCCTGCGCGCGGGCCCGGCCGATCCGGCGGTGAAGGTCGAAGGCGCACCGTTGGTCTTCGCCGGTTATGGCATTTCGGCCCCGCAATGGGACGACTACGGCGACGCGGACCTGACCGGCAAGGTCGTCGTCGTCCTGCGCGGTCAGCCGACCTCCATGGGCGCCGACCCGAACTTCTACGGCTCGACCACGCACAAGACGCAGGAGGCGCTGAGGCGCGGCGCCGTCGGCGTCATCACGCTTCAGGATCAGGATGGCCGCTGGCGGCGCGCCGTGGGCGGGGCGACCCGGCCGCAGATGACGGTTAAGGGCGCGGAGGACGCCCGCTTTACCGGCGCGATCAACATGGCCACCGCAACCGCTATCGGCGGCGAGGCCTTCATGGGCATGGCTGAGCGCGGCAAGACGGCGGCGCTGGGCGGTGCAGTCGATATGGGCGCGCGCCTTAGCGTCGACATCGCCGAGACGACCGAGGTCATCCACTCCAACAACCTGCTAGCCAAGATTCCCGGCACGGAACGGCCGGACGAATATGTCTTCTACTCCGCCCACTGGGACCACGTCGGAAAGGCGAAGACGCCGAACGCCGAGGGGGACGACATCTTCAACGGGGCCTGGGACAATGCGTCGGGCACGGCGGGCCTGATCGAAATGGCGCGGGCGTTCAAGGCGGGGCCGGCGCCGAAACGCACCGTGGTCTTCCTGCACGTCACGGCCGAGGAGCAGGGCCTGTTGGGGTCCGAAGCCTATGCCGCCGACCCGGTCTATCCGCTGGCGAAGACGGCGGCGGACATCAACATCGACATGCTGCCCTTCACGCCTGCGACGCGGGATGTGGCGGTGTTCGGGGTCGGCAAGTCGGAGCTGGAGGACATTCTGGGCCGGTTCGCGGCCGTGCAGGGGCGCGTGGTGACGGGCGACGGTTATCCCGAGGAAGGCTTCTACTACCGCTCCGACCATTTCAACTTCGCGGCCGGCGGGGTGCCGGCCCTGATGCCTTGGACGGGACGCGATTTCGTCGAGGGCGGGATCGACGCGGGCAAGCCCTATTACGAGGGGCAGATGGAGCGGTATTATCACAAGCTGACCGACGAATGGCGCGCCGACTACGACTTCACGGCGGCGCTGCAGAACCTGGATCTGCTGTATCGGCTGGGATTGACGGTGGCCGACAGCGAAGGCTGGCCGGCTTGGAAGCCGACCGCCGAGTTCAACGCCATCCGTGATCGCACGGCCGATCAGCGGCGGTAGGTCTCAGGCCGCCGCGAACGGATAGGGGCTGACCGATTTCGACCAGTCGTCGACCGCCAGCGGGCGGTCGATGGGGGCGGCGGCGCGTTCGGCGCACGGGTGGCGGTGGCACAGGCGGCAGGCCGGGCCGATGGGGGTGACGTCGGGCCGTTCCAGATTAAGGCCGTGGGCATAGGCCAGGCGGTGGGCGTGGCGCAGTTCGCAGCCCAGGCCGATGGCGAGGTCATGGCTTTCGCCGAATCCGTCGTGGCCCTGACGTTCGACCGTTCGGGCGAAGGTGAACCAACGGCTTCCGTCCGGCGTCTCGATGATCTGGGTGACGATGCGGCCCGGCGTGCGGAAGGCGCTGTGCAGCCGCCAGCGCGGGCAGGCGCCGCCGAAGCGTGAAAACGGAAAGGCGCCGGCCGCATAGCGTTTGGAGATGTTGCCCGCCTGATCAACCCGCATCAGGAAGAAGGGCACGCCGCGCGCCGTGGGGCGCGACAGGGTGGTTAGCCGGTGGGCGGCCTGTTCGTAGCTGACGCCAAACCGGGCCTGGAGCCGGGCCAGGTCGTATCCGGCAGCTTCCGCTGCGCGCTGGAAGGCGGCGTAGGGCATCAGGGTCGCGGCGGCGAGGGTGTTGGTCAGGGCGACCTTCAGCAGGGCGCGTGTCGCCGCATCGGGGGCGTTCGCGGCCTGAACCATGTCATGCAGGGCCGGGCCGTGCTCGACCAGGGCCAACTGATAGGCGACGGCGAAGGCGCGAGAGGATGGGCCGAAGGTTTCCGATAGCAGCAGACGGCGGCGGTGTAGGTCGTAGCGCCGGGTCCATTCGACCATGACCTCGGCGGGCAGGGTGCGGACCCCCAGGTCGTGTTTGGCCGCCAGCCGGTGACGCGCGGCGGGTTCGAAGCCGTCGGCGTGGGCGGGAGACTCGGCCGCAAGGGCTTCGGCCAGGGCCTCGCCCATCTGATCCAGTTCGGGGAAGTGGTTGCCGCGCGACTGGATATATTCGCGCACCCATTCGGCCGGGCTGGTCTCAACCAGGCCTTCGCCGTTCTCGGCGGCGGCGCGGGCCCGGGTGCGGCCGTCGTCGAAGGCCTGGTACAGGCGCAGCATGGCGTCGGCGATGCCCGGCGCCTCCTCCAGCAGTTGCACCAGTTCGTGGCGCGGTGCGGACAAGCCCTTGAACAGGGGGTCGGCCAGAATTTCCGTCAGGCGGGCCTCGTCCGCCGCCCCGCCCTGGTTCAGGCTGCGCAGATCGACATCATAGGTTTCGGCCAGCCGCAGCAGCAGCTGGGCCGAAACGGGCCGCTGGTTACGCTCTATGTGGTTGAGATAGCTGGGGGAAACGCCCAGGTCGGCCGCCATGCCCGTTTGGGTCAGGGCCAGGTCGCGCCTTAGCCGCTTCAGCCGGGCGCCGAGGAAGAGCTTGCGATCGGCGGAGGCGTCCATGGCTGCAGAATGTCACAACGTGACCGATAATGCAAAGTCACGATGTGACAAAGTGACATCAATGACTCGGGTGTTGCTGTGTCATTCGTGACTGTCCCGTGTTCTTGTCCCTGAGACGGCGGCTGCGGCCGCGCCCTTCAGAGACCGAGTTCGACCATGACCACCTTCGCCGATCTGGTTCCTTCGCCCGCCGGCCGTTTCGACGGCATCGAGCGCCCCTATACGCCGGAAGACGTCCTGCGCCTGCGCGGCTCGGTGCCGATCACCCACACGCTTGCCGAACGCGGCGCCAACCGCTTGTGGCAGCTGCTGCATGACGAGCCCTTCATCAACGCCCTGGGCGCCGTCACCGGCAACCAGGCCATGCAGATGGTCCGCGCGGGTCTGAAAGCCATCTATCTGTCGGGCTGGCAGGTCGCGGCCGACGCCAATACGGCGGGCGCCATGTATCCGGACCAGTCGCTGTACCCGGCCAACGCCGCGCCGGAACTGTGCCGCCGCATCAACCGCACCCTGCAGCGCGCCGACCAGATCGAGCACGCCGAGGGCGGGGCCAAGCGCGACTGGTTCGTCCCCATCGTCGCTGACGCCGAGGCCGGCTTCGGCGGGCCGCTGAACAGCTTCGAGATCATGAAGGCCTTCATCGAGGCGGGCGCCGCCGGCGTCCACTTCGAGGACCAGCTGGCGTCCGAGAAGAAGTGCGGCCACCTGGGCGGCAAAGTCCTGATCCCGACCCAGGCGCATGAGCGCAATCTGGTTGCGGCCCGCCTTGCGGCCGACGTCATGGGCACGCCGACCATCACGGTCGCCCGCACCGATGCCGAAAGCGCCCAGCTGATCACTTCGGACATCGATGAGCGCGACCAGCCCTTCATCGACCGCGACAACCGCACGCCGGAGGGCTTCTTCCGTCTGAAGGAAGGCACGGGTCTGGACCACTGTATCGCGCGCGGCCTGTCCTACGCCAACATCGCCGACCTGTTGTGGTGGGAGACCTCGCACCCGGATCTGGATGATGCGAAGAAGTTCGCCGAGGCCGTGCAGAAAGAGCATCCGGGCAAGCTGATGGCCTACAACTGCTCGCCCTCCTTCAACTGGAAGGCCAAGCTGGACGACGCCACCATCGCCAAGTTCCAGCGCGAGCTGGGCGCCATGGGCTACAAGTTCCAGTTCGTGACCCTGGCCGGCTTCCACAGCCTGAACAACTCGATGTTCGAGCTGGCGGACGGTTATCGCGATCGTGGTATGGCGGCCTATTCGGAGCTGCAGCAGCGCGAGTTCGCCAACGAGGCCATCGGCTACACCGCTACGCGTCACCAGCGCGAAGTCGGCACCGGCTATTTCGACCAGGTCGCCACGGTCATCTCCAACGGCACGTCCTCGACGACGGCGCTGAAGGACTCGACCGAGACCGCCCAGTTCACCCACGCGGCTTAACCCGAAAAGGAACCGCCCAAATGGAACCCCTGACCCGAACCGAAGCCATCATCGACTTCTGCCTGGCGCCCCTGGCGCTCGACACCGGCACCGAGGCCGAACGCGAGGTGCGCCGCCGCATGACCCATGTGCTGCGTACCTATCAGGCCAAGACCGCCACCCCCGTCGCCGTGGACTTCTCGTCCATGCCGTCCCAGGTGATCAACGAAGCCGCGCACGGCTACGAATAGATCGTTCGCCCAAAGAAAAAGGCCCGCCCCGAACGATCGGGGCGGGCCTCGTTTCGTGTTGGACGCTGTTTAGCGCGGGCCGGTCGGCGTCGTGTTCAGCGACTGGGTGGTCGCCGCTGCCGCCGGCGTTGGGACAGGCGTCGCTTGCGGCACGGTGACGGAGATGGGGGTGCGCGCCGGGGCGGCTCCGGTTTCCTGCGGATCGCCGACGACGATGGTGGTGATCTGGGTCGCCTCGGTCGTGCAGGTGGCCAGGTCGCGGGTGACGTGACGGCCCAGGCAGAAGATGTCCTCGTAGCTGGGGCGCGAGGCGGCCAGGCACTGGAAGAGCATCAGCTTGGACATATCCATGCAGAACTCGCTGTTTGGTTCGCGCGTCAGGGCCTCGGTGTTGACGCGCGCCTCGTCGCCGCCTGCGCCGAGGGCGCCCAGGGCCGCGATGGCCAGCGAGCGAACGACGGCGGGCGTATAGGGCGGGCCCTTGCGCGACGCCGTCAAGCCCAGACCCGTGCCGCTGTTGGCGGCGGCGAACAACTGGCTGGCTTCCTGGGCGGACGGCAGCATCGTCACGGCGGACAGGGTCTTGGCGCTTTCCAGTCGGATTTCGCGGTTCGGGATCGGCACAACGGCCCAGCGGCGGCGCGGATCGCTGCGGCCCTGGATGGTGTAGGCGTCCTGCTCGATGGCCTCAGCGATGGCGCGCATGGCGATCGCGTCCTTGCCGATGGTCGCGGAGATCAGGCCTGCGGCGGCGTCGGCGCCCGGCAGTGAGGCGGCGTAGGCCGGGTCGGCGACGATCTGAGCGACCATCTGCTGACGCTGGGCCGGATCGACGGAGAACTGCTGCACGCCGGCGACGAACTCGGGCGACTGCAGGGCGATGATGGCGCCATAGGCGATCAGGCCGCGCGACAGCTGATCGGCGTCATAGGCCGAACCCTTGCGCAGGGCGACCTGGATCGATTCCGCATCGGGGAACCCGCCAGGCTGGATTGTTTGAGCTTCGCGCAGGAAGGCGACGTAGATGGATGCGGCGTCCGCCACGCCCTGGTTCAGCGACACGGGCGGCGGTTTGCGGGCGGCCAGTTCCGCCGCAAGGCGCTGTGCTTCCAGCTCAGCCTTCGACGGTCCGCTCTCGCAACTGGCGAGCAGGACGGCGACGGCGAGGGCGGCGGCGGAGAGGCCGCGGCTCAGGGGGGCCGATTTCATGAAGACTTCCTCAGGCGATCACGCGCGCACAAAGCGCCAACACTGTTGGCGCTTATAAGGCGGTCCCTATGGTTATCCGAAGGTTAATCGAACAGCTTCGAAACCGATTCCTCGTTCGCGATCCGTCGGATAGCTTCGCCAACCAGCGGAGCCACGGAAACCGTTCGAATTTTCGGGCAGTTCAAAACTTCGTGGGGTTGCTCGATGGAGTTGGTGATCACCAGCTCCTTCAGCGGGCCGTCGGTGATCCGCTGGACGGCTGGGCCGGACAGGACGCCATGGCTGATGTAGGCCGAGACCTCGGTTGCGCCCTGGTCGATCAGGGCCTTGGCGGCGTTGACCAGGGTGCCGCCCGAATCGACGATGTCGTCGAACAGAATGCAGCGGCGGCCCTGAACGTCGCCGATGATGTTCATGACCTCGCTCTCGCCCGCCTTTGGCCGGCGCTTGTCGACGATTGCCAGGTCGGCATCCAGGCGGCTGGCCAGCGAGCGGGCGCGCACGACACCGCCGACGTCGGGCGAGACGATCATCAGGTCGTCCCCGCGGGCGTATTTTTCCTTGATGTCCTGCGCCAGCACGGGCGTGGCCACCAGGTTGTCGGTCGGAATGTCGAAGAAGCCCTGGATCTGCCCCGCGTGCAGATCCATCGTCAGGACGCGGTCGGCGCCGGCGCGGGTGATCAGATTGGCGACCAGCTTGGCCGAGATGGGCGTACGGCCGCCGGTCTTTCGATCCTGACGGGCGTAGCCGAAATAGGGAATGACCGCCGTGATCCGCCGCGCCGAGGCTCGCACCAGGGCGTCGGTGATGATCAACAGCTCCATCAGGTTGTCGTTCGCCGGATAGGAGGTCGACTGCAGGATGAAGACATCCTCGCCGCGCACGTTTTCCTCGATGATGGCGAAGACTTCGTTGTCGGCGAACCGCTTGACCTGGGCCTTGGTGAGCGGCGCATCCAGGTGGTCGGCGATCGCCTGGGACAGTGCGCGGTTGGAGTTGCCTGAGAGCAGCTTCATCGGCCGGTCATCCTTTCGCCGTCATCCGCCCCCCATGAACGGCGGTCGGTTGGCGCGCTCTTTACCAGTGGAGCCGGGCAGGGCAAGTCATACGCTGAGATTTCCTCGGCATGGCGCGGCTCGGTTGCGGGTGCTAGAGGTCGCCGCGTTGGTTTCCGGGGGGACGGCTTTTAGGCTTTCCTTCACACGTCATGGGGTCGTCCTTGTCCGCTTCTAAGTTCCGTTCCGGCATGGTGCTGATGGCCGCGGCGATCGCCGCAGTGACGATTTCAGGCTGCGCCGGCAAAGAGCGCCCGCGCCTCGCCTATGAAGAACGTCCGGTCGAGGCCCTGTACAACACCGGCTATGAGCGCCTGCAGCAGCGCCGCTGGTCCGACGCCGTCGACTATTTCCAGGAAGTCGAACGCCAGCACCCCTATTCGGACTGGGCGCGTCGCGCGATCCTGATGCAGGTCTACGCCTACTATCAGAACAACGCCTATACCGACGCCATCGCGGCGGCCGACCGTTTCATCGCCCTGTTCCCCGGCAATCCGTCGGCGTCCTACGCCTTTTACATGAAGGCGGTCTGCAACTTCGAGCAGATCACGGACGTGGGGCGCGACCAGGGTTACGCCACTGCCGCCCTCGCGGGTCTGAAGGACGTCTCACGCCGCTATCCGGGCACGCCCTACGCCTCGGACGCCGCCGTCAAGATCGACATGGTCAACGACCAGCTGGCCGGCAAGGAAATGAATATCGGCCGCTACTATCAGCGCGCCAACCAGCCGCTGGCGGCGGTGAACCGCTACAAGTCGGTCATCGCCAACCCCGACTTCCAGCGCACCTCGCATACCCCCGAGGCCCTGTATCGCCTGGTCGAGGTGAACCTGCAGCTGGGCCTGAAGGAAGAGGCGACCCGCAACGGCGCCGTTCTGGGCTACAACTTCCCCGGCAGCCCCTGGTATGCCGAGGCCTACGCCCTGCTGACCGAGAACGGCCAGACGCCGGACAAGGCGCCCGAGGGCAAACGCGAGAGCTGGCTGCAACGGATCATTCCGGGCTGATCACGCAACGGCTTGTGCAATGCGGCCGGTATCGGGATTCTGTCGGTCATGATTCGTTCCGCCGGCGCCTGAACCGATGCTGACCGCCCTTTCCATTCGCGATGTCGTCCTGGTGGACGTGCTCGATCTTGAGGTCGAGAGCGGCCTGACCGTGCTGACCGGCGAGACCGGGGCAGGCAAATCGATCATTCTGGACGCCCTGGGCCTGGCGCTGGGCGGACGCGGCGATGCCGGCCTGGTCAGACATGGCGCAAAACAGGCCGTCGCCACCGCCGTCTTCTCCGCACCCGACGATCCCGATCTTCTGGCCCTGATCGCCGACAGGGGCTTCGAGGTTCAGGCGGGCGAGGATTTGATCCTGCGACGGGTGTTGGGCGCCGACGGCCGCAGCCGCGCCTATGTCAACGACCAGCCCGCCGGGGTCACGGCCCTGCGCGAGATCGGCGCGGCCCTCGTCGAGGTGCATGGGCAGCACGAGACCGTCGGTCTGCTGGACTGGCGCACGCATCGCGGGTCGCTGGACGCCTATGGCGGTTTGCAGCCGCAGCTGCTGGCGGTGGCGGCGGCCTCGACCAAGCTGAAGGCCGCCGAGGCGAAGTTGGCGGAGCTCAAGGCGCAGGCGGCCGACGCCGCCGCGCGGGTCGAGGAGATCACGCTCAACCTGTCCGAACTGGACGCCCTGGACCCCCGCGCTGACGAGGAGACCGAACTGGCCGGCGAGCGGGCGCTGCTGGGCGCCGCCGAAAAAGCCATCGCCGACCTGGCCGACGCCCGTACACAGCTGGGCGGCGACAAGCTGAGCCAGAAGCTGGGGGCGGCCCTGCGCGCCGTTGAACACGCGCGTCAGCGAGCGGGGCAGGCGGGGGCCGAGGGCGATCACCCCGTCATCCTGAAACTGTCCGCCGCTATCGACGCCATCGACCGCACCATGGTCGAGGCGGCCGAAGCCGTCGCCGCCGTGGACGCCGCCGCCGGGGCCTTCGATTACGAGCCGGGTCGATTGGACAAGGCCGAAGAGCGGCTGTTCGCCCTGCGCGCCGCCGCCCGTAAGTTGAACACCACGGTCGATGCCTTGCCAAAATTGCGCATTCGCCTGCGCGAGCAGCTTCGCCTGATCGAAGACGGCGAAGAAGCCCTGACCAATGCAGGGCGCGAAGCCGCCGAGGCCGCCGAATCCTACGACCTGGCCGCCACCTTCCTGACCTCGGCGCGCGAGGCGGCGGCCGAGCGCCTGACTGCCGCCGTCATGGGCGAACTGGGGCCGCTGAAGCTGGAGCGGGCGCGTTTCCGCGTGGCGCTGGAGCCGATCGAGGGCCGGCGCGGCCCCGACGGGGTCGAGACCGTGCGGTTCCAGATCGCCACCAACGCCGGCACCGACTTCGGCCCGCTGGACGCCATCGCCTCAGGCGGCGAACTGGCCCGCTTCGCCTTGGCGATGAAGGCCGCGCTGGCCAGCCGCGAGGACATGCGCCAGCCGGTGATGATCTTCGACGAGGTGGACCAGGGCGTCGGCGGGGCTGTGGCCGAGGCCGTGGGCTCGCGTCTGAAACGCCTGTCGAACGGCGCCCAGGTTCTGGTGGTGACCCACAGCCCCCAGGTCGCCTCGCGCGGCCATGCCCACTGGAAGGTGATGAAGGCCGACCGCGACGGTCTGACCACGACGACGGTCGTCACCCTGGACGACCAGCGCCGTCAGGAAGAGATCGCCCGGATGCTGTCCGGCGCAGAAATCACTGACGAGGCGCGGGCGGCGGCGCGGGCCTTGATAGGTTGACGATCAGGAAACTTACCTACCGCCGGGTAACGTTAAAGTAGGCAAGTTTGCGCATGGTCGGACCCCAGTCAGTATCCGGGTGCCGCGTCGATGAACGAAAGCCAGCGTCTCTCCAGTGTTCGTTCGTTGCATGCTGTGGGTGCAGAGGGCGATGCGGCGACTGAAGCGGCCGCGAATCTGGCGGCGCACCTTCTGGACTGTCCCATCGCCTTGGTGACGCTGCTGGACGAGGACATTCAGTGGTTCAAGGCCAACATCGGCATGGACGGCTGCTCGACACCTCGCGATGTATCCTTCTGCACCTACGCGCTCGATCTGCCTGCCAACGAAGTGATGGTGGTCGAGGATGCGACGCAGGATGTTCGCTTCGCGCACAACCCGTTCGTGACAGGCGAGCCACACGTCCGCTTCTACGTCGGCGCCCTGCTGACGGGGTCGGACGGGGCAAACTACGGCACGCTGTGCGTGATCGATACTCGGGTCCGCCCGCGACCGGACGATGCGACGCTTGATCGGTTGCGCGACCTGGCACGGTTGGTAGTGGCTGAACTGGAACGCGCGCGCGCTGAACGTCAGCGCGGCGAACAGCAGCATATGCTGAGCATGATTGAGGCCCTGTCCGGCGTCGGTCACTGGCGCGTGGACGTGGTCGATCCGACCATCTTCTGGTCGGATCAGGTCTACAAGATTCACGACGTCTCGCCCGAGACTTTCTCGCCCGATTTCTATACGGCGACAGCCTTCTATCCCGAGGCCGAACGCACATTGCTGGAAGAAAAATGGCAGCGAACGCTGCAGGGTGAGGGCCCGTTCGAGCTGGATATGTGCATCCGCCGCAATGACGGCGTCGTTCGTCAAGTCGTCAGCAAAGGCGCCGCAGAGTTCTCGCCGGACGGCAAGCCTTTGGCCATGTTCGGCGTGTTTCAGGACGTGACCGACCAGCGCGCGGCCATGGACGCGCTGGCGCGCAGCCACGATCAGTTCAAGCTGCTTGCCGACAACGCCGCCGACGTCATCGCTCGCATTCAACTGGATGGGCATTCCAACTATATCTCCCCGGCCGTCGAGCGATTGCTGGGTTGGAAGCCGCATGAGATGGCGGGACGGACGGCCGAATCCTTCGTTCATCCCGACGACCGTGTTCGTCTGGCCGAGACCTTCGCCCAGATGGCGCGCGGGCGAGGTTCGGCGACCCTGGAGAACCGTCTTCTGCACCGTGACGGCCACCCGGTCTGGTGCGAGACCCGAATGCAGTTGGTGCGCGACAAGACCGGCCGACCGGTCGAGACCGTGGTCGTCATCCGCGACATCTCGCGCCGCAAGGCGCTGGAAGTGCAGCTGGAACAAGCCCGCGCCGAGGCCGAAGCCTCCGCCGCCGTGAAGGCCGAGTTCCTGGCCAATATGAGCCACGAATTGCGCACGCCCCTGACCAGCATTATCGGCTTCACGGCCCTGACGCTGGAACAGCCGTTGCCGGATCTGGTGCGCAACTATGTCGGCCGGGTCGACAATGCGGGCCGCGCCCTGTTGTGCACGGTCAACGACATCCTGGACTTTTCAAAGCTGGAGGCCGGGCAGGTCGCTATCCGGCCCGAGCCGACCGATATCGAGACCCTGGCGCGTTCGACCCTGGAACTGTTCACACCCCAGGCCGGCGCCAAGGATTTGGATCTGGAGCTTGAACTGACCACGGATCGGTCTTCGATCGTCGCCGACCCCGACCGTTTGCGCCAGATCCTGCTGAACCTCATTGGCAATGCGGTGAAGTTCACCAGCCGGGGCGGGGTGCGGTTGGCCGTGCGCTGGAGCGCCGACGAGGAACGGCTTCGCGTTGCTGTGCATGACACCGGCGACGGCATCGCCGCCGACAAGCTGGACCAACTGTTCCGCCGTTTCTCCCAGGTGGACGGGTCGCACACACGTTCGCATGGCGGCACGGGCCTGGGCCTAGCCATCTGCAAAGGCTTGGTGGAAGCCATGAATGGCGCCATCGGTGCCGATAGTGTCCAGGGGAAGGGCAGTGTCTTCTGGTTCGAAATCCCGGCGCCCGCTGCGGAAGAAGAGGTCGCGGTCGGCGCCCGGCCGATGAGCGGCGCAGATGTCGGGGGTCTGCGCGTGCTGGTCGCCGACGACCATCCCGCCAATCGTGAACTGGCCCGCGCCTTTCTGAACGGCATGGGCGCGACGGTGGAGGACGCGGTGGACGGCGCCGACGCGGTCGAGTGCGCCGAATGCGCCGTCTTTGACGTGATCCTGATGGATCTGCGGATGCCGAAGATGGGCGGGGTCGAGGCCCTGAACCGGATTCGCGGGGGTTCTGGCCCCAACCGCCTGACCCCGATCCTGGCCTACACGGCGGACGCCGGCGAAGGGATGGAGGCGGAGCTGCTGGCCCAGGGCTTCTGCGGCGCGGTGTCCAAGCCGGTGGCGGCGGAGGCCCTGATTCGCGCCGTCGCCGACGCGATGCAGGGCGTGCCGGTCGCCGCCTGATTCAGACGCCCAGGATCCAGCCTTCTTCCTGCTCGACCTGTGCGATCAACTGAGGTGTCGCGTCCTTGGGAGGGCCAAAGGCCTTGGCCAGATCACCCGCCTCGTCCATGTGAGCCAGGGCCTCGGCGGTCGAGCGGACCTGGGCCTGGTCCTTGAACTCACCCTCGTTCGGTTTGGTCTCGTGCATGGAGGGCCAGACCTCGACGACCAGGGCCGACAGGGGCTCGACGTCGTCAGGCGTCAGCTCGCGCCAGCCGGTGCCGAAGGGCCAGACGGCGCCGGACGGGCCGAGGCTTTCCAGCAGCCGCCGCACGGCCGGGATGCCGACCAGGGTCTGGCCGCCCACTGCGCCCGCGCCGTGCATCTGCCATACGCTCTTGGGCTGAAGCCGACCCTTGCGGGCGGCGTTCTCGGTGGCGCGGAACTCGGGGATGTCGGCGCCCGAGCCGGCGGGAGGCTTGGTCGTGGTCAACCAGCGCTGGGCCTGTTTGGCCGGCGCGCCCCACAGCGGCCAGGCTTCGTCCGTCATCAACCGGTTCATCTTGGCCGCGACCTGATAGCGGTTGTTGGTGTTGTCGGCCTTGTCCACGACGTTCGAGGCGATGAACTTCCACATCGCCTGCCACGGGGTTCCGTCCAGCTTCAACCGCGCGGACGTGCCGACGGGATAGCCGAAGTTGAAGTCCAGCCCGACCAGCACCCGGTCGCCGCGCTTCCTGTGATCCGCCAGGATGGACGCCAGCAGGGCCTCCCCTTCGGCGCGGGTCGCCACGTTGTGGGTCTCGGTATAGAGGCGAAAACGCACGTCGCGCTTGGCCACGCCGATCCACAGCGAGGTGTCGCCGAGCTTCTTGGTTTCGGCGGCAGTCCAGTCGGCGACGATATAGGCGTCGAAAAGGCGGGCCAAGGCGGCCTCCTTGATAAAGGCGTGTCTTCAGGAATGAGCGGGGCTTCTAGCGCCCCATCGCGGCGACCGAAAGGCCCTGTCGCGTCTCAGCCCTTCAGCAGGGCTTCCAGATGCGACAGCCAGCGCCGACCTAGCCGCAGCGCCTCGCCGGGCGAGCCGGTCTGGGCGGGCAGGGCGGCGTCCCACAGGGCCAGTTCGAACTCGGGATGGCGGGCGTCGGCGAACATCAGCCGCAGCACCACCTGTTCGGCATCGGGGGCCAGGACGTCCAGTGACTTGCGCGCCTCGCCCCGGCGGACGCGAGCGACGACATGGCCATCCACGATGATCTCACCGCCGTCCACCTCGTCGAAAGCATAGACCAGGCCGTGGGCGCCGTTGGCCCATAACACGACCACCTGTTCGATGTCGAAGTTTAACGCGCAGGCGCGGCCCTCGCCCGGCGACAGGGCCTCGACCTCGGGCGCGGCCCCCAGGGTCTTGAGCATGGCGCGATGCAGGCGACGCGGCGGCTCCATCCACCACGACAGGGCCAAAGCCAACGTCGTCAGCAGGGCCGCCGCCAGGGCGATCAGCAGAACCACCCGCAAGGCGTCGGCCATGGGCGTCAGGCCTCCCCGTCTCTGGCGAGATCGAGATCGACCACCACGGGGACGTGGTCGCTGGGCTTTTCCATGTCGCGGGCGTCGCGATGGGTCTCGATGCCCCGGAACCGGTCGGCCGCCTGGGGCGACAGCAAGGCGAAGTCGATGCGGATGCCGTGGTCGCGCTGCCAGGCGCCGGCCTGATAGTCCCAGAAGGTGTATGTCCCCGCTGGCTCGCCGCCGATCTCGTGCGCGTCGGCCAGGCCCAGGTTCTTCAGCGCGCGGAAGGCCTGGCGGCTTTGGGGCTGGAACAGGGCGTCGTCGGTCCAGGCAGCGGGGTTCTTGGCGTCCTCTGCTTCGGGGATGACGTTGTAGTCGCCGCACAGGGCCAGCGGCTCCTCGAACGCCATCAGCTCGCGGGCGTGGCGGTTCAGACGCTCGAACCAGGCCAGCTTGTAGGCGAACTTCTCCGTCCCGATCGGATTGCCGTTGGGCAGATAGATGGCCCCGACGCGGATGGGCTGGGGCGCCTCGACCAGAGCCTCGATATAGCGGGCCTGTTCGTCCGCGTCGTCGCCGGGCAGGCCGCGCCGGATGTCGGACAGCGGGTATTTCGACAGCAGGGCGACGCCGTTGTAGCTCTTTTGCCCGTGGGTCTCGACGTTGTAGCCCAGGCTCTCGAAGGCCTCGCGCGGGAATTTCTCGTCCACGCATTTGATCTCCTGGAAACAGGCGACGTCGGGGGCGGCCTGCTCCAACCAGGCCAGCACCGTGGGCAGGCGGGCGTTGACGGAGTTCACGTTCCAGGTGGCGATGCGCATGACGGCGACGCTAGGCTGCGTCTTCGTTCTGGAAAAGAGGGCGCGCAAAACAAAAGGGCCGCCGGATCGCTCCGACGGCCCTTCGTTCAGTCTGAGGCTTCGCTTACGGGCGTCCGCCGGCCGGCGCAGCCGCAGCGGCCGGAGCCGTCGTCAGCTTGCAGCCGCCGCCGATGGCCTGGGCGGTGGCGCAAGGGTAGATCTGCTGGACGGCGTTTTCGGCGTTCAGGCGGGCGATGACGCCGTCGGCGCCGGCGCACTTGGCTTCATAGAACACGCCGTTGGCGTTCTGACCCATCAGGCGCGCTTCGGTCACGTCGCAGGAAGCGGCTTCCGAGCCGGCGAAAAGGGTCTTCACGAACGCGGCGTTCTCGGCCGTGGTGGTGAAGGCGCAGGTTCCGTTTTCGGCCAGCACCTGGATGCAGGGCGTCTTGCTCCAGGTCGTGCCTTGTTGCTTGATCCAGAAGCCGGGGCCATCCGAACAGCCGATTTCATAGATGACGGCCCCGTCGCTGGACTGTCCGCGAAGCTTGGCCTGATCGACGGTGCAGGCGACGCCCGCATCCTGTGCGTATTGGCGCAGGAACTTCTGGATGTCGGTATTGGCGGCGATCGTGCACTGTGCGGCGGGAGGCGCCGTAGGATTGGAGGCGCGGGCGACCTCGGCCGAATGGGCCAGGATGATGCAGCTTGAAGCTTCCGGCGGTGTCTTGGTTTCGACGATGTAACCCGGTGCGGCGCCGCAAGCGACTTCATAGACCGTCGTGTCGGCTGCGGTCTTGCCCATCAGTTTGGCTTCACTGACCTGGCAGCCGGTCGTTGTGAGGTTCATCTGCTCTTGGGCAGAAGCCAAAATCTGCTCGGCCGTCGGAGCGGCGGGCGCGCGTTCGCGACGCTGGCGACCAGCGGCCACGCGCGATGCACTGCCTCTGGTGACGGCAGGTTCGCCGTCGGCGTTAGGGCGTTGTTGTTGATCCTGCGCCATGGCGGGCGCGACGGCGAAGGCGCTGAACAGAAGCGCCGCAAGGGCGGCGGCGAGGCGGGACTTCATGAAAACACCCTGAGTTTCTGAATGCAGGCCAGCTTCGTGGCGGTGTATTTGGGCCGGGTCAAGGCGAGTGTGGACGCTGAGGCCGGACTGAGGCTAGTGTCTGCGCGTTTCGATTGGAGACTGACTTGGCCGACGGCAGCACGCGAACGACGGTAGCGAAGGACGCAAGGGGCCTGACCTATCCGTTCGACGCCGTGCCGGCGCCCGGCGAGGCGATCGAGGTCGTGCGCGGGGTGTTGTGGCTAAGGTTCGCGCTGCCGTTCCATCTGGATCATGTGAACGTCTATGCGATCCGCGACGCCGAGGGCTGGGTCGTGATTGACACCGGATTGAACACCCGCGGCTCCATCGCCGCCTGGGAAACGGCGCTGGCGGGGGCCTTGGAGGGGCGGCCGGTGACGCGGCTGATCTGCACCCATATGCACCCCGACCATATCGGCCTGGCCGGCTGGCTGTGCGAACGGACGGGCGCGCCCCTGCTGATGTCGCAGATCGAATACATCACCGGCCGGATGCTTATGGCCGAGCAGGCGGGCGATGCGCCGGCCGACGGCGAGATCTTCTATCGTGCGGCAGGGTGGGACGAGGTCCAGATCGAACGCTGGCGCGCGGACTATGGCGGGTTCGCCAAGGGGGTCAGCCCGATGCCACGCAGCTATCTCCGGCTTTCGGACGGCGACGCCTTGCGCATCGACGGCGACGACTGGACCGTGGTGGTCGGATCGGGCCACAGCCCGGAACACGTCTGCCTGTGGCGGCGATCGGACGACGTCTTCATCGCGGGCGATCAGATTTTGCCGCGCATATCGTCGAACGTATCGGTCTGGTCGACGGAGCCGGACGCCGATCCGCTGGGTGACTGGATGAACTCGCTGGTCAAACTGCGGGGCCTGCTGCCGGAGGGACTGCTCGTCCTGCCGGCGCATGGCGAGCCGTTTTACGGGGTTCATGCCCGGCTCGATGCGTTGAAGCGCGGACACGAGACAGCGCTGAAACGGCTTGAGCGGACGTTGCGTCAACCGTCTAGGGTCGTTGACGGCTTCTCGGCCGTGTTCGGTCGGGCGGTCGGCGACGGGGTGCTGGGCATGGCCACGGGCGAGGCCCAGGCGCACCTGAACTATCTGGAACGACGCGGCCGCGTGACGCGGACGCGTGACGAAAACGGCGTCGACTGGTGGACCGCCGTCGAACAGGACGAGGAAACGACGTGAGCGAACATATCCGCAGCGAACTGATCGACGGCGTCCTGAGCGTCACGCTGGACCGGGCCGACAAGAAGAACGCCATCACCCAGGCCATGTATTCGGCCCTGGCCGAAGCGACCGAGCGGGCGCGAACCGACGATGCGGTGCGCGCGCTGCTGCTGCGCGCTGAGGGCGACAGCTTTTCGGCCGGCAATGACATCCAGGACTTCATCGCCCTGGGATCGCAGGGTGCAGGACCGGGCGAGATGCCGGTGTTCCGCTTCCTGAAGGCGCTGGCGGACCTGGACAAGCCGGCCGTGGCGGCGGTGAAGGGGCGGGCGGTCGGGATCGGCCTGACCATGCTGCTGCACTGCGACCTAGTGGTGGTGGCCGAGGACGCCCTGTTGTCCGTGCCCTTCGTCAACCTGGCCCTCGCGCCCGAGGCGGCGTCCAGCCTGCTGCTGCCGGCCGTGATCGGTCATCAGCGGGCCTTTGAACTGTTCGCCCTGGGCGAGCCGCTGGACGGTCGCACGGCCCTGGCCTGGGGCATCGCCAACCGCGCGGTCCCGGCCGATCAGGTCGAGGCGATGGCGGCGGACCTGGCCGCCAGGGTGGCGGGCCGCGCGCCCAACTCCATCCGCAAGACCAAGCGGCTGATGCGCGACGCCGAAGGGATTTGGGCCCTGATGCAGCGAGAGGGCGAGGCCTTCGGCTCGCAGATGAAGAGCCCCGAAGCCATGGAGGCCTTCATGGCCTTTACGCAAAAGCGTGCGCCGGACTTTTCCAAGGCCGGATGACGGTCATCGAAGCGCGCCTTGATTTGGCGCAGCTTTGCTTCTAGGTGCCCGCGCCTAATGGAGCGCCGATGCCGCACGCCCTCGCCATACCTGCGGCCCTGAGCCGGATCGAAGCTGAGACCCCGGCCGACGCCGAAGGCGTGGAGGCCCTGGTCATGGCCGTCTTCGGGCCGGGGCGGTTCGCCAAGACCGCCGAGCGGCTGCGTGAAGGCTCGCACGCCACCGTGGGCTTTGTCGTGCGGCTGGATGGACGGGTGATCGGTTCGGTGCGGCTATGGCCGGTCACGGTGGGCGAGACGCCGGCCCTGTTCCTGGGGCCGATCGCGGTGGATGCCGGCCGACGAAGCGACGGCCTGGGCGCTGAGCTGGTGCAGGCCTGTCTGGACCAAGCGCGGACGCTGGATGTCGGCGGGGTGCTTCTGGTCGGCGACGCCGCCTATTTCGAGCGGTTTGGTTTCGTCGGCGCGCCCGAGGCGATCCTGCCGGGTCCGGTGGATCGTCGTCGCGTCCTGTGGCTGGCGACCGGCGTGGATCAGGTTTCGGGACCGGTTCGCATCGGCTGACCTTTCCCGCACGCTTTGCGGGGCTTAAGTCAGAGGGATGAATGATCCCAAGTCAGGACTGAACGCCGTCGCCCAGGCGGCGAAACAGGCGCCCGGCAAAGGGCTGCCGCCGGTTCACCTGTGGCATCCCGAGCATTGCGGCGAGATCGACATCGTGATCCGTGCCGACGGCGTCTGGATGCACGAAGGCTCGCCCATCGGCCGCAAGGAACTGGTGCGGCTGTTCTCGACCGTGTTGCGCAAAGACCCGGACGGCTATCACCTGGTCACGCCGGTCGAGAAGCTGAAGATCCAGGTCGAGGATCTGCCGTTCCGGGCCGTGGCGATGACGCGCGACGGCGACGACCTCGTGTTCACGACCGATGTCGGCGACGAGGTGAGGGCGAGCGAGGGCGATTCCATCGTGGTCGAGACCGATCCGACGACGGGCGAACCGGCGCCGCGCGTCCATGTGCGACGCGACCTGTGGGCGCGGATCGCACGCCCGGTCTTCTACGAACTGGTCGAGATGGCCGAGGAGGTCGATGGGCGGCTGGTGGTGCGGTCAGGCGGCCAGGCGTTTTCGCTGGGCGCCGTGACGTGAGCCTGGAGACGTTGAGAACCCGGCTGGTCGAACGGCTGGCGCCGGTCGAGACCTGGCGACCGGAGCTGGTCGCGGCGCGTTCGGACTTCGATCTGAACCCCCAGGCGGCGCGGACGGCCAAGGAGCTTCGGCCGGCGGCGGTGCTGATTCCCATAGTGGCGCGGCCCGAGGGGGCGACGGTTCTGCTGACGCGGCGGGCGGATACTCTGGCGCGGCACACGGGCCAGATCGCCTTTCCGGGCGGGCGGCTGGATCCGGGCGAGAACGCGGTCCAGGCGGCCCTGCGCGAGGCGGACGAGGAGGTGGCGCTGAGCCCGGCTGCGGTCGAGGTGCTGGGCCTGTCTGACGCTTATGAGACCGGCACGGGCTTTCTGGTCACGCCGGTGATCGGCTGGCTGCGCGAGGCGCCGGTCACGACGCCCTCGCCGGACGAGGTGGCCGAGGTGTTCGAGACGCCTTGGGACTTCCTGATGGACGCCGCCAACCACAGGCGCGACTTCTACGACATGGACGAAGGGCTGCGGCGCTGGTTCTGGGCCATGCCCTGGGGCGAACGCTACATCTGGGGCGTGACGGCGGGAATCCTGAAGGCTTTGCACGTCCGGCTGTACGGCGACGAGGCCGCGCCCGACGCAGCGGCGGACGAGGACGCCGCATGAGCCTCTCGATGGCGGGACAGCCGTGGCTGGAAAGCCAGGCGACGCGGGCGGTGATGGCGGCGCTGGAGGCGGCGGGCGGTCCGGGCTGCGCGCGGTTCGTCGGCGGCTGCGTGCGCAACAGCCTGCTCGGCCAGTCGGTCGATGACATCGACATCGCCACGCGGCTGAGACCGGAAGAGACCATCGCGGCGCTGAAGGCGGCCGGGCTGAAGGCCGTGCCGACCGGGGTGGAGCACGGCACGGTGACCGGGGTTTCGGAGCGGCGCCCCTATGAGATCACGACCCTGCGCCGCGACGTCGAGACGGACGGACGTCGCGCGGTCGTCGCCTTCACCGAGGACTGGGCCGAGGATGCGGCGCGGCGGGATTTCCGGCTGAACGCCCTCTATGCCGATGCGGCCGGGACGGTGTTCGACCCGACCGGCGGGGGGCTGGACGACGCAGCGGCAGGGCGGATCGTCTTCGTCGGCGAGGCGGAGACGCGCATACGCGAGGATTACTTACGCATCCTGCGTTTCTTCCGGTTCTACGCCTGGTACGGACGGGGAGAGCCGGATGCGGTCGGGCTGGCGGCCTGTGCGACGTTGAAGGCGGGCATGGCGCAGCTGTCGGCCGAGCGGGTGTCCAAGGAACTGCTGAAACTGCTGGCGGCGCGCGATCCGCGTACGGCGGTGCGGGCGATGGCCGAAACGGGCGTGCTGGCCCAGGTGCTGCCGCAGGTGCAGCTCTTGCCGCTGTTCGAGGCGATGTGCGATCTGACCGACGATCCTGTGATGCGGCTGTCGGCGCTTCTGCCCGCCGATGCGGCGGCGGTGGTCGGGATCGCGAGCACTCTACGCCTGTCGAACGCGATGCGGGACCGACTGGCGGCGGCGGTCGGCGAGGGGGCGGCTGTGTCGCCGCGCATGGGCGACGCCGAGGCGCGGGCGGCGATCTATCGACTGGGGCGCAGGGCGTTCGAGGATCGGCTGATGCGCGCCGAGGCGGCAGGCGAGGGCGACGGCGCGCGGCTGCGTTCGCTGGCCGCCGACTGGACGCCGCCCAAGATGCCGGTCGGCGGGCGCGATCTGGCGCGGCTGGGCCTCGCCGCAGGGCCTGAGACCGGCCGCCTGATCAAGGCGTTCGAGGACGGCTGGGTCGCCGACGACTTTCCGACCGACGGGCACGAGGCGCGGTTGAAGGCGCTTATCGCGGCGACTGCGCGCGGGTGAACTCGGTGACGACCGGGCGATGGTCGGACCCCGTCGGCTGGCCCAACCGTCGCGTGATCAGGGCCAGGTCCGGCGAGCGATAGACCTGATCGATGGTGATGCCGGCGAAGGCCGGCGCCTGGCTGGGCCATGTGCCGGGCCAGCCGGGCGCGGGGATCAAGCCCATGTCCGCCTGGATCTGGCGACCGATGCGGGCGGTCGAGACGCTGTTGAAATCGCCTGCGGCGATGACCGGATGGTCCGGCGCGGCCTTGCGACGCTCGGTCAGGGCCATGACCTGGCTGATCTGCCCCCACTGATACTGATAGGGCCAGGGCCGGGTCAGGTGGACGCCGAACACGTTGATCGGGCCGATGGGCGTCTGGACCGTCGCGCCCACGGCGCTGAGGCCGTCGGCCCGTTCGGGCAGGCGTTGCAGGATCGGATAGCGCGAGGCGATGATCGACCGCGCATGGTCGCCGGGGCGGGCTTGGCCGATCAGGACGCGGTGAGGATAGTCCGGCAGCAGCGCATCGAGCCGCGACGCCGGCGCTTGGCCCATCTCGACCAGCACCAGAATGTCGGCGTCGGCGGCGGAAATCGACCGACGCATCGCCTCAACGTCCGTGTTGAACACCCAAAGATTGGCTGAATAGACCCGCACGATGGGCTGGTCCGGAACAGGGACGCCCTTCGTCGGCGTCCACTGGGGCCAGACCGCGATGGCCAGCACCAGACAGGCAACCCCGCCGATGATCGAGGCCGGCCACAGTCGCAGAATCAGACAAACCAGGGTCACGCCTACGGCCGTCAGCAGCACCGGCGATGTGAACTGCGCCAGGATATCCACCCAGCGATGTCCGATCCCGCTGAGGGCCGCTGCGCCGAACGCCGCCAGCCCCAGCAGCAGGGCGCTTGCCGTCACATTCGCCGCCAGCTTGATCAGGGTCATCGAAGACGTATCTCTCGGATTGAACGCGAAGCGTCGCGCCGCGTTAAGGCGACGCTTTGGAGGGCGACATGGCCAGACGGTCGATCCGGGATATCGAGAACATCTGGTCCAATGTCGAGGGCGTAAAGAAGCTGTCCGACCGCGTGATCGGCATCGGCCCGTTCGGCCTGGGGCTGGACGCCATGCTGACCTGGGTGCCGATTGTCGGCACGGCCTATACGGTCGGAACGGGCGGCTGGCTGATGCTTCAGGCCGTGCGGGCCAAGGCGACGCCGGCGACCCTCGCGCGGATGGGGGCTTATATGGCCATCGACACGGCGACCGGCACGGTGCCCCTCGCCGGCGACATCGTGGACACCTTCTTTCCCGGCCAGCTGATGGCGGCGCGGGCGCTGCAGAAGCACATCGAAAGCACCCACTGGGTCGAGGACACCGAGGCCAATGCGCGCGCCAGCGGCGACCACGAGATGCACGAGGCGCGGGTGCAAAACGACCAGACGCTGAAGCGGATCGTCTATCTTCACGACTGAGATGCGCGAGTTAACCCGGTCTAGCCAGCATATTCTGCAAACCGAAGCCGTATGAAAACAACGGCCTAATCGATCGTATCGACCATCTTCCGGCCTGAGGTAGGGCCACGCCCAGACTGATCTCCGACGACAACGGAGAGAATGATGAGCGACGACTTCAGTGCGCGTCTGGCCCTGCCTTATCTGGCGGCGGGACAGATGCAGAAGCACGTGACCCTGAACACGGCCCTGACCCGGCTGGACGCCCTGCTGCAAACGGCGGTGGTCAGCCGGACAACGACGGTTCAGCCGCCCGCGCCGGCTGACGGCGACCTTTATATCCTGCCGGACGATGCGGAGGGGGTCGCCTGGGCTGGGCGGGCCGCGGGCGTCCTGATGCGGTTCGAGGCGGGCGGCTGGACCGTCGTGCCGACGCCCAATGGCCTGATCGCCGTGGTGCTGGACGAGCCAGCCGTTCTGGTGCGGACCGACGCGGGCTGGGTCGCGCTCGGCGAGCGGCTGGGCGAGGCCCAAGGCCTGATGCGGCTGGGCCTGGGCACGACCGCCGATGACGCCAATCCCCTGTCCGTCAAGATCAACGCTGCCCTGTTCACCGCGCGCGGCGTGGAGGAGGGCGGCGACGGCGACCTGCGTCTGACGCTGAACAAGGAAACGGCGGGCGATGTGCTGTCGCTGCTGTTCCAGAGCGGATATGCGGCGCGTGCCGAACTTGGCCTGATCGGCGATGACGATCTGGGCCTCAAGGTCTGCGATGACGCAGGCACGTGGCGGAGCGTGTTTCGCGTGGACCGCGCCACCGGCCGAATCGCCTTCGATCAAGGCGCGGTCAGGCGCGAGACCACCCTGTTCACCGCAGACGGCCACTATGTCCCGCCGTCCTGGGCGCGCTGGCTCGAAGTCGCCTGCGTCGGCGGCGGAGGAGGGGGCGGCGCTGGCCTGGCTGGGCTGGCCGGGACCGTGCGTTTCGGCGGCGGGGGAGGCGGCGCGGGCGGCCTGACGCAAGGCTGCTGGTCCACTGACGATCTCGAAGATGCATTGACGATCACCGTCGGCGCGGGCGGCGTTGGGAGTGCTGCGGGAGACGAGAGCCGCATCGCGGCGGGCGGCGAGGTCCTGCTGCGCGCCTCGGGCGGCCTCGGCGGTGCGACAGGCAGCGCCAGCGCGGGCTTGGGCGGCGCCGGCGGTCTGGGTTTGCGCGTCGCCAACCCCGGCGGCGGCTCATCGATCACGACCACAGCAGCGACCGGCGGCGAGACGGTCTGTCCCGATGGACCCGGCGGCGGCGGCGCTGGCGGCGGGCTGAGTGCGCCCGATGTCGCGCGTGCTGGAGGACCGGGCGGGGCCGGCGGCTGGTGCGGACGTCTTGCCGCTGGTGGGGCGGCGGGTGCGGCGGGTTCGATCGCCGCCATGCCCCATCTGTCGTTGTCCGGTGGAGGCGGCGGCGGCGGGTCCGCGTCGGTGACCGGCGCCGGAAGTCCCGGCGGTGCGGGGGCGATATTCGGCGCAGGCGGAGGGGGCGGCGGCGCGGGTCTGACCGTCGCCGGCCCGGGCGGCGCAGGCGCGGCGGGCGCGGTTCGCATCACGGCCGTCGGATGAGCCGGCGGCGGCATCCGGCCGAGCCGGTGGAAGTGCTGGAGGCCGAGGCGTGGGAAGCGCCCGACAGCCTCAGCGACGGCGAATGGCGCGCCCAGTCTGGCTGGGACGGGCGCTGCATCGTGGAAACCTATGACAAGGAGGACGAACAATGACCCGACCGACGATAGAGCCGCTGGCGGAAGGGCGTTGGCTGTTTCGCCGCCTCTACGCCTTCGCCGTCAGCGCGGGGCTGTGGGTGCTGCTGATGCGGACGGTCGGGCGGATGCCGCCCGAGATGCTGCCCAGGATGACGGATGGGCTGATGGGACTACTGGCCCTGATCCTGGTCCTCTATCTGGTGGCGCCCACCGCCCAACAACTGGTCGCCCTTGTGGCCAATGCCCGGCTGAAGATGATGGGAGGCCGGCCATGAGCTTTCGGCTTTCCACCCGGTCGCGGGTGCGGCTTGTCGGCGTCCATCCGGCGCTGACGGCGGTGGTCGAGGCGGCGATCCTGCGATCTCCGGTCGATTTCATGATCACGGAGGGCCTGCGCACGGCGACGCGTCAGGCGGCGCTGGTCAAGGCGGGGGCCAGCCGCACGCTGCGCTCGCGTCATTTGACGGGTCACGCGGTCGATGTCGCCGCCCTGGTCGAGGGTCAGGTGCGCTGGGACTGGCCGCTGTATGGCCGGATCGCCCAGGCGTTCAAGGCGGCGGCCGCTGATCTGAAGACGCCCCTGATCTGGGGCGGGGACTGGAAGACACTGCGCGACGGCCCGCATTTCGAGCTGGATCGAAAGGCCTTCCCGTGAGCGCCCTCCTGCGCGCGCTGACGCCGTGGGGTTGGCTGGCGGCAGGCGTGGCGGTGTTAGGGGTAGGGGCCGTTCTGCTGGGCGGCCTCGGCTTTCGCTGGGACCCGCTGGACCTGCAACAGAAACGTTTGGCGACGGCTCGGTCTCACGAGCGAGACGCCGCCGCAGCCGCCCAGGCGCAAGCCGAAGCCAGGCGCATCGAGACCGCAGGGGCGGCGGCTCAGGCCGTGCGCGTCGATCACTATCAACACAGGACGACGGCGGTGGACCGGGCGACCGCGACCGCCGTCGCACAGGCCAGGAGCGCCGATGACGCCGACTATTCCTTGGAACACCGCCGCGCTGATCGTCTGCGCCGCCATGACCGCGAGCTGTGCCGGCTCGCCCCCGATCTCGACGGTTGCGCCGGCGCGGTTGACGTTGCCGGAAGCGGCGCGACGGCCGTGCGCCCTGGCGACCTTGCCGGCTGAGCCTACGGCGGGCGATCTGGATGCCGCCTATGTGCTGCGCGGCGCCCAGATCGTCGCCTGCGACGGCGCGCGGCGGCTGGCGGTCGAGACACTGCTGGCCGAGCGGGCGATGCAGGACGTTCAGGCCGGGACCAAACGGGCCGCAGACTGACACCCAGCAAAAACGACTCGGCAACTTCTGCCGCGTGAGGTGAAAGCTTGCCGGGTCGCCTCGCCGAAAGGCGAGATAAATTCAACGAAATCAATGAAGGCGTCGAACGGGCGCGCTGTTTCGAACTGGCCCCGCCCTTGCTCTCCTAGAGACCGAGCAAAACGCTCCTGGCGCTAAAATGGCGCCGGACATCACACGAAGTGAACAGGAAGCCAAAATGGCTACGAGCATCAATACGAACTACGGCGCAGCTGTCGCCCTGCAAAACCTCAATGCGACCAACGCCATGTTGGAGCGCACGCAAAACCGTGTCAGCACGGGCCTGAAAGTGGGCTCGGCCAAGGACAACGGCGCGATCTACGCCATCGCGACGACCCAGCGCGCCAACATGGGCGCCATGGATGCGGTCCGGAATTCGCTTCAGCGCGGACAGTCGATCGTCGATGTGGCCCTGGCCGCCGGCGACACCATCACCGCCGCCCTGGAAGAAATGAAGTCGCTGGCCGTCAGCATTCAGTCCTCGGTCGCCGGCTCCGCCGCCGAAACCTCTTATCTGACCGATTTCAATGCCTTGGGTAAGGAAATCGATGCGGCCTTGAAGGGCGCGAGCTTCGACGGCGTCAACCTGTGGAACACCACCACCGCGACGACCATCACCACCAATGTCAGCGGCGGGACCTATCAGATCGGCTTCGGCACGGTCGATAAGGCGGCCGCCGCCTCCGTCGTGGCTGTCTCGGCCGGCACCGCTGTCCGCGCCGGCGCCACGACCGCCATCGTCGACACCGCCATCGCGACGATCACCGCCGACCTGGCGGCCATCGGCACCCAGTCGAAGTCGGTCGGTCGTCAGATGACCTTCCTCAACAAGCTGCAGGACTCGACCGAGGCCGGCATCGGCAACCTGGTCGATGCCGACCTGGCCAAGGAAAGCGCCAAGCTGACCGCGCTGCAAACCAAGCAACAGCTGGGCGTGCAGGCGTTGTCGATCGCCAACCAGGGCAGCTCGATCCTGCTGAGCCTCTTCCGCAGCTAAGCTCTCAGGCTGAACATTTCGCCTTTCGCCGCGCGGTGACGCACCGCCGGCGCAGACTGAACTCGTCACGCACTCGGCAAAACTTGCCTGGCTTGTGGGTCGGCCCGGCAGGAGTTGCCGGGTTAGAAGGAGGGTAAATCAAAGGTAAACAAGTAAAAACAGTTACTTATGACAAATTGCGAGCGGCAAAAATGGCCCGGCAATTGCTTCTTACCTACTGAGCAAAAAGCTCCCCGCGGCAAAAAGCCGTTGGAAATCACTGAAGTGAAAAAGGAACAGCCAAAATGGCTAGCATCAATACGAACTACGGCGCCGCAGTCGCCCTGCAGAGCCTGAACAAGACCAGCCAACAGCTGGAAACGACCCAAAACCGGATCAGCACCGGGATGAAGGTGTCGTCGGCCAAGGACAATGGCGCGATCTTCGCCATCGCCACCCAGCAGCGTGCGAATGCCGCCTCGCAAGACGCCACGCGCAACACACTGCAACGCAACCAATCGATCACCGACGTGGCCCTGGCCGCCGGCGACACCATTACGACGGCGCTTGAGGAGATGAAGTCTCTTGCCGTCAGCATCCAATCCTCGGTCGCCGGTTCAGACGCGGAAATCGCCTATCTGAAAGACTTCAACGCTCTGGGTACTGAAATCGCCTCGGCGGTCTCCGGCGCAACGTTCGACGGCGCCAACAGCCTGACGACCCCCCTCGGCGTTGCGGCCGTAACCGGCCTGACCGGCGGCTCGGTCGCTCGCGCCGCAGCCACCACGGCTGCCGTCGATACGGCCATCAGCACGGTGACGTCGTCGCTGGCCACACTGGGCACCCAGTCCAAGTCGCTGGGTCGCCAGATCACCTTCGTCAACAAGCTGCAGGACGCCATGGAGGCCGGCGTCGGCAACCTGGTCGATGCAGACCTGGCCAAGGAAAGCGCCAAACTGACCGCCCTGCAAACCAAGCAACAGCTGGGTGTGCAGGCGCTGTCGATCGCCAATCAGGGCAGCTCGATCCTGCTGAGCCTGTTCCGCTAAGGCCCGGCGACCTCGCCGCCTCGGCGGCGGGGTCATGGCCTTGAACCCCGAGCAAAATGCTCCCGTCGCCAAAATGGCGGCGGATCTCACGAAGTGAAAAAGGAACAGCCAAAATGGCTAGCATCAATACGAACTACGGCGCCGCAGTCGCTCTGCAGAGCCTGAACAAGACCAGCCAACAGCTGGACACGACTCAAAACCGGATCAGCACCGGCATGAAAGTCTCCTCGGCCAAGGACAATGGCGCGATCTTCGCCATCGCCACGCAACAGCGCGCCAACGCCGCCTCGCAAGATGCGGTTCGCAGCTCGCTGCAACGCGGTCAGTCCATCGTCGACGTAGCCTTGGCCGCCGGCGACACCATCACTTCCGCTCTGGAAGAAATGAAGTCGCTTTCGGTGAACATCGCCTCATCCACGGGTTCGGCGAAAACGGCTTATGAGGCCGACTTCACTGCCCTGGGCAAGGAAATCAGCAGTGCACTGGCCGGCGCCACCTTCGACGGGATCAACCTGTTGAACACGGCGGCGGGCGCGACGACCGATCTTCAGACGGGTTCGGGCACCTATCGCCTGGGCACGGCTACGGCCGTCAGCGCTAACACGCAGCTGGCGCTGTTCACGGCGGCGACGCCCGATGTCGCCGACTACACCACCGCGAACGTCGATCTGGCGATCGCGGGCGTGACCACCGCCCTGGCCACCCTGGGCACCCAGTCCAAGTCGGTTGGGCGTCAGATCACCTTCGTCAACAAGCTTCAGGACTCGATGGAAGCCGGCGTGGGCAATCTGGTGGACGCCGATCTGGCCAAGGAAAGCGCCAAGCTGACCGCCCTGCAAACCAAGCAACAGCTGGGCGTGCAGGCGCTGTCTATCGCCAACCAAGGCAGCTCCATCCTGCTGAGCCTCTTCCGCTAAGGCCCGGCGACCTCGCCGCCTCGGCCGCGGGGTCATGGCCTTGAACCCTGAGCAAAATGCTCCCGTCGGCAAAATGCTGACGGATCTCACGAAGTGAAAAGGAGGGCTAGAAATGCCCAGCATCAACACGAACTACGGCGCCGCAGTCGCTCTGCAGAGCCTGAACAAGACCAGCCAACAGCTGGACACGACTCAAAACCGGATCAGCACCGGGATGAAGGTGTCGTCGGCGAAGGACAACGGAGCGATCTTCGCGATCGCAACGTCGCAACGCGCCACCGCCGCCTCGCAGGACGCCGTTCGCGCCGGCCTGCAACGTACCCAGTCGATCACCGACGTGGCCCTGGCCGCCGGCGACACCATCACCTCCGCTCTGGAAGAAATGAAGTCGCTTGCAGTCAACATCGCCTCGTCGACCGGTGCGGCGCAGACGGCCTATCTGGCCGACTACAATGCTCTGGGCACGGAAATCGGCACCGCGATCACCGGCGCCACGTTCGACAGCGCCAATAGCCTGACGGCCTTGGGCGCGAACGCGGCGATCACTGCCGTGAACACTGGCAGCATCACCGCCGCCAACGCCACGACGGCGAACGTCGACGCCGCCATCGCGGCGACGACCAGCACCCTGGCCACGCTGGGCACCCAGTCCAAGTCGCTGGGTCGTCAGATCACCTTCGTCAACAAGCTGCAGGACGCCATGGAGGCTGGCGTCGGCAACCTGGTCGATGCAGACCTGGCCAAGGAAAGCGCCAAACTGACCGCCCTGCAAACCAAGCAACAGCTGGGCGTGCAGGCGCTGTCGATCGCCAATCAGGGCAGCTCGATCCTGCTGAGCCTGTTCCGCTAAGGCCCGGCGACCTCGCCGCCTCGGCGGCGGGGTCATGGCCTTGAACCCCGAGCAAAATGCTCCCGTCGCCAAAATGGCGGCGGATCTCACGAAGTGAAAAAGGAACGCCAAAATGGCTACCAGCATCAACACGAACTACGGCGCCGCAGTCGCCCTGCAGAGCCTGAACAAGACCAGCCAACAGCTGGAAACCACCCAAAACCGGATCAGCACCGGGATGAAGGTGTCATCGGCGAAGGACAACGGAGCGATCTTCTCGATCGCCACGTCGCAACGCGCCACCGCCGCTTCGCAGGACGCCGTTCGCGCCGGCCTGCAACGCACCCAGTCGATCACCGACGTGGCCCTGGCCGCCGGCGACACCATCACCTCCGCCCTGGAAGAGATGAAGTCGCTGTCCGTCAGCATCGCCTCGTCGACCGGTTCGGCGCAGACGGCCTATCTTGCCGACTTCAACGCCCTGGGCACGGAAATCGCCTCGGCGATCACCGGCGCCTCGTTCGACAGCGTCAACAGCCTGACGACGCCGTTGGCCAGCTTGTCCACTCTGACAGCCGGCAACCTCGCCGCCGGCGCCGCCACCACGGCGGCGGTTGATACGGCCATCGGCACCGTCACCGGCGCCCTGGCCACGCTGGGCACCCAGTCCAAGTCGCTGGGTCGCCAGATCACCTTCGTCAACAAGCTTCAGGACGCTCTTGAAGCCGGCGTGGGCAATCTGGTGGACGCCGACCTGGCCAAGGAAAGCGCCAAGCTGACCGCCCTGCAAACCAAGCAACAGCTGGGCGTGCAGGCGTTGTCGATCGCCAACCAGGGCAGTTCGATCCTGCTGGGCCTGTTCCGCTAAGACGCGCGGCCGGAGCGGTCTCACGACCGCTCCGGCTGATCGCTTGTTTCTCTAGAGGGCGCGGGCCGACCCGCGCATGGAGCCATGACAGACAATGTTGCGAGATCAGTAAGCGTACCTCCGCCGATCCCCGACGCCGCAATCACCACCAAGCCGTCGCCTCCGCCGCCGACGCCTCGGAACGACAACAATGACGCCAGCCGTTACCGGCTGACCATCGAGTCACTGGGCGATAACCGCTTTGTATACAAGGTCCTGGACCGCGTGACGGGCGAGGTGGTTCGGCAGTTGCCGCGTGAGGATGTCGAGACGCTGAGCAGCGACCCGACCTATCGCGGAGGAAGATTGGTCGACACCGCCGTCTAATTGGCCGTCGTCGTTCACGAATGCCCAGCGCCGCCGGCTTGCCGTGCGGTGCAATCATGGTTTCTATGCCGTTAACCATGTGATTACGACTCATGGTTAATCCTGTACCCAACAGAACGTCCGGGGGCTTGAAGCCATGACCACCAGCATCCACACTAACACCTCGGCGATGATCGCCCTGCAGAATCTGAACCGCACCAACGACCAGTTGGCGTCGACTCAGAGCCGGGTGAATACTGGACTGAAGGTTCAGGGCGCACGAGACAACGCCGCCGTCTGGGCCGTCGCACAGGGACAGCGCGCGGATCGCGGCTCGCTGGAAGCGGTGACCACCAGCCTGAACCGCGCCACCTCGATCGCCGACGTGACGTTGGCCGCAGGCGAACAGATCTCGGACCTGCTGATCGAGCTCAAGGGCAAGGCGACCGCCGCGTCGGACGAAAGCGCCACCCTGGCTATGCGGACCTCCTACAACGACGAGTTCCAGTCGCTGCTGAAGTCGATCCAGTCGTTCGCGGACAATGCGATCTTCGACGGATCGAACATTCTGGACGGCTCGGCGACGGCGGGCATCAACTTCCTGGCCAGCGCCGACGGCGCTGAGACGATCACCCTGGACCGCCAGGACATGACGCTGACGGGCCTGGGCCTCGCCGCGACCACCGCCCCAGTCGCGGCGGCGCCGGACCTGCTGACCAAGGCGAACGCTGACGACGCCCTGACGCGGATCAATACCGCCATTTCCACCAGCACTTCGCGCCTGGCCGAATTGGGCGCCCAGTCCAAACAGATCGAACGCCATACCACCTATGTCGGCAAGCTGTCGGACGCGCTGGAGGCCGGCATCGGCAATCTGGTGGACGCGGATCTGGCCAAGGAAAGCGCGCGCCTTCAGGCCCTGCAGGTCCAGCAGCAGTTGGGCGTCCAGGCTCTGTCGATCGCCAACCAGGCGCCCCAGATCATCCTGTCGCTGTTCAAGGGCTGATCTGACAGCTTAACGGTTCGTTATCGGGCGCAGGCGCACGATAGGGTCGGAGCCGTGTGAATGATCAACAACAGCTATCTGCTGGGTCTTTATGGGATAACGACGGACACGTCGTCGTCACTCATTGGTGCGAGCACGGCTGCGAAGACCAAGAAGACCCAACCGACCGCGCCCTGGTCTTCCACAGCGACCCCGCCAAAAGCCAGCGACATGGTCCGTGCGGCCTTGGCCGGCCGCCGCCTGATCGACGAAGGCAATGTCAGCCTGGATCTGGCCGGCGCCTCCAGCGATTATCGCAAAATGTTCGCCCTGTACCAGGGCCTCAACAGTCTCAGCGCCCTGGCCGACCGGGCCGGCGTCAAGGGTCTCGCCGCGTCCGAAGCGGCCCTGCTGTCCAAGCGGTTCGGCGAGGGCATGGCCGAGATGTCCACCTATCTGAGCACCGCCAGCTTCGAGGACATGCGGCTGGTTCAGGGCGTGGCCCAGACCTCGGTCAAGAGCACCTATGCGCTGGAACGCGCGCCGACGAGCTTCCTCACCGCGCCTCTGCATGACGGCGCCGCGACCTCGACGGTCAAGGCGTTCGAGGGCGACGTGAAGTTCTCAATGACGGTCAAGACCGCGACGGGAACCCAGGCGGTCGAGATGGACCTGTCCGAGATGGGCGCGACCGATCGTTCGATGGGCAATGTCGTCGCCTATATGAACGGCAAGCTGGAAGCCGCAGGCGTCGCGACGCGGATGGGCGTCCAGATGATCCCTGCCGAGCCCAAGACGATCAAGAGCGGAACCAAGACCATCACCCTGCCGGCCGGGCCGGATCAGTGGGCGTTGAAGGTTAACGGCGGAACGGGCGAGGCGATCAGATTCCAGGCCGTCGACACCTCCGACGCCGTCTATGTGACCCAGGGCGTCGGCAAGACCGGCACGGCGGGTCAGTTGCTCAAATTCCAGGCTGACGGCGGCTCAGCGCCGACCGCGCAGCAGGGCGTGGACGATCCGTTCTGGGTCGAGGGCAGGGTGGGGCACACCGACCTGCCCGACGGCGTCGCCGCCGTTAAGGCCAGCGCCGTCGCGCCCGACGGCTCGGTCTGGGTCGTCGCCGAGCTGACGGCCGGCGAGGGCGACCAGCCGATCAAGGGCGTGCGTGACGTCGCCCTGATGAAATACGATTCCGGCGGCAATCTGATGCAGACCAAGCTGCTGGGCGCCGCGTCCAGCGCCAACGGCTTCTCCATCGCCATCGACGACGACGGCCGTGTGGCTCTGGCCGGATCCGTGACGGGCGCGCTGGAGCCAGGCAAGAGCGGCGACAACGCCGCCGTCGCCGACAGTTTCGTTTCCGTGTTCGACAGTTCGGGCAAGGAGCTATGGACCCAGCGTCGCGGCGCCAAGGCGGCCGACGAGGCGACCGAAGTCCACTTCGGCGCAGACGGCATGGTCTATGTCGCCGGGCGCTCGAAATCGGCCATGCCGGGCAATGCGGCTCTGGGCGGCTGGGATTCCTATCTTCAGGCCTTCCAGGAAAAGCCGATCAAGATCAACGGCCCGGACGTCGGCGTGAATGTTTCGACGATTCAGTTCGGCAGCGCAGGCGACGATTCCGTCCAGGCCATGACGGTGTCGGGCAACGATCTCTATACGGCGGGCGTCGAGAACGGGAAGGCGGTCGTACGCCGCTTCACTCTGGACGCAGCCGGCGTGCCGACCCTGGCCTCCAGCCGCGACCTCGGCTACGCCAGCGGCGCGATCGCGGGCATTTCGGTCGAGAACGGTAAGGTCGTGGTCACCGGCCATACCGAAAATGCGGCTCTGGACATCGGCGCGGCGACGAACGCCCATGCGGGCGGCAGCGACGTCTTCATCGCCACCCTGTCCGATGATCTTCAGGCCTCCGGCGACGACCGCCTGACCTATTTCGGCGGGGCAGGCGCGGACACCGCCGCCGATGTCGCCATCAAGGACGGCAAGGTCTGGATCACCGGCACGAACCGGGCCGAGGGTGCGGGCAAGGATGACCCCACTTCGGGCTATCTGGCCCAGATCGATCTGGCCACAGGGGCGGTCCAATCCAACCGGACCTGGCGCGCCGACGGCGACCAGGCCATGCCGACCAGCCTCAGCATCGCCTCGGGCGGCGCCAGCGTCCTCGATAGGCTGGGCCTGCCGCAAGGCCAGATCATGCAGGCGGATTCCAAGCTTCTGACTGTGGCCACAGCGGCCCGGGTCGGAGATCAGTTCTCGATCACTCCCGCCGCCGGCGGGCGGGCCGTCACCGTGACCATCGACGCCAAGGACACGCTGGAGAGCCTGGCCAAAAAGATCAACGCCGCCTCGGGCCGCCAGCTGGAAGCCAAGGTCATCACCGACCTCAAGGCCAAACCCATCGTCCAGCGTCTGGAAATCAAGACGGCGGCGAACAAGGACGGCGCCATCATCTCCTCCGGGGCCGTCGGCAAGGATGCGCTTGGCGCGCTGGGCCTGACGTCGGGCTTCGTCGGCCCGGTCACGCCGGACAAGGACGCGACCAAAACCTATGGGTTGAACCTGTCCAACAAGCTGAGCCTCAACGATCCGGCCGCGATCAAGGCCGCAATCGAGTCGCTGGCCCAGGCCATGACGGCGGTGCGATCGTCCTATCGCTCGCTGGCGCCATCGACCGTCGGCATCACCAACACCCAGACCGGCAACGGCTCCTCGACCGCCTATCAGCAGACCCAATTGGCCAATTATCAAGCTGCGCTCAGCCGTCTGCTGGCCTGATCTAGGCCAGGGCTGTCGTTCTGCTGGCTTTCAGCGTCTTCACCGCCACTGCCACGGCCAGCACCATGAACAGGTCGAACGCCAATATTATCGGCGCTGCCGTCGGCGCGGTATCCCAGCCCAGAGTGAACGGTTCGGCCAGAAGAACGACGCAGAGATTGTGGGCCACATGAGCTCCGGTCGCGAACTCGATGCCGCCCAGCTCCAGCGTGACCCAGGCCCAGAGCGCGCCCGCGATGGCCAGACTGGCGAACACCACCGGGTCGGCATAAAGATGAAAGGCAGCGAACAGCACGCCGTTGATCGCGCAGATCACGAGGATTCGGCGCGTTAAGGCGGCCGTCGCCTGCAGCACCAGGCCTCGAAACAGCACCTCTTCCGCCACCGCCGCCACGAACAGCGCGGCGACTGCCGCCAAGGCGTAAGAGACGCGATGCATCAGTGGATACCGATCGTCCAGAACCGGGAACAGCAGCGGTTCCCCCTGTAGCCAGCCATAGCCGAACAAGATGATCGCCGTGATCGGGGCCGACACCGCCGCGCCGAGCAGCAGCAGTCGGATCGAAGGCTTGCGATTCGCCCATAGGAAGCTGACGGCTGGCCGATGATGGATCAGGCTGGCGAACCACAGAGCCAAGGTGGCTGTGATGCCGAGAATTACCGCCAAAGCACCCATCACCCGGATTTCTTCCATCAGTCGGTTTGACGTTTGCGCGACTTCGGAGAGTTCGAATGCGCCGCGGAAACCCGGCATTGCCAAGTTCGCCAATCCTAGCGCCACGGCGACCAGGATCATGGCCGCGATGATCGCGCCGGCCGTGGCGAAGGCGCGTCTGATGCGTTTCTCTGGCGTCACGGCGGACAGAAAGCTTGGCGACGAAAAGGGCGGGGCGGTCGGGGTCATGAGGTGAAGCTTGGCTATCGCCTTCAGCGGCGTCAATCGTCTCGTATGGGTTGCGCCATCCTTCGGGTTTTGCTCCCTTGGAATATCATCTGCACGGGCGTTGCGCGGCGCTTGCCGGTTGACGCCCGGCGCCCGGTCGGAGTTATTGACCTCCTCATCCGCGAAAGCCCCTTCATGGCCCTTCCGAAAGACAACCGCGTCATCATCGTGGTCGGCGCTGGTCTGGTGATCATCGCCGCCGTCGTGCTGGCCCTGATCTTCACCGGCGGCGGCGACAAGACGCCGGAGGATTCGCCCGCGTCCAAGGGCGGGCTGGTCGTCAACCTGGCCGACGCGCCTTCGCTGGAGCCGACGCGCGAGCTGCGCTGCTTCGTCGATGGTCAGTTCGTGGGCATGGCGACCCTGGCCGTTTGCGCCCAGCGTAATGGTTTGGCGACCGACGCTCTGGACGTGGGTCTGGACGCGACCGGCGCCCTGGCCGCCGCCCCCACCGCCGCCTTCGCTCCGCCGCCCGAGCTGCCGGCCGTCGAGATGGCCGAGACGGCGCCGCCCGCCTATGTCGAGCAGAGCCCCGCGCCGCGACCCACGCCCGTCGCCAACGGCAGCCCGTGCCTGCGTCACAGCGGTTCCGGCTGGCGCACCCTGTCTTCGAACATGAGCCTGAACGCCTGCGTCCAGGCGCTGTATGCCGGAACCTGCGTCGGGCCGGGCGACGCCCAATATGGCCGCTGGGGCGATACGACGCTGCGCCTGGTGCCGCGCCGGGTGGAACAGTCGGGCGACAATTCCCGTTTCCGGACCCTGGCCGAGCAGGACCGCAACTGCCAATTTCCTGGGATGAACTGATGCGCCTCGTCGTTCTCGCCGCCGTCGCTGGAACGGCCCTGCTGGGCGCCTGCTCCAACGAACCGAAATACGAGTTCGCCGAGGGCGCCTGCTATTTCGTGGCGACGCCGGACAATGCGCCGCCTCGCCTGCAGAAGATCGCCGACGACCAGCCCCAGCTGGAACAGTGCGCCGCGCGCCTAGAGGAGATGCGTCTGCGCTTTCTGCGCATGGGCGGCTCGAACCAGGAGATCGCGGGCGCCTATCAGGGCCGGTTCATCTTCATCGACCGCGAGGGGGTCAAGATCGGCAAGAGCCTGAACGGCAGCCGCTTCTTCGCCATGGCCCGCACCGGCGACGGCCGCCTGGCCATCCCCGGCGCCATCCAGCGCGACGAGACGGGCCGTCCTATCGCGATCGCAGCGGACCCCGCCGCGAAATAGGACTTGCAGTACGTGAACAAAGGTGGAACATTTCGTTAATCCACCGGTTTGGCGGGTGCGATGTAGAAAGCGGCTGGCGATAAGGCGTCGCCCCGGTCAGACATCGGACTGAATTGACGAGGCGGGCGATGCAGTCGCCGCCTCACACGAGAAGGAAGTTTCCATGGCGGGCAGCGTCAACAAGGTCATTCTGGTCGGCAACCTGGGTCGTGACCCCGAAATTCGGTCCATGCCGAACGGCGACCGCATCGCCAACCTGTCGATCGCGACCTCGGAAACCTGGCGCGACAAGTCCTCGGGCGAGCGCAAGGAAAAGACCGAGTGGCACAGGGTCGTCATCTTCAACGACAACATCGTCAAGGTGGTCGAGAACTATGTGAAGAAGGGCTCGACCGTCTATATCGAAGGCGCGCTCCAGACCCGCAAATGGACCGACCAGCAGGGCGTCGAGAAATATTCGACCGAGATCGTGGTCAGCCGCTTCAAGGGTGAACTGACCATGCTGGGCGGTCGTTCGGAAAGCGGATCGCAAGGCGGCGGTTATGCCGGCGGCGGCGGCGGTGGTCGCGGCGACGACGACTATTCGTCGGGCTTCTCCACCGGCGGCGCCAACAAGCCGAGCGGCCCCAAGGAAAGCTACGACCTGAACGACGACATTCCGTTCTAAGGCCGATCCGAACCGACCATGGGACGGGGGCCTTACAGCTATCGTGAGGATCCCGCCGTTCCGGCCTTCCCGGACGACCGGCCCCTGGTTCTGTTCGACGGCGATTGCGCGCTCTGCTCGGGCTCGGCGCACAAAATCCTGAAGCACGACCGGGCCGGTCGCATCCGGCTCGCCCCGACGCAGTCGCCGCTGGGGCGGGCCCTGTTGGTCCACTACGGCGTCGATGCCGAAAATCCCTATACGATGCTGCTGATCCAGGACGGCGTGGCGCGACAGAGGTCCGACGGCGTCCTGGGCATCGCGGCCCTGCTGCCGCCGCCTTATCGTCTGGCGGTCCTCGGGCGGATTATGCCGAGGATCGTCCGCGACACCCTCTATGATTTCATCGCGCGTCGTCGTCGCCGATTTCCCGGTGCGACCTGGTGCGCCACGCCTCCGCAAGGGGTCGATCTGACGGACCGGGTGCTGGGATGAGCGGACGGGTGCTGGTGCTGGGCGCCAACGGCTTCATCGGCTCGCATGTTGCGGCGGCCCTGTCGTCTGCGGGCTGGTCCGTGCGCGCCGGCGCCCGTCGCATCGCCGAACCGGCCCGTCGTGCGCCGACGTTCGATTGGGTCGTCGCCGACTTCGCAAAACTGACGACGGCCGAGGCCTGGACGACGCTGCTGGCCGGCGTCGATGCGGTGGTGAACTGTGTCGGCGTGCTTCAGAACGGGTCGGGCGACAGCACCCGCGCCGCCCATGTCGATGGTCCGCGCGCCCTGATCGCGGCCTGCGAGGCGGCGGGCATGCGACGACTGGTTCATATTTCCGCCGTCGGCGCGGACGATGACGCCGGCACCGACTACGCCCGCACCAAGGCCCAGACCGAACGGATGGTCGAGGCCAGCGGCCTGGACTGGCTGATCCTGCGGCCGTCGCTGGTGGTGGACCGCGCGGCGTTCGGCGGCACGGGCCTGATCCGCGCGCTGGCGGCCTTTCCGCTGTTCAGCCTCGTCATAGGCGGCGACCAGATTTTCCGCCCGATCCCGCTGGGCGATCTATCCGCCGCCGTCGTTGCGGCGCTGAAACCAGGCGCCCCGTCTCGCCAGTCGTTCGACATGCCGGGACCAGAGCCGGTGACCATGGTCGAGACGGTGCGTCTGTATCGCGGCTGGATGGGACTGACGCCCGCGCCTGTGGTTCGCGTGCCGCGCGCCCTGGCCGCGCCCGCGCTGGCGGTCGGTGATCTGCTTGGTCGATTGGGCTGGTCCTCGCCGATCCGCACGACCGCGATCAAACAAATGGACCATGACGTGTCCGGTCGCGACAGCGGCTGGGCGCAGGCGCTGGGCGTTCCGTCGCGCGGTTTCACCCGCTTCCTGGCCGAGACCCCGGCCTCGGTTCAGGATGTCTGGCACGCGCGGCTGTGGTTCGTGCGGCCCGTCTCCATCGTAACCTTGGGCCTGTTCTGGCTGATCACCGGCCTGATCAGCTTTGGACCCGGCTGGGACCGCGCCGTCGCCATTCTGCACGAGGGCGGTTATGGCCGCATGGCCGGACCCATCGCTTGGTGGGGCGCCCTGCTGGACGTGGTGCTGGGGCTAATGCTGTTCGTGCGGCCGTGGACAGCGCGGGTGGCGATCTTCATGTGCCTGGCCACCGTCGGCTATCTGATCGCCGGCACGACCAGCCTGCCGCATTTCTGGATCGACCCGCTGGGGCCCTGGCTCAAGGTGCTGCCGATGATGGCCCTGTGTCTGTTCGTGGCCGCCACGGACGCGCGCCGATGAGCCTGTATATCCTGCTGAAGATCGTCCACATCCTGTCCGGCGCCGTCCTGTTCGGCACAGGGGCGGGCATCGCCTTCTTCATGCTGCGCGCCCACGCGACGAAAGATGCGCGGACGGTCGCGGATGTGGGCAGGATCGTCGTTCTGGCCGATTTCGTCTTCACCGCGACCGCCGTTGTGATCCAGCCGATCAGCGGCCTGGGCCTGATCCATCTGCAGGGTTGGTCCCTGACCAGTTCGTGGCTGCTGGCCGCCTATGGTCTCTATGTCCTCATCGGCGTCTGCTGGCTGCCGGTCGTGTGGATACAGTACCGGATGATGAAGCTGGCCGAACAGGCGGCAGGCGAGGGGACTGACTTGCCGTCCGCCTATCATCGCCTTTTCCGCTGGTGGTTCGCCCTGGGCTGGCCCGCCTTCGCCGGCGTTTTGGCCATCTACTGGCTGATGGTCGCCAAGCCGGAGTTCTGATCCCGAAACCTGGGGTCATCCAATGTGAGCCGACGCGCGTCCCAAGCCGTGTCATAGGCCTGTGATGACCGACGCCAATCCTGAAGTTGGGCCCGCACCCGCGCCATTGCCGCCTAAACCCCATGCCCTGACCGGGCTGGAGATCGCCGCCATCGCGGCGATCATCGTCGTGTGGGGCATCAACAACGCCGGGGCCAAGCTGGCGACCGAGCACCTGTCGCCGCTGCTGGTCGGGGCGATCCGGTTCGGCATCGCCAGCGCCTGTCTGATCGCCTTCGTGCGGCCGCCGTTCCCCGATTGGAAGAGCCTGATGCTGATCGTCATCGTCGGCGGACCGATCCAGTATGGCCTGGCCTACACCGCCTATTGGCTGGCGACCGACGTCAGTCCGGTGACCGTGGCCAACCAGTTGTGGATCCCCTTCACCACCCTGTTCGCCTTCCTGATCCTGGGCGAGCGGCTGTCCAAGGCGGCCCTGGTCGGCATGGGCGTGGCCTTCGTCGGTGTGGCCTGGATGACGCTGGACGCTCACGCCTTGCAGGACTGGAAGGCCATTCTGGTCGCCATCGCCGCCGGCGCGGCCTGGGGCGTGACGACGGTGGTGGCGCGCCGCACCACCTCCATTCCGCCGTTGAAGATGCAGGGCCTGCTGGCGCTCGGCGCCTTTCCCGTCATGGCTTTCGGCTCGGCGGTGTTCGAGCATGGGCAGTGGGAGGCGGTAAAGACCGCGACGCCCATGGTCTGGGCCACGCTGCTTTGGGCCGGGATCGTGTCGTCTGTCCTGGCGACGACCCTGCTGTTCTGGCTGGTGCAGCGGCGGGAGGCGGGGCGGGTGACGCCCTATCTGCTGGTGACGCCGGTGGTGTCGATGCTGATCGGCTGGGGCTTCATGGGGGACATCCTGACGCCGCAGATTCTGACCGGGTCGGCCATCGCCATGGGCGGGGTGGCTCTGGTCGCTCTGGCCGAACGGGGCTTGCGCGCGGGGGCCGCCAAGGCTTGATCTGTTCCTGACCGTTTCAGGAGACCGCCATGCCGCACGCCCCCCTCGACGCCGACCACGTCTCCCGCCGCTGGCTGGGCAAGGCGACGCACGAACTGCCCGCGAACGCCGCCAGCGTCGTTCGCAGCACGGCCGAACGCCGGCCGATCTCCGAGGACATCAACGAGACCTTCGACGACCGCCAGACCTTCGGCGAGCGGCTGGCGGACAGAGTGGCGACGTTCGGTGGGTCCTGGACCTTCCTGATCGCCTTCGGCCTGTTCCTGCTGGCCTGGACGGTGCTGAACCTGGTGCTCAGGCGCGACGCCTTCGACCCCTATCCCTTCATCTTCCTGAACCTGATGCTGTCGATGATCGCCGCCGCCCAGGCGCCGATCATCATGATGAGCCAGAACCGTCAGGCGCAGAAGGACCGTCTGGACGCCGGCAATGACTATCAGGTCAACCTGAAGGCCGAGATCGAGATCATGGCCTTGCTGGAAAAGGTCGAGCACCTGACCGCGCGCCAAGAAGAACAGACCGAGCTGATCCGGCGCCTGCTGACGCAAAAAGAAGCCCGCTGAACGGCGTTCAGCGGGCCATCTTCAACGTCTAAGGAAAGCTCAGCTTGCGCTAAGCGCGGCGCAGGCAACCCGGTCGCCCGCGCCGCCGATGGGCTGGGTCGAATGGTCGTCGGGATTGGCGTGGATGATGATGGCCGAGCCGTCGGCGTCCCACAGCCACTGGCCGGGACCTTCCGACGAGATGCGGGCGCGGGGGGTGAACAGTTCGGCGTTCACCTTGCCGTCGGCGCCGGCCCAGATGTTGGGCAGGTCGCCGTCGTCCGGGCCGGCCGCGTTCAGCAGGCCGTGCGGGGCTTTCGGTTCACCGTGATTGATGTGGGCCCCGGAAGAGGTGAAGGGCGCGGCGCATTCGCCGGTCGCATGGATGTGGATACCGTGCCAGCCGGGCGTCAGGCCCGAGGCCTCGACCTTGATCACCAAGCCGGTCGGCCCCTGGCGCAGGTCGACGCGCCCGATATTGGCGCCCGAGGCGTTGATCAGGACCGCCTGTCCCGTCGCGCCGACGGGCGCACGTTCGACATGGGTTTGCGGGGCGTTGCCGGTCGCGGCGCAGGCCGTGGTCAGGGCCAGCGGAGAGGCGATCATGAGGGCGGCGGCGAGAGTGTAGGCGCGCATGTGGAAAGTCCTTTCAGAGACGGGCTTTCACGGCGACGTCGCTTTGCCACCGAGCCCCTGGAATGCTAGAAATCATCACAGCGGATCACGTTCCGATTCCGGCCGCATAAAGCCACGCTTCATTGACCGACGACAGCTACGAAAACGCCGCAACCCCGATCAACGGTCGAGGCGGCGGCTCCGACATTTCCACGATCACGATCGAGGACGAACTGAAGCGTTCGTACCTCGACTACGCCATGAGCGTGATCGTCTCGCGCGCGCTTCCTGACGCCCGTGACGGCCTCAAGCCGGTTCACCGTCGCA
>NZ_JBKBOC010000018.1:0-70093 GCF_046295075.1 Brevundimonas sp. | reverse complement strand
GGAGCGCCTGCCCGAGATCGCGCCCGCCGACCGCCCCGACGCCGCCCGGCGCCTGCTGGCGCGCGAGACCGATCTGGACGAGGCCCAGCGCGCCGAAATGATCGCCGCCGCCTTCTCGGTGCTGGACGACGCCCGCTTCGCCCCCGTCTTCGGTCCCGGGTCCCGCGCCGAGGTGGCCCTGACCGGCGCCCTGCCTGGCCCGTCCAGCGTGGCGATCAACGGGCGCATCGACCGGCTGGTGGTCACCCCCGACCGGGTGCTGGTCATCGACTACAAGACCAACCGCCCCGCTCCCGACGCCCTCGACCGGGTCGATCCTGCCTATGTCTTGCAGGCCGCCGTCTATGTCGCCGTGCTGAAACGCCTCTATCCCGACCGCCCGGTCGAGGCCGCCCTGGTCTGGACCGACGGCCCGAAACTGATGCCGATCCCGCAGGCGATGCTGGACGCGGCGTTGGCGGACAGTTGAATTGCCCGCGATTCGCTCCCACATCTGCGTCCGAACCCGGACGCTCCGGCCAACATCAACATGCGCTCAAGCCGTTCGCCCCCGCGGGGCCGGCGACAGCGCCCCAAGGAGCCATTCATGGCGACTGTAAAAGTCACGGACGAAAGCTTCGACGCCGACGTCCTGAAATCCTCCACCCCCGTTCTGGTGGACTTCTGGGCCGAATGGTGCGGCCCCTGCAAACAGATCGGCCCGGCGCTGGAACAGATCGCCGACGAACTGGGCGGTAAGGTCACCGTGGCCAAGATCAACATCGACGACAGCCCGATGACCCCGTCCAAGCTGGGCGTGAAGGGCATTCCCACGCTGATGCTGTTCAAGGACGGCCAGATGACCTCGATGAAGGTCGGCGCCATGCCCAAGGGCAAGATCGTCGAATGGCTGGCCGAGGCCGGCGTCAAGGCCGACGCCTGATCCTGACGGATCGCTGAAGATCAAACGCCCGCCGGTTCCGACCGGCGGGCGTTTTCGTCTTACAGCTGGGCCGGATCGATCTCCACCAGCACCACGTCATAGGTCCGCATCGGCACGCTCAGCCGCCCCCGCCCGTCGGCGCCCACGGTGACGGACTGCACCTGCGGCGTATCGCGCGTCAGGTCGTTCAGCCGCTGCAACTGGGCGGCGTCCAGCGCGGCCGGCGCGCCCATTTCCAGATAGGCCGTATAGGCGTCGTTGGACTGGAACCCGACCCGGCGGATCGTCGCGCGGTGGACGCCGGGCGTCAGATTCTGAACCACGATATCCAGCGGCGCCGCCGCCGACGGCTCGCGCACCTGACGGAAGAAGGGCCGGTTGCTGATCGGCTGGTCGGGCAGTTCATAGCGCCAGGCCAGCACCTGAACCGTCTCGCCCCTCAGCGCCGCAATGCTCTGCGCGTCGCCGGTCGCCAACTCCCGGTCGCCCAGGCTGTTCAGATATTTGTAGGCGAAGAAGGTCGGCTTGCGCACGCCCTGCGGGTTCATCAGGCCGAAACCGCCGTCGAACGGCTTGGTCTGCGGCCCCGGCTCCTCGAACAGGTCGCTGAAGGCCCAATAGCTCATGCCCTGAACCAGGCCCTCGCTCTCGCGCAGCTTGGTCAGGATGTAGGAGGCCCCGAAATAATCGTCATGGATCGGATCGCGCGGATTATAGCTGGTGCTCCATTCGGTGAAGAACAGCGGCAGGCCCGGCCGGGTCGAGGCCTCGATCTCGCCCCTCACCTTGCGCACGTCGCTGACCACGGCGTCGGGCGCGCGCGACAGCTTGTTGTCGCCCTCGCCCTTCTCGTCCAGGAAGCCGCCCTCGACCCCATAGGTATGGGTGGTCACGAAATCGACCGGCAGCTGATGCTGGTCGGCATAGGCCAGGAACTCGGGCACCCAGGCCGCGCCGGCGGTCGACGGCCCGCCCACGCGCAGGGTCGGATCCACCGCCTTGATGGCCCGGACCGTGCGCCCGTAATAGTCGAAATAGGCCGCCTGATCGGCCCGTTCCCAGAAGCCGTCCAGATTCGGCTCGTTCCAGAACTCGAAATACCAGGACCGCACCTCCTCTGCGCCGTAGCGGTCGATCAGATGACGCACGAAGGCGTCGATCAGCCCGGTCCATTTCTCGGGCTGCGGATGAGAGGTGTTGCCCTTCCAGTAGAAGAGGGTCTGGTCCGAGGTCTTCATCGCATCCGGCGTGAAGCCCAGCTCGATGAAGGGCTTGATCCCCATGCCCAGGAAGCGGTCGTAAAGCTGATCGACGCGGGTCCAGTCATAGACCGGCTGGCCGTCCACCTCGCGATAGACGCCCATGTCGTCGTGGAAGATGTCGTGGAAGCGGATGTAGCGGAAGCCCAGCTCGTCGCGCGCCGTCTTCAACTGGCCCAGGGCGTCCTCGCGGATCGTCGTCCCCGGATAGTCGGCGCCGACCGAGAACTCGGCCATGCGGTCACGAGGCTTCCCCGGCGAGGCCGCGTCGATGGTCAAGGTTCGGGGGACGGCTTGTCCCGCCTCGGTCGGCGCCTGCGCGGCGGCGCTTGACCCGCCCAGCACCGCAACGGCGCCTGCCAGCAGAAGGCTGTTCCATCCTGAGCGTTTCATAATGCGTCTCATCCCAACATTTATATTTTCAATATTGTTAGCGCTATCATTTTGAGATCGCAATGCGGCGGATCCTTCACGCGCGATCAAGGCATCTGGGGTCGAGGTGTGCTAGACACCGTTCATGACCGCTGACGACGACATCCCCGCCGATCCCGCCAAGCCCGAAGAGACTGTGGAAGAGACCTCGGTTCAGCGTGCCCTGCGCCTGAAGAACGCCAAGCTCGACGGCCGGCCCCAGGCTCCGCGCGGCGGCCGTTTCCAGCGCGAACATAACGCCCGCATCGCGGCGGGCAAATCGCGCCCCTGGATGAGCAAATAAAGCACTCTCCCTCCCCTTCATGGGGAGGGACGATCGCGCAGCGATCAGGGTGGGGCCCGAAGGAGCGTGAGTGCGGTCCTGACTGCCCCACCCCGGCTGCGCTACGCTCCGCCGCCCCTCCCCATGAAGGGGAGGGAGATTGGTCAGTCCGGCCAGGTCTCTTCGCTCGCCCCCAGCACCTCGCCCGCCAGATACAGCGACCCGCAGATCGCCACGCGGCCGGCGCCAAGACGCAGGGCCAGGTCCACCGCCTCGCCCACCGATCCCGCCGGCGTCGCCGCCAGTCCATGACCGCGCGCCACGGCCGCCAGGGCCGTCGGATCGGCCGCCGCCCCGTCGAACCCGACGGTGAACACCGTCGCCTGACTGTCCTTCAAGGCGGCGAAGAAGCCGCCCGCATCCTTGTTCGACAACATGCCGCAGATCAGGGCCAGCGGACGCGGCGCCCGCGCCTGACGCTCGGCCAGAAACGCCGCCAAGGCCTTTGCAGCGTGGGGATTGTGCCCCCCGTCCAGCCACAGTTCGGCCTCCGCCGCCCGCGCCGCCTCGCCGTAAGGTCCGGCCGAAATCCGTTGCAGCCGCGCGGGCCAGCGCACGGCCTTCAGCCCCTCGGCGATCGCGGCTTCCGGCAGATCCAGCTCGACCGCCGCCGCCACGGCCAGGGCCGCATTGTCGATCTGGTGCGCGCCCGCCAGGGCCGGCGCCGGCAGGTCCATGAACAGTTCGGCCGTCTGGAACGCCAGACCGCCCCGCTCAGCCCAGGCGTCGAAATCCACCCCCAGCACCGTCAGCCGCGCATGAACGTCGGCCGCCCGGCGCTCGATGGCCGCCATCGCCTCCTCGCGCTGGCGCGCGATCACGGCCGGCGCGCCCGCCTTCAGCACCCCCGCCTTTTCCGAGGCGATCCCCGCCAGGTCCGTGCCCAGAAACTCCGCATGGTCGTAATCCACGGGGGTGATCACGCTGAGCAGCGGCCGTTCGATCACATTGGTCGCGTCCAGCACCCCGCCTAAGCCCACCTCGATGATGGCCAGGTCGGCCGGCGTCTCGGCCATGGCCAGGAAGGCGGCGGCGGTGGTGCTTTCGAACACCGTGGCCTCGCTGCCCGTCTCGGCCATCACGGCCTCGATCCGGTCCAGGATGGCGTTCAGCGCCTCGTCCTCGATCAGCTTGCCGGCCAGCCGAATCCGCTCGTTGAACCGCACCAGATGGGGCGAGGTATAGGCATGGACCTTCAGGCCCGCCGCCTCGGCGATGGCGCGGATTATGGCGACGGTCGAGCCCTTGCCGTTGGTGCCCGCCACATGGATGACCGGCGGCAACTTGTGTTGCGGATCGCCCAGGGCGGCGCACAGCACGCGCATTCTTTCCAGCGACAGGTCGATCCGCTGGGGGTGGCGCGCACGTAGACGTTCGGAGACGGGATCCATCCGCCTCCTTTAGCCCCTGATTTCGAGAACCGCGACATGACTTCCAGGCCGCACATCAGAACGGCGGCCCGCATCGTCCTGGCGGCCGTCTTCCTGGGCGCCGGCGTGCTGCATCTGGTGGTTCCCGGCCCGTTCGTGCGGATCACACCGCACTGGGTGTCGGACCCTGCCCAGGTCGTGGCGCTGACGGGCATCGCCGAGCTGCTCGGCGCGGCGGGACTGATGATCCCGCGCCTGCGCGTCGTCGCCGGCTGGGCTCTGGCCCTCTATTGCGTCTGCGTCTATCCGGCCAACATCCAGCATGCCGTCAGCGGCCTGACGACGGGCGCAGGGTTAGGCTGGGCCTATCACGGCCCGCGCCTGCTGTTTCAGCCGGTCATCGTCTGGTGGTGCCTGTGGGCCTCGACCGCGATCGACTGGCCCTTCAGACGGCCTCAGGCGGCGGCGCGCGTGCCGCCCATCAGCATGGAGAGGATCTGACCCAGAGTGCGCGGCAGGTCGGCGCGGGTCACGACCCGGTCCACCATGCCCTTTTCCTGCAGATACTCGGCGCGCTGGAACCCCGGCGGCAGTTTCTCGCGAATGGTGGCCTCGATCACGCGCGGACCGGCGAAGCCGATCAGAGCGCCCGGTTCCGCCAGATGCACGTCGCCCAGCATGGCGTAGGAGGCCGTCACCCCGCCCGTCGTCGGGTCAGTCAGGACCACGGCGTAGGGCAGTTTGGCGTCCTTCAGCTCTTCGATGGCCAGGGTGGTGCGCGCCATCTGCATCAGCGACAGGGCGCCTTCCTGCATCCGTGCGCCGCCGGCGGCGGTGAAACAGACCATCGGGACCTTGCGGGCCACGGCCTCGCGCGCGGCCTTGATGAAGGCCTCGCCCGCCGCCATGCCCAGCGACCCGCCCATGAAGGTGAAGTCCTGAACGATCACGACCGCGTCCTGACCACCGACCGAACCATAGCCGATAGCCATGGTGTCCTTGCGGCCCGCCGCCTTGCGCGCCGCGCTCAGGCGATCCTTGTAGGACTTGCCGTCCGAGAATTTCAGCGGATCTTCCGGCACGTCCGGCGTCTCGATGGTTTCATACTGACCGCCGTCGAAGGTGGCCTTCAGCCGCGTCGGCGCGTCGATCCGCATGTGCCGGCCCGACGGTGTCACCCACAGGGACGCCTCCAGATCCGAGCGATACAGCATCTCGCCGCTGTCTGGATCCTTGACCCACAGATTGTCGGGGGTGTCGCGGCGCGACACGATCTTGCGGACGCCGGGCGCGAAACGGCTCAGCCAGCCGCCGCGCTTTTCCTGGGGTTTGCTCTTGTCGTTCATGGGCGGGCTCTTAGACGGTTTCCGCCACGGAAGCACTACTGACGACCGATCGAACAGCGTCGCCCAGCGCCTTCACCCTGGCCAGAACACGCGGCGCGACCGGTTCGCCGGCCTCCAGTGCGGCGGCGACCTCGTCCACCAGGGCCGAACCGACGACGACCGCATCGGCCACGCGCGCGATCTCGGCCGCCCGCTCCGGCGTCTTGACCCCGAAGCCGACCGCGACAGGCAGGCCCGAGGCCTTGCGCACCCGCTCCACCGCCGGCGCCACCACCTCGGCGTTCGCTTCCTTGACGCCGGTCACGCCCGCGACCGCCACATAATAGACGAAGCCCGAGGTGCCCCGGACCACGATCTTCAACCGCTCGTCGTCCGACGTCGGCGTCGCCAGCCGGATCAGCGAGATCGAGACCTTGTCCAGCGCTTCGATCAGCGGCCCGGCCTCTTCCGGCGGGCAGTCCACGACGATCAGCCCGTCGACGCCACAGTCGGCCGCATAGGCGGCGAAGGCGTCATAGCCCAGGCTCTCGATCGGGTTCAGATAACCCATCAGCACGATCGGCGTGGCGTCGTCGCCTTTGCGGAATTCCTTGGCCAGATCCATGGTCGAGCGCAGGCCGAACCCGGCCGCCATGCCCCGGATCGCCGCCCTCTGGATCGGCGGCCCCTCGGCCATGGGATCGCTGAATGGAAAGCCCAGCTCGATGATGTCGGCGCCCGCAGCAGGAAGACCGTTCAGGATCGCCAGCGCTTCCTCGCGCGACGGATCGCCCCCCATCACATAGGGAATAAAGGCCGCACGGCCCTCGGCCTTCAGCGCCGCAAAGCGCGCGTCGATACGGGCGGTGGTCATGTGTCTCCCTGGCATTTGAGCCAGCCTCGGACTGGGTAGTAGCCTATTGTCGTGGCGTCTCGCGGCAAGCCTATCGTCTCGACATCGTCGAGCGCGTAGCAAACTTCCCTGCCGTTGTCCTCTGCGGGCCAGGAAACGGTTCCGCAGACCCGATCACCGACGAGCCTTACGGGTCGCAAGTCGTGATGTCCCCCTCCGCTTTTCAAGCAAACTGAAAGGGCGTCGGTCCTAGCCGGATCGCGCTCTCTAGCCGCCTTGGTCTGCGGATGTGCGAGACTTCGCTCGGCCACGAGGGCGCGAGCGACGTTATCGGCGGAAGGCGACAGGGGGGAGAATTTCACAGTCTCGACGCACCCGGCCATCATCATCGCCACCAGAGCTATGGCGGCAGCAGCCCTCATGACGCAGGCGGGGTCGCAGCAGCAGCCGCGCACACGTCGCCGGGGATGGTGGCGAAGCCTAGATAGGCGGGCAGTTCGGCGACGGCGGTCTTGGTGGTGTCGTAGAAGGCGACCATCTGCATGCCGTCGCAGCCGCCGGCCTCGCGGCGCTTGATGAAGACCACGCGGTTCTCGTCGCCGCCCGCCGCCAGCCAGCCCTTGGTCTCCAGATCGGCGATATAGGCGTCGGCCAAGGCGCCGATCTGGCCCAGTTGCGCGGTCACGCAATACGCCCGGCCCGTCAGATTGTTCAGGCCGCCGCAATCGGCAGACAGCTCCGCGCCCGGCAGCAGGCCGACATCGGCCGGGCCGCCCTGCTGTGCAGCGGGCGCGGGCGCCGGCGTCTGGGCCTGAACGGCGAAAGCGGACAGGCTCAAGACGGCGGTCGCCGCCAGCAGGCTACGGATCACAGTTCCACTCCCAGGTGTTTGGCGACCTGGAAGATGTCCTTGTCGCCTCGGCCCGACATCAGCAGGACGACATCGCCGCCCTTGCCGACTTCGCGCGCCACTTCGCCCGTGCGCGCAAGCGCATGGGCCGGCTCCAGCGCCGGAATAATGCCTTCCAGCTTCGAGCACAGCTGGAAGGCCTCCAGCGCCTCATTGTCCGTCGCCGACCGATATTCGGCCCGGCCGATATCATGCAGCCAGGCGTGTTCCGGCCCGATGCCCGGATAGTCCAGCCCGGCCGAGATCGAATGCCCCTCAACGATGTTTCCGTCGTCGTCCTGCAGCAGATAGGTGCGGTTGCCGTGCAGCACGCCCGATCGCCCGCCCTTCAGCGAGGCCGCATGGTCCGGCGTATCCAGCCCGTGACCCGCCGCCTCGACGCCGATCAGCCGCACGGCCGCGTCGTCGATGAAGGGATGGAAGGCGCCGATGGCGTTCGACCCGCCGCCGATACAGGCGACGACGGCCTCGGGCAGCTTGCCCATCCGGGCCATCGACTGGGTCTTGATCTCCTTGCCGATCACCGACTGGAAGTCGCGCACCATGGCTGGATAGGGGTGCGGACCCGCCGCCGTGCCGATGATGTAATAGGTGTCCGAGACGTTAGTCACCCAATCGCGCATCGCCTCGTTCATCGCGTCCTTCAGGGTCGCGGCGCCGGCCGTGACGGAGAAGACTTCCGAACCCAACAGGCGCATGCGGAACACGTTCGGCTGCTGCCGCTCCACGTCCACCGCGCCCATATAGACGGTGCAGGGCAAACCAAAGCGCGCCGACACGGTCGCCGAGGCCACGCCATGTTGACCCGCGCCCGTCTCGGCGATGATCCGGGTCTTGCCCATGCGACGGGCCAGCAGGATCTGGCCCATGCAGTTGTTGATCTTGTGCGCGCCCGTATGGTTCAGGTCCTCGCGCTTCAGCCAAATCCGCGCCCCGCCGAAATGGTCGGTGAGACGTTCGGCGAAATACAGCGGGCTTTCACGACCGACATAGTGGGTCAGGAAGCCGTCCAGCTCGGCCTGGAAGCTCGGATCGGCCTTGGCCGCCTTATAGGCCGCATCCAGCTCGTGGATCAGCGGCATCAGCGTCTCGGCCACGAACTGCCCGCCATAGGGACCGAACCGACCCTGCGCGTCCGGCCAGGCATAGGCGTTGGACAACGGCTGGCCTGGGGTCGGGGTCTGGATGGGGGTTTGAGCGTTCACGAATCCAACTTTCACGCAGGGAGGCGTCGTAATTACGTCCGGCGCGCGTTTTGGATGAAGGCCGCGATCCGGTCGGCGTCCTTAACACCCGGCGCGCTTTCCACGCCAGAGGACACATCGACCATGGGCGCCCCGGTGATCCGCAGCGCCTCGGCCACATTGTCGGGGGTCAGCCCGCCCGCCAGGAACCAGTCATGGCGAAACGCCCGGTCCGCCAGCAGGGTCCAGTCGAAACTGTGCCCAACCCCGCCCGGCAACACCGATTCCTCCGGCGGCTTGGCGTCGAACATCAGATGATCGGCGTGATAGTCCCATTCGTCGGCGGCGGCGAAGTCGTCGCCATGCCGGATCGGCAGGGCCTTGATCACCCCCGCCCCGGTCACGGCCCGCACCTGTTCCGCCCGCGTCGGGGTCTCGGATCCATGCAGTTGAATGAAATCGGGCCTCAGCGTTCGCGCGATCTCGTCCAGCAGCGCGTCGTCGGGATCGACCGTCACCGCCACGATCTTCGCCCGCCCCCGCGCCCGTTCAAACAGGGCGGCCGCCGCCTCGGGCTCCAGATGCCGGGGGCTTTTTGGAAACACCACCGCCCCCACGAAGTCCGCCCCGCCGTCCAGCGCAGCGTCCAGGGTGTCCGGCGTGGTCAGGCCGCAGATCTTGATCTTGGTCGTCATGGCACAATCACCTGCAGGCCGATGTCGGTCGCAACCTTGGCCATGTCCTCGTCCAGTGTCGCCAGGCTGCAGCCATGCCTCGCCGCCAGCGCGAGATGAAGCGCATCGGGCGCGCGCAATCTCACGTCGTTCCTGACCAAACGGCGTGCTTCCACCATGTCGGCGTCAACGACCGAAAGGACGACCCTGCCCCTCAACCATTGGTCAAGTTGCAGTTCGAACTCGCGCCGATCCCTATCGAGCAAGTTGCGCATACGGGTCCTCACCGCCAAGGCCGACGAGAACTCCGTCAGGGTCCAACTGCTCATGACGAAGGCATCGACACCCGCGATCCATGCCGACGCCCGCTCGGTGTGCTTGTCGGTCTGAAACAGGGACATCAGGACGCTGGTGTCCAGATAGACGGTCAAATCTCTTCGTCCCGCATCCGGCGCAAGAGGGTCACCGAGTCCACCGACGCTTCCGACTTGATCCGCACCCGTTTCAGCCAGTCCATGTCCATCGGGCCGGATGTCGGTTCAACCGCTTGCGCTGGCTCCAGTCGCGCCACGGGCACGCCGCGCCGCGTGATCGTCACGGCCTCTCCTGCCAGCATGCGATCCAGCAGCTTGGGCAGGTTGTTCTTGGCTTCGGCGACGGAGTAGCTGGACATGGCCATCAAGATAGCCATCTGACCCCAACATGTCCAATCAGGCCCCGGTCGATTCCACGAAGATCGACGCGATCTCCTCCGGCGTCAGCAGCCGCCACTGGCCCGGCGCCAGATCGGCCGGCAGGGCCAGCCCGCCCATCCGCTCGCGATGCAGGGTCTCGACGTGGTTGCCGGCGGCGGCGAACATGCGCCGCACCTGATGATAGCGCCCTTCGGTTACCGTCAGCAGGGCCTCGGTCGGCGTCACGACCTCCAGCACGGCCGGCGCCAGCGGCTTGTCCTCGCCCTCCAGGATCAACTCCCCGGCGGCGAACAGTTCGCCTTCCGTCCCGCCCAGCGGCCGCGCCAGTCCGGCGCGATAAACCTTGGTCACATGGCGCTTGGGCGAGATCACCCGGTGCAAAAGGTCGCCGTCGTCGGTCAGCAGCAGCAGGCCCGTCGTCTGCTTGTCCAGCCGCCCGATGGTCGAAATGGCCGGATCGCGCGCCCGCCACCGCCCCGGCAGGATGTCATAGACCAGCGCCCCCTCTTCCTTGTGCGAACAGGTCATGCCCAGCGGCTTGTTCAGCATGATCACCAGCCCCTGCACGGGGTCCAGCGGTTCGCCGTCGATCTCCATCCGCGTCGGCAGGTCGCGCGTCACCGGAATGCGTTTCGACACATCCGTCAGGTCTGCCCCGTCCAGCACGATCCCGCCCGCCTTGGCCATCCGCGCCATCTCGGCCCGCGAGCCATAGCCCATCGAACCCAGCAGACGGTCCACGCGGGATGTGAGGACTTTTTTCATGCGCTATCGCCCTTCGGGCTGCTTGAGCGCGGTCATTTCACCGCCTCGAACAGCTTGTAGCCGCCCGCTTCCGCCACCAGCCGCACCCGTTTGAACGCCGCATTCAGCTCCGCCTCATACGGCAGGTGACGGTTGGCCACGACCCAGGCGACGCCGCCCTTCTTCAGCAGTTCGGCCGCCTTGCGGATAAAGGCCTGGCCCAGCCGCCGGTCCTCGGCCCCGCCGTCGTGGAAGGGCGGATTGCTGACCACGAAATCCTTGTCGCCCTTGGCTTCCAGCGTGCGGGCGTCGGACCACCACACCTTGGCCCGTTCGTCCGTGACGTTCTCACGCGCGGCGCGGATGGCGCGGCGGTCCAGATCGACCAGCTTCAGCTTGGTCACCGCCGGCGAACGCAACACCACGATCGACAGCGCGCCATAGCCGCAACCCAGATCGACCCCCTCGCCCTTCATCGGCGGCAGATGTTCGGCCAGCAGGGCCGAGCCCGCATCGATCCGGTCCCAGGCGAAGATTCCCGGTTGAGACCAGGCTTCCAGCCCTGGCACGAACTGCGGCCCGCCGGCGGCGATGGCGGCGTCGATGGCCGCATCCAGCCCCTCAGCCGTCTCGGGCTTGAAGACGATGCAGCGGCGGTGGTGGGCCTTGGCCGTCTCGGCGACCTCGACGCCGAACGCCTTCAGCTCCTTGCCCAGGCGCGAGCCGCCCTTGTCCTTGGGCGCCATGACGTCCAGACGCCCGCCGACCTTCAGCGCCCTCAGCGCCAGGGCCAGGACATAGCGCCGCTCCAGCACGCCGGGCGGGGCGTAGATCATGATGGTGTCGGCCGAACCGGCCTCCTGCGCCTCCAGCGCCTCCAGCGCAGCGGAATCAGGGATCAGGGGCGAGGTCTGGGTCGCATCACCCGGCGGATCGAAGACGACCGGCGGGCGGCCATAGAGAAGCGTGGTCATGCCCCGCCCTTAGCGCCCGAAGACGTCGGGGACCAGCCTCAGAACCCCGCCTGCAACAGCGCCAGCCCCACGACCCCGACCACGATCCGCCACCAGGCGAAGACGCCGAAGCCGCGCCGCGACACGAAATCCAGCAGGAACCGCACCACCGCCAGGGCTGAAAGGAAGGCCACGACGAAGCCCACGGCGATCAGCCCCACGTCGCTGAAATCCAGCGTCTTGTGGTTCTTGAACAGGTCATAGGCCACCGCCGCCCCCATGGTGGGCAGGGCCAGGAAGAAGCTGAACTCGGCCGCCGACCGCTTGTCGGTCTTCAGCAGCAGGCCGCCGGCGATGGTGGCCCCGGACCGCGACACGCCGGGGATCATGGCCAGGCATTGGAACAGGCCGATCAGGAAATAGATCCGCATCGGATAGGCCTCGGCGTCCAGCCATTTGGGCCGCTTGTCCATCCGGTCCAGCAGCAGCAGGATCACCCCCCCGACGATCAGGGCCACGCACACCACCTGCGGCGTCTCGAACAGCACCGTCTTGATATAGTCGTAAGCCAGGAAGCCGATCACCACGGCGGGCGCGAAGGCGACAAGCAGGCCGATCAGGAACCGCCGCGCCTCCGGATCGAACGGCCAGCGCGTCGCCAGCGCCCACAGCCGTTTGAAATAGACGCTGATGATGGCCAGCAGGGCGCCCAGCTGGATGACGATCTCGAACGTCTTGCCCGAACTCTCGAACCCCATGAAATGGCCCAGCAGCAGCATATGGCCCGTTGACGAGACCGGAATGAACTCGGTCAGCCCCTCGACAAGACCCAGGATGATGGCCGCCAGCCAGTCCGACATGAAAACCCCGAAACAGGTCCGGGATCACGACGCGCCCGGTTCGATCTCCCCATAGCCAACCGCCCCCAAAGAAGCGAGGGACGGCGAGCGGTTGGCTTTCCGCCATGATTGCGCGAGAAGAGGCCGCATATGACGACGCCCGCCCCCGCACCTGCGCCTCTGGAAGACGCCCACCTGGCCACCCGCCGCATCACCCGCCTGTCGGTCGGGGTCGCGGTGGTGCTGATCGCCATGAAGGCGTTCGCGCTCGGCGCCTCCGGCTCGGTCTCCATCCTGGCGACCCTGGCGGATTCGGTGCTGGATCTGGCGGCGTCCCTGACCACCTTCTTCGCCGTGCGCTGGGCCGCCGCCCCGGCCGACGAAAACCACCGCTATGGCCACGGCAAGGGCGAGGCCCTGTCCGCCCTGGTCCAGGCCGGGCTGGTCTTCGCCTCGGCCCTGTTCATCGCCTGGGAGGGGGTGCAGCGCATCTTCGATCCCCGCCCCGTCACCTCGGGCCTATGGGCGACCGGCGTCATGGTCGCCGCCATCGCCATCACCGCCTGGCTGGTGTGGATGCAGACCCGGGCGTTGAAGAAGACCGGCTCTCTCGCCGTCGCCGGCGACCGCGCCCACTACGCCGCCGACCTGGCCGCAAACGTCGTGGTGCTGATCGGGGTGATCTCGGGCGCCTTCCTGGGCGCGCCGGGACTGGATGCGGCGGCGGGCATCGTCGTCGCCGTCTGGCTGTTCTGGGGCGCGACCGGCATGTTGAAGGCCGCCGCCGATCACCTGCTGGACCGCGCCGTGCCCGAGGCCGACCGTGTCGCCATCACCCAGGCCGTCCTGGCCGATCCCCAAGTGTTCGGCGTGCATCAGCTGCGCACCCGCATGGCCGGCCAGGTGATGATGATCCAGATGCACGTCGACCTGGACGCGCACCAGACCCTGGACGCCGCCCACGCCATCGTCGTGGCGGCCGAGAACCGGGTGCTGGCCCTCTTCCCCACGGCCGACATCCTGATCCACGCCGACCCGCGCGGACACACCCGTCCGCAGACGGACGTTCCCTCCGTCGCGAGGCCCGCGTCAAAGCCTCAAGAGCCGGCCGTCGAGGCGCCCAAAGGCCCCGCACCAAAGGGCCCGTGGTCCTGACTCAGTAAACGCGCATTAACGGGTCGGGGCGCATCAACCCCTGATGGCCGACCCTTGCGTTCTCTTCCACTTCGCCTTCCAGCCCGCCTCGCGCGCCGCGCGCCTGGCCCTGGGCGAGGCGCGGATCGAATGGACCGACACCCCGGTCCGTCCCTGGGAGGCCGACTGCCCGGTCAACGACTTCAATCCGTCCGGCCTGCCGCCGGTGATCCAGACGATGGATCGCGGCCGCCCCCTGGTCCTGTGCGAACTGCCCGCCGTCCTGGGCTGGATCGAGGATCAGCAGAAGGCGCCCCTGCTGCTGCCCGCCGACGCCGCCGAACGCGCCGAGGCGCGGCGCCTGACCAGCTGGTTCGAGCGTCGCTTCATGGACGAGGTCGACGCCGTCCTGCTGCACGAGCGGATGGAGAAACCCCTGCTCAAGCTGGGTCCGCCCGAGGCGCGCGCCCTGCGCGAGGGCCGCGACGCCCTGAAGGCCCACCTCGCCATGCTGGAGGATCTGGTCGCCGCCCGCGACTGGCTGGCCGGCCGTCGCCTCAGCCAGGCCGACCTGATCGCCGCCGCCCACCTGTCGGTGCTGGACTATTTCGGCGAGATCCAGTGGAAGAACTGGCCCGGCCTGAAGACCTGGTACTCCAAGCTCAAATCCCGCCCCTGCTTCCGCCCCCTGCTCGCCGACCGCTTCGTCGGCGTGCCGCCGTCGGCCTGGTATGCGGACCTGGATTTCTGAGCGCCAAGCAGAGGTGTTTGGTGACCGCTAAGGGTGGAAAGCGGACCTCAAGAGGTTACGCTGTTCATCGAGAGCAGTCGGAGGGGTAATGAGCCAGCTGACGGCGACGTGGCTATTCGATGCTGGCCATGAAGTGATCGAGGAGGAAGCCAACGCGGGCGAGGCTCCCTCCGACCATTGGAACGCCTAGCCTAGTGCCTTTGGGTCGCCGACTAAGGCTTGACGAATGCAGTTAAATCAACCTCAAGACGCCATAGTATTACGTACCCTATGGAGATGCTGATGCTTTCGCCGACGTTTAAAGAATTGCTTGGTGGAAAGATCGAAGCCTCCTCTCGTATCGACGAGAGCCGACTTAAAGAACTTCGTCCACTTTTACCCGCAGAACTCGCAGTCCTTTATGAACAATACGGGCTATTCACTCTCAGACAGGGCCGCTTACAACTCTGCGACCCCTCCGAATTCGCAGGCATATTAGCTCTCATTTTCAAATCAGATGCGCAGTTTATTCACAACAATTGCTACGCCTTCGCATACACGGCTTTTGGGGTGATTTACTGCTGGTCGGACCAACTGGCATTGATCATCGTTGATCTGATCAGCGGCCACATAACCAGTCGCGGCGCCCTCGGCAAGATAAAGAAAGGTGCGAATATAGCTAACCAAATTTATGTTCCCTTCAGTCTCTCTGATCAAGCACTTGATCTCGCGGACGAAGAAAACAAACCACTTTTTTCGCAGTCGATAAAACAGCTCGGGCTGTTGGAAATCGGAGAGTGCTATGGTTTTGTTCCAGCTTTGGCGCTCGGTGGAGCGCAGAGACTTGAAAATCTGAAGCGTGTGAGTGCAACGGAGCATTTTTCCATTGTTGCTCAGACTTTGGAATTCCATCTTGTCGATATTCAAGGTTATGGTGAAACGACGGTACTCCGTCCTGTAGGATGAGAGCGCTAGGGCGTCCTTCACGGTTGATGCTGGCCGCAGGGGTGCAGCGGCCGGGCTGTGGTAGCGGAAATGACTGGATCACTCCGGCGGGTTTCGGACGTGCACCTGCTCCGAGCGCGCTTAGTTCCAGTGGCTGGTAATGCCGGCGACGGGTCGAACACGGTCCTCGGCCTCTTCGCCGAAATCGCTCGTCTCAAGACGTCTCGGCGCTCTCATGCTATCCACCGCCCCGTGTCCGACCGCCTGAAAACCTTCATCCGCCAACGCGCGGCCGAGCTCGGCTTCGATGTCTGCCGCTTCGCCTCGGCGGCCGACGCCTGGCCGGCGGGCGAGCGGCTGCGGCGTTTCGTGGACGAGGGCCGACACGGCGACATGGAATGGATGGAAACGACGCTGGATCGCCGCCAGCACCCCACCGCCATGTGGGACGAGGCGAAAACCGCCATCGTCCTGGGCATGAACTACGGCCCCGAGGACAATCCGCTGGATCAGCTGGCCGACCGCTCGGCCGGATACATCTCGGTCTATGCGCGCGGCGACGACTATCACGAGGTCATCAAGGGCCGACTGAAACAGCTGGCGGGCCAGATCGCGGCCCGCAACGGCGCGGACATCAAGGTCTTCGTCGACACCGCGCCCCTGATGGAAAAACCCCTGGCCCAGCGCGCCGGACTGGGCTGGCAGGGCAAACACACCAATCTGCTCAGCCGCACCCACGGCAACTGGCTGTTCCTGGGCACGATCCTGACCGCCGCCGAGATCGAACCGGACGCGGCCGAGACCGAACACTGCGGCCGTTGCACCGCCTGTCTCGACGCCTGCCCGACGAACGCCTTCCCCGCCCCGTTCCAGCTCGACGCCCGGCGCTGCCTCTCCTACCTGACCATCGAATTCGCGGGTCCCTGGCCGGTCGAGTTCCGCACCCTGACCGGCTCGCGCATCTATGGCTGCGATGACTGTCTGGCCGTCTGTCCGTGGAACAAGTTCGCCCAGGAAGCCCGCGAAATCCGGCTGGCGCCACGCCCCGCCTTCCAAAGCCCGCGCCTTTCCGACCTGCTGGCGCTCGACGACGCCGCCTTCCGCGCCCTGTTCACCAAGAGCCCGGTCAAGCGGATCGGCCGCGACCGGTTCCTCAGGAACGTCCTCTACGCCGTCGGCAACTCTGGCGACGCGCCCCTGATCGCCCCGACGAAAGCCCTGCTGGACGACCCCTCGCCCCTGGTGCGCGGCGCCGCCGTCTGGGCCTTGTCGCAACTGACTCCGCCCGACGCGTTCGCAGCCCTGTCCGACGCGACGGACGAAACCGACCCCCAGGTCCTGGCCGAATGGCGCCGGGCGCAAACGCGCCAACCCGAGTAATGGTCCCAACGAACCGCAGCGATTTCAAGGCCCTGACGACGACCAGCGACCGCTAACCTGACGCCCTCGCGCGCTGGGCTATACTGCCCGCCTGGTCTTTAACATCCGCCGGAGAACTGCAAACCGCTCGCAAAAATCTGCACGAAAGTGCACTCAAAAAATTCGCAGTGCACTTTTTGTCTCCTCTCCGCTACGCGGGGAGGGGGACCGCGAAGCGGCGGAGGGGCTCTTGACGCCCCACAGGCGCCTGCGATGCGGTGGCAGCCCCTCCGTCACGACGCGAAGACGCGCCGCGCCACCTCCCCACGAAGTGGGGAGGAGACGGATCACCGGATCACCCCATCGCCGTGCCGACACCCGATCCACCGCCCGGCACCTTGGCCACGTCCAGCAGTTTCAGCCGGAAGATCAGCACCGAATTCGCCGGGATCTTGGGGCTGCTCCGCTCGCCATAGCCCAGCTCGGGCGGCACATAGAGCAGCCATTCGTCGCCGACGCGCATCTTCTGCAACGCCTCGGTCCAGCCCTTGACCACCTCCTCGGGGGTGAACACCGCCGGCGCCCCGCGCGCGAACGAGCTGTCGAATACGCTGTTGTCGACCAGCTTGCCCTCGTAATCGACCTTGACCAGGTCGTTGCGGTCCGGGCTGACGCCGCTGGCCGGCCCCGCCTGCACCACCTTGTATTGCAGGCCGCTGGGCAGGGTCACGACGCCGTCGGCCTTGGCGTTCTCGGCCATGAAGGCGACCGCCTCGGCCTTGCCCGCGTTCGGATCGACCGGCTCGGCCTGGCCGCAGCCCGCCAGCAGCAGCGCGCTCAACAGCGCCGCCTTACCCCATCCGAAGTTCATAGCCGCGTTCCTTCAAGGCTTCGCCGATCTCGTCGGCGTGGGCGCTATCGCGCGTTTCGACCATGATGTCGAACTCCGCGCCCTTGGCCGGCACGTCCAGCGCCAGACGGTTGTGGACCACGTCGATGATGTTGCCGCCCAGGCCCCCGATCACCGCCGCCATGGCCGACAGCATGCCCGGCCGGTCGTCGCCCAGGATCCGGTAAACCAGCAACCTCCGTTCACGGACCATCTCGCGGTTCAGCACCACGGCCAGCATCCGCGCATCGATGTTGCCGCCGCACAGCTCTAGCCCGACCTTCATCCCCTTGAACCGCTCGGGATAGGCCAGCAGCGCCGCCAGACCGCCCGCGCCCGCGCCCTCGGACACCGTCTTCTCATAGGTGACGTAGTGGGCGACGGCCCTTTCGAAGTCCGCCTCCTCGCAGACGAAGACCTCGTCCACCAGCGGATCGGCCAAGGCAAACGGGATGTCGCCAACGGCCTTGATGGCGATGCCCTCGGCGATGGTCTGGCCGGTGCAGACCGGCGGCAGGCCCGCCCGCCGCGCCGTGAAGGACGGGTATCGCGCCGCCTCGACCCCGAACACCTTGATGTCCGGCTTCATCGCCTTGGCCGCAATGGCGCAGCCGGCGATCAGCCCGCCGCCGCCGATGGGGATGATCAGGGCCTCGATGTCGGGCGCGTCCTCCAGGAACTCGATGGCGCAGACCCCCTGGCCCGCCACGATGCCCGCGTCGTCGAAAGCCGAGACGAAGACATAACCCTTCTCCGCCTCCAGCCGCTGGGCCGCCTCGGTCGAGCCGGTGAAGTCCAGCCCCTCGATCACCACCGTGGCCCCATGCGACCGGGTGCCGTTGATCTTGGCGAAGGGCGTGCCCTCCGGCATCACGATGGTCACCGGCACCCCCAGCCGACCGCCGTGATAGGCTAGGGCCTGGGCGTGGTTCCCGGCGCTGGCCGCCACCACCCCGCGCTTGCGCTCCTCGGGGCTCAGCATCAGCAGGCGGTTCAGGGCGCCGCGTTCCTTGAAGCTGCCGGTGAATTGCAGGTTGTCGAACTTGACCCAGACCTCGGCCCCGGTCAGCTGCGACAGCTTCCTGGAATAGCGGGTCGGGGTGTGGTCGACCTGACCTGCGATCCGGGCGCGGGCGGCTTGGATGTCGGCGAAGGTGACGGTCATGCGGGCGTTTCCGAGCTGTCGCGCCTCGACGAAGGGGCGCGTTGTTCGGGTCTGTTTCGCGCGTTGTCGGGTCCGGGTCCAGAGGCGGGCGTCTTGACCGTGGAAGTGGGAGGCCGGGTCTGCGATAGTGGGCGCGTCGTCCCCCCGACCGCGAAATCCCCCGGAGGAAAGCCCATGTCGATCCGCCCCTTCGCCGCCCCAGGCCTCGCCCTCGCCCTGGCCGCCGCCGCCCTTTCGGCCTGCGCCCCCACGACCGGAGGCGGCCTGCCCTATGCCGGACCTGCGGCCTTCGACGAAGGCGATTTCGGCTGGTCCCAGATGCCCGGCCGCAACAGCATCGAAGGCCAGATCGCCTTCGCCCAGGACGGCAAGACCTTCGCCTGTGTCGGCTCGGCCGGCCTGACGCCGGACACCCCCTACACCCGCGCCCGCTTCCGCACCCTGTATGGCTCGATCGAGCGCGCGGCCGTGCCCGCCGCCGTGGTCCGCGCCCGCACCGTGCCGGACGCCAACGCCAACTACAGCGGCTATGTCCGCTCCGAACGCTGCGAGAACGGCCGCGTCCGCTTCGACGGTCTGCCGGACGGCGGCTGGTTCCTGATCGTGCCGGTGACGGCGGGCGATGCGCCTCTGGTGCTGATGCGCCACGTCCAGACGCGCGGCGGCCGGGTCGTCGCCGTCACCCTGTGACCCGCACGCCTGTTCTCACGAAGATGCGACCCCGGTAACGCGGATCGCCATCTTCTGACCACGAGCGCCCCGGACTGATCGCTTCTTCTGTGCGAGAGTTCGGGGAGCGTTTTCTTGTCCCAACACAATATCGTAGGGTCCGAGGCCTTTACACGAGGGCCATCGGTCATCATCCGCAAATACAAGGCGGGCGGCATGCGTCGGCGACGGTCCAAGACCATCGCCACCTTCATCGCCGGCGCGGGCGCGATGCTGGTGGTCGGCCTGATCACCGCCGCCGCCGTCTATGGACCGACCCTGGCCGGCGGCTGACGCCGGCTGGCCCTCAGGCCAGCCAGACCATCATGCGGGTGTCTGCCTCGGCTCGACGCGCCTTGCTCCAGGCTCGGCGCGTCTCGCCGGTGTAGAGAAAGCCCGCCTTCTCCAGCACGCGACCCGAGGCCGGGTTGTCGGCGAAATGGCCGGCGACCAGCGCCCGGCGCTTCCACTTGCGGCTGGCCCAGACCAGGGCGGCGTCCAGCGCCTCGGTGGCGAAGCCCCGACCCCAGTACTCCCGACCGATCCAGTAGCCCGTCTCGGGCACGCGATCCTCGCCCTCGAACAGGCCGATCACACCGATCGGCCCCACATCCTCATGGTCGATGACAAAGGTGTTGGCGCGCCTGGGATCCTGAGACGCCACCTGCAGCACGAAGTCGTCGGCGTCACGCATCTGGAACGGATGCGGCATCCGCTTGGTCATGCGCGCGATGTCCAGGTCGTTGGCCAAGGCCGCAATGCGCGGCGCGTCCTGGGGCGCGGGCGCACGCAGGACCAGACGCCGGGTCTCGACGACGGGAGAGGTTTCGATGACGCACATGGGCGTTGCCTCGGATCTTCAACCGTCTCCTTGAAGGGCTCGGACGGTCTTCGAGGCGGGGAAACGCAAACGGGGAGCCTGGTGATCCAGACTCCCCGCGGAATATAATCCCTGGTCCGGACCGGCTGCTTTCAGAAGCAACGCCGATCCGGGAAGGTCCAGATCGCGTTACTCGGCGGCCATCGCCACTTGGGCGTCGTCATTGGCCGCGAGGATCGACACGTAACAACGGCCGCCCGCTTTCTTGGTGAATTTCACCGCGCCGTGCGTCAGGGCGAACAGGGTGTGGTCGCGGCCCATGCCGATGTTCTCACCCGGGTGGAAGGTGGTGCCGCGTTGGCGCACGATGATGTTGCCGGCCAGCACGCGCTCGCCGCCATACTTCTTCACGCCAAGGCGCTTCGACTCGGAGTCGCGACCGTTACGCGACGAACCACCGGATTTCTTGTGAGCCATCTTGCCGCTCCGTCTTTCCTGAGTGTCCTATCGGCCTTTCGGCCTACTTGAGGACGTCTCTTTTAGCTGGGTCTGGCGCTGTAAGACGCCGGTGAATGTCTTAGGCTTCGTCGCCGGCGGCTTCAGCCTTGGGCGCGGCCTTCTTCTTGGCCGGGGCCTTCTTGCCAGAGTCTTGGGCGGGAGCCGAGCTCTCGACCACAACGCCCTTGACCTCGGCGCCGTCGACGTCGGTCACGACCGTCTCGGTCGAACCCAGCGAAGAGGTCGCGTCACGGGCGGCCAGGTTGCGGGCCCGCAGGTTGATCTCGGCCTTGGTCGTCAGATCGACCTTTCCGTCCCACTTGGCGGTCTCGCCGGCGCCGTCGATGCCGGTGATGCGCAGGACCGATTCCATCTGGCGGTGGCCGTTGGTGCGGCGATAGCCCTGGCGACGGGTCTTCTTGAAGATCTTGATCTTCTCACCCTTGCGGGTTTCGACCAGGGTCGCACCGACGAAAGCGCCGTCGATCAGGGGAGCGCCCAAGGTCACGCCGTTGTCGCCGCCCAGCATCAGGACGCTGTCGAACTTCAGCTCCGAGCCGGCGTCGCCGTCGAGCTTTTCGACGACAATGGTGTCGCCCGGTTGGACCCGGTACTGCTTGCCGCCGGTCTTGATCACCGCGTACATGTTGAAGCCTCAGCGCAAACGCAAAAAAAGATACGCCGCCCAAGGACACCCCCGGCGGCGAAGAGCGGCGACATATACGGAAGGGTGTCCGAGAGTCAACGCCGAACCCGGCGGAAATTCAGCCCCGGACGGATTATCCCCCGCCGTTATGGCCCATACGGCCTCAGTCCCGGACTCAATCCAGGGCGCAGATGTCGGGCAGGCCGCGCAGGGCGCCGGCGTGGTCCAGGCCATAGCCGACCAGGAAGCGGTTCGGCGCCTCCCAGCCGACGAAGTCCGGTTCGGGCGCACGCGGCGCGGGCCAGGGCTTTCTGGCGAAGACGCAGGTCAGGACCTCGGATGCGCCGGCTTCCCTGGCGATGCGGACCGCCTCGGCCAGCGATAGGCCGGTGTCGAACACGTCGTCCAGGATCAGGACGCGGCGACCGGCGATCGGACGCTGGAACGGGGCATAGACGTCGATGCGGCCCCGGCTGGTCTGTTCGTCGCCGTAGGAGGCCAGCCACAGGGCGTCGAAGCGGACGTTGCGCCCGACGCGTGACAGGGCGCGGGTCAGGTCGGCGGCGAACCACAGGCCGCCGGTCAGCAGCACGGCGGCGACGGTGTCGTCGTCGATCACCGGGGCGATACGCTGGGCCAAGTCGGCGACGATGCGCGCCACCTCGGCCTCGGGCAGGAGAACGGTCGGCGTCGGGGAGGGATCAGCCATGATGCGAGGCCGATACCGCCTCACCATGCCCCTTGTCCACCGCGCCCACGGGTCGCGCCTCGATCGGCGCGGCCGTATTTGGGGCGTCAGCGCCGGGCGCCGTGGCCGAGCGCAGCCCTTGGGCCGTCGCCGGCGGCGCTGCGGCGGGGGCGTGGTCGGATGTCGGTTCGGCCCCGTGCGCCGCAGCCTTCTTGTCGTCAGCGTGCCCGGCCGTCGGCTTGCCGGGAGCGGGGGCGGGAGTTGCGCTCACCGGGGCGAAGTCGACGCCGATGCCGGCGCCGTGCCCGCCTGGATCGGGGATCAGGGCGGCGAATCCCTGGACCTTGCCCGGCAGGACGGGCGCCGCGTCGATTTCGACGATCTTGAAGCCCACCTCGGCGCCGTTGGCGTCCACCAGGGCGACGCGGACGGGCGGCGACACGATCTCGACGTCGCGCACGTTGCGAATGGCGCCGGACACCACGACCATGCCGGGGTGGCCGGGCGCGGCCTTGGCGGTCAGGGCCTCGAAGTCCAGCCCGACCGGGTTCACCGTCGCACCGAAGAATTTGTAGGCCGAGGCCGCCTTGGGGAAGGCCTGGACGATCTCGATCCGGAACAGGAAGGCCGCCACGATCAGGCCGATGAAGACGCTGGCCAGGCCCGCCCAGACGACGCCGTGGGCGGCGGCGCGACGCAGCCTCTTCTGGCGGTCGGCGCGGGCGCGGAAGGCGCGGGGCAGTTCCGGAGCGGGCGTCTCGGCCAGGCTGGCGGCGGTCGGCGCGGGTTCCGGTTCGGGCGTGGTTTTTGGGGTGGAGGCAGCCGCGACCACAGGCTCGGGCGTCAGGGTCAGTTCCAGCGGTTCGTCGGGGGTCGCGCGCCACACTTCGCCGCACGACTGGCACCGCACCTTGCGGCCGTTCGTACCGACCGCGTCATCGGGAATGAAATAGCTGGTGGCGCAGGCGGGGCAGGTCAGTATCATGTGGCTGACTGCGAGGCTGTCGCCCCCTCCCGTAAGGCGCGACGCCGCGCCCTGTTCCTGAAACACATACCATGCCGTCCTCGCCCGCCGATTCCGCTCCCGTGTCCGAGACCGCCCGCCTGTCGGGGGTGGGTTTCGGCTATGCAGGCGCGCCCGACGTGCTGAGCGACATTAACCTCATTCTGCCGCGTGGCTCTTTCCACTTCCTTACCGGGCCGTCCGGGGCTGGAAAGTCTTCGCTGCTGCGCCTGCTGACGCTGGCGGACCGACCCCGAACGGGCAGCATCCGCCTGTTTGGATCGGATGTCACGCGCATCGACCGCCGCGACATCCCCGCCTTTCGACGGCGCATGGGGGTGGTGTTCCAGGACTTTCGCCTGCTGGATCACCTGTCCGCCTTCGACAATGTCGCCCTGCCCCTGCGCCTGGCGGGCGGATCCGAGGCAGACTATGCCGCCGATGTGCAAGAGATGCTGAAATGGGTCGGGCTGGGCCGTCGCATGGACGCCCGTCCCCCGGCCTTGTCCGGCGGCGAGAAACAGCGGCTGGCCATCGCCCGCGCCGTCATCACCCGGCCCGGCCTGATCGTGGCGGACGAACCGACGGGCAGCGTGGACGCCGTCATGGCTGACAAGCTGCTGCGGCTGTTCCAGTCGCTGAACAAACTGGGGGCCACCGTCCTGATCGCCAGCCATGACGAGGCCCTGGCCCAGAGGTCGGGCGCGCGCGTCCTGCGTCTGGACGCCGGGCGTCTGAGCGAACCGTCGCGGGCCGCCGCATGATCCGCCTGTCAGATTTCAGCCTGTCCAGCCGCCGCCCCGGCCTGTTGCCGCCCGCCGCGGCCGGCGAGCCCTGGCTGATGACCGTCATCGCGGTCCTGTGTTTCCTGGCCTGTTTAGCCGCCGTCGCCGCATCGGCTGCGGATCGCGCCGCGCACGGCTGGGCCAGACAGTTGGGCGCCGAGGCGACGGTGCAGGTCCGCCCCAGCGTCGGCGAGACCGGCGACACCGCCGCCGCCCGCGCGGCCGAAACCCTGTCGGGGGTGGACGGGGTCGAGGAGGCCGCCGCCCTGAGCCGCAAGGCGGCCGAGGATCTGCTGCGGCCCTGGCTGGGCGACGCCGTCCTGCCCGACCTGCCCCTGCCCCATCTGGTGACCGTCAGGCTGAACGCCCAGGCGCCGGCCAGCGCCGTCACACTCAGCCGCGCCCTGGCCGAGGCCGGGCTGGACGCGACGGTGGACGACCACAGTCTGTGGCGCGGCGAGGTCGAGCGATCCGCCGCCCTGATCACGACGCTGGCCGGCGCCGCCTTCCTGGCCATCGCCTTCGCCGCCGCCGCCGCCATCGCCTATGCGACCCGCGCGGGTCTGGCGGCCGGGCAGGGCGTCATAGAAACGCTGAGCCTGAACGGGGCGACGGACAGGGCCATCGCCTGGCTGTTCCAGCGGCGATTCGGCCTGATGGCGGCGGGCGCGGGCGCGATCGGCGCCGGGCTGGCGGCGATCCTGCTGGCTTTCCTGAGGTTCCTGGGGGGATCGGACGGGCTGTCGGCGGCGTTGCCGATCACCTGGAGCGACCTTGCGCTGCTCTCGCCATGCCCGCTGCTCGCGGCTACGGTTGCGGTTCTCGCCGCGAGATTCGCCGCCATGCGAGTGCTGGCTTCGGGCAAGGATGGAGGAGACGCATGAGATTGTTGAGCGTCATCGCCATCGCGGCTCTGATCTGGCTGGTCGGCCTGTTCGCCTTCGCCCATCGGGTGCGCGAGCTGACGCCCGCCGACGATCCCGCACGCGCCGACGCCATCGTCGCCCTGACCGGTCCGTCGTCCGAACGGGTCAACACCGCCATCCGCCTGCTGGAACAGGGCAAGGGCGAGCGGGTGCTGATCTCGGGCGTCAACCGCGAGGTCCGCCGCCAGGAGCTGCGTGAGCTGACGCCCGGCTCCAGCCGTCTGTTCAACTGCTGCGTCGATCTGGGCTTCGAGGCCGAGGACACCGTCGGCAACGCCCAGGAGATCGCCGCCTGGACCCGCGCCAAGGGCTATCGCAGCCTGATCGTGGTCACCTCCGACTATCATATGCCGCGGTCGCTGGTCGAAATCCGGGGCCAGCTGCCGGGCGTGAAACTGACGCCCTACGCCATCTCCACCCCGTCGCTGGACAATGTCCGCTGGTGGCGAGCGGCGGTGACGGCGCGGCGCATGACGCTGGAGTATATGAAATATCTCGCCGTCCTGGGCCGCGAGGGCGTGCGTCGCATCACCCGCGACCGGCCCGCCGACACGGAAGGCGACGCCGTGACGCCCTCAACCGACACGTCTCCTGACGAAAAGGCCGCGCCTTAGTGAACACTCTGCGTTCCCTGCTCTTCACCGCCTGGCTCTATCTGTCGATGCCGATCATCGCCATCGGCCTGTCGCCCATCCTCCTGGCGCCGCACCGCTATGTTCAGGGTGTGTGCAAGCTGTGGGCGAAAATCGTCCTGTTCGGCCTGCGCTGGATCGCCGGGGTCAAGGTCGAGGTGCGCGGGCTGGAGCACGCCCCGTCCGGCGCGGCCCTGATCGCGTCGAAACACCAGGGGATGCTGGACATCGTGGCCCTGCTGGCCGTGCTGCCCGACGCCTGTTTCATCATGAAGAAGGAGCTGATGCCCCTGCCCTTCTTCGGCTGGTTCGCCTGGAAGGCCAAGATGATCGCCGTGGACCGCGCCGGTCACGCCAAGGCGCTGAAGGACATGACCCGTCAGGCGCACGATCGCCTGGCCGAAGGCCGCCAGATCGTCATCTTCCCCGAGGGCACCCGCAACGATCCGGGCGTGCCCGGCGACTACAAGCCCGGCGTCGCCGCCATCTATCGCGATCTGGAAGGCCCCTGCTGGCCCGTCGCCACCAACTCCGGCGTCCATTGGCCGGCGCACGGCTTCCGCCGCTATCCGGGCCAGGTCATGTTCGAATTCCTGGAGCCGATCCCGGCCGGGCTGAAACGCGGGGCGATGATGGCGTTGCTGGAAAGTCGCATCGAGACGGCTTCGTTGGCCCTGTTGGAGCCAAAGGCCTAGCTGGGGCGTATGAGGGCTTCCGATTTCGTCTTTTTAGGAAACCTCCCCGTATGTTTCTGCGTACCTTCGCTCTGACGACCGCCGCTGCCTGCGCCTTCGCCGGCTCCGCCTTCGCCCAGTCGCAACCCTATGAGCAGCTTCGTCCTGCGCCCCAGGGCTGGACCGTCGATCTCGGCGTCGGCGCCCTCTACAGCAAGGACAGCGGCGGCGACACGGGGTCCCAGACCACGGTCGTGCCGTGGGTGTCGGCCAACTATCGCGACGTCGTCTATGTGAACGCCATCGACGGCCTGGGCTGGAACGCGATCAAGACCGACGACTTCCGCGCCGGCCTGCAACTGCGCCCGCGCTTCTCGCCTGACGACATCGAGGGCCTGGACCTGGATCGTCCCGACTTCGGCGCCGATCTCGCCGCCTATGCCTACAAGCGCCTGCCCGGCAACATCGTGGTCGGCGGCCGGGTCAGCCGCGACGTGACCGACGTCAGCGAAGGCACCGAATACTACGCCTCGGTCGGCCATCAACGCGTCACGCCGGTCGGTCTGCTCAATGCCTCGGTCTATGCCCGCGGCGGCGACGCCAAGCTTGCCGACGCCTACTACGGCGTCAGCACCGCCGAGGCCGCGCGCAACGGCATCGACGCCTATTCGCCGGGCAGCGGCCTGCAAGGCGCGGGCGCCAGTCTGGTGCTGCTGGTTCCGATCGGCGACAAATGGGGCGCTGGCGCTCTGGTCAACTACGAACGCCGTTTGGGCGACGTCGCCGACAGCCCCCTGTCCCAGGAAGACGACACGATCCGCACGGGCGTCTTCTTCGCCCGCCGCTTCGGCGGCTGATTACAGAACGGCGGCCGTGGATGCGGCCGCCGTCCCTTGCTTCGATCAGGTCGCCGCGAACTCGCTGAGCGCATCGATCACGGCGCGGTTCTGGTCTTCGGTGCCGATGGTGATGCGCAGGGCCTGGGGCAGGCCGTAGCCGCCGACCGGGCGCACGATGATGCCCTTGGTGTTGAGGTATTCGTTGGCGGCGGCGGCGCGTTCGGGTCCGTCGAACATCACCAGCACGAAGTTGCCGGCGCTGGGCAGCACCTCCAGGCCGAAGCCCCGCAGGGCCTGGGTCAGACGCGGCTTCCAGTTCGACACCAGTTCGCGTGACGCCGTCTGGTGCGCCTCGTCGAACAGGGCGGCGGTCGCGGCCTCGACGCCCGGTACGGAGACGTTGAACGGCAGGCGGATGCGGTCGATGGCCTCGGCCACCTTCAGCGGCGCATAGCCGAAGCCGATGCGCAAACCGCCCAAGCCGTGGATCTTGGAGAAGGTGCGGGTGACGACGATGTTCTGGGCGTCACGGGCTAGCGGGAAGGCGGTCTCCCAGTCGGCCTCGGTCACATATTCCGCATAGGCCTCGTCCACGACCAGGATGATGTGGGCGGGAAGCGCGGCGTGCAGGCGGCGGATTTCCTCGCCGGTATTGTAGCTGCCGGTCGGGTTCGACGGGTTGGAGACATAGATGATCTTGGTCCGGTCATCGACCTGAGCCAGCAGGGCGTCGACCTCGGCCTTGAAGTTCGGCTCGGGCGCCAGCTTGACCTGGGCCTCGCAGCCCAGGGCGCTGATCCGATAGGCGAGGAAGCCGTACTGGCCGCAGACGATGTTGTCGCCGGCCGTCAGATAGGTCTGGTTCAGCAGGGCGAAGACCTCGTCCGAGCCGTTGCCGAAGATCAGCCGTTCGGGCTCCAGCCCGTGGATCTCGGCCGCCGCATCGCGCAGCTTGGTCGCGCGGCCGTCGGGATAGATGTGGATGTTCTTGATCGCGGCCTCATAGGCGGCGCGCGCCTTCTCGCCAGCGCCCAGCATGTTCTCGTTCGAGGACAGCTTCATCGGCTCGGCGACGCCGGCGATGGACGACTTGCCGCCGACATAGGGGGCGATGTCGAGAATACCGGGCTTGGGGGCGGGCGCGTCGGTCATGGAAAGCCTTGATCTCAGAAGATGGGGGCGGCGCCGATGACGCCGTTCAGGCGGCCGGGCGCGGTCTTCAGCCGCCCGTCCTCGGCCTGCACATAGCCCGTCAGCACGAACAGCTTCAAGCCGCCCGCCGCCGCCAGAGGATCGGCGACCAGTCCGGCCTCGCCCAGGGCATCTACGATCTTGGTCTCGGACCAGCCGCTGTCGGTGACCCAGAAGCTGCGGTCGTCGCCGGTCGGGCCGGAGGTTTCCCTGGACACCACAAAGGCCTGGGGCCGGCCGCGTCGATCATCCGGCAGGGCGGCGACGATCTTCAGCTCGGGCCGGGCCAGCAGCCGCCCCCACCACGGTCGGTCGGGCGTCAGATCGATCACGGCGCGCGCGCCGGCCTCGACCGCCTTCAACGCATCGTCCGCCGACATGGGGCGCGATCCCAGGCCGTAGCGATCGACCGCCAGAGCCTGGGCCAGGCCGCCGCAGACGACCAGGGCCTGGCCGGTCGCGACCTCGACACGGCCCCACACCGCCTTGACCGCCGAGGCCTCGGCGGGCGACGCGGCATTCAGCAACTGACGCAGGGCGATGGCCGAGGCGTCGGCCCGGTCGCGCGGCCCGGCCGCGACCCGCGCGCGCACCGCCTCGACCAGGGCGCGGTCCAGCGCCAGCAAGGCCTCGTTCGTCTCGGGTTCGTCCAGCAGGGCCATCAGAACAGCTTGGGCGCCGGCGCCAGGGGGAAGGGGCCGAGCCAAGTGCGGCCGTCGCGGAACACCAGCGTCAGGGGCAGTTGCTCCTGGCCCGTCGCTTCGGCCGCGCCCGCCGCAGCGGCGGCTCCGGCCGCGCCGATCCGGTTGACCGGCCCCTGCCGCGTCGCCATCAGGCCGGCCAGCGCGGGCAGAGGTTTCTGCGCCTGCAGTTCGACCTGGCCTGTCAGCCGTCCGTTCGCATCGGCGCGCAACACGTCGCTGCTGAGGGTCGCGCGGCTGTCGCCCGCCTGCAGGTCGCCGCGCACATTGCGGAACGTCCCGCCCGCCTTCGTCCAGGCCGAGAAGACCCCGGCCGCGTCGCCGCCCGTCTTCAACAGGCTGGCCTGGCCGATCACGGCCTCAAGCTGGGTGGTCAGGCGGCCGTCCTGGGCGAAGCCTTCGACCGGACCGTTGGCGCGCCCCTGCCCGTCCACCAGGCGGAACATGACATCAACGTCGTCGGTCGGCGTGGTCGAGCCTTCCAAATGCGGTCGGGCGTACAGCTCGATCCGCGCGGCGCGGGCGATGGGGAAGGGTTCGGCGCCGGTCTGGGTCGTGAAGACCGGATTGATCATCTCCAGCGCCAGATTGGGCCAGCGCTGGTCGATGCCGCTGGCGCTCATGCGGATGGCGTCGCCCTTGACCGCCACCTCGCCCTTGCCGGCGCGGGTCAGCATCAGCCCCTGCGGCGCCACCACCACCCATTTGGTCGGCTGATAGGCGTTGGCCTCGGCGTTCAGTTCGGCCGCATTGATGGCGTGACCCGACGGCGTCTCGACTACCAGCTGGGTCAGGCCGACACGGGCGCGGAAGGGCCAGCCGGTGATCGTCTTGCCCGCGAACCGCACGTCCCAGCCGTCGTGACGCAGGGTCTGGACCTGGGCCTCCAGCCGCGTGTCGATCTGGCGCGTCAGAAAGACCCACCAGCCGGTCCAGGCCGCCAGGGCGATCAGCACGAGGATGAAGGGCGCATAGAGGCCCTTGCGGCTGGGTCGCTTGGTGGTGTCGGTCATGCGCGATCCTATAGCGCGCCATTTCAAGCCGTTCTAGGCGGTGAGGTCGGCCAGCAAGCCGTCGGTCGCTCGCAGCGCCTCGTCCGGCGCGACGCCCAGCAACAGCCCGCGTTGGCCCCCATTGATCAGCACCTGATCGAACAGGATGGCCGTCTCGTCCATTGCGGTCGGCACGGTCTTCTTCTGGCCGAAGGGACTGACCCCGCCGACCTTGTAGCCGGTCAGCCGTTCGGCGTCGGCGGGCTTCATCATCTGGGCCGATTTTCCGCCCAGCAACGCCGCCAGCTTCTTCATGCTGACCTCGCAGTCGGACGGCACGATGACGCAGGCGGGCGCGCCGTCGACCAGCACCATCAGGGTCTTGAACACCTGCTCGGGCGCCATCCCCAGGGCCTCGGCGGCCTGCAATCCGACGCGCGGCGCATCGGGATCGTAGTCATAGGGAAACAGGTCGAAGGCGACGCCGGCCTTGGTCAGGGCGACCGTCGCGGGCGTGGTCTTCGACATCTCAGGCCGTCTCGGGGTTCAGGAAGCTGCGGGTCAGTTCCACAGCATCGGCCAGGCCCATGCGCTGGACCTCGGTTCCCGGCGGCAAGCTGGCGAATAGGCGTGTCGGGGTGGCGGCGTCCAGCATCAGGAAGACCCCCTTGTCGTCGCCGCGCCGGATCAGCCGACCGAAGGCCTGGGCGATGCGGGCGCGGGCCAGGGCGTCATCGTATCCCTTGCCCCCCAGCCGTTCGCGCCTCGCCTTGTGCAGCAGGTCCGGGCGCGGCCAGGGCACCCGGTCGAAGGCCAGAACGCGCAAGCTGCGACCCGGCACATCCACCCCGTCGCGCACGGCGTCGGTGCCTAGCAGGCACGAGTTCTCCTCGACCCGGAACATGTCCACCAGCGCCCCGACCTCCAGCGGATCGACGTGCTGGGCATACAGAGGCACGCCCGACCTCGCCAGATCCGGCCCCAGCCGCTCATAGACCGCCTTCAACCGACGGATGGCGGTGAACAGGCCCAGCCCCCCGCCCCCGGCGGCCAGGAACAGCTCGCGCATCGCCGCCGCCGTCTGGCGCGGATCGTCCTTGACCAAGTCGTTGACGACGATGACCCGGCTGTTGGCCGCATAGTCGAACGGGCTTTCGACCTTCAGGGTGCGCGGCGGATCGATCAGACGGGCCGATCCGGTGCGCATCCGCGCCAGGTCGAACGGATCCTCCTGCATCGGATCGGACAGGGTCGCCGAGGTTACCAGCACCCCGTGCGACGGCACGATCACGGCGGCCTCCAGCGGCACGGTCGGATCGATCCAGTGGCGACGCAGGGCCACGTCGTGGATGCGGCCGAAGGCCGTCTCGGCCGACAGCCAGTCGACGAAGTCGGGATCGGGCTGGTCTCCGCCGTCCTCTAGGGCCGCCAGCATGGAGCGCCATCCCGGCAGGGTCATGCGCGCGCGCCGGTCCAGCCCGCGCAAGGCCCCTTCGATGCGGGACCGTTGCGAGCCATCCAGCTCGGCCGCCTCGTCGTCGAGGATGTCTTCCAGATGCCGCGACAGGGCCAGCAGCGGCGCCTCAAGGGCGGCCAGGGCCTGGGCCGCCGCGCGGGCGGTCTCGGCGACCGGATCGGTCACAGGCTTCAGCGCGCATTCCATGCCGAACTCGGGGCCGCCGTATGTGTTGGTCTCGGCCGTGCGGGCGCGCAGTTGATCCAGCGCGGCGGCGAGAAACGCCTCGATCGGGCCGATGGGGTTCACCTCGCCAGACGCAGGCGCGACGCGGCCGGACACGCCCTCGCCCGGAAGCGCAGCCGAGGCGCGGATGGCGTCCTGAAGCGCCTTCAGCGCGGCCTGATTGTCCCCGACCATGTCGCCCAGCCGCTGTTCCAGCCCTCGCCCGCGACGCCCCCGCCCCTCCGGCCCCCGGATCCAGCGGCGCAGCTCGGCCGCCTCCTGGCCCGACAGACAGGCGGAAAAGGCGCTGTCGGCGGCGTCGAACAGATGGTGGCCCTCGTCGAAGACAATGCGCTTCAGGGCCGCCGTCTCGCCGTCCTGTTTCTGCCCGCGCGCCGACCGGGCGCCGTCGAACGCCGCCTGGGTCAGGACCAGGGCGTGGTTGGCGATGACTAGGTCCGCGCGGCGGCTGGCGCGAATGGTCTTCTCGACGAAACAGCTGCGGTAGTGGGGACAGGCGGCGTGGACGCATTCGCCCCGCCGATCCACCAGATTGGCCGCCCCCGCCGCATGGGCCGCCGGCATGGCGAACAGGCCAGGCAGCCAGCCGGGGAAGTCCCCGCCGGTCATGTCTCCGTCGCGCGTATGCAGGGCCCAGCGCCCGGCCAGGGCCAGGCCGATCAGGTCGCCGTTCCCCAGCTGGGCCGCCTGGACCATGTCCTGCAGATTCAGGACGCACAGATAGTTCTCGCGTCCCTTGCGGATCACCGCCTTCTTCTTGCGCTCGGCCGGATCGGGCCACAGCGAATGGCTCTCGCGGTCGATCTGGCGTTGCAGGGCGCGGGTATAGGTCGAGATCCAGGCCGCCCCCTGGTTCCGCTCGGCCCACAACGAGGCGGGCGCCAAATAGCCCAGGGTCTTGCCCGTGCCGGTCCCGGCCTCGGCCAAGAGCACGCGAGGCCGCCCCTCCTCGTTGCGGGGTGAAAAGGCGAAGGCGGCCTCGGCGGCGTAGTCCGATTGGGTCGGCCGCGTCTCGTCCAGGCCCGAGGCCTGAAGCAGCTTCTCCAGCCGGATGCGCGCGCTCTCGCTGTCGACAGGGGCCGACCCCGCCTCGCCGCGCGGCGCCTCGTCCTCCCATTCGGTCAGGCGCGACCAGACGTCCAGGCCCGACCCGCGATGCTGGCGCGCCCGCACCCCGCCCGCCTCCAGCGCCTGCACCACCCGCTCGCCCCAGGCCCAGCCGGCGCGCTGCATCGTCAGGGCCAGAACATAGGCGGTCTCGCGCTCGGGATAGGCCGGCTCGGCCAGTTCGCGCAGCAACAGCCCCGCCGCCTCGCGCAGGGCCGCCGCCTGTTCCTCGGCCGACTTGGGCTCGGCGAACCCCAGCGACAGGGCCAGCCCCGTCGGCGACGGCGCACAGAACCGCGCCGGCCGCACGAAAGCGTAAAGCTCCAGCACATCCATCAACTCGAGCGACCTCGGCGGCGGCGTCAGCCCCAGCCGCCGCGCCGTCAGCGAGGCATGGGCCACCATGACCGGCCCGGCGCTGAAGAACCCCTCGGCCGCGCCGCGCCCGATCTTCCTCACACCCGCCTCGTCGCACACCGCCCCCGCGCCCGGCGGCGTGGCGAGCGCCGGCGGCAGAGCCGCCCACGGCTCGGCGCCGGTCAGGCGGGTTTCAGCGATGACGGATTCGTCGGACACGACCGATAGATAGCGACCTCGGGGCTGAAACGGAACGGGAACATTTCATTGACCGAAGCGCTGACCGAGAGTATGGCCATAAACGATAGCCAGACCGGAGATGCAGCGATGAACTGGAGCGTGGCGAAGGCCAAGGACAACTTCTCCGAGGTCATCCGAAAATCTCGCACCGAAGGCCCGCAGGAGATTTCTCTGCATGGCGAGGCTGCCGCCGTCGTCATCTCGGCCGAGGATTTCAGACGCCTGAAAGATCCGCGTGCGTCGCGCGACTTCAAGGACTGGCTGCTGAACGGCCCGTCTCTGGAAGGTGTCGATCTGGAACGCGACCGCCGACCGGCGAGGGAAATCGACCCCTTCTGATGTTCCTGCTCGATACCAACGTCATCAGCGAACCCAAGCGCGCGCGTCCCGATGCGGGGGTGATGGCATGGCTGGCCGACCAATTGCTCTCGGACCTACATCTCAGCGTCATCACCGTGGGCGAACTGCGACGCGGCATCGTGCGATTGGAGCCGGGACGGCGGCGTGACGATCTGGATTACTGGCTGACGGATCTCATCCTGAGATATAACTCCCGCATCCTGCCGGTCGATCTGGAGGTCACCGAGCGTTGGGCGTCTTTGGCTGAAACTGCTCGCACCTTGGGTCGCCCGTCGGAAATGACGGACGAGTTGATCGCGGCGACGGCTCACGTCCACGGCCTGACGGTGGTGACCCGAAATCTTCGCCACTTCGAACACAGCGGCTGTCGTCTGCTGTCGCCGTGGAGCGTGTGACGACCCTTCCGCCTCTGTTCGCCGACTGGTTCGCGTCGCGCGGCTGGTCGCCTCGGCGGCATCAGTTGGAGATGATCGCGGCGGGTGAAGCGGGCGGGCATGCGCTGCTGGTCGCGCCGACCGGCGGGGGCAAGACGCTGGCGGGGTTTCTGCCCAGCCTGATCGAACTGGCGGAGCGTGGACCCAGGCCGGCAACCGGGCCGGGGGCGGGGGTGCATACCCTTTATCTATCGCCGCTGAAGGCCCTGACCACCGACGTCGAACGCAATCTGATGACGCCGATCCGGGAGATCGGGCTGAACATCCACGTCGAGACGCGGACCGGCGACACGAAGCAATCCAAGCGCCAGCGTCAGCGCGACTTTCCCCCCGACATCCTGCTGACCACGCCGGAACAGCTGGCCCTGTTCTGCGCCTGGGAGGGCGCGCGGTCCTATTTCGCCGATCTGAAATGCGTCGTTCTGGACGAAGTCCACGCCATCTGGAGCGGCAAGCGGGGCGACCTGCTGGCCTTGGGCCTGGCGCGGCTGCAGAGTTTTTCACCGGCGATGCGCCGGGTGGGGCTGAGCGCGACCATCGAAGATCCGGACCTGATCCGGGGGTGGCTGGCGCCCCGACTTCCTTCTCCCCTTGCGGGAGAAGGAGTCGTCCTCGTCAAGGGCGACCCCGGCGCCCCGGCCGTGATCGACGTCCTGATCTCCGAAGGCAAGGTCCCCTGGGCGGGCCACACCGGCCGCCACGCCATCCCCGAAGTCTACGCCGCCATTCAGCGCGCGACCCTGGCCCTGATTTTCGTCAACACCCGATGGCAGTCCGAGTTCGTCTTTCAGCAGCTGTGGGCCGTCAACGACGACAACCTGCCCATCGGCCTGCACCACGGCTCCCTGGCGGCCGAACAGAGGCGCAAGATCGAGGCGGCGATGGCGCGGGGCGATCTGCGGGCCGTGGTCTGCACCTCGACCCTGGACCTGGGCATCGACTGGGGCGACGTGGACCTGGTGATCCAGATGGCGGCGCCCAAGGGCTCCAGCCGGCTGGTCCAGCGGATCGGCCGCGCCAATCACCGGCTGGACGAGCCGTCGCGCGCCCTACTGGTCCCCGCCAGCCGGTTCGAGATGCTGGAATGCCAGGCGGCGCGCGAGGCGGTGGCCGACAACGCCTTCGACTGGGAGCCGATCCATATCGGCACCTTGGACACCCTGGCCCAGCACGTGATGGGGGTGGCCTGTTCCGAAGCCTTCGACATGCAGGCCCTGTATGATGAGATCACCGGCTGCGGCCCCTATCGCGCCCTGACCTGGGAGCAGTTCGAGGAGGTGGTCGATTTCGTCGCCACCGGCGGATACGCGCTGCGCACCTATGACCGCTTCGCCCGCATTGTCCGCACTCCCGACGGCCGCTGGAAGGCTCGCACCAAGGACATCGCCCAGCGGCACCGGATGAATGTCGGCGCCATCGTCTCGGCCGGGACGCTGAACGTGCGGGTGGCCAGCCGACGGGGCGGGGCGTCGCGCCAGCTGATCGGCGGCCGCAAGGTCGGCGAGGCCGAAGAGTGGTATTTCGAACAGCTGACGCCCGGCGACACCTTCCTGTTCGCCGGCCAGGTCTGGGCGTTCCAGGGCATCACCGGCACCGACGCCCTGGTCACCCACGCCAACGACAAGGACCCCAAGATCCCGTCCTGGGGCGGGTCGAAGTTCCCGCTGTCGACGTCGCTGGCCGACCGGGTGCGGACGATGATCCACGACCGCGACCACTGGCGCGTCCTGCCGCCCGACGTGCAGGAATGGCTGGAGCTTCAGGAGACCCGTTCGGTCATTCCCAATGCGGAATCCATGCTGGTCGAGACCTTTCCGCGCGGCAGCCGGCATTTCCTGGTCGCCTATCCGTTCGAAGGCAATCTGGCCCACACCACCCTGTGCATGCTGCTGACGCGGCGGCTGGACCGGATGGGCGTCGGGCCTCTGGGCTTCGTCGTCACCGACTATTCGCTGGCCATCTGGTCGATCAAGCCGATGGACGGGATCGATCTGGACGCCCTGTTCCAGTCCGACATGCTGGGCGACGATCTGGAGGCCTGGCTGGAGGAAAGCTTCATGATGAAGCGGTCCTTCCGCAATTGCGCCCTGATCTCGGGCTTGATCGAACGCCGCCAGCCGGGCGCCGAGAAGACCGGCCGCCAGGTGACCTTTTCCACCGACCTGATCTACGACGTGCTGCGCCGCCACCAACCCGACCATCTGCTGCTCAAGACCGCCCGCGCCGACGCCGCCTCGGGCCTGCTGGACGTGGCGCGGCTGGGCCAGATGCTGGCGCGGATCGAGGGCCGGATCCGGCATCAGCCCCTGACGCGGCCCTCGCCCTTCTGCGTGCCGGTTCTGGTCCAGATCGGGCGCGAGCGGGTGGGCGGGGACGCCGCCGAGATGATCCTGGACGAGAGCGCCGACCTGCTGATCGCAGAGGTCATGGACGACGCCGAACCCGGCGAGGCCGCATGAACGCCACCTTGCGCCAGACCCTTTCACCCGCCCGCAAGACCTGCGGGTCGTTGAGCGTGCGGATCGCGGGCGAGGCCTGCGTGCTGCGCTGTTCCGGGGCCATGTGGGTTCCGGCCCACAGCGCCCTGATCGTCGCGGATCTGCACCTGGAAAAGGGGTCCGCCTTCGCCGTGCGCGGACAGTTGCTGCCGCCCTATGACAGCCGTGCGACGCTGGACAAGCTTGAGGCCGAGATCGACGATCTGGCACCGGCCATGGTCGTGCTGTTGGGCGACAGTTTCCATGACACGAAGGCGATCCCCCGTATGGCCCCTGAAGACCGCACGAGGCTGGACCGGCTGGCGGCGGGGCGCGACTGGCTGTGGCTGGAGGGCAATCATGACCGCGAGGCCCTGAACCACAGCATGGCGCGCGATGCGGACGCGGCGGCCCGCCTGCCCGGCCGCATCGTCGGCGATATCGCCCTGGGCGCCCTTCGCTTGACGCATGAGCCGGAACCGCTCACGGCCGACGACGACCGGCGCGGCGAGGTCGCGGGCCACCTGCATCCCGCCGCGCGCGTCGCCGCCTATGGACGCGGCGTGCGGCGGCCGTGTTTCGTCACGGACGGATCGCGCATCATCCTTCCGGCCTTCGGCGCCTTCACCGGCGGATTGAACGTGCGCGATCCCGCCATCGCCGATCTGTTCGCCGCCCCGCCCCTGGCCGCCGCCCTGGGACGAGACCGGGTCCACGCCCTGGCCTGGGACGTGCTGCGATAGGTCGTTCGTAAACCGTTCAGCACGTCGCTTCACCGCATCTTGGCGGACGGCGATGCAGGATGACGGCGGATCAAGGATCACGGACCCCGCCTCATGCTCACGCCCCGCCGCATCGTCATGGCCGGCCGCCTCGGCTTCGCCATGGCGGCCCTAGGCATGGCCGTCCTGATGCTGGGACCGTTCCAGGGGCTGGAGCAGGTCTTCGGCCTGAACGACAAGGCCGCGCATGTGATCGCCTTCTATGGCCTGGCCAGCGGCCTGTTCCTGATCGCGCCCAGCCAGCGCCGCGACGACCTGGCCCTCTATGTCATCGCCGCCGCCTTCGGCGTCGAACTGCTGCAAGCCCTGACCGGACGCAGCGTCTCCATCATCGACTTCCTGGCCGGCGCCGCAGGCGTCACGGCCGCCTGGGCGCCCGGCCGTATCGAGCAACTTCGCCAGTCGTTCCGCCGCCATCCCGACCTGACCCTGACCGAGATCGACCGCCTGGACCGCCGCCTACGCCGCCGCCGCGCCTCGACCGGCCCGTCCACCGTGAACGCCGTCCAGCGCCCCTAAGGCGCCACCCACTCCAGCGGCGTTCCTCTGTCGGCCTCCACCGGCTCAATGAACCGGCGCATGAGGCCTTGAGGTCGGGCAGGTCGCGCCCATCCTCCGTATTGACGATGATCCTCGCCGTCATCAGCGGCGGGCGCTGAATCAATCTCCTCCGGCAATGCCGCGCGCTCGGTTTACCGGAACGCGGCGGAAACCTGTCGGCGCCGTCCCACTCTGCGAGCCTGCTCACAACTTGCTTCCGATCAGATTCCGTCTTCGGACGGCGAAATCTGCTGGTGATAGTTTACTGGGGGCCAGTCTCGAATGATCATTTCGATATAGTCGGCCGAGCCGGAGCCACCGGCGACGAAGTCCAGCTCTCGCGGCGTCAGTAGACGCTCAACGAGTCGCGCCGCCTTCATGTCATGCGTATTCTTCACGGCTTTACCCACTTCACCTCGGTTGCACAGGACATCGACCTTCAGCGGTTGGACGGCGCCTGTCTTTCGAAATGCACCGGCGAGTTTTCCACTCTTGGAAACATCCCCGCGCTCGTGCTGACGCATGCCGGCCACATGAGAGACATCTTTTCTCCTGGCTAGGAGACGGCGACCGAGAATTCCTCCACACAAGGTCTACTGGAATCCCGACCACGCCCGATTGAGACTCACCGAGCGATGCCACGACTCAAGAAAGCTGACGAACTCGACGTCCAAATAGGGGCGGCGATAAAGGCGCGTCGCATGGGGCTCGGGTGGAGTCAGGCAGAACTCGCCGGCCGCATAGACGTGACATATCAGCAAGTTCAGAAGTATGAGTCTGGAACCAATCGCGTGTCCGCCGCCGTGTTGGCGAAGATCTCTTCAGCGCTCGGATGTGAGTTGGCCGCGTTGGTGCCCTCAGGAGAGAGGGTGGACGCGCCGTCCGATCTCCAGGCGCTTTATTCTGCAGCCAGCGAACTCCCGCCAGAAAAGCTGCGTATCCTCCTGGACGTGGCCCTGACCTTTCGCCAGGCCCTGTCCTCAAAGGCCGCCCCCCGGGCGGGATACAACCGGGCGAAGTGACCTGTGAGCGTTGTCCCCGCCTCCCATATCAACGAACGGCTTAACCGCCTCACTCGCCAAGAACGTCGCTGTCTTGAGGGCGTCGCCGATCATCTTCAGGCTTCTCAGATCGCCGATCGTCTGGGATTGGCGACCGCCACGGTAGAGTCCCATCTTGCGCAGGCAAGACGGAAGCTTGGCGTTACCAGCAGTCGTGCGGCCGTTCAGTTGATCCGACAGGCCGGCCATCTCCATACTGGGTATGGAGGGGGTTTTTCCCGGATCGTCATTGATGCGGGCGACGTGACATCGGAGGAGCCGAAAGGAACCGCCGATGCCGCAGATCAGAATTCCCGAGACGCTTCCCCAATGGAGATGGGAGGATCTCCAGTCGCTCCTGGAGGAGGCGTCCAATACAGCGCCCCACCGGGCGGCCGTCCTACACATGATGCAGGCGACCCGCATTTCGGCGTCGGCGCTTCCGCCGCTCGATCTGCTGAGGGAGATACTCGCCTTGGGCGCCTTGGCCCACAGTCGGGCCTCTTCAAGATCTCCAGAATTCCACCCCGCGGCCTCGTGCCTCGGATCGGCCTGACCCTCATCACAGCCTTGCTGCTGGTGGTGATCCTGGCCGTCCTTGTCTCGGTCCATACGCTCCTCCAGTAGCCTCATAAAACGGAGCTACCACATGTCTCGCGCCGCCTTTGGCCAGGAACTGGCCCGCCGCCTCTACGCCACCGAACACGCTCTCGATACGGCTCTGTCCGAAGCCGCCCTTCTCGTATCCAGCATGACCGTTGGGCGGATGGATAACAGGATCTCGGCGGTGATCGGCCAAGACGCCTTGGAGAACATCCTGACCGCCATGAATACCGTGGGCGCCGCCAGGGCGGCCGTGATCGCCGCTCACCACCAGATGAAGGGGGATGCAGAGCGCATGCGCATCGACTGGCGGCTGGCAGGGCCCGAGGCGAAACCAGAGGGTGATCAAACCATTCGCCCGAGCGCTCGCCTGACGGCAGTGGCTTGAGGATCTGTCGCTGAGCGCCTCTTCCGCCACTTGGATCTATTGGGGGCTGGCCTTCGCCAGCCTCCTTTGGTGCACCTGCCGGGGCCTTCGCCCGGAACGCATCGCCGCAGGGGTGGTTCTGGCCGCCTTCGTGGCCACCCAAATCGCGACACCGCTAGAGATTGCAGATTGGCGCGTCGGCGTGGCTGCGGTCGATGCCATTGGATTCAGCCTTCTGATGGGCCTCGCCGTCCGCTTCGACCGGTGGTGGTTGATCGGCGCGGCCGCAATCCAGTTCGTGACCGTGCTGACCCACTTTGTCGGATTTGTTGAGCCCGACCTTCTCTTGCGGACCAATGTGCTTGTTCGATGGATCCTTGGTCTGGCCTTGCTCGGCCTGCTCGCTGTCGCTCCCGCCGAGGCCATGCGATTGCAGGGTTTGGATGCTCGCTCCTAACCCCGGCGCCGCATCTAGGCGGCGTAGCCGGCGACGAAGGGGTCGTATTGCCCGGTCAGCCGCTTGGAAATGTCCTCAGCGGGATAGCCGTTTTCGATGAGATAGCGAACGACGCGGTCATAGAACATCTTCAGCCCGTCGCAGAACACCGAGGGATTGTTAAAGCGCCCTTCCGATGACCAGCGGTTCTCGATATCGCCGCCGCCGCAGATGGCCAACCAACGACAACCCGAGCAGGCGTCCGGCGGCGTCTGCAGGGCGGTATAAAGCTCGTCGAAACACGGATCTCGAAGATAGGCTTCAAGAGACGTTGACGACAAATTAGCCACCGGAGCCGCCTGCTGCCAGGCCGCAGCAGGAATGTAACTGTCGTCGACCTTCAGATCACCGTTTGAATGGACCACGAGGACATGGTTGCCGATGACGTGTATCTCGTCGGCTCTGAGCCGCGCCATGGCCGCCCGCCCCGCTTCCGAAACATAGGCCTTCTGGAATCGGCGCAAAAGGGTGGCTACTTCCCTGACATAGATGTCGCCTCGCGAAACCCATGCGTCGAAGATCGCGCAAAGCGCGCGGCCATAATCCTCCGCAGTCCTTCCGTCCGGAATTCCGTCGTCATGGCTGCAATCCGGCAGCAGATAGCCTTGGGTTCCGATGCCCAGCACTTCCGCGAAATAGTCGATGATTTGCCGATAGTCCTGAGCGGCGTCCAGGACGGTGAGACTGCCGACCCGCGCTCGGAAAAACTCTGTGTCGGCGTCGCGAAGCTGGGTCAGACCGCGTTCGATCGTAGCGGTCGATCCTTTTCCATTGTGGAAGGGACGGTTCGGGTCATTGATCGCCGGCGGCCCATCGACGCTGACCCCGATCGCCACCTTGTTGCGAAGCAAGACCGCATTCCATTCCGGGGAAAACCGGGTGCCATTGGTCTGGATCGCGAGATTGATCCGGCAAGTCGGCGTCGCCATACCCTTGAAGCGCGCGCACATCTGATCGAAGTCGGCCACCCGTTGCAGCATCGGTTCGCCGCCATGAAAGACGACATCGACTTCGTCAATGTCGAGCGCGACGATCCCAGCCCTAAGGAACTGCTCCAGCTGCTCGGAGATGCCCAAAGAGGCTCTCGCCGGGCGATCTTTGTAGCTTTGGTCGCCCCCGAAAAAATAATAGCAGTAGGAGCAGGCGAGATTGCATCGCTCCACGACCTTGAAGATGACCTGAAGGCGGCGAACCTTCAGCTTCCGCTCCGCCCAACGCGTCATGGAGTTTCCCATCGTACAACTGAATGGTACGGCGCCGCCGCCGGTCGGCGGCGACGCCGATCCGGCTAGGCCGCGACTTCAGCCTGTTCTTCTTTCACGGCCTCGTGCTTCTGAGCATAGCTCGAGAACATGCCTTGGGCGAAGGAGCCCTCACCGCTCTGGGCATAGCTCGAGCCGAAGCCCATGGCGTGCTCGCCGGCGCCGGAGACGAAATCGATTTCTTCGTTGGTCAGCAGGCGCATGACGACGCCGTTCTGGACTTCGGAGGCGGCGCCGTACTGGGCTTCCAGATCGGCCGTCAGATTCTTGCTCATTCTCGATCTCCACATTCTCGCGCCTTATTGCGCTGGGTCATGCTTCATCGGTTTTTGGTCGGCGTATTACGGAAATCCGTTTTGCTTTTTACTGATTCCGACATCATGCCGCCTCGACCTGCGCCGCCTTGTCGACGGGCGGTCGAAGCCTCTCTGTGAGCGTGCCCTGATTCATCTCGAAGACGCGGTCGGCGCGCGCGATAAGGGCCGGCCTGTGGGCGACCGCGATACGGGTCATCGGCAGTTTGCAGACCAGATCCACGATCCGCCCTTCAGTCTGTTCGTCCAGGTTCGCGGTGCCCTCGTCCAGAAACAGAACAGAAGGTTGGCGATAGAGGGCGCGCGCAAGGAGCACCCGCTGCTTTTGGCCGCCCGATAGGGAAGAGCCCATGTCCCCGACAAGGGTGAGATATTGCATCGGCATAGCCGCTATATCGTCATGAACGCAGGCGGAGGCTGCGGCGACCTTTACACGCGACATGTCCAGATCCGGATCAAAGAAGGAGATGTTGTCGGCCAGAGAGCCGGAAAGGAGCCGATCGTCCTGTGATACAAACCCCGCTCGCTCGCGCCAGCGACGCCAGATGGGCGGCGTAGCCTGACGCCCAGCGAGACGCAGCGCGCCGGACGTCGGCTGAAGCAGCCCCATCATCAGCTTCATCAAAGTGGTCTTTCCTCCGCCCGAGGCGCCCGTGATGACCACGAGTTCGCCCTTGCGAATGGTCAGGGACGTAGAGGCGACGATCTGACGACCTGAAGCGTCGTAGGCGAAGGTGACCTGATCGAGCACGATGTCGCCTTCACCTACAAAATCGTCCGCACCACCCCGGTCCTCCTCGGGGGCGGCATGAGAAATGTCGGACAAGCGCTCAAGGTGAAGCTTGACCATGCGGAAGGAGATGAAAGTTCCGATCAGGGCGTTTGATCGGTCCGTGAACATCTGCCGATAGGCCAGAAAGGCCGTCAGCATCCCGATGGTGAACCCTTCTCCGTCGAGGACCAGATTGGCTCCGAAATAGAGCACCGCAACGAGTTGCAGGGCGCCGAGAAGAGATTGGGAGAACTGGAGGATGACAGTGAACCGGCCGAGCCTGATGCTGCTATTGGTGGCGCGAGCGAATAGATTGCGCCATCCGCCTTCCCGCTCCGCCTCGCGCCCCATAAGCCGAATGACGGCGGCGGCCCGAACAGTCTCCATCAGATAGGTCTGCTCGCGCGCGACCTCCGCCAGCCGAGCCTCGGAGGCGCGGCGCATCGGCCCATAGAGGATTGCCGCCGTGGCGGCGGTGAACAGGGTCGCGCCAACCACGATCCAGGCCAGAACCGGGGCATAGAGGAACATGATGGCGAGCGCGACGACACTCATCACCCCGTCGATGCCGCTCGACAGGAGACCGCGCGCGAGGGTCTCCTGCACGGACGCGGCGGAGGAGAGCCGCGACATCACGTCCCCGACATGGCGCTTATCGAAGAAGGACGGCGGAAGCCGAAGCAGGTGGCGGACGATGTTGCCCAGCACCTGGTAGCTCATCGAGTTAATGAGGACGGATAAGGTCCAGCCGCGCATCGCCTCGATGGTCGCGGTCATCAGAGCCACGCCAACGAAGGCTCCCGCGATCAGGGTCAGGAGCGAGGCGTCACTTTGCGCGAGAGCCCCGTCGATGACCAGTTGAAGCTGGAAGGGGGCGACAAAGACGAGGAGTTGCAGGATTCCGGACAAGACCAAAAGCTGGCCGCCCGCGCCCAAAAGGCCGCTGAGTCGAGACCAGAGGTCCGACACGCGTATCGCCTGCCGATCCGAGATGGGCTTGAACCCGACATCCGGGCGGAGTTCCAGGATGACGCCCGTGAAGCTGCGTGAGAGATCGTCCCAACCGACCCGACGCCGCCCGACTGCGGGATCCAGGATGACGGCGTAGTCGCGCCCCACTTCTTCGAGCACCACGAAATGCTGCAGGTTCCAGTGCAGGATAGCCGGCAGGTGAACCTTGGACAGGCCCTCCATTTCGACGCGAAGCGCGCGCGATGAGAAGTCCAGGCGGTCCGCATAGTCAATCAGTTGGCGAAGGGTCGCCCCCGTGATCGAGACGCTGAAGCGCTGACGCAGGCTGTTGAGGTCGGTGTCATGGCCATGATGACGCGCGACCATGGCCAGACAGGCTAGGCCGCATTCCGCAGCCTCGCTGGCAAGCACCGGTTGGATCCGGCGGCGTCGCCGAAACCGGCTTTCGATCGCATCCCCGATCATGAGCGTCTCCCAGCGTCGCGAATGGGGTCGGTCAACCACTGCAGCAAGGTCCGACGACCGGTGACGATCGAAGCGCGCAGGGTCATTCCGGCCTGAACGTTGGAACGTTGGCCATAGACGGAAATTTCAGGCGTCCGTAGGCTGGCGCGCACCCGGTAAAGCGGCTCAACGGATTGTCCCGGAAGACCCGCAGCGGGCGTGACCGGCGCGCCGGATATGCTGGTCAGCACGCCATCGCCAGCGCCAAAGCGCTGGTGGGGAAAGGCGTCGTACTGCAGGCGGACCGCCTGACCGACACGCAGCATGCCGATCGATCGGACGGGTACCTGCAGTTCGGCCTCCAGGCGCCCGTCGCCGGGGACTACGATGGCTAAGACCCGGCTCGAATCCACCGGCTCGCCTGGCGAAGCGGATAGGGCGACGACACGACCGTTGATCGGGCTCGATAGCGCCCAACGATTTCGGGCCTGAACCTCGGCGCGTTGTTGCTCGTACTGGGCGGCGGCGCCATCGAGTTCTGCCTGACGTCGCAGTTCCGATTGCCGGCCGGCTTCGAGCAGGCTCCGTGTCTGTTCCATCTCTCCGCCGAGGGTGACCAGGTCGCTCTCGGCGTCATCGAGATCGGCCTGAGCCTGTATCACTGTCGTGGTCCGCACCGCCCGCTCGCGCTCGGGCGCGAAGCCGTTCTCAGCCAACTGCTCGATGCGCGCCAGGTCGCGCGTGGCCAGAGCCAGCGCCTGACGGCGTCCATCCGCTCGCCTACGTCCAGCGACCAGGCGGCCCTGTTGCGCGGTGAGCAGAGCCGTCAGTCGAGCCTGCTCGGCCAGTAGCGTCTGATGCTCGGCTTGGCTGCGGCGACGAACCGCCTCCTGTTCCCGGTCCAGGGCGGCGCCTGCCAAGGTCGCCATCTCTGCTGCCTGGGAAGACGAAGTCAGGATCGATTCGGAAGCCGCGATCTCCATCAGCGCCTGTCCGCGCCGCACCACCTGTCCCTCGGAAACGAGCAGTCGATCGACCCGCCCCGTCGAGGGAGAAACCAGCCGCGACATGCCCGACTGAGGTGTGATGACGCCGGAGACCAACTCCCTGCGCCCATAGGGCACAACGCAGGCTGCGGCCACAGCGACGGCGACGAAGACGGCGAGGATCATCGTCACCGTCGAGGTCGTAAGGGGGACGGCGAGATTGACCTCGCCTTCGATTCTCCGCTCCGACGCCTGTATCGCCTCCGGCCTAAACAGCGTCATGGACGCCCTCACGCAAACCTGCATCCAAGATCCGGAAGCTTGCGGTCGGCTCGGGCAGAGCTGCGCATTGAAGGACCACCGGCACGTCGTTCGCGATGATCGTAAGCGTCTTCGCCTGATCGCAAGTTCGCCGCGCAGCCAGATAGGCGCCCCGCGCATCGGCGGCGACATCGACACCGGCGACCCGCGAGATTCTGGCTCGGCTCGGCAGAACCTCGCACACGGTATCGACGTCCAAGGTCACCCCTGCCGGCTCGTCGAAGAAACCGTACGAGGCGGATTCGCAGTTGGCGGCCAGGAGCGGATGAAGCAAGGCGATCCGGTAGTCGCCAGCTGCCCCCTCATGAACGATGGCGCCGCCTGCTGCACCGACAGCTTCGACCAGACGTTCGGGCGAACCGCCTTTTAGGAAGAGTCTCCACGTCGGAGCGTCCCAACCCATTTGCTCCAAGACGGCGTCTATATCATCCCGGCCGTACCGCCCGGTTCCCGAGCGCGCGGCGCGCGACACGAGCGCACGCCAGAACGCATAATGGTCGGCGCCCTGCCTGCGAAGATCGAGGTCGAGCAGCCAACTGGCGACGGCTCCGCAATCATAGTCGTAGACCCGCCCCTGTCCTGCCGCCTCCAAACCAGCCGCGCCAGTCGCTACACGGCAGCGATTGAGCATGGCTCCCAAGACCCATTCATACTCCACCGCCGAGAAATCGCCGACCTCGAGGCTTATCAGTCCCCCTGTGTACTCGGCGGCGCCCTCGTAGAACCACGTCGGGACACCATCGTCAGCAGCGACCCGGGTCATGTTCCAGCGATGGAAAAGCTCATGCCGAAGTAAGGGACGTACCTGGGTCCTGAGGACATCCGCGTTGAGTCCGGCTTCAAAGCTGGGGCGGACCTCGAAAAGGACGGCGCCCTCCCGATCGACATGCGCCACGATCCCCGATGGGGCATCGGGCGTCACAGACACGCCGATCACATGACTTGAACCCGGTGCAGGCCCTAGCCTCTCCGACAGCAACTCAAGAGATTGCACCGCAGCTATCTCGATCGCCCCGCCTACCCCTTCCCGTTCCGGAGACAGGACGGCGCCTGGCGGCGTCTGGTTCTTCAAGTGGGCGATCAGGTAGGCGTCCGGCTCACATGAGGCTGAACTGGCCGCGCCTCCCGCCAGGCCGATCCTGACCTCATTCCGGCCGAAGCATTGCGGCAGGAGGCCCGGGGCGTAAATGAACCAACGGCCGCCCCCGACGGATGCGGCGAGCGGATACATTGAGCGCCGAGCGTCACGCCCCACCTCGACCGAAAAACGCCTTGCGTCAGAGGGGTCATGCACTGTCTCCAACCCTGATGCGGCGCCGATTTCGGCGGACAGCCGCACCGCCGTTTCAGCGTCGGGCGCCCGATAGTCCAGGCGAACACCGTCCTGCGATGGTGAGAGGTCGACCGCGACTGGCGAGGAGCTACAGGCGGCGACAATCGCACAAGCGGCGATAACGACGGCAGAACAGATCTTATCAAACACTGGCGCGCACTTCTTCGGACCAAGCCACAGGGATGGTGGAGGAGTCTGACGCACCGCGTTTCAGCTTACCGGGCGTGACGCCCCATCTCGCCTTGAAGGCCGCCGTGAAATGGCCTTGGCTCGAAAAACCCGCCGCATAAGCGATCTCTCCCAAGGAGCTCTGCTTCTGCTCGACCAAGGTTCTGGCGACTTCAAGGCGGCGGTTTAGAACATATGCGGCTGCGGTCGTTCCCAAGTTCTCGCCGAAAAGACGCGAAAGCTGGGCGACCGATAGGCGCGAGACCTGGCAGAGATCGCCGACCTTCAATGAAGCGCCAAGATTAGCGTCGACATAGGCGACTAGGCGATCCAGGATTTGGCGATCGCGTTGCCCGTCCCCCCCAGACAGCGCGTCGGACGCCATCGCGATAAGGAGGCTGGCGCGAACACGGAGCTCCTTTCGAGCATAGAGGTCGAGTTTCTCCTCCCGTGCCCGCTCGATGAAACGATCAAGCTCATCTCGCAGGCGAGGCGCGTCCAGGACACCGGAAGCAAGCCGGGAACGAGCACGTTCCAGAGGCTCATGCGCCCCCGTCGCGATAGGCCTTGAACAGAGCAAAAGAAAGCGATCGATGCCTTCGACCGTCCCTTCACGACGCTCTCTCATGCTGACGATTACGCCGCTGGCGCGGTTGAGGTCAGGCGCTAGGGCGATCACGTACTCCGGCGGCGCGTGAAGCCACTCGAAGACCTGCGATGACTCCAACTGAACCAAGGCCAAGGCCAATCTCGCGTCCCCCGACACAACTGTTGAGCATCAACTCACAATCGTATCAAGCCCATGTCAAGCTGCCATGTGGGCGACTTGGCGCAGCCCCCTCGTCTCCTAGGTCAGCACGCATGCAAGGCGAGCCGTCTCAAAGCCTTGCATCGACTTGCCCAGGGGCTCCCATGACAATTGCGCGGCAGCCGCCCTCTCTGCCGTCGCAGCGGAGCGCTCCGCCCACCAGCCCATGGCGGGCTTCTTTCATCACCTGCTTTTGCGGGAGCCAAGGGCGGGTGGCCGCGTAAACAAACTGACCTGCCCATTGGGCGTCAAACGATGTCTGCGCATCGCGAACTCTGCGGTGCTTCTCGAATGCGATGACGACCGCAGCGGCCGCATCACCGCCGCGGCGGGTCGGAAGGACGACCGCACCGGACGCGGCAGATCGTCGCGGCTATCACGTTGTACGTCACGAGGTCGCAGTCAATTGAAGACGGGACCAATCAGGCTTCTCCAGCCTGCGCGGTTGGTTTGCGACGGTCGCCAATCCCGCGACGACAGCGCTTTGCATCGCTCTGAAGACAATTTGTGGAGAGGGCATCCCCAGTAATAATGCGCTGATCCACACACTCTGAGCGCGAACAACCGGCCTTCAGCGCCAACGAAACCAGCCTTGCTGGAAAGTAACGCCAATCTAACTATTTACCTTAAGTTGTGACTCAGTGAACATGCTTCCAGATCTGGAGGACTGACTCATGATCAATGCCATGGCCGAAGGGCTCGGCCGATCGGATCAAGCCGCAGACGCCACAGGCGTCGTCGATCGCGACTGGATGATCCACTCCGTGGAGTCGATGCTGCGGCAGGCGTTTCCGACCCTCATCATCGTAGGAAGCCAGGCGTCGATCTATTTCAACGACGCCTGTCGCGCGCTTCTGCCGCTGTCGGCTTCGCAGGGGGGCGTATTCGGGGACATGGCGCCGTCCCTGTCGTCCCAACTTGCGGCGACCGTCGCGGCGGCCTGGGCCGGCGACGCGGGAACCTGCGACGACATCGGGCTGCATATCGATCGCCCGGAGGGCTCGCGGGAGACCTGGGTCACGGCGGCCGTCACGCCTATCGCCCGCGACGGCAAGGTTCACGCCGTTCTGTGCGTGCTCCGCGATATCACCGAGGAAAGGGGCCTACTCGCGCGTCTTATAACCGCAGAATCGACTTTGGACTCACTGGCGACCTTGGCCCCCCTCTTCCTGTGGCGCCTGGACACCCGCGGCGTCATCCGATGGATGAACGACCGATGTCAGACCTATCTGGGCGTCAGCCTGCCGCAAGCGCGGTCGGACGGCTGGATGAGTTGGCTTCATCCGGCCGAGCGGGACCGCGTCATCGCGGACTGGGGTCGCGCCGTCACCTTGGCCAAACCCTTCGAAAGCCGGCACAGGCTCCGTTGCGCAGGCGGCATCTATCGCTGGTTCACCATTCGCGCCCTGCCCCAGTTCGACGAGCGCGGAGAGTTGTTCGAATGGCATTCAGCGGCTTTGGAAGTCCTGAACGCAGAAAACGCCGCGCCCGAGCGCCGGCTGCTCTGGACGGTCGATGTCGCCGACTGGACCCGTCGCTTTCTCAACATCGACACCCAGACGACCTGGCCGGGGGATCGCCCCTCCGTCATAGCCTGGAGCGACCAGCTCGCAGCGGTTCTTGAGGAGGACCGCCCCGCGTTTCGTTCGGCGATTGAGACGCTGATGACGGGCAGGTCCATCGAGGCCGCCTATCGTGTTCGCGATCGCGGCGGGCGTTTGCTGACGGTCGAGGACACCGCCTTTCCATTGATCGAGGCGGATGGGACGATCAGCCGGTTCGTTGGCGAGTCCCGGATTCGCGCCCAAGCCGGCAAGACGGTTTTGCTCATCGACCCTGCGCGCCGGGGTTGCCAGGTTCGCCGCGCGCTTGAGAGCGATGACGTCCGGGTGGACGTGACCAGCGCCCTGGACCAGACGCTCCGGACACGCACCGGCGTTCAAACGGTCGTCTACTGTTCCGACTCTACAGTCGTGGACATCCTAAGTGCGACGGAGGTCGTCGGACGCGAGCTGCCTGACGTTCCTCTGGTCATACTGGGAGACCCATTGGCGACGCCGCGCGAAGTCATCGCTCTGCACAACTCGGGGGTCGTCGATCTTCTGTCCTATGGAGACACCGAAGAGACCCACATCGCCGCAATTCGGGCTCACTGCGGAATCTCCAATGATAACATTGACCTGTCGCTACCTAGTAGGCCTACCAGGCAGGCCTTGGCCCGGTTATCTCCACGTGAACGGGAAATTCTGGAACACGCGGTCTTGGGCGGTACGTCCAAGACGATCGGGCGGTTGCTCGGCATCAGCCCACGGACCGTCGACTACCATCGCGGCAAGGCGCTGGACAAACTCGGCATGAGGTCGGTCAGCCAGGCGGGAGACCTTTTCACCCCCCGGCAAGCCCTACCCGCGAGCCGCTACTAGGCGACGAAAGTAGGTCCCCTGCGCGACATCCAGGAAATCGCAATCGCGTCATGATTGTGTCCATAGCCGCATAGCCTCTCCATCTGGGAGCGGAAGTCTCCCGTGCTGGGAGAAGTGCAATGTCGGCAAAGGGTTGGAAAAGCGGATCCGCCGTTCTTGGGAATGGGACGACGCGCGCGACACGGCTATTAGTCGCGACAGTCTATATCATCGGTGCGCTGGCGCCCTTTGGATTGCTCGTCACGCCTGAACGCGCGCGGGCCCAGACAAGCCTGGTCAGCGTCTGCTCCGGCGTCTCCCTGCCGCGTTCTGTGGTCACAGACATCATGGGCCCCGTCATCACCGGCGTCGTGACGCCGCTCGAAGATATCCTCGACGGCCTCCTGGGCATCCTGGTCCCCGACGTCGATGTGGGCGCGGACGATCTGCTGAACGACGCCGCGAGCGGCCAGAACATCAACCTCCAGGTTCTCGACGTGAACGGCGGCCTGGTCGATCCCGACAACGAATGCATCAATCAGGCGGACGGCTTCACCCTGGCGGAGGAAGCGGGCATCGCCATCGGCGGTAACCAGATCACCGGGCTCGGCGCAGGCGGGGCCATCGCCGTGGCCGGCGAGGCGAACTCCATCGCGTTCGGCAACGGCGCGCTGACCGCAGCCACTTCCGCCGACGCCATCGCTCTCGGCCGGGACGCCGAGGTGCTCGGCGGCGCCGCCGGCTCGATCGCCTTCGGCGCGGACGCCTCCGTGGCTGTCGCCAACAGTCTCGCCCTCGGGTCGGGCAGCACAGCGCTTCGCGGCGCCCAGACGGGCTACTCCCCCCTTGGCGTCGTTGATCCTCAAAACTCGGTCGGCGAGGTGTCCTTCGGCGCCGTTGGCGCGGAACGCCAGTTGACCAATGTTGCGGCCGGCTCAGCAGACACTGACGCCGTCAACTTGCGGCAGCTCCGGGGTGTGGCCACGAGCATCGACGCCCTCGCCGCCCTGGCCGTCACCTATGACGACAGCACCGCCGCGACCCTGACCCTCGGCGGCGCGACAGGCACGCGCATCACCAATTTGACCGCCGGTCTTTTGGCCCCCGGGTCCACCGACGCCGTCAGCGGCGCTCAACTGTTCGGTCTGGGTTCCAGCCTGGCGGCCGAGATCGGCGGCAGCACTGTCTTCGATCCCGCCTCCAGCACTCTCGACATCGGCCTGACCTATGACGGCGTGATCTATGGCAGCGTCCAGGAGGCCCTCGACGCTGTCTTCACGACGCCGGCCGGCGGCAGCCCCTTCCTGGCCGTCAACTCCGCTCTGGGCGGCGCCCTGGCCGGAGGCTTGAATTCGACGGCCGTCGGCCCTGCAGCTTCGGCCAGCGCCGACAATAGCGTCGCCTTGGGCGCTTCCAGCACGGCGACGCGTGGCGCGCTCGCCGCCTATGCGGCCCTAGGTCTGGACACGCCGCAAATCTCATCGGGCGAAGTCTCCATCGGCGCCGTCGGCGCGGAACGTCAGCTGACCAATGTGGCCGCCGGATCCGCTGTCACCGACGCCGTCAACGTGGGCCAGTTGCAGGGTGTGTCAGACGACCTTCAGGCTCTGGCGGACGTCGCCGTCGCCTACGACGATTCGACGGGCGCCAGCCTGACGCTCGCCGGTATAGGCGGGACAGTCATCAGCAATGTCGCCGCAGGCGATCTGAGCGCCGCATCGACAGAAGCCGTCAATGGCTCGCAGTTGTTCGCCACCAATACCCAGGTGGCCGCCAGCGTGAACGCGATCGACGAGCTCGGCACAGATCTGGACACCCTCGCGCAAACGGCCGTCCAGTATGACGACATTCTGGCGGGTCGCGTCACCCTGGCGGGTGTTGACGGCACCGTCATCGGCAATGTCGCCGCCGGCGCCCTGACCTCAACCTCGACCGAGGCGGTCAACGGCGCTCAGCTGTTCGCCACCAACACCCAGGTCGGGATCAACACGACCGCCATCACCAACCTCAGCACCGACCTGGGCGCGCTTTCCGACACGGCCGTCATGTATGACGATCTGCTGGCGGGACGCGTCACCCTGGCGGGCGTTGACGGCACCGTCATCGGCAATGTCGCCGCCGGCGCCCTGACCTCCACCTCGACCGAGGCGGTCAACGGCGCTCAGCTGTTCGCCACCAACACTCAGGTCGGAATCAACACGACCGCCATCACCAACCTCAGCACCGACTTGGGCGCCCTGTCCGACACGGCCGTCATGTATGACGATCTGGTGGCCGGTCGCGTCACTCTGGCGGGGGTCGATGGCACGGTGATCGGCAATGTCGCCGCCGGCGCCCTGTCCTCCACCTCGAACGAGGCCGTCAACGGCGCTCAGCTGTTCGCCACCAATACCCAAGTCGGAATCAACACGACCGCCATCACCAACCTCAGCACCGACTTGGGCGCCCTGTCGGATACGGCCGTCATGTATGACGATCTGCTGGCCGGTCGCGTCACTCTGGCGGGGGTCGATGGCACGGTGATCGGCAATGTCGCCGCCGGCGCCCTGTCCTCCACATCGACCGAGGCGGTGAACGGTGCTCAGCTGTTCGCCACCAACACCCAGGTCGGATTGAATACGGATGCGATTGCGGACATCGCCGCCGTCTCTGCGCTGGCGGTCGCCTATGACGACCCAAGCTTCGACGCCCTGACCCTTGCCGGCTCCGCCGGCACCACCATCAGCAATGTCGCGGCGGGCGAGCTCAGCGCCGCCTCCACCGAGGCGGTCAACGGCGCCCAACTGTTCGCGACCAACACCCAGGTCGCAGAGAATACCGCCGACATCGTCACCAACACCACCGCCATCACCACCATCACGAACAACCTGAACAATGGCGCGATCGGCGTGGTGCAATATTCGGACGCCGCCGATCCGACGACGCCGAACGGCGGGGTCCCCAGCAATGACGTGACCCTTGTGGGCGCGCTGGCCGGTCCGGTGGGCCTGCACAATGTCGCCGCCGGCCTGATTGCTTCTGGGTCGAGCGACGCCGTCAACGGCGGCCAGACCTTCGCCTTCGGACAGAGTGCGGCGGCCGGGTTCGGCGGCGGCACCGCCTTCAACCCTCTGACCAACACCCTGGATGTCGCCATCACCTATCAGGGCGTCCAGTACGCCAGCATCCAGGCCTTCCTGGACGCCCTGTCGGGTGCGCCGACGGGCGGCGGGTCCAGCGTCTATCTCGCCGTCAACTCCAACCTCGCTCCGGCGAACGCCCAAGGTCAGGACGCCGTCGCCATCGGTCCCGAATCTCAGGCCGTTGCGGACAACAGCGTCGCCCTGGGCGCCGGCAGCGTCGCCGATCGCGCCGCCCAGGCCAACTACGCGGCGCTGGGCGTCACGGGCCTTCTATCGTCGGCTGGTTCGGTCTCGTTCGGCTCTGCCGGCGCCGAACGCCAGCTCACCCATGTCGCGGCCGGCACGGCGGCGACAGACGCGGTCAACGTCGCCCAACTCCAAGGCGTGTCCGACCGGGTCGAGGCCATCGCCGGAACCGCCGTCTCCTACGATACGGCGTCCAGAGACAGCCTGACGCTGGCCGGCGCCAACGGGACCACCATCACCAATGTCGCGGCGGGCCAGGTCAACGCGACCTCGTCCGACGCGGTCAACGGGTCGCAACTGTTCGCCACCAACACCCAGGTCGCCCAGAACACGACGGCGATCACCAATCTGACCAACAACATCGCCAACGGCAGCCTCGGCCCCGTGCAATACAGCGACGGCGATGACCCCGAGACCCCGAACGGCGGCGTGCGCTCCGACGATCTGACTCTGGTCGGCGCCAGCGGCGGCGCCGTGGGTCTGCACAATGTCGCCGACGGCCGTATCGCCGCCGGCTCGACCGACGCCGTCAACGGCGGCCAGATCTATGAACTGGCTTTCGCCGCGACCAATGCGGTCCAGTACGACACCGACGCAAGCGGCGGTCGCACTAACAGCATCACCTTCCAGGGCGGCGACGCCTCGGCCCCGGTGACGCTGAACAATGTCGCGGCGGGTGCGGTCACGGCCACCTCCACTGAGGCGGTCAATGGCTCGCAGCTGTTCCAGACCAACCAGGCCGTCGCCACCGCCCAAACCACGGCCGACAGCGCCCTGGCCCTGGGTCAGAACTCGCTTCAGTACGCCGATCAGAGCCAGACCCGCGTCGTCCTGGGCCGCAGCAACGGACCGGCGGTCACTGTCAGCAATGTCGCCGCTGGCGTCGCAGACACCGACGCCGTCAACGTCCTCCAACTGCGCGAGAGCATGAACGAAGCGATTCAGCAGTCGAACACCTACACCGACATGCGGCTGGCGGCGGTCAACTACAACGTCCAGGAAGTGCGCAAGCTGGCCTTCGCCGGCACGGCGGGCGCCCTGGCGGCGGCCGGGATGCCGCAGATCGCCGAGCGCGGCAAATCGATGTTCGCAGTGGGTTACGGCACCTACGAGGGCCAGTCGGCCATGGCGATGGGCTACTCCCGGGCCCTGGGCGACGGCTCTATGGTCTTCCGCGCCGGCGCGACCTTCGACACCCAGAACCATGTCGGCGCCAACGCTGGCATCGGCTGGCGCTTCTGAATGGGCCAGGGGAGGCTCGGCCTCCCCTGGCTATTCGCCTTCATAGGCCAAGATCCACGAGGTCGTTTTCCCTTGTCCGCCCCCACCCTCACCGACGCCGAGTTTGAGACCATGAAGGCGCGGTTCATCGCCGCCGGGGATCGGTTGTCGGACCTCCAGCTTCTCGATCTCGCGGATTGCTATCACGAGATGCTCAGGCAAAGGCGCACGGGGCGGATAAGCGATCGGGAGGTCTCAGTGACGGACCCGGTGCGCATCTCTCCAGAGGATCGAACGTTTTGATGCGGCCGCGCTGAAGGACTCAGGCACGCAAGCCTCAATTGTCAGGCCACGGGCGCAAAGGCTGGGAAACCCTAGGGTTCGAGTTCGATATCCCAGTAGAGGTAGTCGAGCCAGCTCTGGTGCAGGTAATGCGGCGGGAAGCGACGGCCGGCGTCCTGAAGCTGCCAGGCGTTGGGGCGATAGGGTTCGCGGCGGATCGGCATCATGGCCTGGCGCGGAGTGCGGCCGCCCTTGGCCAGATTGCACGGGCTGCAGGCGGCGACGATGTTCTCCCAGGTCGTGCGGCCGCCGTGCGAGCGGGGGATGACGTGGTCGAAGGTCAGATCCTTCGATTCCCCGCAGTACTGACAGGCGAAACCGTCGCGCAGGAAGACGTTGAAACGGGTGAAGGCGGGGTTGCGGTCCTGGTCCACATAGCTGCGCAGCGCGATCACGCTGGGAAGCTGCATCTCCATCGAGGGGGAGCGGACGACCTTGTCATACAGGGACACCACGTCCACGCGGTCCTGATAGACCGCCTTGACCGCCTCCTCCCACGGCCAGAGCGACAGCGGATAGTAGGACAACGGCCGGAAGTCGGCGTTCAGCACCAACGCGGGAAAACCGGAGGGCGGTCGATGGAGAACCTGCATCAGGCCCTCCCGCGCGGACGGGGGGATATTGAGGCGACAGAGGTGAGGACACGTCTCCTTCCCTAGTCGTGCAGCAATAGCCTACCCGTGATTCCCGCTCATCGCCATGACCAGAGTGCAGCGTTTTCGTGACGCAGCCTCAGAAAATCTCGACAAGTTCGAACCGCTCGCAAACGACCTTCATGCCCGGCGCCCACGTGCCCTCTCGGCGGTAATAGGCCTCGTGCGCGTCGCGCCACCATGCGTAGCTCAGGTCACCCTCCCCCTCGGCGCGGGCGAAGTCCTCGCCGACATCTTCGAAGGGCATGATCTCGACCTCGGTCGTGCGGATGGCGCAGCGGGGCCTGCCCGCGCCGTCCAGGATCACGCTGACCTCGCCGACGGTCGGCATGATGTCGGCCTCGCACGCCGCCAGAGACGAACAGGTGGCCCGCTTGCCGCCCGCCAACACCAGGGCCAGCAGTTCGTCGGCCAGTTCCGGGCTGTCGCCGAACGGCCAGCGCGGGGCGTCGGTATAGGCGGCGGGGATTTCGCTCATGACCTAGGCCCGGCTGGCGTGGGTGGGGAAACCCGGCAGGGTCCACCCCCATCGCAGGGCGCAGGCCCGCAAAAGGAAACCACACAAGGCCGCGACGATGGCGGCCGGCCAGATCGGCATGCCGGGCGCCCGCAGCGCAATATAGACCGTCGCCGCCAATATGGCCGCCGTGACGTTGATCTCTCGCCGCAGCAGGATCGACGGCTGACCCGCCAGGGTGTCGCGCACCACCCCGCCGAAACAGGCCGTCAGCGTGCCCATGACGATACAGATCAGGGCCGGCGCGCCCGCCGCCTCGGCCTTGGCCGCCCCCATGACGCCGTAAGCCGCAAGGCCGATCGCATCCAGCCACAGCAGGGCGCGGAACCGCCAGTCGCGCTGACCCACCAGCCACAAGGCCGTCGAGGCGAACAGGCAGACCGCCAGATAGCGCCAGTCCTGAACCCAGAAGACCGGCAAGCCCAGCAGCAGGTCGCGCAGGGTGCCGCCGCCCACGCCGGTGATGGCGCCGAAGAAGGCGAAGGTGACCACGTCATGCTTCTCGCGCGCGGCGGCCAGGGCGCCGGTCGCGGCGAAGACGGCGACCCCGGCGAAGTCCAGCGCCGACAGCACGGTCTGGGCATTGCGCAGGGGTTCGGTCAGGACGGGATCGAGCGGGGTCATTGCGGGGCCTCCAGAACGATCTCGCCGCGTTTCACGCCGGTGTACCAGGCCCACAACAGATGGGTCGCCACGGCGCGATAGGGCCGCCAGACCTCGGCGCGGGCATAGGCGGCCTTCTGGTCCGGCCGCACCTCGGCGCCGTCGGCCCAGCGGATCGCCTCCTGCAGCGCCACGTCGCCGCCGGGAAACACGTCCAGCCGCCCTTCGCACATCAGCAGATAGGCCTCGGCCGTCCACAGCCCCACGCCCTTCAGCGCCGTCAGGGCGGCGATGGCCGCTTCGTCGTCCAGACTGGCCAGATGCTCCAGATCGATCTCGCCGGCGATCTGGGCGCGCGCGATGCCCTGGCCATAGGTCGCCTTCTGCCGCGACAGGCCCATGCCGCGCAGCTGATCCAGATCGTGCGCCAGCAGCAGTTCGGGCGTGATCCCGCCCATTCCCTCGCGCAGTCGCGCCCAGACCGAGGCGGCCGAGGCCACCGAAACCTGCTGCTCCACGATCATGCGAAACAGCCCTTCGAACCCGCCGACCCGCAGCCGCCATTCGAAGGCCGGCGTCTGCGCATGCACTCGCGCCATGGCCGGATCGGCGGCGACCAGCGCCTCGCGCGCGGCGGCGATGTCCTGGGGCGTGGGTTGAAGCGGCATGGCCTACCTATGACCTGCTCAGGCGCTCAAGGAAATGGAGGCGCTGGCGGATTTCGGCTGGCGACAGCGCGATGTAATAACTATTATTGGTCGGTCGATTGAGGATGCCGTCATGACCATGACCGTCGAACTGGGTGCGCTGGAACAGGTGGTGGACCGTCTGGTCCGCGACGGCCGATACGGCTCCAAGAGCGAGGTGCTGCGTACCGGCGTGCGGTTGGTGCAGGAGCATGAGGCGCGACTGGCGGCCCTGCTAGGCAAGCTTGAAGAGGGAATAAAGGCGGCTGACGAAGGGCGTGTCCGGCCTCTCGAAGACGTTCGCGCCGAGATGCTGGCGCGGTTTGGAACGGCCTCCGACGAATGAGGGTCGTCGTTACGGAGCCCGCTCAGGACGACCTTCGCGAGATCGGGGAGTATGTTCGTCAAGATAGTCCCGCCGCCGCTTCACGGCTGGTCGAACGCCTGCTGACCGCGTGCAGCAAACTGGCGCTTCATCCCAACCGCTACCCCTCGGCTGTTGGGCTCGACCTGAGAAGGCGGCCTCATGGTTCATATCTGATCTTCTATCGCGTCGGCTCCGTCATAGAGGTCGTCCGCATCCTTCATGCGGCGCGTGACTGGACGCATCTGCTGACGACGGACGAAGACTGAGCCGTGTTCACGACCCGCTTCGCCCCCTCGCCCACCGGCCGCCTGCACAGGGGCCATGCGTTCTCGGCCCTGAACGCCTGGTCGGCGGCGAAGGCGGCGGGCAGGCGGTTCGTGCTGCGGATCGAGGATATCGATCCGACGCGGTGCAGGCCGGACTACGAGGCGGCGATACTGGACGATTTGGCCTGGCTGGGTCTGGACTGGGAGACGCCGGTGCGGCGCCAGTCCGATCATCTGGACGACTACGCTGCCGTGATCGAAGGCTTGAGGGCGCGCGGGCTGCTTTATCGGTGTTTCCGTACGCGCAAGGAGATCCTGAACGGCATCGGCGATGCGCCGCATGGGGCGATGGAGACGGTGCGGCCCGGCCCCCATCCGGCGCGGGAAGAGGCGCGGCTGCTGGCCTCGGGCGCGCCCTTCGCCTGGCGGCTGTCGCTGGATCGGGCCCGCGAGGCGCTGGGCGATGCGGTCTGGACCGGCCTGGGCTTCGTCGAGGAGGGCGAGGGTCCGAATGGCGAAACCGGCCTCATCGCCGTCGATCCCGAGGCGGCGGGAGACGTGGTGCTGGCGCGCAAGGATACGGGCGTCGCCTATCATCTGGCGGTCACCCACGACGACGCGCTGCAGGGCGTGAGCCATGTGATCCGGGGGCAGGACCTGTTCGAGGCAACCCATGTGCAGCGGCTGATCCAGACGCTGGTGGGCTGGCCCGCGCCCGTCTATCGCCATCACCGGCTGCTGACGGGACCGGACGGGCGGCGCTACGCCAAACGGGATCGCTCGGTCACCCTGGCCGAACTGCGGGCGGGCGGATTGACGTCGCAAGCCCTCCGCGCCGAACTGGGCTTCAGCTTCGGCGGCTGAAGATGCGCGAGGCGCCGTAGCCGGTCAGGGCGGCCAGCACGACGCACAACACGCCGTAAAGCCACGGCCGACGATGGGCGAACTCGTAGATGTCGCGCTCTAGGCCCACCTTCTCGACCGTCAGCGTCAGGTTCGACACCGATTGCGGCTCGCCGTTCTGGAACAGCCAGACCTCGGCGTAGTATTTGCCGGTCGGGGCGACGGTGGGCAGTTCGACCTCGGCGCGGAACAGACCCCGATCGACGAACTCGACCCCTTGGGAATCCGTATCGTAGAGGGCGGCGGCCTCCTTCAGACGGATCACGGCGCGGCGCCAGTCCAGATAGTCGTCGCCCAGCCGGCTGACGACCACGTCGCGCACGCCGTAGCGGGTGACGGTGCGGCTTTCCTCCGGCGCGTCGATGCGCAGGTGATCGACCCCGACCCCGAGGCGACGCAACTGGCCGAAGTCGGCGATGTCGCTGAGCGGGCGGGTCGAGGCGGTCATGTAGAAGCCGGGCGCCCCCTCGAACAGCACAGGCCGGCTGTTCAGCCAGACGCCCGAGGTGCGGGTCTTCTTGACCAGGCGGATCGGCGCGTCGGGCCCCCGCACCACCACGACGACATCGGCCGGTTCGGCCGTCGGATTGAACACCGCGCCGTAGAGGACGATGGACGCGCCCGTGAAACTGGAATCGACCCGGACCTGGGCGTCGGTCAGGGCGGCGGCGACGCGCAGTTCGCCCGTCGTCGCCTCCGACCGATCCGGAGCCGGCGCCGTTATGGCGGGTGGTGGAGGGGGAAGCGCCTGCATCAGTCCGCGATCCCTGGGGCGATCATGAAGATGTCGTTGGGGCGCACGAACAGGTCCAGTCCCATCTGGATCCCGACCAGCAGAACGATCAGCCCCAGCGCCGCCCGCAGCTCTTCGGCGCGGAACCGACCGGCGAACCGCGCGCCAATCTGGGCCCCAACCACGCCGCCCAGCAGCAGGATGGTGGACAGGACGATGTCGACCGTCTGGTTGCGCCCGGCCTGGAGGATGGTGGTGATGGCGGTGGTGATGATGATCTGAAACAGGCTGGTGCCCACGACTGCCCCCGCCCGCATCCGCAGGATATACAGCATGGCCGGCACCAGGATGAAGCCGCCGCCCACCCCCATGATGGCCGACAGGACCCCCGCGAAAACGCCCAGGCCGAACGGCGGCAGGGCGCTGATGTACAGGCCCGACTTGGGGAATTTCATCTTCAGCGGCAGGCCGTACAGCCACATCGGCCGCCGACGCTGCTTGTGCGGCGCGGGCAGGCCCCGACGACGGCGCAGGATCTCGGTCAGGCTCTCGTTCAGCATCAGCACACCGATGGCGCCCAGGAAGACGAGATAGGAGACGGCGACGACCAGGTCGGCCTGGCCCAGCAGGCGCAGGTATCGAAACAGCTCGACCCCCGCCAGGGCGCCGACCGCGCCGCCGGCCGCCATCACCGACCCCATCTTGAAATCGACCGCGCCGGCGCCCGCATAGCGGATGACGCCGGAGGTCGAGGAGGCGACGACGTGGCTGGCTTGGCTGGCGACGGCGACGGTTGGGGGGATGCCCAGGAAGACCAGGATCGGGGCCATCAGGAAGCCGCCGCCGATGCCGAACAGGCCGGACACGAACCCGACCACCGCCCCCAGGATCACCAGGGTCGGCCAGTTCACCGAAACCTCGGCGATCGGCAGATAGATGTCCAAAGGACGCGCCTTCGGCTGGAGCGGTTAAAGGATCGCCGTCAGGCGGCAGCGAGGGTCGTCAACGAACGGGCGACCGATAGCCGCCCGGCGCGTGTGAATCTACCCCGTCGCCTGCGACGCGGGTTGAGACTGGGCCACGAAGGCGTCTGCGGCGGTGCGGGCGGCGCGCTGGGCGGTGGCGCTGGCCGTCGGACGCAGGCGCGTCACGGCGGCCTGGGCCTCGGAGTCGCCGCCGCGCGCGGCGATCATGTACCACTTCAAGGCTTCGGTCGGATTCTTGGCCACGCCGTCGGCGCCGGTCTCGTAGATGCGCGCGACATTGTACTGGCTGTCCGGCAGACCGCGCTCGGCGGCGTTGAGCAGCCAGGTCAGGGCCTCGGCCTGATTGGTCGCGCCGCCGTCGCCTTCATAGAGTTGCATCCCGTAGAGATGCATTCCGCGCGGATCGCCGCCTTCGGCCGCGCGACGGCCCCACTGACGGCTCAGCGCCGGATCGGCGGGCACGCCGTTGGCGCCGTCCAGATACAGCTGACCCAGATAGGTCTGGGCCGGGGCGTAGCCCAGGTTGGCGGCGCGCTTCATGGCGTCCAGACCGGAGTTGTCGCCAGCCTCCAGCTTGCCGATGGCGGCTTCATAATCCGCCGCGCCGGGACCGGCGAGGTCGAAAGTCGGGCGCACGCCGGTCGGAGTCACGGCCGAGGCGGCCAGAGGCATGGCGGGGCCAGCGGCAGGGGCCCCGCCGAAGTTCGGCAGGTCGAAGTCCGGCGCGCCGCCGTCGGTCAGGGACAGATAGCCATAGACGCCTCCGGTCAGGGCGACCGCCGTGACCGAAGCCAGGAAGGTCTTCTTGACGGTCGAGCCGTCCTTGGCCGCCTGCCTGTCCAGCCGCTCCTGCAGCTTGGACTTGCCGCCCCGCTTGAGGCCGAAGCCCGAACGCGGCGCCGGTTCCGGCTCGGGCGGCGCGGTGATGGCGGCGCGGGCGGCGTCGATGGTGCTGCGGGTAGCCGAGGCGCGACCGGCGGCGGCCGCAGCGCCCATCGTGGCGCGAAGCTGGCGCGGATCGACGAACTCGGTCTCGCCGCCGAAATCGTCGTCGTCGGCGTCCAGAACGGGGGCGGCGCGCTTCTCGGCTGCGGCGGTCGAGAAGCCGGGCGACGTCGCTTCCAGCGCGTCCTCGACATCGGCCCCGCCGAAACCGCTGAAGGGCTGGATGATGGGTTCGACGCCGTCGGGATCGACCTGGTGCGACGGCGTCTCGTCCGCCTCGGCAGCGACCGGCTCGGGTTCCGGCTCGGCGAAGGCGGTCGACGGGAACGGCGCGGCTGCGGCGACTTCGGGCGTGACCGGATCGCTGGACCAGGCGTCCTGGTCGGTGAAGGTCTCGTCGGGGAAGGCGGCCGCGCGCCAGTCGCCATCGACCGAGGCCGACTGGATCGGCGCAGGGGCGGCGCGTTCAGGAACAGCGCGCGACGGGGTCCAAGACGACTCGTTGTCCAGCGGCTTGTCGCGGATGGCCGAAGGCGTTCGCGTCTCGATGCTCTCGCGCGCCTCGGCCAGCAGACGGGCGGTGCGCTCCTCGCTCATCCGCATCCGCTCGGCCAGTTCGCCCGAGGCGCGGTCGTAGCGTTGCTCGATCTTGTCCGAGCTTTCCGACAGGCGACGGCCGATGTCTTCCAGCGCCTGCTGCGAGCGGCGCTCCGACTGGGCGATGCGGTCGCTCAGCTGGTCCGAGATGCGGGTGATCTCGCCGCCCAGCTTTTCCAGCGCAATGGCGTGGCGATCGTCGCTGGCGGTCAGGCGTTGATCGACGCGATCGACGTGACGCGCGAACTCCTGATCCAGACGACCGGCGCGACGTGCGACCTCTGTCTCGATGGTCTGGCCGACAGCCTCAGTCACGGCGCGGGCGACGGCGTCGGTGCGACCCTCGCTGTCGGTTTCGACCTTCTGGACGCGGGCGTTCAGGTTGCGGGCGATGCGCAGGACTTCGCGACCCATGGCCTCAAGGCCCACGGCGCCCTTTTGCTCGGACGTCTTGATCTGGTCGCCGACGGCCTGGACCGCGCGTTCGATCCGGTCGATGCGCGCGCCGGTTTCGGCGGCGTCGAGACGCTGCATCATTTCGGCGCGATTGTTCTCGATCTGGCGCGAAAGGCTTTCGGCCAGTTTCTCGAAGCGTGCGAGATCGCGCGCGCTTTCCGGTTCAACCCGGCTCTCGGCCGACCGCATCCGCTGATCCAGCTCGGCGAACGAGCGTTCCAGCGTCTTCAGCGCTTCGGTGGTGCGGTTCTGGGCCTCGTCCAGACGCGCGCCGACCTGGGCCAGCATTTCCGTGCCGACGCCGGGGCCGGCGGCCTTTTCGACCGCCTCCATCCGCTCGCGCAGATCGTTGACGCCCACACGCTGGCGTTCCTCGATGTCGTACAGACGGCCGGTCAGGGCGCCCAGCGAGGCCTCGACCTTGCCGAACGCTTCTTGAGTCAGCGGGCCGGTGTCGCGTTCGAAGGCGCGAAGGCGGCGATGGCCCTCGCGCAGTTCCTCGGCGATGTCGTCGATACGGCGCGCGGCGCCCTGGGCCTCGACTTCCTGGCCGTCGAGCCGGCGCATCAAGCCGGAAACCGCCTGGTCCACGCCCTGAATGGCGACGGTCGAGCGGCGTTCGGCGGCTTCCAGCCGCGCGGCGATCGCATCGATGGAGGCGCTGATCCGATGCCCGTTGTCTTCGGCGACATCATAGGCGTCGTCGAGACGGCGGCTGCGGTTGCGGCGTTCGTATTCGGACGTTTGGGAGCGACGCGGCAGGGTGGCGTAACCCTCCTCCTCGTCCTCCATGATCATGGAGTTGAGCCATTCGCCCAGCGTCATGCCGGATCGACGCGCAAGGTCCTTTGCGACCTCGCGGGCCTTGGGATCGATTCCCTTAACGCTCCAAGGCGCTGCAGCGCTCACTGATTCGGCTCCCGACCCATACGACGCAGGCTATACCGTCAATATCGAGGGTGTAAACTGATGGTTAACCGCAATATCTAGCGGCGGTCTCCCAATCCTGTGGACACCCCTCCAGACGCCGGGATTAGTGAATCATCTCGGTTAACGCGATGTGAAGATTAACCTCCCGGCAAGGGTTGGCTTGCCAAGCGGCGCGGGCTTCGCCACGTGCGGCGCATGAGCTTGACGACAACCCTCATTTTCCTGGCCTTGGCCCTGGCCGTCATGGTCTTCACCGGCTGGCGCGGGGCGCGTCCGCCCGATCCCCTCAAGGGGCCGCGCATGATGCCGTGGCGGTTTCTGATGGTCGGGTCTGCAGCCATCGCCATGCTGCTGCTGATCCATCTGGCGACCCTGTTCGGCGCCGAACGCGCGCCGTGGATTCCCGGAGCTTAGCTTTAGGAACCCGAACCCGGCCGGTCTGTTGATCCAGCAGCTCACTCAAGGAGATGCTGCATGACCGACAAGCTGACCGCCGCCGAGGCGGAAAAGGAATTCTGGAAGAGCCTGAAAGAGTCCAACACCGGGATGCTGGGCCTCGACAAGCCCGGCTATCACCATCAGCCCATGACCGGCTATGGCGAGGACGAGACCGGAACCATCTGGTTCTTCACCCGCGACGACACCGACTTCGCCCGTGACGTCGCCGGCGGCGGGCAGGACGGCATGTTCTGTTACCAGGCCAAGGACGGCAAGGTTCAGGCCTGCATCCACGGCCGCCTGGCCATCGACCAGGACCGCACCCGGATCGACAAATACTGGAACCCCGTCGTCGCCGCCTGGTATCCGGACGGCAAGGACGACCCGCACCTGACCCTGGTCCGTTTCGACGCCAACGACGGCCGCGTCTGGGTGTCCGACAAGGGCGCGCTGGGCTTCGGCTACGAAGTCCTCAAGGCCAACCTGACCAAGTCGACGCCCGACGTCGGCGGCGTGTCGGACGTGAAGCTGTAGGCGACCGACGCCATTCAGTCAGAAAGGGCGGACCTGATCGGGTCCGCCCTTTTTCTCGTTCAGCCCGCGAAGCACCAGGCCAGGACGGCCTTCTGGGCGTGGATGCGGTTTTCGGCCTCGTCCCAGACCAGGGAGCGTGGTCCGTCGATGACGGCGTCGGTGACTTCCTCGCCGCGGTGGGCGGGCAGGCAGTGCAGGAAGACGGCGTCGGGATCGGCCAGGGCCATCAGGGCCTCGTCCACCGAATAGGATTCGAAGGCCGCCAGACGCGCCTCGTAATCCTGATCGCCCATCGAGACCCAGGTGTCGGTGACGACCACATCGGCGCCCTTGACCGCCTCGCCCGGGTCGCTGGTCAGGGTGACGGCGTTCGCGCCCTTGGCCAGGTCGCGCAGGTCGGGATGATATTCCGCCGGGCAGGCGACGTTCAGGTGGAAGCCGAACTTGGGCGCCGCATGCATGAAGCTGTGGCAGACGTTGTTGCCGTCGCCGATCCAGGCGATCGTCTTGCCGGCGATGGGGCCGGAATGTTCCTCGATCGTCTGCAGATCGGCCAGGATCTGGCACGGGTGGCTGCGGTCGGTCAGGCCGTTGATCACCGGCACGGTCGAGACGCGGGCGAACCGCTCGACATCCTCGTGGTCATTGGCGCGGATCATCACCGCATCGACCATGCGCGACAGGACGCGGGCCGTATCCTCAACCGGCTCGCCGCGCCCCAGCTGCATGTCGGCGGCGGTGGCGATGATCGACGACCCGCCCAGCTGGCGAATGGCGGCGTCGAAGCTGAAGCGGGTGCGGGTCGAGTTCTTCTCGAAGATCATCGCCAGGACGCGTTCCTTACCCGGCGCGTCGGCGTCGGGACGCCCTTGGGGCCAGCCCTTGCGAGCGGCCTTGCGGGCGTGGGCGTCGTCCAGAATGGCGCGCAGGTCGGCCGCTTCTAGCCGATGGATGTCGAGGAAGTGGCGGGTCATAGGTGATCCGGTCGAGGCGAAAGGAGTTTCATCACAAAGAGCACAACGATGTCACGACGAACACGGCGCAAGGCGGCCGGCGAGATCATAAAACCAGACGGCGAAAGCCGTCCTTTAGTCTGGGCGTATTAAAGTTGATCAGATAGCCCAATCGAACCTGAGAGAACCTCAGATAGGTGAGGATCTGAGCGGTATGGATCGACGCCAGGGCGTCGATCGCTTTCACCTCGACGATCACCTGACGTTCCACGAGCAGATCGAGGCGGAAGCCGACATCCAATCGGTCCTCGCGGTAATGGACGGGGATGGCGACCTGCCGTTCAACGGCAAGGCCGGCGCGGGTCAGATCGCTGGCGAGGCAATGCTCGTAAACCGACTCCAGCAAACCGGGTCCGAGTTCCCGATGCACGGCGAAGGCCGCGTCCATGACGGCGCGGCCGACCTGGTTCACTTCCGGTGAAACAGGCTCCCTCCCGTCGTGGCCGTGGTGCATTCGCCGTGCCCGTTGTGATGAACCCGATCACGCCGCCAGCTTCTCTCGCGCGACTTCGCAGGCGCCCTCGAACCGGGCGATGGCCTCGCGGGCCTCATCCAGCGTCAGGTTCAGCGGCGGCAACAGGCGCACGCAGTTGTCGCCGCCGCCGGCGATCAGCAGCTTTTGCGTATCGCGCGCCAGGGCCATGAACTCGCGATTGTTGGGCACCAGTTTGATCCCGATCAGCAGTCCCTTGCCGCGCACGTCGGCGATCACGTCGGGGAACCGTTCCTGCAGGCCCACGAACTGCTGCTTCAGATAGCCGGCGATCTCGTTGACGTTGTTCAGGATCTCGGGGCTGTTGATCAGGCTTAGCGCCTTTTGCCCCACGGCCATGGCCAGGGGGTTGCCGCCGAAGGTCGAGCCGTGGACGCCCACCGTCATGCCCGAGGCCGCCTTGGCCGAGGCCAGGCAGGCGCCGATGGGGAAGCCGCCGCCCAGGGCCTTGGCCACCGCCATGATATCGGGTGCCATGCCGGCCCATTCGTGGGCCCACAGCTTGCCGGTCCGGCCCATGCCGCACTGGACCTCGTCGAAGATGATCAGGACGCCGTGCTCGTCGCACAGCTCGCGCAGGCCGCGCAGGCACTGATCCGGCATGGCGCGGCAGCCGCCCTCGCCCTGGACCGGCTCGACGATGATGGCGGCGGTCGTGGGGTTGGCGATGGCGGCCTTGATGGCCTCGTGGTCGCCCCACTTCAGCTGGTGGAAGCCCTGCATCGGCGGGCCGAAGCCCTCGGTGTAGCTGGGGTTGGCGGCGGCGTTGATGGCGCCATAGGTCCGGCCGTGGAACGAGCCGTCGAAGCCGTAGATGTCGATCCGCTCGGGCGCGCCGTTGGCGGAGTGATATCTGCGTGCGGTCTTCAGCGCGCACTCGACGGCTTCCGTGCCCGAGTTGGTGAAGAAGACCACGTCGGCGAAGCTCGACTCGCACAGGGCGTCAGCCAGGGCTTCCTGGCCCGGAATGCGGAAGATGTTGGACACGTGCCACAGCTTCTCGGCCTGATCCTTGACCGCCTGGACCAGTTCGGGGTGGGCATGGCCCAGGCCGTTGGTCGAGATGCCGGCGACGCAGTCGAGATATTCGGTCCCGTCGGTCGCCCACAGACGCGCGCCTCGGCCGCGTTCCACTTCCAGCGGCGCGCGATTGTAGACACCCATCAGATGTTCAGTGGACACGGACCAAGACCTCCAAAAGCGATACGGCCCCGCCGCGAGAGCGACGGAGCCGGATTGATACGGACAGGCGTTGTCGGATTAGTGACGGTGTTAGTCAACACCGGCGCCGAGCACGCCCTTCGCCCGCACATCGGCGACGATGGCGCGAACGGCGGCGATCTGGTCCGCATCCAGCACCCGCAGCGGCAGGATGAAGTTGCTGTTCGGCGTCAAGGCGAAGATCCAGCGATCCTTCTCCTCGACCGCCGCCGCGACCAGGGTCCAGCCCACCCGGCTTTCCAGCCCCTCGGCGGAGACGACGAAACCGTCTGCGGACAGACGCCAGGTCACCGGCCGTTGCGAGATCGGCGCGGCGCGGGACACGGCCATGACCCGGCGATGGGCCAGCATGCTGAGGCCGACGAAGCCATAGAGGCCCGCGAGTTGCAGCCCGACCACCCAGGCGACCGGTCCATAGGGGTCGAAGGCCGCCACCAGGATGGTCGCCATCATGAACAGGCCCAGCCACAGTATCGGCCGGGTCGTCCAGCGACGAATGGTCGGCCAGGCCTTGATGGCGGCGCGGCCTTCCTTCGGCGTCGGCTGAACGCCGAAAACTTCGACGACCATGCTCACTGGCCGCTGGGGACCGGCGCCGGGGCGGCAGGGGCGGTCTCGGCGGCGACGGCGTCATCCTTGGCCTGGATTTCGACCAGCCGCTTGTCCAGGGCCAGACCCAGGTCGGCGATGAACAGGCCGAAACGGGCGACATCGACGCCCTTCAGATACGACAGCCTGTCCTCGGTCGAATGGATGCGCTGGAAGACGGGCGGCACGAAGCCTTCCTTCAGGCCGTTGTTCTCGCCGCCGTTGAACGCCAGCCACATCTGGTGGGCGCCCACCGCGTCCTGGGTTCCCATGGACACCACCGGCACGCCGGCCGCCGAGAAGGCGCGGTCGTCGCTGGGCGGATAGACCGGATAGGGCATGCAGTCGAAGCCGCGCTCGGCGCACAGGCTGCGCAGGGTCTCCAGCACGAAGTCTGACTGGTCGCCGTTGTTCTCGCCATACATAATCGTCTGGCCGTAGGCGGCGACGTCGGCGTTGATGACGGCGGCGATCCTGTCCTTGCCGTGCTTTTCCAGGAAAGCCTTGGCGCCTAGCAGGCCCAGCTCTTCCTGGTCGGTGAAGACGAAGACGAAACGGTGGGCGACCGGCTGGCCCTCCAAGCCCATCTCCAGCGTCTTGGCCGCCTCCATCATCGCCATGACCGAGCCGACATTGTCGACGATGCCTTGCGACAGGGTGCCGTCGCGCAGCTTCACCGCGTCATAGTGGGCGGTCAGGACGATGTCCTTGGCGCCCTCGCCGACCGTGACGACGACGTTCGCGCCTTCCATCGGGCCGGTAGCCTGGTTGCCGCCGGCGAAGACCTGGATCTCGGGCGTGAAGCCCAACGTGGTCAGCATGCCGACCAGGACCTGCGTCCGTTCGGCATTGGTGGGCTTGATGAACTGGGCGGCGCCGGCGCCGATGTCGGGGCGGTCCCCGGCTTGAGGCGTCGCCTCCTGAGCGAAGGCGGGAACAGCGGCGAACAGCGCCGTGGCGGCGACGAGCGAACGGAACAGCATGGCGGACCTCTCGGGGGGAGCGATCCGCAACAGGTAGCGATCTAGCTCTTGAGACGCCACCCCGAGCGGAACACCAGCCAGCAGACGACGCCCATGACGACCATCAGCACGGCCGAACCGACGACCCCGACCGTCAGATTGCTCTCGGCATGGCCGATGAAGCCGTAACGGAAGCCGTCGATCAGATAGAAGAAGGGGTTGTAGCGGCTGAGCGAGCGGAAGGGTTCAGGCAGGTTCTCGACCAGATAGAAGGTGCCCGACAGGAAGGTCATGGGCATGACGATGAAGTTCTGGACCGCCGACAGGTGGTCGAACTTCTCGCTCCACAGCCCCGCCAGAACGCCAGTCATGCCCATGACGAAACAGGCGGCCAGGGCGAACCAGACGATGGCGAAGATATTGGCGATGCCGAGCGGCGCGAACGGCAGGACGCAGATCGCCGTCACCAGACCGACCGCCAGGCCCCGCGTCGCGGCGCCCAGGGTGAAGCCCAGCGTCAGCTCCAGCGGGCTGAGCGGCGGCGTCAGGAAATCGGTCGCCGTGCCCATGATCTTGGCCTGGATCAGGCTGGACGAGGCGTTGGCGAAGGCGTTGTTCAACATGGCCATCATGATCAGGCCGGGCGCGACGAACAACGCAAACGGCGTGCCGTGCAGCGGCGGCCGCGCGTTCTGAAGCGCCACGACGAACACCAGCATATAGAGCAGCGTCGTCACCACCGGCGCCGCCACCGTCTGGGCGCCGACCTTCCAGAAGCGCCGCACCTCGCGCAGATACAGCGTCTGCACCCCGATCCAGTTGACCCCCGGATAGCGACGCGGCTGCGGCAAACCGGCGGGGCGGGTGGAGATCAGGTCGGTGGTCTCGGTCATGGCCCGCCAGATGCGCTCGACCGTGGCGGTTCGCAAGGGATCACCCCCGATCCGCCAGAAAACGACCTTCCCGCCTTAACCTTAACGATGATTCAATATCTGGTTTCTGTGGACGGTTGATTCGCACATCTTGCGTCTCTTAACGGCTGGTTTACGATTAGTTGTAGGTCAAGACCCCGGAGGGGGAGCCTGGACCTAGATATTGAATCCAAACTCGCTGGAGGGTGGCATGACCGCAGGCTGGACCGACGACCGCGTAGGCGCGCTGAAGAAGCTCTGGCTTG
>NZ_JBKBOC010000017.1:0-74598 GCF_046295075.1 Brevundimonas sp. | reverse complement strand
TCGGCGACCTGGTGAAGATGTCCATCCTGGTCAACGCCGAACCGGTGGACGCCCTGTCCATGCTGGTCCACCGCGCCCGCGCCGAGACGCGCGGCCGGGGCATGGTCGAGAAGATGAAGGAGCTGATCCCGCCCCACCTGTTCGTCATCCCGATCCAGGCGGCCATCGGCGGCAAGATCATCGCCCGCGAGACGGTGCGCGCGCTCCGCAAGGACGTGACCTCGAAATGCTACGGCGGAGACGCCACCCGCAAGAAGAAGCTGCTGGAGAAGCAGAAGGCCGGCAAGAAGAAGATGCGCCAGTTCGGCAAGGTCGAAATCCCGCAGGAAGCCTTCATCGCGGCATTGAAGATGGACGACGATTGATCGTCGTCCATCTGACCTGAGCTTAAGCCCAGGCCATCCAGCCCATCCAGACCGCCATCAGGACCATCATCACGTTCTCGGTCAGGGACAAAAAGCCCAGCGGCACGTTGCTGTCGCCGCCGACGCAGGCGCACTTCAGCTCGCGCTGCTGGATATAGACGGCCTTGAACACCGACCAGCCGCCGATCAAGCCGACGAAGGCGGCCGCCGGCGCAGAGAGCCACGTCAGCACGCCCGCGACCATCAGCACGCCCGCGACCAGTTCCACGAACGGATAGACGTACGCATAGGGGACCCAGCGCCGCGCCAGCAGGTCATACCCCAGGAACATGGTGGCGAACCCGTCCAGGTCCCGCAGCTTCAGCATCGCCAGGGCGCACATGGAAAAGGCGATGAACCACTCGGGCGTCCGCATCGTCAGCAGCGTCCCAGTGGCGTAACTGGCGGCGACGGCCATCAGCGCCGTGACCGCGAAGACGACAAGCACAGGCGTATAGGTCTTGCGGTTCGGATCCTTGACCGGCCTGCCCAAGAAGCGCCGCAGATCGTCGTAGCCGCCGATCCTTTTGCCTTCGATGAAGGTCTGCGGCGTGGTCTTCACCTCGTGTTCGGCCTTGAAGGCGTCGGTCTGCTCGCGCGTGGTCAGCCAGCGGTCGTCGACGACATAGCCCTGACTCTTCAGCAGATGTTTCGCCCGAAGTCCCCAAGGGCAGACGTGTTTTTCCATCACCATGCGATAGAGGACGGCGGTCTTTTCGGCGGCCATGACGGCGCTCCTTCGGCTTTGCGTACAATGCGACCGACCCTATCTGGGGTGCGGACCATGGTACGGAGTCAAGGGATGATCACGACTGTCGCAAACTGGACGATCGCCGGCCTGGCGCGCGCCGGGGGCGTCGGCGTCGAGACGGTGCGCTACTACCAACGACGCGGCCTGATGCCGACGCCGGACGGGGCCGGCGGGGTTCGTCGCTACGATAAGACCCACGTGCGACGCCTGCGCTTCATACGCACCGCCCAGAGCGCAGGCTTCACCCTGGAGCAGATCGGCGAACTGTTGGCGCTGGACGCCGGTTACGATCACGAGCGGGCCAGAGACTTGGCCCAGGCGCGGATCGCCGACCTAGACGCCAAGATCGCCGAGCTTCAAAAGGCGCGCGCGTCCTTGCAGACGCTGGCCCAGCGATGCGGCGCCGTCAGAACCGGTCCTTGCCCGATTCTGACGGCGTTCGAGGAGCCCTGACGCGCCGCCGTCAGTGCGCCCCGTTCAGCTGTTCGAACACAGCCTCATAGCCGTTCGCCTCGGCGAAGCGCAGGGGCTTGACCCGTTCGACCAGGATCTCGCCGCGCGGGGTTTCGCCGCGTTCGATCAGGCCGATCACCTCGGCGGTGAAGTCGGCGAGGGGCATGTAGGCGGGATTGTCGGCATGGCCCGGCATCAGGTCGGTGGCCACGCCGGGCGGCGCCAGTTCCAGCACCTCGACGCCGGTGTCGCGCAACTGGTGACGCAGCGACTGGGTCCAGGAATGGATCGCCGCCTTGGTCGCATTGTAGGTCGGGGTCGCCGTCAGCGGAATGAAGGCCAGGCCCGAAGTCACCGTCATGATCGTCGCCTTGGGTTGCGCCGTCAGGTGCGGCAGGAGCGCAGCGGTCAGGCGGATCGGACCCAGCAGGTTGGTGGTGATGGTCGCCTCGGCGGTCGCCAGGGCGAAGGGCTGGGCCTTGATGTCCTCCAGCTTCATGATGCCGGCGTTCAGGATGACGGCGTTCAGGCCGGGGTGATCCTTGACCACCTGGACGCCGAAGGCGGCGATGGCGGCGGCGTCATCCACATCCAGCGTCGCCCACGCCATGCCGGGATTGGCGGCGGCCGTTTCCTTCAGCACGGCCTCGCGGCGGCCGGTGATGATGACCTGATTGCCGCGCGCATGCAGGGTTTCGGCCAGGGCCCGGCCGATGCCTGTGCCGCCGCCGGTGATCAGTATGGTGTTGCCGGTGATTTTCATTCGGGCGCCTTTCAGGGGTGCGTTAGCGATGGCGATGAACTATGGCTTACGCTCTCCATTAGAAAGTAGGCACCAGGAACTGCCATACTTACCCAGGCGAAAGATTTGGACATGACGGCCGTTCCGCCCGCAAGAATTTCTCATCCCGAGACCGGCGAGACCGCCGACCCCCGCGTCGAGGCCCTGGTCAACGACGTGATCGGCCGGGTGGCGGACAAGTGGACGATGCTGATCCTGGAAGTCTTGGCCGAACACGGCGAGCAGCGCTTCACCCGCGTCGGCGAGCTGGTCGGGGGCATCAGCCAGAAGATGCTGACCCAGACCCTGCGTCAGATGGAGCGCGACGGCCTGGTGGTCCGCACCGTCCACCCGGTCATCCCGCCCAGGGTCGAATACCGCCTGACCGACCTGGGCGTCACCCTGGCCGAGGCCTTCTGCGGCGTCTGGACCTGGGCCGAGAAGAACATCGACCGCATCGAGACGGCGCGGGCCGAGTTCGATGGGCGCAAAGGCTAGGCGTCGCCGCCTGAACCCGGCGGCCTTGCCATAAGCTCACCGCACCCCCTAATGCTCGCAACGTCGCGCGGCAGTGCGGCGAGGAGCGTCCGCAGCGTCTGGCGCGCGTTTTGAAGGCTCTCGACACTTCCATGACCAAGACCGCCGATGATCTGAAGCCGCTTCTTTGGGAGCCCAGGAACCTGGTGCGCGCCATCAAGGCGGCCGGCGTCACCCTGTGGTCCTGGAACGTCGATACCGACGCTCTGGCGATGGACGACGCCGCCTACGATTTGTGGGGCATTCCTCACCGCAAGGATGTGTGTTTCGAAGATCTGTCCGCCCATATCCACCCGGCGGATCGCGACAGGGTGCGCGCGGCCTTCAATGCGACCCGCTCGCTGATCGGCCCCTATGAGATCGATTTCCGGATCATGATCGGCGACGAGCTGAAGTGGATTTCGGCCCGTGGTCAGGGGGACGATTTCGGCATCGTCAATCGGCTCATGTTCGGCATCTTCATCGACGTCACCGATCGCAAACAGGCCGAGGAAGGCCGCGAGCTTCTGGCCGGCGAGATGAGCCACCGGGTCAAGAACCTGCTGACCATCGCCTCGGGCCTGGCCAAGATCACCTCGCGTTCGACCACCAGCACGAAGGACATGGCCGACGAACTGACCTTGAGGTTGACCGCCCTGGGGCGAGCGCACGACCTGGTCCGACCGGTGCCGGGCCAGACCGGAACCCCCTCGGCCCTGCTGGGCGACCTGCTGTCCGTGCTGCTGGCGCCCTACGACGACCTCGGCGCCTTCACCGGGCGCATACGGGTGTCCGTGCCGCGCACGAGCGTCGGCGAAACCTCCATCACCATCGTGGCGCTGGTGGTGCACGAACTGGCGACCAACTCGCTGAAATACGGGGCGCTGTCGTCCGATACAGGCACGCTGGACGTCTCCTGCTCGGCCCAGGACGAGGCGATCACCCTGGTGTGGACCGAATGCGGCGGACCCAGGGTCGAGGCGCCAAAGGGGACCATGGGCTATGGCAGCAAGCTGGTGGAGCGCAGCGTCATCGGCCACCTGCGCGGGTCAATCGAATACGATTGGGCGGAGGAGGGGCTGATCGTGACGCTGAAGGTGAATCCCGCACGCCTTGCCACCTAGGCCTGCACCTTCTCCGTGATGAAATGCCGGCCCTGTTTGTCCTCGATCTCGACGACCCACAGGTCGGGATCATACCCCCGCTGGCGGGCGATATACGCGTCCAGTTCGCTTTCGCTGTCACTGGTCACCGGCTGGATCCACAGGCGGTCGCCGTCGGTTCCGAAGGCCTCGGTGTAGAGGCGCGCGGTGCGGGTCGAGGTGTCATAGGCCTTGACGATGACCGAGCCAGCGCGGTCGTCGCCCTTGGCGACCACGGTCGCATAGGCGCCCTCGATCTGGGCGCGGCGGATCAGGGCGCTGACCCACAGGTCGCTGGAAAGAAGCAATTCGCTAACCCTGCTCGAACACGGAACCCCAACCCTGGCGGTCTAGGGTGGCGGCATGAGGATAGGCCTTTCCCCCCGGCGCGCCAGAGCCTTGATGTCCGCAGTGCTGATCGCGGCGACCCCCGTCGTGGCGTTCGCCGCGCCGCAGGACCGGTTCTATGAGCGCAGCTTCGTGCTGGCCGCCAACGACCGCTGCGGCCTGTTCGCGCCGCATCTGACCGCCGCCCTGACCGCCGCCGCCTATCAGGCGCGGGGCGCGGCCCTGCGCGCGGGCGCCAACGACCGCCAGCTGGCCGAGACGGCGCAGCGGGCGCGGGCGCGGGCGGGCGCGACGCCGTGCGGCTCCGCGGATCTGAAGACGGTCAGCGGCCGGGTCCAGACCGCCTTTTCCGGCTGGTCGCGCGTGACGAAGATGGAGTTTCCGGGTGAGCGCAGGGGCTGGAGCGCGGACCGCGCCGCCTATACCCGCCCGACCTGGCGGCTGATGCAGGCGACCGTGACCGGCGCCTCGCCGGTGCGGTTCGGGGTGGTGGGCGGCATGGACCGGCCCGATCAACTGGCGGCCGTGGTGTCCTGGCAGGGCCGCTCGCGTCCGACCGGGGTGCGGGTGGTGATGCGCGATCACACGGTGGCGCCGCGTCCGTGGCTGGCGCACGACCTGCCGCCGGTCGCCCAGCGCCGCGCCTTCTGGGCCGCCGGGGTGACGAGCGCCGACGCCATGCTGCTGTCCGAAGGCCGCCCGGCCGGTCAGGCCTGGCTGTTCCCCGCCGCCGCCGCCGACGCCCTGTCGGCGCTGGACCCGCGCGAGGTCTTCACCGTCGAATTTCTGTTCCGCGACGGCAGCATCGCCCGTTCGACCTTCGAGGCCGGAGATTTCGCGGCGGGCCGGGCGTTCCTGGCGATGGGGCAGGTTTAGGACGCTTGTCAGGCTTTGGCTCATGTGCGTCCTTTGCGCATGCGCCAACTTATCTCGCTCATAGCTGTTGCGCTGGTCGCTGCCTGCTCAGTCGAAGAACCCTCCCGACCGCAGGTGATGGTCTTCGCTCAGAAGGACTTTGAACGCATCTATGTTTGGGATCTCGCTCCCGAGACTTGGGCGGATAGGCCGACATTGGTTATCGCTGAGAAAGACAGCCTTTATCCAATGGCGCCTGACGCAGAGGTCATGCTGACGTGCGAACCGGACGGAAGCCTTGAGGTTTGGGGAAACACCTACGGATTCGCGACAGATGTTGGCGGCCCGTTGCCGTTGCTGCCGATGTTCGGGCTTCGAAGCCGAGATGTGTCGCTCCTAGCCGAGCCGATTTGGGAATATGGGGGTTACGAGAAGTCGGCCCATTATGTCCTGCGCCCATCGAAAACCCAGCTTCGTCAGTTGCTTGGCGGGCCGTGGTTTGAGGTGAGCGAGATGTATTCTGATGGCAGCGGAGCGACTAGATATCCATCGCCGCCGAATGACTTGGCGAATGCCTTCATCCGACACTGCCAAGCGATGACTGAGGCCCGATAGCGGCTCGGCTTGTGACGTCGCTTAGCTTCGACAACGACCGGGTCTAGGGGAGGTCGCCTTCGGTCTGGGGCGTCTGTTTGCGATCCCTTCGCCGCCAAAGCCCCCAGCCGTAAGCCGCCAACCCCAAGCCTATGGCGAGCGTCGGAACGACATAGAGCAAAAGCGGCATCAGGTACTGAGCCAGGGTATTCGGCACGGCGTCCGCGTAGGTGAACATCACCGCCCGCGTCGTCCATGCGGCGAACGCTCCCGCCAATATGACCAGCAGACCTGCGGCTATGGCGGCCAGACCAAAAACACGACTCATCGCAAGGCCCCTTCGCTTCAGGCGTCAAGCCTCGACCGTGACCGGCGCGGGTTCGACAGCTTCTGCCCCCACCACCATCACCGGCAGCCGGATCATCACCGCGGCGCCTTCGCCCAGTGTGCTGTCGATGGTCATGCGGCCGCCGTGCAGTTCGGTGAGGGAGCGGACCAGGGACAGGCCCAGGCCCGTGCCTTGCGCCTTCTGGTCGGCGCCGCCGGCCTGTTCGAAGGGGCGGCCCAGGCGTTTGAGGTCTTGCGGCGCGATGCCGACGCCGGTGTCGGACACGACCAGGTCCAGGTCCGGGCCGTCCGCGTCCAGGGTGATGGTGACCGAGCCGCCGGCGGGGGTGAACTTGACCGCGTTGGACAGCAGGTTCAGCGCCATCTGCTTCAGGGCGCGGGCGTCGGCGCGCACCTTGACCGGCTCGGACGGCAGGACGGCGGCGAGGTCCACCCCCTTGTCGTCGGCCTGGAGCCGGACCAGGGCGACGGCGGCGGACACGGCGTCGCGAGCGTCGAAGGCCTCCATGACCAGCTGGTAGCGTTCGGCCTCGATCTTGGACAGGTCCAGCACGTCGTTGATCAGGTCCAGCAGGTGGCCGCCCGCCTGGTGGATGGCGTCGGCGTATCCGGCGTAGCGGTCGGGCAGGGGGCCGAACAGCTTCTGGCGCATGATGTCGGCGAAACCGATGACGGCGTTCAGGGGGGTGCGCAGTTCGTGGCTCATGTTCGCCAGGAAGCGGGTCTTGCCGGCGGACTGGGCCTCGGCCTCGACGCGGGCGGTCTCAAGACCCAGCTCGCGGGCGAACTGGGCTGTGCCGTCGAAGGCCTGGGCGATCAGGCGAGGGTGATCGCCGTCGTTGTGGAACGGCCCCAGGATCATGACCACGCGCCTATCCAGGGCGATGCGCGGGGTGAACTGGACCTCGACCTGTTGGCCCGACAGGGCGCGGGCAAGCGCAGCGGACACGGCCGGGCGGTCCGGCGCATGGACGGCCGAGATCAGGCCCTGCTCGCTGAGCGCCAGCACCGACAGGGCGGGCGGCGGATTGCCCCAGGTCGCCACGGCGCGGCCGGACGGATCGAGCAGCAGGGTCAGGGCCGGCTGGTCTTCCAAGAGGGCGGCAATGCGGGCGGCCTCGTCTTCGGCGTCGGCGAGACGCCGCTGACGCTCGCTCCAGGTCAGGCGCATGGCGGCGATGATGGCGCCCATGGCCAGCAGGCCCGAGACGGCGGCCAGCAGCGGGCCTTGCGCCTCCGGCCCGTTCAGCCAGGTCGAGATCAGGCCCGACAGCAGCGGCAGGATGACCGCTAAGGCGCCCAGCCGCGTCAGCCGGTCGGCGCCCGCCCTGCCGTGATCGAGGGCGATCCCGGCGGCCAGAGGCATCAGGATCAGCCCCGGCAAAGCCCCGGTCGCCCCGCCCGTCAGCCCCGCCGACGCCGTGGCGGCCAGCAGCCAGCCGGCCATGGTCGCGAACCGCAGGCCGGCGGTGTCGCGCACCATCAGCACCACGCCGAAGATCCCGGGGAAGGCCATGATCAGCAGGGCCGCCAAAGGCGCGTCCTTCAACCCGTCCAGCATCTGGGCCGCCAGGGCCGTCAGGCTGATCGCCACGGCCCAGATCGCATGCCACAGGGCGACCAGCGGCGCGCCACCTTGTTCGTGGGGGCGTCGGTCGTCCTGTAATCTGGTGTGGGCGTCGGATTTCAAGCGGCGGGCCGTTGTTCTGTCTGCGTCCAGACTAGTCTCCGCCTTGAGTCGGAGCGAGGCCGCTCCCCCGTAAGGCGAACCCCATCGCGGCGTTCACCATGAATATCGGGGGACAAAACGGCCGGTTGTCGTTAACGGCCCGGCGGCCTATCTGGCGGTCATGAGCGCGCGCACCCCTCCGACCGAGAGCATTGACCAGACCCTGGCCGAACTGGCCGAGGATTTCGACCTGCTGGGCGATTGGGAACAGCGGATCGAATATGTGATCGAACTGGGCAAGGGGCTGGCCCCGCTGGACGAGGCCGACCGGCTCGAAACCAACAAGGTGCCGGGCTGCGCCGCCCAGGTCTGGCTGGCCGTGAAGCCGACCGAGGATCGCCTGTGGTTCGCCGCCGACAGCGACAGCGCCCTGTCCAAGGGCAATATCGCCCTGCTGCTGAAGCTGTATTCCGGCCGCACCCCGGACGAGATCCTGGCCTTCGACGCGCGGGCGGCGCTGGACCGGCTGGGCCTGCCGTCTGCCCTGACGCGTCAGCGCGCCAATGGGCTGAACAGCATGGTCGGCCGCATCCGCGAGGCGGCGCTGGCGGTCGGCTGATCCTTCGCGCTTGCAACCGCAGGCGGGCCGACCCACCATCGCCAAATCCGCCGTGTGGATGGGGGCGAGCCGATGGACCTGCTGAAGATCCTGCGCAGTTTCGAGGAGTTTCTCTTCGAGGCCGTCAGCTGGCTGGTCTTCTATCCCCTGACCCTGTGGCGGATCCTGCGGGGGCCGCTGGCGGCGATGGACTATTCGGACCGCGAGCAGAGCGACAGCGAGGAGCATCGCTACGACGACGCGCTCAGCCCGCCCCTGTTCCTGCTGGCCACCGTCGTCCTGGCCAATCTGATCGGCATGGCCCTGCATGTGCCGCCGCCGCCTGAAGTCTCGACGGTGACCAGGACGCTGTTCGCCTCGCAGCAGAACCTGATCCTGTTCCGCTCCCTGGCCTTCAGCCTGATCCCGCTGGTCGCCGCCGTGACCCTGCTGCGTCATGAGAAGAAGCGGATCAGCCGCGAGACCCTGCGCCCGCCCTTCTACGCCCAATGTTATCTGGCGGCCGTCTGCGCCGCCTTCGTCTCGATCGGGGGCTCCATCTTCCAGCGGCCCGAACTGCCCAACGCGGTCGGCGCCGCGATCATGATCGGCGGAACGTGCTGGTTCCTGTTCGTGCAGTCGCACTGGTTCGCCAGGCGGCTGAACGTCTCGACGGCCAAGGGCGCCGGCATCGCGGTTTGGGCCATGGTCCGGGCGGTGATCTATCTGTTTGCGATCCTGATCCCGGTCGCCCTGATCTGAAGCCTCAGCCGGGGTCCATCGAGCGCACGTCGCCCGAGGCCGAGACGGTGCAGCGCGAACGATACGAACCGGTCGCCATCGTCAGCTCGAAATCGCCGCGTCCCAGGTCGCGCACGCCGATGGGCACGCTGGAGCCATAGGGGCGGTTCTGGAACTCGTCGGCGCGACGCGAGCAGGCCTGGCGCGCCGCGTAGGGGGCGTTCTGCATCCAGCCGCTGTTGGCATGGCGGCGGTTCTGACCCTCGTCCTCGCCGGCCAGGAAGCCTTCGTGATAGCCCTCGGTCTCGTGATTGGCGTCATAGTCGGCCCCGTGCAGGGCGGCCTCGTAGCCGCGCTGATATTCCCGGTCGTGATCGCCGTCGGCGTCGCGGTGGTGGCTGTTGTGGGCGGCGATGGCGGCAGCGAGGCCGACAATGGCCACCCCCGCCGCGATCGCCGTGGCGTTCGAGCGATCCGATCCGCCCGAGCCGCATTCGCTGCGGCCTGCCTGGTAGATCGAGGCGTAGCGGCCGTCGCGCGTCATGATCGACACGCAGTCGTTGCCTTTCCGCCAATAGGTCATGCGCCCGTCGCCGACGACCTCGGACCGATCCGTGGCCTGATAGCCGCGACGGTTCAGCTCGCCCTCGGCCTGGCCCGCGCGGGCGCCGACGAGGTCTCTGAGCGCAGAGGGCGTCTGGGCCGACGCCGGCAGCGCCGTCGCCAGCATCAGGGTGGACAGGGCGCAGGCCAGGGGACGGGACATGGGACGATCTCCGATTGTCAGGACATGCCGCAAACGACGCCACGACCGTTTTGGTTTCGAAAATCATCGTTATGGTTAAGGCGCGATTTTCTGGGCGCAATCTGTGCACTTCGTCTCAAATCACCCGATCCCGTAGTGGTCGGCCAGGGCCTGGAGCGCCTGCTTCAGCACCGTCTTGCCCTGACGGCGACGAAGGCCGAGGCCGGTTTCGGCCAGTTGCAAACTGTCGCCGTGGATGCAGATGCGGGTCAGGATGGGGCGCAGGCGCGGGCCGACGGCGGCGAGCGCGCCTTCGACCCGGCGGGCGGCCGACAGGGCGCGGTCGGTGGGCTCCATCCGGGCGGAGGTTCCCGATCCGCTGTGGGGCAGGGCGTCCCAGCGCATGGTCAGGGACGGCCCCTTCATCGCCTGTTCGGCCTCGCGACGCAGCCGCTCGCCGGCGGCGGCCTCGGCCGGGGTCAGCCAGGGACGGCCCGAGGCGTCCTTGCGCCGCGCCAGCCAGGCGATGGGGCTTTCGCCCAGGTTGGCGCGGTGGCGCACCAGCCGTCCGTCGGCCTGGATCAGGTCGCGTTCGCCCGCGACGAAGCCGGGGCGGCCGGGAGGAGGGCGCGCGGTTTCGTCCGCCGTGGTTCGGGCGATCCAGCCGCCGCCCGGTCGCGCGCGCAGGCCCGGCTGATCGACCAGGGCGCGGAACTCGGCCTCGGTCAGGGTCAGGCTGATACGACTGCGCCGATCCGCTGCCAGGCGCAGCGCATAGACGCCCCCACTCCCCGGGTTGTCGGCCGCCAGCCAGGCGCCGGGCCGCGCCATCAGGCCGCGCGCGCGTTCCAGCAGCCGGCTCATTGGACCAGGTCCAGGCGCGGGGTCTGGTACAGGCCCTGGATACAGGTCTCCAACTCGTTCAGCAGGTCGTCGACGGGACGCCGCTCACGCTCATCCTCGACCCAGCGGCAGGCGGTCCCGACGCTGGCGCGATTGACGCCGAAGACGTGGCTGACCCGCTCCAGCGTCCAGCCGAAGGCGACGTGCGACAGATACATGGCCAGCCAGCGCGGCCGGGCGGCGCGCGGGTGCATCCGCCCCCCGCCGATCATCTGCGACGGCTGCGCGCCCGTGCGCGCCGCGACCAGATGGACGGCTAGGCCCGCCTTGACCCGGTCCTCCTCGCTGACCGGCACCCTGTAGTCCTCCATGGCGAAACCCTCCCGCTCTCGAAATCCGATGTCGGCAGCATAGAGGGCCGCCGACCTTGAGATAGGAATAAAGTCCTACTGCACGTCAAAACCGGACGTGACGCCTTGCCCGCCTTGAGGTTGTGCAGGCGACCGTATGTCGGATGTCGACGAAATGAGCGGATAAAGCGGCGAGGCGCGGCCACGTCGGCCGGCGCAACATGGTTAATAAATTTCGAATCGTTGACTCCGGCCACTCGACGGCGATTCGCAAATCAGCCTAGATTCGACTCAATCGGATGGCGTTAACCCTTCTTAAGGTTTTCACGTCTTAACTTGCGAACAAGGTTACCCGGACGTTCGTCGGGGTGGTTACCGCAAAGCTTTTGCCTGGAGGGGCACGTATGCGCGTCCTGTTGATTGAAGACGATCACGCAACCGCCCAAAGCATCGAACTGATGCTGAAGTCGGAAGGCTTCAACGTCTATACGACAGACCTGGGCGAAGAAGGCATCGATCTGGGCAAGATCTATGACTACGACCTCATTCTGCTTGACCTGAACCTGCCGGATATGAGCGGCCTGGAAGTCCTGCGCCAGCTGCGCGTCGGCAAGGTCAACACGCCGGTCATGATCCTGTCTGGCAGCCATGAGATCGAGACCAAGGTCAAGACCTTCGGCGGCGGCGCCGACGACTACATGACCAAGCCCTTCCACAAGGACGAGCTGATCGCGCGCACCCACGCCGTGGTCCGTCGCTCCAAGGGGCACGCCCAGGCGATCATCCACACCGGCGAGATCGCCGTGAACCTGGACGCCAAGACGGTCGAGGTGAACGGTCACCGCGTCCACCTGACGGGCAAAGAATACCAGATGCTGGAGCTGCTCTCGCTCCGCAAGGGCACGACCCTGACCAAGGAAATGTTCCTGAACCACCTGTACGGCGGCATGGACGAGCCCGAGCTGAAGATCATCGACGTCTTCATCTGCAAGCTGCGCAAGAAGCTGGCCACCGCCGCCGACGGCAAACACTATATCGAAACCGTCTGGGGCCGCGGCTACGTCCTGCGCGACCCGTCGGAAAGCGTCGTCACCGTCGCCGCCTGATCGGTCTTCGATCCACTGAATTCGAAACGCCCGCCGGCAACGGCGGGCGTTTTGTGTTTCTCCCTCCCCTTAATGGGGAGGGGCGATCGCGGGAGCGATCGGGGTGGGGCCCGAAGGGGCGTGAGCGAGGTTCTGACAGCCCCACCCGGGCTCGGCTGCGCCTCGCCGTCCCTCCCCATGAAGGGGGGGAGATTATCCCGCAAACCCCGCGGCCAGGGCGGCCGCCATTGGGTTGGGGCGGCCGAAGCTGTCGAAGGGCAGTGGCTTGTCCCGGCCGTCGTCCTTGTCGCCCTGGCGATACCAGCTGTCGGTGTCGCGCAGGCCCCAGGCGGTGAAGGCGAACTGCTGGCCCTTGGGCAGGGCCGCGAAGGCCGAGGCCAGTTCGGTGACGCGGGCCCCTTGGGCGGCGATGCGGTCGGCTTGGCTGCGCAGATCCGGCCGATTTTCGGTGCGCAGGGTGCAGTCGAGTTCGGACATATGGATCGGCAGGCCGAACTGGGCGACCTCGCGCATATAGGCGGCGATGACGCCTTCGGGGATGTCGATCCACAGGTGCGATTGCAGGCCCAGCCCCTGCAGCGGGCAGCCGGCCTTCAACAGACGCTCGACCAGTTTCAGGAATTGCACGCCCTTGGCCGGGACGCTTTCCTGATTGTATTCGTTCAGGAACAGGACGGCCTCGGGATCGGCGATCCGGGCTTTCTCGAAGGCGCGCAGGATATAGCCGTCATGGCCATATCGCTGTGACCAGTGGCAGTCGCGCATGGCCGAGCCGTCGTCCAAGATCGGCTCGTTGACCACATCCCAGCTGCGGACCTTGCCGCGATAGCGACCGGCGACCGTGGCGATATAGCCGTCGAAGGCGCGGTCGAAGGCGGCGTCGTCCAGACCGGCGAACGCCTCCTGACCCTGCGAATACCAGATCAGGGTGTGGCCGTGCATCGCCATGCCGTTGGATTGGGCGAAGGCGGCGATGCGGTCGGTCCGGTCGAAGTTGGGCCGGTCCAGGCCGTTGGCCAGGATGTATTCCATCTTCATCTCCCACTCGGGCGTGAGCTGGGAGACGTTGGCGCGGGCAAGCGTGACCCAGTCGGGGTCGTCGATCTGCATCGCCTTGATCGCCGTGCCGAACGGGGCGGGGGCGATGGATTTCAGCGGGGGGACGTTCGGCGGGGTGGCTTCGGCCGAGGCGAAGCGGTCGCAGGCGGCGAGCGGCAGGGCTAGAGATGAGGCGAGGACGGTGCGGCGGGTCGGCGTCATGCCTCTCCCTCCCCTTCATGGGGAGGGACGGCGAAGCGGAGCGAAGCCAGGGTGGGGAGGTCAGAACCGCGCTCGCGCCCTTTCGGGCCCCACCCCGATCGCTGCGCGATCACCCCTCCCCATGAAGGGGAGGGAGAATGTCGGTCGTCAGACCGCACGTTTCCGCAGGCCCAGCTCGTCGAAGGCGGCGGTTTCGCGTTTGGCGATGGCGACCAGTTGGGTCAGGCGAGTGGTCTCGGCGACGTGTTCGAACTTCTTCAGCTCTTCGAAGGCGCCGGTCAGGGCGTCGCGGGCGCCGGCTTCCTCGGCGTCCAGCACGGTCAGGTCGCCCTCGGCCTTGGCCTTGCGGGATTTCCAGCCGTTCAGATAGGCGCCCAGCATCATGCCGGCCTCGGCGTCCATGCGGGCGCGGTCGCGTTCGTTCTGAGCCTCGGCGTCCAGGACGGCGAGGCGGATCTCGGCGTTGGCGCGGCGTTCGGTGATCTCGGCTAAACGCTTTTGCAGCGTCTCGACCTCGTAGTTGGAAATGCGGATCAGGGATTGGGCCCAAGCGGTCATTTAAATCATTACTCCCTGATCATGCCTTGATTGAGGATGTGCTCCAGCCGGGTAAAGGAATCGGAAAGACGGGTGTGATCGTCCTTGTCCTGTCCCAGGAAATCTTCCAGCGCGGGGTTCAGCGCGATGGCGCGGTCCACGATGGGATCGGCGCCGGTGCGGTAGGCGCCGATCTTGATCAGCTCTTCCATATTGGCATAGGCCGACAGGCACTGGCGGGCGCGCTTGTTCAGCTCACGCTCGGGCGGCGTCTGACAGGCGGGCATGGTCCGGCTGACGGACTTCAGCACGTCGATGGCGGGGAAGCGCCCGCGTTCGGCGATCTTTCGGTCCATCACGATGTGTCCGTCCAGGATGCCTCGCACGGCGTCGGCGATGGGTTCGTCATGGTCGCCGCCGTCCACCAGGACGGTGAACAGGGCGGTGATGGGCGCCGCCGTCGTGCCGTCGGGCCGCACGGGGCCGGGACCTGCGCGCTCCAGCAGTTTGGGCAGTTCGGTGAAGACGGTGGGGGTATAGCCCTTGGTGGTCGGGGGTTCGCCCGCCGCCAGGCCGATCTCGCGCTGGGCCATGGCGAAGCGGGTGACGCTGTCCATCAGGCACAGCACCTCCAGGTCCTGGTCGCGCAGATATTCGGCGATGGCCATGGTCATATAGGCCGACTGACGGCGTTTCAGGGCCGGTTCGTCCGAGGTGGCGACCACGACGACGGCGCGTTTCAGCCCCTCTTCGCCCAGGGTTTCCTCCACGAACTCGCGCACTTCGCGGCCCCGTTCGCCGATCAGGCCGACGACGACGGCGTCGCAGGTCGCCTGTTTGGCCAGCATGGACAGCAGCACGGACTTGCCCACGCCCGACCCGGCGAAGATGCCCAGGCGCTGGCCCCGGCAGGTGGTGGTGAAGACGTCCATGGCCCGCACGCCCAGGTCCAGACGCTCGCCGACACGGCCGCGCGAATGGGCGGGCGGCGGCGGGGCGCGCAGGGGGTAGGGGGCAGGACCTTGGGGTAATGGACCCTTGCCGTCGATGGGCTGGCCGAAGGCGTCGATGATCCGGCCCAGCCAGGCGGTGGTCGGGCGCACGCTGGCGGCCTGGTCGATGATGCGGATGTCGGCGCCGGGGGCCACGCCCTCGACCGGGCCGAAGGGCATCAGCAACGCCTTGGAATCGCGGAAACCGACGACCTCGGCCGGAAGGGGGGAATGGCCGCGTCGGCTGATCTCGGCGCGGGCGCCGACGGCGAGGCGCGACAGGCCGCCGCGCGACTCGATCAGCAGGCCCGACACGCCCGCGACCTTGCCGGTGACGACCAGCGGATCGATCGCTTCGACGGCGGCGACGAGATTGCGCAAAAACAGACCCCAGGAACAGAGGTTGAGAGATGCGCCATCGTGGTTAACGAGCGGTGAAGCCGGGCTTTGAATGCAGTGCACAAAAGGGTGGTTTTTGCGTCTCGCTTGCAACTCAGGCGAGAAACGGTTTGGCAACCAATTAGGATGTTAATCTTGCAACCGAGGCGGGCGGGGGCCGGCCGATTGCGAAGAGGTTGTGCCTATGTTCGCGCGTAAACCTAAATCATCGGATTTGCAGAACCGGCTGATCGACCTGGACGGCAAGATGGCCGCCATCGGCCGGTCCCAAGCGGTGATCGAGTTCAATCTGGACGGCACCATCATCGACGCCAACCAGAACTTTATGGAAACGATGGGGTACACGCTGGAGGAAATCCGCGGCGTCCATCACCGTCTGTTCGTGGACCCGGAAAGGGTGGCGTCGCCTGACTACGCGGCCTTCTGGCGTGATCTTAACGCGGGCCAGTTTCTGGCGCGCAAGTTCCGACGGCTGGCCAAGGGCGGGCGCGAGGTCTGGCTGCAGGCCTCCTACAACCCGGTCTTTGGCGCCGATGGGCGGCCGACGAAAGTCATCAAGCTGGCCATCGACATTACGGCCGAGGAGCAGGAGGCTGCGCGCCGAGAGACGCAACGGATCGAGGCGGAGCAGGCGCAGAACCTGCTGGTCGAGGCCCTGGCCGGCGCCTTGGCGCGGCTGTCGGCGGGCGACCTGACGGCGCGGATCGATGCGCCGGTGCAGGGCGCCCACATCCGGGTGCGCGACGACTATAACGCGGCCGTCGAAAGCCTGCGTCAGACGCTGGGTCAGGCGTTGCAGGCCGTTGCGGGCCTGAGAGGCGGGGTCAGCGAAATCTCCAGCGCGTCCGACGACCTGTCGCGCCGAACCGAACAGCAGGCCGCCAGTCTGGAAGAGACGGCGGCGGCCCTGGATCAGATCACCGCCACGGTGAAACGCAGTGCGGACGGCGCCAGACAGGCCTCATCGGCCGCCGTGGGCGCACGGGCCGAGGCCGACCGATCCGGCGAGGTGGTGCGTCAGGCGATCGCCGCCATGGACGGCATCAAGCGCAGCTCGACTGAGATCGGCGACATCATCGGCGTGATCGACGAGATCGCCTTCCAGACCAATCTCTTGGCCCTGAACGCCGGGGTCGAGGCGGCGCGGGCGGGCGAGATGGGACGGGGTTTCGCGGTGGTCGCGTCCGAGGTGCGGGCCCTGGCCCAGCGCTCGGCCGAGGCGGCGAAACAGATCAAGACCCTGATCACCACCTCGGGCCAGGAGGTGGCGCAAGGGGTGCAACTGGTCAACGAGACGGGGTCGGCCCTGTCGGCCATCGCGGTCAAGGTGGCGGAGATTGACGCCCTGATCAGCGAGATCGCCGCCTCGGCCCAGGAACAGGCGACGGGCCTCGGCGAGGTCAACAGCGCCGTCAACCAGATGGATCAGGTGACGCAGCAGAACGCCGCCATGGTCGAGGAAACCACGGCCGCCGCCATGAGCCTGAAGACCGAGACCGAGCAGTTGGCCCAACTGGTCGAGCGGTTCGACACGGGCGAGGCACCGGCGCAGACGCGGGTCCACGACCTGTCAGGTTCCGGCCCCGTCCCCCTGGCCCGCGAACGCGCCCGCATCCGCGCCTATACGGGAGGCGGGGTTGCGGCGTCGGCACCTGCCCAGGAGTGGGAGGAGTTCTGAGTCTAGTTAGAAAGCCCAGCACTAAGGCTATCAAGGCGCTTCAAGATACTGCGCACCGACTCCACCAGCCTCGGATCAGCATCGGGATTCTGGGCCAGACCGAAGGCGTGACGTGCGACCCGGTTTGCTTGTTCAAGATAGCGATCGTCTCGACGTTTTGATCGGTGCTCGAAAATGTCAGCGCAAAGGGCGGCCTTCTGATTTTCCAGGCTGATGCGTTGATTGAGGCTGATCGTGGGGCTGCGACCCATGAAGTCTTCGATCAGGTTCAGTGCGGCCCTGTGCTCGCGGGTCTCTCGAAGAAAACGCGCAAAGTGAATAACGATGTCTGCGGGTGGCGAGGGGAGAGACTGAACGGCCTTCCACCAATCACCGGCGATACGGGCGCCCAGCCGCCATTGGCGATTGGCCTTCAGAAGCTGGGCCTGAAGCATTCTCGTGTCGTCGTCTGGAAGACGACCCTCTTGCCAGTCCTTTACGACGGCCAGAATTCGCGGAGCGTCCAAGGGCGTGGATAGATCGCCGGTCAGGTAGGGGCGAAGTTCAGCCATTTGCAGTTCCAACGGCGTTCTGGCTTGGAGAACGGCAACGGCCAGGGGGGCGGCGGAGCTGGATGTGATCACTGCGCCGCCGGCAAGGTTACGTGTGGAAATCGGCCGTCGGGCGCCGCTTTCCGGGTGGACAAGGATCAAGCCCTCCGTAGAGGCTGAGGCGATTTCCCACGCCGTCTCGCTAACTCCATCGTCAAAGAGGGCGCCAGTTAGAAGCGTCAGATCGGATGTCTCTTGCTGCAACCAGCGTGCGACTTCCTGCCCAGGGATTGCAAACTCTTTCATAGAGCGTCCATCGCTTTTGAGGTGATGACGTTCAAGCGCAATCTGCCGTGGAGTTCGCGTGAACTAGGGCGCGCTGGGCTCCACCGCGATCTTGGGTTCGCGCGTCGTCGCAATCGCCCCGACCGAGGCCACGACGATGGCGGCGATGGCGAGCCATTGCTGGCCGGTCAGGTGTTCGTGAAGGATCAAAAGGCCGGCCAGGGCGCCGACCGCCGGTTCGACGCTGAGCACCACGCCGAAGGTGCGTTTGGGGATGCTGCGCAGGGCCACCATCTCCAGCGAATAGGGCAGGGCGCTGGAGAAGATCGCGACCGCAATCCCTGCCAGGATGATGGCCGGGTTCAGCAAGGCCGCGCCCGCATGGGCTACGCCGAAAGGCACGACGACCAGAGCCGCGACAGTCATGCCCAGCGCCACCGACTGGCCCGCATGGATGTGCGACAGCCGCTTGCCGAACACGATATAGAGCGCCCAGCACAGGCCGGCGAAGGCGGCCAGGGCCATGCCGACCGGATCGAGCGCCCCCGCTCCAGCCTTGAGCGGCAGCAGCAGGCCCAGGCCCACGACCGCAAAGCCGATGCAGACGAAATGGATGGGCTTCCTCGAATGGATCAGGGCCAGGGTCAGCGGCCCCATGAACTCGATGGCGATGGCCAGACCCAGCGGAATGGTCCGCAGCGACATGTAGAAGCTGAGGTTCATCGCCCCCAGGACGACGCCATACAGGGCGATGGCGCCCAGGTCCGCGCGGGCCAGACGGAACCGCCACGGCCGGAACACCGCGACCAGCACCAGGGCCGAGATGCCTACGCGATAGGCCGACGTCCCCTCCGCCCCGATGATCGGGAACAGGGTCTTGGCGAAGGAGGTGCCGCCCGCCAGCGTCACCATGCCCGCGAACAGCGCCAGATAGGGGATCAGGCGCATCGCTAGCGGCGAGGTCAGGTGCTGTTTCAGGGCCACGGAAGTCATGGCGTAAAACTACTCTAATGCGGCTTGCGCTTCCCGGCGATTTTCCGCTTGAATGCGCCTGAAATCGTCACGAAAGGCCATGCAATGACGAATTTCGTCACCCTCGACGATTTCGACCATCGGTTGCTGGCGCGGGTCCGACGCAACAATCTGGAGCCGGCGCGGGTGACGGCCGAGGCGGTGGGCCTGTCGGAATCCGCCGTGCTGCGCCGGCTGCGTCGTCTGCGGGCCGAAGGGGTCATCGCCGCCGATGTCGCCGTGATCGATCCCGCCCGGGTCGAACCGCGCATCGTCCTTCATGTCCAGGTCGAGATGAACACCCAGGATCGCGGGGTGATGGACGCCTTTCAGCGCGCCATGAAGGCCAGTCCCGAGGTCCAGGGCGCGTGGGACGTGACGGGCGAGACCGACTATCTGCTGACCGTCGCCGTCCGTTCGATGCAGGACTACGAGGCCTTCGGCATCCGCGAACTGATCCCCGAAAAGGGCGTGCGCGGCTTCAAGAGCATGATCGTGATCCGCGAGGTTGTCGGCTTCGATCCGGGCCGCGCGGTGCTGGAGCGTTGAGGCCTCAGAACAGGGGCACGGTGACGCGCAACGACACGACCACCACATTGTCGGCGTCGCGCAGACCGCCGGGATTGCGGATCAACTGGATGTCGGGCTGGATGCCGAACCGGCCGATGGTGTCGGCATAGGTCAGTTCCAGTCCCTCTTCGTGGCGGCCGGGATTCAGGCCGGCGTCGGCGAAATTGGCGCGCGCCTTGCCCGACAGCCATCCCTGATGAAGGCCGAAGGACAGTTGACCCTCAGGCCGTGACGCGAAGATCTGGCGCATCAGGACGCCGGCCTGCCAGCCGCCCTTGAAATCCGTCGTGTCGCCGTCCGACAGGCCAAGGCGGGCGAAGGCGTCGATCTGCAGACCGTCGGCCGCGCCGTAGAGGCGGCCCTCGGCGAGCGCATAGGCGCCCTGGGCCCGGCTGTGGTCGGGGTCGCCGGCGGGGGTCAGGTCGCGGATGTCCTCCTGACGCTGATCATAGCGCCAGACGCCGAACGCATAGCGGACGGGGCCGCCGACGCCCGCCTCGGCGATGCCCAGCACGCCTTCGTCCAGGGTGGTGTCCACCCCGCCGTGGTCGCCCAGGGTCCGGGCGTCGGCGTTGACGACCGCAACCTGACCGTAGAGGGCGTCGCTGTCGCCCAGGCGAAGCCGCGCCGCCAGCGACGACGACGGGAAGATGGCCGGGCCGTTGGGGCCGGTCGAGGCCAGTTCCGAGCCGATGCCGAACGGCGGCGCGATCAGCAGGCCGGACGCCTCGGTGGCGTAGAATTCGCTGTTGAGGTCGTACAGGCCCGCCAGAAGCGAGGCCGATCCGCCCAGGTCCTGTTCGATCCAGGCCTCGAACAGTCGCGCGCCCTGGGCGCCCACCTCGATGTTGTCGACGCCCTGCAGGGTGCCGGCGAGAGCGTTCGGCTCGCCGCCGCCGTTATAGAGGCCCGACACATGCAGCCGTGCGCCACGCCAGCCGACGGCCTGTTCCAGGTCGCCGTCCAGCGCGACCGACAGATTGTCCAGGTAGCGGCCGGCGCGCGAGACGCCGCCCGAGACCACGCCGGAAACATCGGCCGTGTATTCCGCCGAGACCGTCCAGGCTGGATCGACGACGCGGGCGGCGGACGGTCCGGCGATGCAGAAGGCGCAAAGAGCGGCCGCTGCGAAAAGAGGGGTCGTAGTCGTGGGCTTAGCGTTCTGCATGGCCATACATCCGTTCTGTGTTGCAGACCGGTGTAATCCGAGAAGGTGAATATCGCGCTTACGCGCTGAGTGCCAAGGCGAACAAACCGTTAACCAGAATTCATGTACCGGTGTTTCACGATGGGGCGCAGGGGATAACGAAGATGATCTGGACGATCGGCAAGAAGGTTACGGCGACCGGCATCGGCGTTCTGCTGCTCTCCGTCGGCACGGCGGGTGTCGGCCTGATGATGAACACCCAGTTGGGCGATGCGCTGGACAAGGCTTCGGAGTCGTCCAACATTCTGCGCAACCATATGCAGGCCGACATGATGCATGACGCCTTGCGGGCGGATGTGTTCGCGGCCTTGCTGTCTTCCGATCCGGCCAACGGGGTCGCCTTGGACGATGTTCGAGCAGCCTTGGCCGAACACCGTGCGATCTTTGAGAAATCGGTGGCGGAAAATACCGCCCTGGTGACGGACCCGGAAATCAAGGCGGCCTTGGAGTCGGTGGACGCGCCCTTGACGACCTATGTCGAGGCGGCGGGCAATGTGATCGACGCCGCCGGGCGCGATACCGCCGAGGCGCAGCGGCTGATGCCCGACTTCCTGACCCAGTTCACGACGCTGGAGACCGCGATGGGTGCGGCGGCCGACAAGATCGAGGCCGAGGCCCTGCGCAACCACGATGCCGCAGAGGCGTCGGCGGCCAGTGGTCGAATGGTCATGATCGGGGCTGTGATCCTGAGCCTGCTGATCAGCCTGGGCCTGATCCTGGGCGGGACGCGCGGCGTGGTCGCGCCGATCCGGCGGCTGACCGCAGACCTGCGCGCCATGGCCCAAGGCAAGACCGAGGTGCAACTGAGCGAGGCGCGGCGCAAGGACGAGGTCGGCGACATCGCCCGCGCCGTGGTCGACATTCAGGCGCTGATCGTCAAACGCGCCGAGGCCGAGGCGGCCCAGGCCGAACAGCAGCGCCTCAAGGAGGACGAGGACCGGATCGCCGGCGAGCACTCGCGTCAGGCCTCCGCTCGCGAGCAGGCCACGGTCGTGACCGGCCTGAGCCAGGGTCTGGAGGCGCTGGCCGCCGCCGATCTGACCTACCGGATCGTCCAGCCCTTCCCCGCCGCCTATGAGCAGTTACGCTCCAACTTCAACGCCGCCCTGGACGGGCTTCAGGAGGCCATCGGCTCGATCGCCTTCAACGCCGGAGCCATCAACGCCGGCGCCGGAGAGATCGCCCAGGCTGCCGACGATCTGTCGCGCCGCACCGAACAACAGGCTGCGTCTCTGGAAGAGACCGCCGCCGCCCTGGACCAGATCACCGCCACCGTGCGGGCGACCGCTGCGGGCGCCGTCCAGGCCGCCGGCGCCGTCCAGGCGGCCCGCGGCGACGCCGACAAGAGCGGCGACGTCGTTCGCGACGCCATCACGGCCATGGGCGAGATCGAACGGTCGTCTAACGAGATCGGCCAGATCATCGGCGTCATCGACGAGATCGCCTTCCAGACCAACCTGCTGGCCCTGAACGCCGGGGTCGAGGCCGCGCGGGCGGGCGACAGCGGTCGCGGCTTCGCCGTCGTCGCCTCCGAAGTGCGGGCGTTGGCCGAGCGATCGGCCCAGGCCGCCAAGGAGATCAAGTCCCTGATCACCCAGTCCGCGAACCAGGTGGGATCGGGCGTGCGTCTGGTCGGCGAAACCGGCGCGAGCCTGGAGCGGATCGCGGCCCATGTCGCCCAGATCGAAACCCTGGTGACCGACATCTCTGGCTCGGCCGCCGAACAGGCGACGGGCCTTCAGGAGGTCAATACGGCGGTCAACCAGATGGACCAGATGACCCAGCAGAATGCGGCCATGGTCGAGCAATCCACCGCCGCCAGCCATTCCCTGTCGCAGGAGGCCGACAGCCTGAACGCGGCCGTGGCTCGGTTCCAGGTCGGCGCGCCTCAAGGCCAGGCCGCGCGGCCGGCCCCGGCGAGACATGCCGCACCCGCCGCACAGCGCACGGTCACGGCGATGAAGACGGTGGGTCGCGGCGGCGCCGCCCTGGCGCCGACGGTGCAGGCCGACGGCTGGGAAGAGTTCTAGGGGCGGACCTAGGTCGCCGAGGCCTCGACCACCAGGATCGCGCCGACGCCTTCGCCTTCCCCGGCGTCTTTCCCGGAGTGTGGGGCCTGGTTCACGATGGTGCCGCCGATCTGGCGCACCAGGCTGTCGATCACGCGCATGCCCAGGCTGCGGTCGCTGCGGGCGGCGATCAGGTCGAAGCCCTTGCCCTGGTCGGCCACCGTCACGGTCAGGCGTCCGTCCGCGATCCGGCCGGTCACGGTGATGCCGCCGCCGTCGGGGCCATAGGCGTATTTGATGGCGTTGGTGACCAGTTCGTTGACGATCAGGCCCAGCGGAATGGCGATGTCGGCGCCCAGCGGCGCGTCGGAGGCCTCGCAGGTGATGACGTGACGATCGCTGCCGGTGTCGATGGCCGCGCACAGCTGGCACAGGAAGTCGGACAGGATCACGGTCTGGACGTCGGCGCCGCGCCACAGCTGATCGTGGACCTGGCTGATGGCCTGGATGCGCGCGCCGGCGGTGGCCAGGGCGGCGCGCACGTCGTCTGAGGCCGCGCCGCGCGCCTGCATCGACAGCAGGCTGGAGACCAGGGACAGGCTGTTCTTGACGCGGTGGCTGACCTCGCGCGTCAGCAGGGCCTGGTGTTCGATGGCGGCCAAAAGCCGCTGCTCGGTCTGCTGGCGGGCGATGGCGGCGCCGACGACGGCGGCGAAGGCGTCCAGGAACAGGGCGTCGCGGGCGTCGAACTGGCCTTCTTCGGGGCTGTCGACCTCAAGCACGCCCCAGGGTTCACCGTCCAAGTCGGGCCGGATCAGCACGTTGATGGCGCGGCGCACCCCGTGATCGGCCAGCAGTTTGGGCGTTTTGAACCGGTCTTCGATGTCCAAATGGTTCGAGATCAGGGGCTTGCCGGTCTGGAAGGCGTAGCCGGCCGGGGAATCCAGCTCGACGCCCAGCGAGGCGCGGCCCTCGACCTCGCCGCTCCAGCCCACGCCGGCGACCAGGACCAGGCGGTCGCGCGCCTCGTTGTGGATCAGCACCTTGGACAGGGGCGTCTCCAGCCCGTCGGCGCAAACCTCGCAGGCCGCGTCGAGCAGGGCCTGGCGGTCCCGCTCGCGCAGGGCCACCTCGCCGAACCGCGCCAGCAGCGACTGCTGCTTGAGGCGATAGCGCAGCTCGTCGGCGGTCGAGCGGGTCTCGGTCGCCGGGGGCGCCTCGACCTTGGGCGCGACCGGTTCGTCCATGCGGATCTGGGTCTCTGCGGCCGTATCGGCCCACACCTCCGCGACCAGTTCGGCGATCTCTGGCGTCAGGCCGGTGTCGGAAGGCGGGCGGGTGTGGGGCAAGGGAGAAAATCTCGGTTCGCGCGACCGCGTCATATAGGCCTACATAGCCGCTCTGAAAGGGTCGCGCAGAAATGATCGCGTTCGCCCCCTTGCGCCGTGCGGCGAGGCCTTATCTTTTGCGGGCCACAAATTCACGGAGACTTCCCCCATGACCGACTTCAGCTACGACGCGTCCCGCCACCTGAAGAAGGGCCGGGGCAAGGTCTATGACTCGATCGTCGACACCATCGGCGACACCCCCATCGTGCGGCTGCCGCGTCTGTCGGCGGAGTATGGAGCCAAGGCCACGGTGCTGGCCAAGCTGGAGTTCTTCAACCCCATCGCCTCGGTCAAGGACCGGATCGGGGTCGCCATGGTCGAGGCGTTGCAGGACGCGGGCAAGATCAACAAGGATACGGTCCTGGTCGAACCGACCAGCGGCAACACCGGCATCGCCCTGGCCTTCGTGGCGGCGGCCAAGGGGCTGAAGCTGATCCTGTGCATGCCCGAGAGCATGTCCATCGAACGGCGCAAGATGCTGGCCCTGCTGGGCGCCCAGCTTGAGCTGACCCCTGCCGAGAAGGGGATGAAGGGGGCCATCGCGCGGGCGCAGGAACTGCTGGAGACCACGCCGAACTCGGTCAGCCCGTCGCAGTTCGAGAACCTGGCCAACCCCGCCATCCACCGGGTCACGACGGCCGAGGAAATCTGGAACGACACGGACGGGGCGGTGGACATCGTCATCGCCGGTGTCGGCACCGGCGGCACCATCTCGGGCGTGGGTCAGGCGCTGAAGGCGAAGAAGGGCTCAGTGAAGATGATCGCGGTCGAGCCGGAGGCCTCGCCCGTCCTGTCGGGCGGCGCGCCCGGCCCTCACAAGATCCAGGGCATCGGCGCCGGCTTCACGCCCGCCATCTACGATCCGTCGGTGGTCGATGGGGTCGAACAGGTCTCGAACGACGACAGTTTCGACATGGCGCGCAAGGCCGCCCGCGTCGAAGGCATCCCCGTCGGCATCAGCTCGGGCGCGGCCCTGACCGCAGCGTTCAGGCTTGCCGCTATGGACGAGAATGCGGGCAAGACCATCGTGGTCATCATCCCGTCCTTCGCCGAACGCTATCTGTCGACGGCCCTTTTCGAAGGACTTTAGGCGGCTCACGCCCGGTTAACCGCTGGCGCCTAAACTGGGCGAATGGGCGAACTGTCAGCCATGATGGGGGAAGAGGCGACGCCGGAGATGCCGCTGCGCGCACGCCGTGCGCTGCTGAAGCGGCTGGCCGATGTCGTGTCCCTTCCCGCCAGCCGGATCAACGCTTTCGAGCGGGCGGTCACCGGCGATCTGCTGGTCGAGATGCTGCGTCTGGCGTCGCGCGAGGAGCGTCGGCGGGTCGCCTCGCGCCTGGCGCCGCTGGCCGAACTGCCCAACAGCGTGGCGCGCATCCTGTTGCGCGACGAGCCGGAGATCGCCGGTCTGCTGATCGAACAGTGCGCGTCGTTGAGCGACGCCGATATCGTCGGCTGTGCGCGCGACGCCAGTTTCGAGCATCGCCTGCTGATCGCGGCGCGGCGCAATCTGTCCGAGATCGCCACCGAGACCCTGTTCTCCTTCGGCGAGATGGAGGTGATCGAGGCGGTTCTGCGCAACAAGACCGCGCGGCTGTCGCAGGTCGGGATAGAGACGGTGGTGGGCCTGAGCCGTCAGTCGCCGGGTCTGTGCGGTCTGCTGCTGAAACGGCCCGAGCTGAGGCCGTCGGGCGCCTATGTCATGTTCTGGTGGTGCGCCTCTGAGGATCGTCGCACCATCCTGCAGCGGTTCGCCGTGTCGCGCGAAGTCATGCAGGAGGCGTCCGAGGACGTCTTCCCCATGGCCGCCGAAGAGGGCTGGGCCGATCCGGTGGCGCGCAAGGCGCTGCAGTTCATCGAGCGGCGCCAACGCAACCGCGCCGCCATTGAAAAGAGCCCGTTCGACAGTCTGGAACAGGCCGTCATGGTCGCCGCGCGCGACGGGCTGACGCGCGAGACGGCGTCGGAAATCGCCTTCCTGGCGGGGGTCAAGCCGCTGACGGGGGCCAAGCTTCTGGGCGATCCGGGCGGGGAGCCTCTGGCGATCCTGTGCAAGGCGACGGGGATGTCGCGTGTGGACCTGACCAATCTGTGGCGATCGATGCGTCGGCCCGAGACCCTGGCGGACGGCAAGATCCATCCCGACTGGGAGCGGGTGCAGATCACCTATGAGATGCTGGCGGTCGACCGGGCGCAGACGGTGTTGCGATACTGGAACTGGTCTTTGTCGTCGGCTTTGACGCCCAGCCTGTTGCGGGCGATCCGTGACGGCGAGGACGATGCTGTCGACGAATATTCGGCGCCCGAGCGCGCGGCGATGATGGTGCTGGCCGAAGACTTCGGTCGCTGATCCTAACCACTAGAGATACGCGTATCTACGTGCATATCGCACCGCTTTGGCGCGTGTTTGCTTTCAGGCCAAAACAACTCTATCAGGATGTGAGGATGACTCGACTGGAGAATCAGTCGAGCGCACATGGATCATGAAAGCGATGTCGATAATGGAAGATAAGCCCGAACTGCTGGAGATGACTGCGGACATCGTGTCGGCCTATGTCGGCAACAACTCCGTCTCGGCAGACGCTCTGCCGGCGCTTATCTCCAATATTCACGCCGCCCTGTCGGGCGTTTCCAATGGTCCGGTCGAAGCTGAGCCCGAGCCCAAGGAGCCGGCGGTGCCGATCCGCAAGTCGATCGCGCCTGACTTCCTGATCTGTCTGGAAGACGGTCGCAAGTTCAAGTCGTTGAAGCGCCACCTGCGCACCAAATACGACATGAGCCCCGAAGACTACCGCGCCAAATGGGGTCTGCCGAAAGACTATCCCATGGTCGCCCCGAACTACGCCAAGGCCCGTTCGGAACTGGCCAAGTCGATGGGCCTGGGCCAGGGCGGCCGCAAGCCCGCCCGCGCCGCCACGACGGCGCGCGCCAAGAAATAAGCCGGATTTTTTCGGTAAAAGGACGCCCGCTTCCGAAAGGAGGCGGGCGTTTTTGCTTTCTCCCTCCCCTTTATGGGGAGGGGTGATCGCGCAGCGATCGGGGTGGGGTCGAGTGGGCAAGAGCGGGCTTTTGACTGCCCCACCCTGGCTCGGACTGCGTCCTCGCCGTCCCTCCCCATGAAGGGGAGGGAGATTTCCAGTCAGGCCGCCTGGGCGCTGCGGCGCATGCGCCAGAAGCGCAGGGTGCGAAGGGCGGCGTCGCGGGTCAGTTCGCCGTACATCCGGCCGTAGGCGGCGGCCTTGCCCATCGGATTGTCTTCCGAGCCCAGGACGGCGACGGCGTAGGTCAGATAGATGGCGCGGTCCATGTCGGCCGCCTTGCAGACCACCGACAGGGCGTCCAGGTCCTTGCGCTCGACGATGCCGCGCGCGGTGTGGAAGTCGATGTCGGCCAGTTTCGACAGGGCGATCAAGAAGGGCGTGCGGCCGTTCGAGCGCAGGAAGCGGATCAGCACCTGGGGCGTCAGCTGTCCGGCGGCCTTCAGCTCGTCCACATAGGCCAAATTCTCGGCATAGTCGGCGGGCAGGGCGCCGTCGTCGGTGGCGACCCGGGTGCGGCCGGCGGCCAGGGCCGCCTCCAGCAGGTCGGGGTCCATGCGGGCGTTCTGTTCCAGGATCTGGTGACGCAGCCGGGCCTCGACGACGAAATACATCTCGTTCAGCAGGTCGGCGGGCAGGCTCTGGCGCTCGACCGTGGCGGCGTGCAGGGCCGGATTGGCCTTGGCGCGTTCGACGGCGGTCTCGGACGCCGCGCGCGACAGGCGGGCGCCGTCGTTGCGCAACAGAGCGTCCAGGGTGTCGTCGTCGCCGCGTTCCACGATGATGTCGGACACGGCCTCGGACACGGTGGCCCGCTCCGACACGGCGCGCAGATGGCCCTGGCCGCGCCGGCGCACGACGTGGATCAGGTCCTCGTCGGTCAGGACGCTGGAGGCGCGCAGCACCTGTTCGGCGACCTCCAGCTCGTCGTCGGCGAAGCGGCGGATCAGGCTGTGGGGGGCGTTGGGCGCCTCGGCGAAACGGGCGGCCAGTTCGGCGCGGACCGCCAGCTCCATCTCGTCGGACAGCTTGGCCAGGACCGAGCCGTAGAGATCGGTCTCGTTGGCGTTGTGGTCGGGAACGCCGAAGAAGTGATCGGTCAGTTCGCGCAGCAGCAGGCGGCGTTTCTCGCTGGATTCCTCGCCGGCCAGGGCGATCAGCTGCGGCAAGCGCGAGCCGGGGATCACGGCAGGTTCGATCACGACTTGATCGCTCATGGCAGGTTGTCGGCTTCGGTCTGGGGCACGGCGCGCAGGGAGCCGTTGGCGTTGCGGATCAGGGCGGGCGGGCCGTCCGGCTGGGCCAGATCGTTCGAGCGCGGCGTCTGGGTCATCTCGACCGGCAGGGCGTCCAGATAGGTCTGCTGCGGGGCCTGGATGGCGTCGGGGTGACGGCCGGCCTGGCGGTGGACGGAATAATAGCGGGCGCTGTTGTCGCCGGTCGGGGCCATCTGGGCCGCCTGCTGATTGGCGGTGACGGCGGCGCCGTCGAGGGGGACGCCGGCCTGGGGCCGTTGCAGGCGATAGATGGGGGCGTCGCGGCGCGGCGCCATGGGGTCGGCGACCGCGGCGGCTTCGGCCGGTTGCGGCTGGGGTTGCGGCTGGGGTTCGGGCGCGGCCTGGACCGTCTGCTGCGGGGCGGGCGTGGGGGCAGCCTCGGCTTGCGGTTGAGGTTGCGGTTGGCTCTGGACCGGCTCGGGCGCCTGCGGCTGAGGCGCGGGGGTGTAGGGGGCAGGGGTGGACTGAACGGGGGCGGCCTGCGTCGGGGCGGGGGCAGGCTGGCCCATCCAGGCGCTGGCGGGCGTCAGGCCGTTGCTGCGCGGTGTGGCGGCGGAGGGCGCGGGCGCCAGGCGGGCCAGGGGAATGGCGCCGGGGATGGTGCGGTTGGCGGCGACGACGGTCGGCTGCGGGGCCTCCGGCTGCGTTACGGCGGGCCTCGGGGCGGGGCTCGGGGCGGATCGGGCGGCGACCGGCGGCTTGCCGGGCCACGACAGGTAGCGCAGGCCGGACGGATTGGTGGAAGCCTGCTGGGCGACAGCGCCGCTGGCCACGAGGCTGGCGGCGGTCAGGACGGTCGAAAGGACGAGGGCGCTGCGCAAGGCGGCTCTCCGGTAAGGAATTGCAGCCCGCACACTAGGGTTCGACCACTTAATCCCGCGCTAACGCCACGGCCGGTTGCGACAACGAAGGCGTGTCAGCCGCGACCGGGCAGATAGTTGTCGGTGAAGGCGTCGCGCCAGTTCAGGTCCGCCTCATAGACGCCGGCCTGGGAGGTCACGTCGAAGAAGGCCTGCCAGCGCTCCTCGGTCAGGGCGCCCAGGCCGTAGAGTGCGGCGTCGCCGCCGTCGACGATGGCGTAGTCGCGTAAGCGTTCGCGGGCCTGGTCCAGCACGGCTTGCGTCATGTCCGGGTTGTCCTTGCGGATCAGCGCGTCAGCGGCCGAGGCGTCGCCCCGGATATAGTCGCGCCACCCCTCGGCCGAGGCGGCGATGAAGCTGCGCAGGGCCGCCGCATTGTCGCGGGCGAAGGCGTTGGGCGCCAGGACCATGGCGGCGTAGGAGGGATAGCCTTCGTCGGCCATCAGGAAGACGCGCGGGTCGAAATCGGCCGCCTGTTCGATGGCGTAGGGATCGCTGGTCAGATAGCCCTGCTGCACCGCGCGCGTGTTGGCGATGAAGGCGGCGGGGTCATAGGCGTAGGGTCGCAGCTGCTCGTCGGTGAAGCCGTAGCGGGCCTTCAGCCAGACCCAGAAGGTGTTGATCGCCGTGTCGGCCAGCAGGAAGGGTCGGCCGGTCAGGTCGGCGATGGTCTCCAGCGCCGGATCGGGATGGGCCATCAGGACCTGGGGATCCTTCTGGAAGAAGGCGGCGACGGCCTTCACCGGGGCGCCGGCCGCGACCAGGTTCAGGGGGATGAAGCTGTTGGAGCCCATGCCCAGCTCGACCGCGCCCGAGGCCAGCAGTTGCGGCACGTTCACGCCGGGACCGCCCTGGACGATCTGGACGTTCAGCCCGCGCTTCTCATAGGCCCCGCTGGCCAGGGCCTGATAGAAGCCGCCCTGTTCGGCCTGGGCGCGCCAGTCGGTGGCGAAACGCAGGCGCACGCGACCCTGCTCGTCCACCGGCGCCTCGACCCGTCCGCAGGCCCGCAGCCCCACGGCCCCCGCCGCCACGGCCGCACCGCCCGCGATCAGAGCGCGGCGGCGGGTCAGCAGGCGATTCCTCAGCATAGTCATGCGCCTGACTTACGGGGGGATAGGGGCCTTGGGAAGGCGCGGGTTCAGTTCTGATCCGCGTCCATAGGCTTGTCGGTGTCCTGAAGCCTGTAGCGTACCGGAACCACGCATCGGACGCCGGCCTCGAACCCCGGCGTGGCCTGGCTGGTCTGCACCAGCCGCAGGGCGTCGACGCCGAAGGCAGCGGCCGGCTGGGCCTCGATCACCGACGCGTTGCCGATCTGGCCCCAGGGGGCGATGTCGAAGCGTATCAGCGCCCAGCCCTCGACCGAGCGATCGCGGAAGACGGTCGGAAACACGGGATTGGCGCGAACGGAGAACCGGTCGCCGATGGTCGCCGGGCATTGCTGCAGCGGGTCTTCACGCTGATCCTCCGGCGTCACGGGTGGAGCCGCCAAGGTCTCGCCAGAGCGATAGAGGTTGTAGACGCAGCCTTTCCTGGCCGGGCCGGGACGCATCCGCGTCTCTGCCGTCGCGCGACGAGCCTCGGAGTCCAGGTCGGCATCGCCGGACGAGCCAATGGTCTCGACGTCGGTCGCGCGGCCTTCGGCGTCGATGTTCCATCGGGTCACGGACCAGCTGCGACCGCCGGGCGCGGGCTTGCGCCCCTTTTCGAAGTCGGGAAACACGACAGTGTCCGGCTGGCGGCCGCCGAACCGGTCGCCGCAGTCGGCGCCCTCTCCGCCCAAGCGTTTCGCCACGGCGTCGCGCAGGGCGCCCCGATCGCGGTTGATAGCGAAATAGTTCAGCAGGTCCGGCGTCTCGGCCTCGTCCAGTCGAACACTGCGCCAGCGGATCGTCAGGCGGCAATCCTTTCGTGCCCGCGCAGGAAAGCGCCAGACGGCGAGGCTAGCCTGGAAATTGGCGAAGGCTATAGGCGCTGCGTCGGCGGGCCGGATATCGACCGTTCGCCCGTCCCCCGCGACGGAAAACGCCAGGACCGTTTCGGGGTCAGATTCGCCTTGTCGTGCGGCCTGTTGCGCCGGCAGGGTCTCGCTGTAGAGGGGCTGCACCGCAAGGCCCTCGCACGTCGATTCCGTTTCGGGCAGACGCAGGACGGTGTTCTCGACCGGCTGGCCCAGAGCGCCGAACCTGACGGCGACCGGAGGGGGTGGAGGCGTCGGGGTGATGATGGGCGGCCCGACATACTCGGGCTGTTGATCGGCGTGGGCCGAACCCGCTGAAATCACGCCGACGGCGAAGGCGCAAAACGCGGTCTGGATTGCACGCATGACTGTCTCCAACTGCACGGTATGGATGCAGATGTCGGAGCGGCTGTCTAGCGCAAGTCTGTGAACTCAACCCCCGAGTTGAGCGACGCCCAATTGAGCGAGGGGACGAAGCGTGCGGGCAAGCCCGTGCTCTTCGTCCCCTCGCCAAGTCCGGGTTGGACTTGGCCGTTCGGGTCAGGGCCTTGGCGTCAGCGCCGTTTCGAGCGAACCCGAAAGGGCGGTCGGCTTTGTCCTGTCGCGCTCCTGGTCTTGGGCGTCCCACGGCATTGCGTCCGCGTCGTCCGTCGATCCCGATCCGGTTCTCTCGTCCCTCGTCGATCCGAAGACCGTCGAGGACTGGAGCCTGGATCCCGCCTGTCGCACGTTACGATCCGAAGATCGCCCGATCGCGCCGGGTCGGAGAGCCGGGCCGGTTCGCTTGATGTCCGGGGTCTCCCCTGGATTTCCGCGCCGCCGTGTCCCTTGGCCTGTTGACGTTCGGACGAAAGCGGCTATGAGGCAAGCGCCCTATCTCGCCCCGATGTGCACGACTGGCCCGGCGGCGGTGGACAAGCCTGTGAACATCGGTGGACGGATCAAATTCGCTTTGGCGGATCAGCGGTTTGTCTTGTCCACAAGAAGACGATGATGCGGGCTTATGTTCGGCGGCGGACACATTGCGCTGCAACCGCCCGGCGCGCTTTGGGTTCTGTGATCAGCGGATGAGAGTCCTTGGGGGAAATGTTTGTCCATCACCGGGTCTGGCCACGCCTTGTCTAACGGTATCAATCGCGGCCAGCTGGCCCATATGTTCGCCCATGCGCCGGGGTTCATGGCGCTGGTCACCGGACCCGAGCATCGGTTCGAGCTGACCAATCCGAACTATCAGAAGGTCATCGGCCATCGCGAGGTGATCGGGCGGACGGTCGCCGAAATGCTGACCGACGCCGTGGCGCAGGGCTATCTGGACCTTCTTGATCAGGTCTATCGCACGGGCGAGGCGCACCGGGCCGACAGCGCGCTTTACGCCGTTCAGGCCGAGCCCGGCGGCGACGTCGTGGACCGCTACGTCGATTTCGTCTTCCAGCCCCTGAAGGAGGACGGTCAGGTCTGGGGCGTCTTCATCCAGGGCATGGACGTCACGGATCGCCACCGCGCCGACCAAGCCCTGGCGGCGAGCGAGTCGCGATACGGCGCCCTGTTCGCGGCCATGGCGACGGGGTTCTGCGTCATCGAAATGAAGTTCGACGAGGCGGATCGCCCCATCGATTACTGTATCGTCGAGGGCAACCAGGCCTTCGAGGAGATGACGGGCCTGGTCGATCCTTACGGCAAATGGGTCAGCGAGATCGCGCCGGGGCTGGAGCAGCACTGGTTCGACCTGTACGGCCGCGTCGCGCGCACGGGCGAGCCGGCGCGGTTTGAAAACCCCGCCGACATCTTCGGCCGCTGGTATGACGTGCAGGCGCTGAGGATCGGCCAGCCGGGCGCCTATCAGGTCGCGATCCTGTTCAACAACATCACCGAGCGCAAACAGAGCGAGGCGCGCCAGAACGCCCTGCTGGAGCTGAACGACGCCATCCGCGACCTGACCGACGCCGAGGAAATCGCCCAGGCGTCCGCCGAGGTGCTGGCGCAGACGATGGGCGTCAGCCGCGCGGGCTACGGTACGATAGATACGCTCGCCGAGACCATCACCATCGCACGCGACTTCAACCAGCCGGGGGTGACTAGCCTGGCCGGCGTCCTGTCCTTCCGTGACTATGGATCCTACATCGAGAACATCAAGCGCGGGGAGACGGTGGCGATCGACGACGTCACGCGCGATCCCCGCACGGCGGACACCGCCGAAGCCCTGAAGGCCATCAGCGCCGGATCGTTCGTCAACATGCCGCTGATGGAACAGGGCCGGGTCGTGGCCCTGGTGTTCGTCAACCATGCGACGGCGCGTCACTATACCGACAGCGACCTTCAGCTGATGCGCGACGTGGCCGAAAGGGTGCGGATGGCGACCGAGCGCGCCCGCAGCGAGGCCGCCCTGCGCGACAGCGAGGCCCAGTTCCGGGTCTTCGCCCAGGCCACGCCGAACCAGATATGGGCCAGCTGGGCCGACGGGTCGCTGTATTGGTTCAACCCCCAGGTCTATGCCTATACCGGGTTGATCGAGGGCGCGCTGGACGGGACGGACGGGTGGGGCCAGATCGTCCATCCCGATGACCGGGAGAAGGCGACTGCGCGCTGGTCGCAGGCCCTGGCGAGCGGTCAGGTCTATGAGGCGGAGTTCCGCATCCTTCGCCACGACGGGGTCTATCGCACCTTCATGGTGCGGGCCGAGCCGGTCCATGACGAGGAGGGCCGGATCACCCGCTGGGTCGGCTCCAATATCGACATTGAGGAACTGCGTCGCCAGTCGGCCGAACTGGCCCGGTTCAACGAGACGCTGGAAGACCAGGTCGCCGAACGCACCAGCGCCCTGATGAAGGCCGAGGAGGCGCTGCGCCAGAGCCAGAAGATGGAGGCGGTGGGTCAACTGACCGGTGGCATCGCCCACGACTTCAACAATCTGCTGGCGGGGATAAGCGGCAGTCTGGAGCTGATCACCAATCGGATCGCCCAGGGTCGGTATGGCGATGTCGAACGGTTCACCGCAGCGGCCCAAGGGGCGGCGAAGCGGGCGGCGTCCCTGACACACCGGCTGCTAGCTTTCTCGCGGCGTCAGACGCTGGATCCCAAGCCGACCGATCCCAACCGGCTGATCCGCGGAATGGAGGACCTGATCCGGCGCACGACGGGGCCGAGCGTCCATCTGGAAGTGGTCGCCAGCACCGGCCTGTGGCCCGTCCTGATCGATGCGCATCAGCTGGAAAACGCGGTGCTGAACCTGTGCATCAATGCGCGCGACGCCATGCCGGACGGCGGGCGGCTGACCATCGAGACCGGCAATCGCTGGATCGACGCGCGCACGGCCAAGGCCCAGGACCTGGACCCCGGCCAGTATGTCTCCATCTGCGTCAGCGACACCGGCGGCGGCATGGCGCCGGACGTGGTTGCGCGCGCGTTCGAGCCCTTTTTCACTACCAAGCCGCTGGGCGAGGGGACGGGGCTGGGGCTGTCGATGATCTATGGCTTCGTGCGCCAGTCGGGCGGCCAGGTGCGGATCTATTCCGAGCCGGGTCAGGGGGCGATGGTGTGCCTGTATCTGCCCCGTCACCACGGTGCGGTGGACGAGGGCGAAGCCGTTCCCGAGGTCGAACAGGCCCCGCGCGCCCAGGCCGGCGAGACGGTCATGGTCGTGGACGACGAGCCGACGGTGCGGATGCTGGTTGCCGAGATCCTGCACGAGCTGGGCTATCAGTGCATCGAGGCCTCGGACGGCGCAGCGGGTCTGAAGCTGCTGAACTCAGAGGCGCGGATCGACCTGCTGGTCACCGACGTGGGCCTGCCCGGCGGAATGAACGGGCGTCAGATGGCGGACGCCGCGCGGCTGGAGCGGCCGGACCTGAAGGTGCTGTTCATCACCGGCTATGCCGAGAATGCGGTGGTCGGCAACGGGCATCTGGACCCCGGCATGCACGTGATGACCAAGCCTTTCGGGATGGAGGCTCTGGGCAGCCGGATCCGCGAACTGATCGAGAGCTAGAGCCGGGCGCCCAGCCAGTGGCGGATGGCGGCGCGCGCGCCCCGAGCCGCCGGGCCGCCGAAATGCAGGAAGCCGTGCGGGGTCTCGGGGACGCGGATCAGGTCGGCCTCCGACGCCTCGCCCCAGCGGGTCGCCATCAGCAGGCTGTCCTCGAACAGGGGGTCGTCCTCGCCGGCGATGAACAGGGCGGGCGGCAGGCCGGTCAGGTCGGCATAGAGGGGCGAGACGTCGGGCCGGCGCAAGCCCGCCTCGTCGCGGTCGGGCGCCAGCCGGGCCAGGTCGGCGCGCATGGTCGGGCCGTTGAACAGCAGGGTCTCGGGCCCGGCCGAACGCACGCTCTCGGTCCCCGACAGATCGAAGACGCCGTAGGTGAAGACGCAGCCCTTCACCAGGTCGATCAGCCCCTGGTCGCGCAGGGCCACCGCCGTCAGGGCCGCCAGATGGCCCCCGGCGGATTCGCCCGTCAGGAACAGGGTCGAGGCGCCCAGCCGGTCGACATTGGTCACGGTCCAGTAGGCGGCGGCTAAACAGTCGGCGATGGCGGCGTCGATGTAGATCTGGCGACGCTCGGACAGCAGGCGGTAATCGACCGAGACGACGCAGAAGCCGTGGTGCGCCAGATGCGCGTTCAGCCGGTCGTTCAGCCCCGCGCTGCCCAGCACCCAGCCGCCGCCGTGGATGTCCAGAATGACGGCGCGGGGCGTGCCGACGGGATGCAGGATGCGCAAGGGGACGGGATGGTCGCCGTCGGTCTGGATGATCTCGACCGTGACGCCGCGCTTTCTGAGGCGCGGGACCGTGACCCGCCCGGCGGCGGCGTCCAGCCACAGCGACAGCCGCTGGCCCGCATCGATCCGCCAGCCGTCGGTGCGCAGGCGCGGCGCGCGGGCCAGGACGGCGTTGATCCGCCGCACCGCCGCCTGCTGGGGCGGGGCGAACTCGACGAGGTGGGTGCGCAGGGTCATGAAGCTTGAGTGTGCGGCGGCGGATTTGGTTTCAAGCGCCATGAAACCGTCACCCTCGGGCTTGTCCCGAGGGCCTACGGCGGGTTCAGGCGCGGGGCGGATGTGCTTGCGTTGGCGCTGGCCTGCGGCGTCTTGCGGCCGAGGGGTGGAAAGGTGGGCCCTCGGGACGAGCCCGAGGGTGACGGGATTTGAATTTACCCCGCCAGCGCCGCCTTCTTCTCTTCCAGTTCCAGCCATTCCAGTTCGGCGCTTTCCAAGTCCGCGCGGGCCTTGTCGGCGGCCTTCATCGTGGCGTCGAAGGTCTTGGGGTCGCGGGCGTAGAGGCCGGGGTCGGCCAGCGCAGCATCATGTTTTGCGATAGTGGCGGGCAGGGCGTCGATCAGGGCTTCCAGTTCCTTCAAGCGGTGGGCGTCCTTGAAGGTCAGCTTGCCGGCTTTCTTGGGGGCGACGGCGGCCGGTGCGGCCTCGGCGGCGCGCTGGGCGGCGGCCTTGTCCTGGGGGCGGTGGTTGGCGCCGGGCTGGAGGAAGCCGGGGTTCTGGCGGATGAAGTCGGTCCAGCCGCCGGGGGTCTCGACGATGTCGCCGCGTCCGTTCAGGGCCAGGGTCGAGGTGGACAGGCGGTCGATGAAGTCGCGGTCGTGGGAGACCAGGATCAGGGTGCCGTCATAGCCCTCCAGCAGCTCTTCCAGCTTGTCCAAGGTGTCCATGTCCAGGTCGTTGGTCGGTTCGTCGAGGATCAGCAGGTTCGCCGGTTTCGCCAGGGCGCGGGCCAGCAGCAGGCGGTTGCGCTCGCCGCCCGAGAGGGTCGAGATCGGCTGGCGCAGCTGGGCCTCTGAAAACAGGAAGTCCTTGGCGTAGGCGGCGACGTGTTTGGACACGCCGCGCACCAGGATCGAGTCCCCGCCGCCCGGCGTCAGGGCGTCCCACAGGGTCATGTCCGACTTCAGCCCCTCGCGCGACTGGTCCAGATAGACGGACTCCAGATTGGAACCCATGCGGACCGTGCCCTCGTCAGGCGGAAGTTCGCCCAGCAGGGTCTTGACCAGGGTGGTCTTGCCCGCGCCGTTGGGACCGACGATGCCCAGGCGGTCCCCGCGGATGATGCGGGTGGTCAGGTCCTTGAACAGGGTGCGGCCGTTGAAGCCCTTGGACACGCCCTTGATCTCGGCGACCAGCTTGCCCGAGGTGCCGCCGGAATCGACGCCCAGATAGAGCTCGCGCGGGGCGTCCTTCATCTTCTCGGACCGTTCGGCGCGGAGCGCATTCAGCGAGCGGGCGCGGCCTTCGTTGCGGCTGCGGCGGGCGGTGATGGAAGAGTAGAAGGTGGCGGTCTCGCGCTCGATGGTCTTGGTCAGGCGACGCAGGGATTCGGCCTCTTCCTCCATGACCTTGGAGGACCATTCGTCGAACTCGACGAAGCCCTTGTTCAGGGTGCGGACGCGGCGGTTTTCCAGCCAGTGGACGGTGTTGGTGACGCGGTTCAGGAAGGCGCGGTCGTGGCTGACGACCAGCAGGGCGAACCGGGCCTGGATCAGCTCGTTCTCCAGCAGTTCGATGGCCAGGATGTCGAGGTGGTTGGTCGGCTCGTCCAGCAGCAGCAGGTCGGGCTCTTCGGCGAAGGCCTTGGCCAGGGCGGCGCGGCGGGTCTCGCCGCCGGACAACCCTTGCGTGGATTTCTCGGGGTTCAGGCCGAAGGTGGCCAGCCAGGATTCAGCGGTCCAGCTCTCGGCCTCGCCGGAGGAGGCGTAGTCCAGCAGGGTCTCGCCGGTGATGACGGGTTCCTGGGGCACATAGGCGAAGCGTACGGCGGACTGGACCGAACGGTCGCCGCTGTCGGGTTCGATCATGCCCATCACGACCTTCATCAGGGTGGACTTGCCGGCGCCGTTGCGGCCGACGAGGGCCGCGCGGCTGCGCGGTTCGACCGCAAGGTCGACGCCGTCGAAGAGGGGGCGCTGGCCGTCCTGAAGACGGACGTCCTTGAGTGCGACGAGGGGGGGTCTGGCTGCCATGTGACTTTCGATCCTCGCCCGCGAAACGGAGGAGGGGGCCGCGCGTGGCGCGGTAGAGGGGGCGGAAACGGGTGTGATCTAAGGGTTGTGGCCCAAATATTCCACTGGAAAGGTCGGTGGGACGTTCGGCCCCTCCACCGCTTCGCGGTCCCCCTCCCCCGCAGGCGGCGGAGGATTTGCGCCGATATTGACAGTTACCGTCCGGTTGGTATGTAGCGGCCATGGACACGATTACACGCCGCCGCGCGCCCGACGACACCCGCGCCGAGATCATCGACAAGGCCCTGGAGGTCGCCGCCGAGCTGGGGGCGTCGGGCTTTACGCTGGATGCGGTGGCGGCGCGAACGACGGTCAGCAAGGGGGCGCTGCTGCATCATTTTCCCAGCAAGCTCGCCCTGCTGGAGGGGATGGTCGATCATCTGGGGCAGATGCATACCGACGGCATCCTGGCCGAGGCGGCGCGCGATCCCGAACCCTATGGCCGCAATGCACGGGCCTATCTGCGCTCGACGGTGACGGAGCCGGTGACGCCGCAAGATGTCAGCATCGGCCGGGTGATCATGGCCGCCTGCGCCATAGAGCCGTCGCTGGCGAAGCGCTGGGGCGGCTGGATCGATCGGGTGAAGGTGGACGATCCGGGCGACCCGGTCGGCGCCGACGACGCCCTGATGCTGAGACTGATCGCGGACGGGCTGTGGCTGTCGGACCTGTTCGGGCTGCATGAGGTGTCGGCAGAGCAAAGGAAGGCGCTGTTGTCGCTGCTGACGCCCGGCCATCCGATCACCGCGAACGACGCATGAGCCCGCTGACGTGAGCCCGGTCACATGGGCGGCGCTGCTGGGTGCCATCGGGCTGGAGGTGGCGGGGACGACCCTGCTGCAGGCCTCGCAGCAGTTCACCAGGGCCTGGCCGACGGCGGGGATGGCGGCCTGCTATGGACTGGCCTTCTATCTGTTGTCGATCGCGCTGAAGCAGATGCCGGTGGGGATCGCCTATGCGATCTGGAGCGGGCTGGGCGTCGTGCTGATCTCGGTGATCGGGACGGTGGCGTTTCGCCAGCGGCTGGACCTGCCGGCCATCGCGGGCCTGACGATGATCGTCGGCGGGGTGGTGGTGATCAATCTGTTCTCCAAGACCGTGGGTCACTGAGCGGTCAGATTTCCTTAAGCATGTCGGCGCAAACCTTGGCTGTATCCATGGCTGCGCCCTGCTCCCTCTAGGCGACGTCGTGGAGAGGTGGGGATCTCAGATCATGTCGAAAACGGACGCGGGCGTCAGGCCTGAGCGTATTCTCGAACTGTCCGAACGGCTGAATGTCGTGGCGGGCGAGAAGATCGGCGAGATCGCCTCGGTTAACCGGGCGGCCAAGATGCTGGTGGTCAACGCTCAGGTCGTGGCGGCGCGCAGCGGCGAGGCCGGGCGCAGCTTCATGGTGGTCGCCGAGGAGTTCAAGCGGATTTCGGGTCAGATCGACGATGTCGCCGGCGCGCTGGAACAGCAGGTGCGGGCCGACCTGACCGAGCTGTCGGCCATCGGCGGATCGATCCTGGGGCAACTGCGGGGGCAGAGGCTGGCGGACCTGGCGCTGAACGCCATCGAGATCATCGACCGGAACCTGTACGAGCGGACCTGCGACGTACGCTGGTGGGCGACCGACAGCGCGGTGGTGAATTGCGTCGCCGAGCCGGACGAGGCCAAGGCCCAGCACGCCAGCCGCAGGCTGAAGGTCATCCTGGACGCCTATACCGTCTATCTGGATCTATGGATCTGCGGCCGGGATGGGGTGGTGGTCGCGAACGGTCGGCCGGATCGCTATGCGGTGCAGGGCCAGTCGGCGCGGGACATGAGCTGGTTCCGGGACGCGATGGCGACGGCATCGGGCGACGATTTCGCGGTGGCGGACATCGTCCGGCTGGAGGCGCTGAACAGGGCGCCCGTGTCCACCTATGCGACGGCCATTCGTGAGGGCGGGCTGTCGAACGGCAAGGTCATCGGGGTGCTGGGCATCCATTTCGACTGGCAGGCCCAGGCCCAGACGGTGGTCGACGGGGTTCGGCTGACGCCCGAGGAAAAGGCGCGGACGCGGGTGCTGCTGCTGGACCAGACGCACAGGGTGCTGGCGGCCTCGGACGGGGCGGGGGTGCTGAGCGAGACGCTGGAGCTGAACGTCGGCGGCGGCGTCATGGGCAGCTACGCCAAGGGCGGTCGGACCATCGGCTATGCGCGGACGCCGGGATACGAGACCTATGAGGGTCTGGGATGGTATGGGTGTCTGGTCCAGGACGCGGCGGCCATCTGATCGCCGCATGTCGCCGTTAGGCGGCGCGTCCCCTAAAGCCTTCGGTTCGTATGCTGTCAGTTCCCGATCCCGCCCGTCCCTACTGGGAAACCAAGACCCTGGCCGAGATGTCGCCTTCCGAATGGGAGGGGCTGTGCGATGGCTGCGGGTTGTGCTGCGTGATCCGGTTCGAGGACGAGGATACGGGCGACGTCGTTCCGACGCGGGTGCACTGCAAGCTGTTCGATTCCCAGGCCTGTTCGTGCTCGGACTATGCGAACCGCAACGCCCAGGTGCCCGACTGCATCAAGCTGACGCCCAACAATATCGAGGCGCTGGGGTGGATGCCCTTGTCGTGCGCCTATCGCCGGCTGCACGAAGGGCGGCCGCTGGCGGGGTGGCATCATCTGATCTCGGGCAGTCGCGAGACGGTGCATACGGCCGGGGTGTCGGTGCGGGGGCAGACGATCTCGGAACTGTCGCTGGCCCAGCCGGAGGATGCGCTGGACTTCGAGGCGCCCGAATGGATGCTGGAGCGGGGCTGAGGCTGTTAGGGTAGACCCCGCCAGCTAGCGCAATGACGCTGGTGGAAACGTTGCGAAAACAAGCTGTTGGCGAATTATGTGGGCGTTCTTCCGGCCTGAGGACGCTGCTGCGCTATGGTTTGGGCATGACGGGAAATCGGGATGACGAAGAGGGCGGCGGCGACGGTGCTCGCGGGAGCGCTGCGGCCTGCGCCGGGTGGCTAGAGCCGATGTTCCTGATGCTGAAGGCCAAGATGGAAGAGGCCGCGCAGAAGGTTTGCAAGACAGAGATCGAGGACGCGGCCGCAGCCGAAAAGGTCGCGCGTCAGATCGGCGTGATCGCGCGCTCGGCCAAGGCGGTCGAGGCGATGCGGCTGATGTGCCTGAGCGACAACGAAGAGGACGAGATGGGTGGACGAACCTACGATCCCGCAGAAGACGAGCGAATCCGAGGAGAACTGCTCGTCGAATACGAGCGGCTCGACAGCATCATCGAGAGAAAAGATGCTGAAGCGGCTGAGCGGGCAAGAGCTAAGGCTGAAGCGCAATCATGCGCGCCTGCTGGACCACCAACACAAGCCGCGTGATCTCGACCTGCGGACCTGGCTTCTGCTGGGTGGGCGAGGGTCAGGCAAGACCTTCGCCGGATCAGTCTGGGTCGACAAGATGGCCCGGAAGTTGTCGGGCATTACTATCGCCCTGGTCGGCCCCGCCCTGCACGACGTGCGTGAGGTGATGGTGGAGGGGGCGTCGGGGATCAAGGCGCTGGCGGAACCGGGCGATCGGCCGCGCTGGGAGGCGGGGCGGCGGCGGTTGGAGGGCGGACCCAGCCCCGATCGGGCGGACGCACTGGTGTGGGCGGTGTCGCGGCTGATGCTGGGACCACAGTCGGCGGGGCCGAGGGTGCGGGGGCTTTAGCCCTTTCGATTTTCAATGACAGGAGAGAGACATGCCGGCCATTCCCGAGCGGGACGGATTGCTGAACCATGGGCGCGATGCGAGCGGGCCGGCGCGGCGCGCGGGGGGAGTGACGCCCAGCGATACGGTCGATCTGACGACCTATGCCAAGGCGCTGTATGTCGGGGCGGCGGGCAATGTCCGTGTACTGACGGTCGGGGCTGAGGATGGGGATGCGACGACGTTCGCCAATCATCCGGTGGGCTGGTTGCCGGTGCAGGTGCGACGCGTGCTGGCGACCGGGACGACCGCGACGCAGATCGTGGCGGCCTTCGACTGATGTCGGGCGTCGAGATCGGGGCGGCGACGGCGGCGCCGGGCGGGGTGCTGGGGCGGCCTGGGTTTTCCGTGAGCGACCTGCCGGTCTGGTCGGCGGCGGTGCGGACGATGCAGGCGGGCGGGCGCGAGGCGCGGCTGCTGTGCATCGGCGACAGCGTGACGCAAGGGTTTGGCGGTGTCTCCGGCGGCTGGACGCCGAACGGTCGGGCGGGCGCCTGGCCCGAGCGGCTGGCGGCGATGATGAGCGGGCGGGGGCTGCCGGCCTCGGCGGCGTCGGTGGCCGGGGCGGGTGCGGCGGACGGGGCGAGCGGGGGCTATTCGGCCTATGATCCGCGCGTGACGATGGGCGCCGGGTGGGGCGTCAATGCGCTGACGGGGATGGGCGGCAAGCTGTTCTCGGGCGCGACGGCGTCCAGCGGGGGCTGGAGCTTTCAGCCCGATGCGGTCGTGGATCGGTTCGACCTGTGGGCCGTGACCAACACGGCGCTGGGGGTGATGACGGTCGAGACGGACGGGGTGGTGCGCGCGAGCGTGAACACGACCAAGGCGGCGTCGATGGAGGTGACGACCGTGGCCTTTCCCGAGACGAGCGGGCCGGTGACTGTGCGCTGGGCCTCGGGCGGGGCGGTGTTCATCGCCGGCGGGGTCGCGTGGCGGTCGGACGTGCGACGGGCGCGGGTGATCAACGCCGGATGGGGCGGGGCCAGGGTTGCGGACTGGATCACGACGGATCAGCCGTACCGGGCCTATGGATCGATCCCGGCGGCGGCGCCCGATCTGTCGGTCGTCTGTCTGACGATCAACGACTGGAATGGCGGGACGGCGGTGGCGGCTTACAAGGCCGGGCTGGGGTCGTTGGTGGATCGGTGCCGGACGACGGGGGACGTGCTGCTGATGACGGGATGTCCGTCCGATCCGGCGCAGGGCAAGGCGAGTTCTGCGACGCAGGGCGCGATCCGGGATGCGGTATTGGAGGTGGCGGCGGCAAGGGGGCTGGCGACGCCCATCGACGGAACGGCTCTGTTCGGCGGCGGGTTCGCCGGCGGACTGATGTTCGATTCCGTCCATCCCAATGCGGCGGGTCAGGCCAGGATCGCCGAGGCGGTGCGGGCGCGGGTGATGATCTGAGGTTGTCGGTTCTGCGCGCGCGATGTTAACCGTGGCGGATGGGGGAGCGGTTCTACGGGGTGCAGGCGCTGCGGTTCGCGGCGGCGACGGCGGTAGTCGTCGCCCATGCGCTGGACCTGGCGGGGACGCGGCTGGGGCTGGAGACAGTTCTGGCGGGCGGGGCGCTGGAGGATTTCGGCGCCGTGGGCGTGGATGTGTTCTTCGTCATCAGCGGCTTCATCATCGCCACGACGACGCGTGGGCAGGCGGGCAGCGGGGCGGCGGGCGCCTTTCTGTGGCGACGGTTTCGACGTGTGGCGCCGATCTACTGGCTGCTGTCGCTGCCGATCCTGATCGGGATGGCGCGGGGCGGGACGCTGAGCCCGGACGTGGCGGCGGCGACCTTTCTGTTCTGGCCGTTCAGCGGACTGGAGATGACGTTTCCGGCGTTGGGGCCGGGGTGGACCCTGTGTTTCGAGATGCTGTTCTACGCCGGGTTCGGCCTGGCGATGGCGGGCGGGAAGCGCGTCGGCTGGGGCTTGGTGGCGGCCTATGCGGCGATGATGGCGGCCGGGTTGGTCGTGGCGGCGCCGGTGCTGAGGTTCTGGGGCGCGCCGATCATTTTGGAGTTCTTGCTGGGCGTGGGGATCGCGTCGGTGTGGCGGGCGGCGCCGCGTCGGTTGGGCTCATTGGCGGTCGGGCTGGCGCTGGTCGGGTTCGGGCTGACGTTGGTGGTCGGCTATGGCGGGATCGATGATGTGCGGGCGCTGAACGACCCGTGGAACGGGTTGAGGCGGGTGGTGATCTGGGGGCTGCCCAGCGCCTTGATGGTGTTCGGCGTGGTGCGGATGGAGCGGACGGACGCGGCGCCGGGACGCCTGGGGCGTGCGGCGGCCTTCATGGGGGATGCGTCGTATTCGATCTATCTGACGCATGTGCTGGTCATCCGGGCGCTGGGGCGGCTGTTCGAGAGTGGGATGGTCGCCATGCCGGGGGATGCGGTGGTGGGGCTGACTGTGCTGGCGAGTTTGGCTGCGGGGGTGGTGGTGCATCTGTGGATCGAGCGGCCGCTGTTGAGGCTGCTGACACCCTCTCCCAGAGGGAGAGGGCTTGAGCGCCCGAGCGCGTAGCGGTCGGACTTGCGCGAAAGGGTGAGGGGTTACGCTGTGCGATCTTGGTCCACACCGTAACCCCTCATCCGGCCCTGCGGGCCACCTTCTCCCTCAGGGAGAAGGAAGAAGGAAGTTCAGGGAGATTGCGATGGTTTCGATCCGGTGGCCGTTCGGCCAAGCGGGGCGCGGGCGTGCGCCTGAGGCGAAGGAGAGCCGGGCGGGCGGGGTGATCGCGCTGTCGGGCGTGGGGCGGCCGCGGTGGACGCCCAACGACTACGCCAGCCTGGCGCGCGAGGGGTATCAGAAGAATGCGGTGGCCTATCGCTGCATCCGCATGATCGCCGAGGCGGCGGCTGCGGCGCCGTTCGCGGTGTTCGTGGACGGAGTGCGCGACGAGGCGCATCCGCTGGCGAAACTGATCCGCCGGCCCAATCCCGAACAGTCGGGAGCAGAGCTCATGGAAGCGGTCTATGGAGCGCTGCAGGTGTCGGGCAACGCCTATGTCGAGGCGACCGGCGATGCGGACGGGGACGCGGCGCCGGACGAGCTGTGGGCGCTGCGGTCGGACCGGGTCAAGGTGATCCCCGGCCGGTCGGGCTGGCCCGAGGCGTGGGATTATTCCGTGGACGGACGTTCGGTTCGGATCGGGCGGGCGGCGGACGGCTGGGCGCCGGTGATGCATCTGAAGCTGTGGCACCCGCTGGACGACTGGTACGGGCTGTCGCCGATGGAGGCGGCGGCGCAGGGGGTGGATGCGCACAATGCGGCCGGGGCCTGGAACAAGGCGCTGCTGGACAATGCGGCGCGGCCGTCGGGGGCGCTGGTCTATGGGGCGCGGAACGGCGAGCGGCTGACGGACGGGCAGTTCGAGGCGCTGAAGGACCAGTTGTCGAACGTCTACGCCGGGGCGACGAACGCCGGGCGGCCGATCCTGCTGGAAGGCGGGATGGACTGGAAGCCGCTGAGCCTGACGCCGGCGGAGATGGATTTCACGGCCGGCAAACATGCGGCGGCGCGCGAGATCGCCCTGGCCTTCGGGGTTCCGCCGCAGCTGCTGGGTATCCCCGGCGACGCGACCTACGCCAACTATCGCGAGGCCAATGCGGCCTTCTGGCGACAGACGGTGATCCCGCTGGTCAGGAAGGCGGCGGGGGCGATGACGGGCTGGCTGGGCGAGCGGTTCGCCGGGTGCGAGGTGCGGGCGGACCTGGAGGCGGTGGCGGCGTTGCAGCCTGAGCGGGACGCCCTGTGGGCGCGGCTGGAGGGGGCGAGCTTCCTGACGGACGAGGAGCGACGACGGATGGCGGGGCTTGAAGGATGACCGAACATCAAATCCGGCGCGTGCCGACGGCGCTGCTGATCGCCGTGGTCGTACAGACGGTCGGCGGCCTGGTCTGGGCCGGCGGGGCGGCGGCGCGGATCGCGACGCTGGAGCAGCGGGTCGGGGAGCAGAGGCTGGTCGCCGAACGGCTGGCGCGGCTGGAGGTCCAGGGCGAGGCGACGGCGGCGGCGGTGGAGCGGATCGAGCGGCGGTTGGAGGGGGCGAGATGACAGGCGAAACGTCTTCCTTCTCCCCTTGCGGGAGAAGGTGGCCCGAAGGGTCGGATGAGGGGTTTTTAAGCGGTGGCCGCAAGGGGCTGTTCGACCCCTCACCCGACCGCGCCAGGACGACGGCTGCGCCGCCGTGCGCGGTCTCCCTCTCCCGCAAGGGGAGAGGGAGCGTCGAAATCCAAGGCTACGCCTCACTGTGGGGCGTGGCGGATCTGAACGGGGATGTGGTGCAGGCGGGGGCGTTTGCGGACAGTCTGGGCAAGACGGGGGCGCCAGGGGTGCGGATGCTGAACCAGCATGACGCGCGGGCGCCGGTCGGGGTCTGGGAGCAGATCGTGGAGGACGCGCGGGGGCTGTTCGTGCGCGGCCGGATCGAGGACTGGTCGGCCGAGGCGCGGTTCGCCGGCGCCCTGAGCCGGGCGGGGGCGATGGACGGACTGTCGATCGGATACCGCACGGCGCGGGCCCGGCGTCAGGGGCGGCTGAGGGTGCTGAGCGCGGTCGAACTGTGGGAGGTGTCGCTGGTGACGTTTCCGATGTTGCCGGGGGCGCGGTTCAATTTGGCTTGAGGGCCTCGAACACGCCGTTGCGATCCAGGCTGTCGGCGATGTCGGACATCATCACGCGTCCCTTGGGGCTGTGGATGTAGCGCAGCGCCCAGGCGGCGACGACGGCGGCGAAGACCCAGCCGAGATGCAGGACGAACTGGGCAAACAGGACGAACATCACCGCCAACGCATAGGCGCCGAGATAGACCAGGGCCAGCTTGCCGACGCGAGAGGCGGTCGGGTTGGAGGCGCTGGCGAGGATTTCGGACAGGCTGGGCGTGGCGGCGGTCGCCGGGGCGGGGTCCGCAGGCTTGGCGGCAACCGGGGCCTTGGTCTGGATCTGGGCCTGTGGGGCCGGTCGGGCGGCGGGTTTCGGCCTGAGGGCGACGGGATCGGGGGCGCGCCAGGCGGGGCGGTAGAGGACGGATTGGCCACGGGCGTCGACGGTGAAGACCTCGCCGAAGGGGGTGCTGGAGAAGTCGATGGCCCGGGTGTCCTGGCCATAGCTCTGGCCGTGCAGGGCCGTCAGCCGCCCCTGGCGCAGCTCGATCTGGAACCCGATGGGATCGGGCAGGTCGCCGACCATGACATGGACCGTGCCGAACAGGCCGGTGGCGTCGGGATTGCGGGTCGCGCGGTTCGCATCGACGATCATCCGGGAATAGAGGCCGGCGCCGGTGTTGCGTCGCAGGCCCGGCGAGCTGGACGCCGCCTGGGCCGCCAGATCGGGGACGCTGTCGCCCATCTGCCAGACCATGGCGTCCATGATGGCGCTTTCGAGGGGCGTCAGGTGGGACATGGCGCGTCAGTCCGTTTCAGCATTCGCTGATTTTTCTCTTTCGGCCGTGAGCGTCTCGATTTCGGCGGAGATGGCCTCGATTTCGGTTTTGCATTGCTCACGCGTGATCGTCGCGGCACGAGGAGACGACATCCCTCTATCGTAGGCCGCCAACAAGATGGCCGAAGCCAGCCGATTTAGCGGGTCGGCGTCGTTCGCCCCCGACGTTTGAATCCTTGTTCTGGCTTCGGGCGGGAACTGATGCCCGCAGGTACCCACCGTCTCGAAAAAGCGGATCATGCTTCGAAGAGCCGGGCTGACTTGCGCCGCCTGTTCGGGAGTTAGGCCGGGACTATCAGGTTGCGACTGAAGCAAAAGCGCGCCGGAAAAGGCCAGAGCAAGCGCGAGCATGTGAAGCGATCCTCGAGAGAGCCGGATCGGTAGCACGGTTTCGCGGGCCTGCCAGCCGTTCAATCACAGGTTTCGGGCGCTGGCCCGGATCATCGCGTCTTCTGAGGACGCATTCACCGGAGACACCATGAAAGAGACCAAACAGGCTTCCGGCTCGCCGGAGGCGCGCGCTGTCGTGCATGAGATGATGGCGGCGTTCGAGGCGTTCAAAGGGGCGAACGACGTCCGGCTGGACGAGATCGAGAAGAAGGCGGCGGCAGACGTGCTGCTGGAGGAGAAGGTGGCGCGCATCGACCAGGCGGTGGCGGCGGCCCAGGCGCGACTGGATCGGGTGATGAGCCAGAACAGGCGTCCGGCTATCGGAGGCGAGCCAGTGGAACCGGCGAGCGCGCCGGAGGCGAAAGCGGCATGGGACGGCTATCTGAAGACCGGTCAATCTGGTTCGCTGGAGGTCAAGGCCGGCCTGTCGGGCGGCGCGACCTCGGGCGGCTATGTCGTGCCGTACGAGACCGAGCGGGCCATCGAGCGGCGGCTGATGGCGGCCTCGCCGATGCGCGAGATCGCCACGGTGCGGACGGTGGCGGCGGGGGTGTTCAGAAAGCCGGTCTCGACGGCGGGCGTGGCCTGCGGCTGGGTGGCGGAGACCGCCGCGCGGCCGGAGACGGATCCGGCGACCCTGGCCCTGCTGGAGTTCCCCTCGGCCGATCTGTACGCCAATCCGGCGGCGACCCAGGCCCTGTTGGACGACGCCATGGTCGATCTGGACGAATGGCTGGCGGCCGAGGTCGAGGACGCCTTTGCGGCGCAGGAGACCCAGGCCTTCGTGGGCGGCGACGGGGTGAACAAGCCCAAGGGCTTCCTGACCTATCCGACCGTGGCGGATGCGGGCCAGGCCTGGGGTCAGATCGGCTCTGTGGCTTCGGGCGCGGCGGGCGGTTTCGCGCCGACCAGTCCGGCGGACCGTTTGATCGATCTGGTCTATGCGCCCAAGGCCCAGTACCGGCCGAACGGGCGGTTCGTGATGAACCGCAAGACGGTCTCGGCCGTGCGCAAGTTCAAGGACGCGGACGGCAACTATATCTGGCAGCCGGCGACGCGGCTGGGCGAGACGGCGTCGCTGCTGGGCTATCCGGTCACCGAGATCGAGACCATGCCGGACGTGGCGGCCAACAGTCTGTCGATCGCGTTCGGGGACTTCCAGCGCGGGTATCTGATCGTGGATCGGGCGGGGGTGCGAGTGTTGCGCGATCCCTATTCGGCCAAGCCCTATGTGCTGTTCTACACGACCAAACGGGTCGGCGGCGGGGTGCAGAACTTCGACGCGATCAAGGTGATGAAGTTCAGCGCGGGGTGATCTGATGTGATGGCGCTCCCTCTCCCAGAGGGAGAGGGAGACCACGCGCGGCGGCGATAGCCGTCGCCCTGGCGTGGTCGGGTGAGGGGTTACGGTGGCGCCCGTCGAACACCGTAACCCCTCACCCTTTCGCACAAGAACGACCGCAAGCGGTCGTGTGCTCAAGCCCTCTCCCGCTGGGAGAGGGGAGGATATTTGGAGATTCCAACATGACAGCACCCGTCAGCCTGGCGGAGGCGAAGCTGTTTCTGAGGGTCGAGCATGAGGCCGAGGACGGGCTGATCCAGACCTTGATCGAGGCGGCCCAGGCGAAGGTCGAGGGGGATGTGGGGCTGGGCCTGACATCGACCTCGCCGGCGCCGTTGCGGCTGGCGATCCTGATACTGGTGCTGCGGGCCTATGAACGGGGCGAGCCGGTGGCGGTCGAGCCGGTCGAGGGGTGGATCGCGCCGTATCGTGTGGTGCGGTTGTGAGAATTCTGGCGGGGCTGTTTCAGTCGGTCGAGTCTGAGACGCCTTATGGCGGACGCAGCGTGACGTTCGAGGCGGTGGGGTCGGCCTGGCTGAAGTGCGGGGCGCGTCGGCGGACCGAACGCGGCGAGGGCGATCAGCGGCGGGCGGTCGAGACGATGGGGGCGGAGGCGCGGGCGAATCCGAGGCTGGCGGTCGGGCGGGTGCTGCGGTTCGGCGGGGCGGACTGGCGGATCGTGGCGATAGAGGATGCGCGGCCGGGGCGGGTCAGGCTGGATCTGGAGCGGGTGCGATGAGGGATCACGAGAGCGCGCTGCAGAAGGCGGTGGTCGCGGCGCTGAAGGGGGATGCGGCGGTCGGGGCGCTGCTGGGCGGGCGGGTCTGGGATCAGGCTCCCGAGGGGGCCGAGTTTCCGCATCTGGTGATCGGGCGGTGCGAGAGCCGGCCGGTGGCGGCGGACGGGGGCGGGGTCGAGCAGAGGCTGACCCTGACGGGCGTGTCGCGGTTCGCGGGATCGGAAGAGGCCAAAGCCGTGGCGGCGGCGGTGCGGGCGTGTCTGCACGAGGCGGTGCTGGAGGCCGACGGCGTGCAGACGGCGACGCTGAGGGCGACGTTCGCGGACGTGTTCCGGGCGGGCGACGGGCGGCGGACCTATGCGGTGGTGCGGCTGAGGGCGGTAACCGAGGAAGTGGGAGACGGCTGATGACCGCACAGGCGGGCAAGGACATGCTGCTGAAGATCGAGGGCGCGCCGGGCGTGTTCACGACGGTGGCGGGGTTGAGGGCGCGGACGATTTCGCTGAACGCCAAGACGGTCGATGCGACCGACGGCGACAGCGCCGGGCGGTGGCGCGAGCTGCTGGCGGGGGCGGGCGTCAAGTCGGCGGCGGTGTCGGGGCAGGGCATCTTTCGCGATGCGGCGTCGGACGCCCTGGTGCGCGAGGCCTTCTTCGATCAGGCGGCGAAACGGTGGCGGCTGATCGTGCCGGACTTCGGCGTGCTGGAGGGGCCGTTCCTGGTGGCGGCGCTGGAATACGCCGGCGAGCACGAGGGGGAGGCGACCTTTGCGTTGAGCCTGGCCAGTGCCGGGGAGATCGGTTTCAGCGCGATATGAATGGGGGCGCGGGGCGAGGCGGCGGTGACGCTGGACGGCGCGCGGCGGCGGGTGTGTTTGACGCTCGGGGCGCTGGCGGAGATCGAAACGGGGCTGGGCGTCGATGGGCTGGCGGCCGTGGCGGAGCGGATGAAGACGCTGTCGGCGAGAGATCTGATGGTGGTGTTGGCGGCGGTGTTGCGTGGGGGCGGGGAGACGGCGGTGGATGTTGCGGCGGTCGATCCCCGCGAGGCCGCGGTGGCGGTGGCGCAGGCGTTTACGGCGGCTGCGACGTGACGCCCTGGGGCGAGATGTTGAGGCTGGCGGCGGCGATGGGCGTGGCGCCGGAGGGGTTCTGGCGGCTGTCGCTGAAGGAATGGCGGATGTTGACGCAAACGCCGCGCGGCACGGCGCCGCTCGGGCGCGAGGGGCTGGCGCGATTGATGAAGGGTTGGCCGGATGGCGGATGAGTTTGGGCCGGGCGGGATCGATCAGGTCGCCCTGAGAGCGGCGGAGGCCGGGGCGGCGCTGGAGGCGCTGAAGGCGCCGGCGCAGGACGCGGCTGACGCCATCGAGGAGGCGTTCGGGCGGGCGGGCGACAGCCTGACGCGGTCGCTGGCGCGGGCGGCGGCGGACGGCGAGGTGTCGCTGGCCGAACTGGCGCGGGCGGTGCTGAACGCGGTCAATTCGGCGGCGGGATCGCAGGGCGGCGGGCTGAGCGGCGCGATCCAGGCGGCGATGTCCAGTTTCGGCGGGGTGCGGGCGGACGGCGGGCCGGTGCTGGGCGGCGGGGCCTATCTGGTCGGAGAACGCGGGCCGGAGGTGTTTCGACCGACGACGGGCGGCGAGATCGGGCCGGTCGGCGGTATGGCAGGCTCAGGCGGCGGGGTGACGGTCAATGTGACGGTGGATCGCGGGGCGCCGGCCCTGCTGAGGTCCGAGGCGCAGATCGCCCAGATGATGGCGCGGGCGGTCAGCCTGGGCGCGCGGCGGATGTAGAAACGCCGCCCCGTCGAGGACGGGGCGGCGCTGGAGACGTGCCTTACAGGCCCTTGGGGTTCGGGCCGAAGCGGTTTTCGCCCTTCTGGCTGTCCGTTATGCCAATCCAAAGCAGGAAGGCCAGGTTGACGAGCGTGGCGATGGTGAAGGCGCCGAAGGCCGGCCCCATGATGGACAGCGCGGCCATCGGGTTATCCTCGTAATAGCTCTCGTCCATGCCGCTGGCGGCGATGCTGGCGAACATCATCACGAAGCCGGTGATGACCAGTATCGTGGAGATCGCCCAGGGAATGGCGACCAGCCAGCCGCTCTTGCCCATGTCGTGAAGACGCTTCACCGAAATGGCGAGGTTGGGCCAGATCAGGGCCAGGGAGATCAGCCCGCCCAGGAGGGGAATCCAGCCCAGCACCAGGCTGGCGCCGAAGATGATCAGGAAGCCGATCCAGAAGTGCGAACGGCGCAGGCGTCCATTGAACGACAGCATGGCGGACTGGAAGTCGAAGCCCGAGCCGGGCGCGCCGACGGCGGCCGAGGCGGCCGAAGCGGCGTAACCGCCGGCGACGCCGGTGGTGGTCGCCGCGCCGGCGAGGATCAGGATCTGGGTGGCGACGGCGCCTTCGGGCACGAAGTCGACGCGGACGCCGGCGGCGGGAACGGCCGGCGACTGAAGCGCGGCCGAGGTGAAGTCGTAACGGGCGCCGTCGTCGCCGCTGATCAGGCCGGCGCCGGTCGTGGCGTCGTAGCTGAGAATTTCACCGCGCACGGAGGTCTCCTTGGTTGTCGCCGCCCAGCGGCAGTTTGCGAACTTCGCCGGACGACGTGCGCCGACGAAGACTTAAAGGTCAAGCTTGGCGAACGGTTCCTGAGAATTTCTCTCAAATAGCGATTTGGCCTGTGCCCTTGGGCGGCGCGCCGTAGACACTCACGGCCGGTTGCGAGGGCAGGAGGCTGACGATGAACACGAACAGGCCGCCGACGTAGGGAACGAGGCCGATCAGGATCAGCCAGCCGCTGAGGCCGACATCGTGAAAGCGGCGGATGGCGACGGCGACATAGGGAATGAAGAGCGCGAAGTAGATCAGAACGACGATGCAGATCCAGGCGACGCCCCAGGCCTCCATGTCATAGCCGGTCTCGGCGTCGGCGATGGCCAGACCGATGATCGGCATGATGGCGAGCATCATGATCAGGAACTGGAACAGGGCGAACGACCAGTATTCCTTGCGCCGCGCACGCCCCTGTCCCTCGATGTAGAGGTCGGTGACGCAGCGGACGAAATAGCCCCACAACCCGAGATCGGGTTCCGGCGCATAGACGGCCGTGGGCAGGGGGCCGTCACGCAGCACCATCAGGCTGAGGGCGCGGTCTTCCTCAACAACGAAATCGACGCGACGACCGGGTTCGATACCGGCCGTGGTCGAGGTGAAGGCGTAACGCTGAAGATCGTCGCCGCTGATCAGGCCGTCGCCGGTCAGGGGATCGTAGCTGAGAATTTCGCCGCGCAAGGCCGTGCCCCTCGAAAAGGCGGCTTGAGCGCCGCCGCCAAGGTTTGGACCGGGCGGGCGGCTTTGCACAACAGGAGAGTGATCATGGGCGCCTTTCATGAGGTGCGCCTGCCCGCGCGGCTGGCGTTCGGTTCGACCGGCGGGGTGGAGCGTCGGACGGAGATCACGACGCTGGCGTCGGGGTTCGAGCGACGTTCTACGCCCTGGGCGCTGGGGCGCAGGCGGTATCTGATTGGGGCCAACCTGAGGTCGCTGGACGACATGGCGGAACTGGTCGCCTTCTTCGAGGCACGGCGGGGGCGGCTGTACGGGTTCCGGTTCAAGGACTTCGCCGACTTCAAGTCGTGCGCGCCGGGTGGGACGGTCTCGGCGGAGGATCAGGTGCTGGGCGTCGGGGACGGGGTGCGGACGGCGTTCGACCTAGTGAAACGATACGGCGATGTGGAGCGGCCCGTCAGCAAACCGGTCGGGGGATCGGTGCGGGTGGCGGTCGGGGGCGTCGAGGTCGCCGGGTTCGCTGTGGATGCGGCGACGGGGGTGGTGACGCTGGAGCGCGCGCCGGCGGCGGGCGTCGTGGTGACGGCGGGGTTCGCGTTCGACACGCCCGTGCGGTTCGACTCAGACCGGATCGAGACGACGCTGGAGAGTTTCGAGGCCGGGCGGATGGCGGCCGTGCCGCTGATCGAGGTTCGGGTCTGAACCATGAGAAACATACCGGAAGACATGGCCGCCCGCATCGAGAGCGGGGCGGCGATGCTGTGTCATGTCTGGCGGCTGGAGCGGGCCGACGGTGTGGTGATGGGGTTCACCGATCACGACCGCGACCTGGTGGTGGACGGGGTCGTGTGTCGGGCCGCGAGCGGCTGGACGGCGGGGGCGGGCGAGAGCGCCGTGGGGCTGGCGGCGGGATCGGTCTCGGCGGCGGGGGCGCTGGATGACGAGGCCATCGGCGAAGCGGATGTGGCGGCGGGTCTGTTCGATGCGGCGACGGTCGAGCTGTGGCGGGCGGACTGGGCGCGGCCGGATCTGAGGGTGCGGTTGTGGGCGGGGACGCTGGCGAAGATCAAGCGTGAGGGGGATGGGTTCGTCGCCGAGCTGGAAGGGCCGCTGGCGAAGCTGGAGCGGGTGGTCGGGCGGACCTATGGGCGGATGTGCGATGCGCGGCTGGGGGACCAGCGGTGCGGGGTCGCGGAGGCGGCGGGGCGGGTCTGCGACAAGCGGTGGGAGACCTGCGTCGGGACGTTCGGGAATGGGGCGAACTTTCGCGGGTTTCCGGATGTGCCGGGGGACGATTTCCTGACGGCCTATCCGGCCGGGAGCGCGCGGAACGACGGTGGGAGCCGGCGGTGAGGGGCGAAGGCGACAGGATCCTCCACCGCGAAGCGGGGGAGGGGGGCCGCGCGCAGCGGGGTGGAGGGGGCCAAAATCCCACAGGTGTTGACGGTTTCACCTTGGAGGGCGGTGGGGTGTCCGCCCCCTCTACCCCTTCGTGGTCCCCCTCCCCCGTGGACGGGGGAGGATTTTGGGTCGTCGAGGCCGCCCGATCCTGGCTCGGCACGCCCTATCGGCATCAGGCCAGCATGAAGGGCGTGGGCGCGGATTGTCTGGGGCTGGTGCGCGGGGTTTGGCGCGAGGTGGTCGGGGCGGAGCCGGAGGTCTTGCCGGCCTATTCGGCGGACTGGGCCGAGACGGGCGGGCGCGAGACCCTGCTGGAGGCGGCGGGGCGGTGGTTGAGGCCGGTTCCGGTCGAGGCGATGCGGGCGGGGGATGTGCTGCTGTTTCGGATGTCTGCGGGGGCGGCGGTGAAACATTGCGCCATCCTGAGCAACGTCGGCGGGCCGGAGCCGAGGATGATCCACGCCTATTGGGGGCGGGCGGTGGTCGAAAGCTGGATGGGCGTTTGGTGGCGGCGGCGGCTGGTCGCTGTGTTTCGGTTTCCCGAGGAGGTCTGATTGGCCCAGGTTGTATTGAGCGCGGTGGGACAGTCGGTGGGCGGGCCGATCGGGCGGGTGATCGGATCGACCCTCGGGCGGGCGATCGACAATCGCGTGGTCGGGTCGCTGGGGCCGGCGCGGCAGGTGGGGCCGAGGCTGGAGACGCTGAAGGTGCAGGGGACGGCGGAAGGGGCGCCGATGGCCTGCGTGTTCGGGCGGGCGCGGGTGACGGGTCAGGTGATCTGGGCGGCGCGGTTTCTGGAAGGCAAATCGAAAGGGCGGGCGGGCAAGGGCGGGCCGAAGACGGTCGATTATGTCTACTCGCTGAGCTTCGCCGTGGCGCTGTGCGAGGGCGAGATCGACGGGGTCGGGCGGGTCTGGGCCGATGGGCGGCTGATGGACATGACGGGCGTCGTGATGCGTGTGCATCGCGGGGGCGAGGACCAGACGCCGGATCCGTTGATCGAGGCGGTGGAGGGGGCGGCGCCGGCCTATCGCGGCACGGCCTATGTGGTGTTCGAGGACTTGCCGCTGGGGCCGTTCGGGGACCGGGTTCCGCAGTTGAGTTTCGAGGTGTTTCGGCGACCGCGCGGGCAGAAGGCGCGGCTGGAGGATTTGCTGGAGGGCGTGTGCCTGATTCCCGGCGCCGGGGAGTTCGCCCTGGCGACCGAGGCGGTGGTGCGGCGCGAGGGGCTGACGCGGACGGCGGCGGAGAATGTGCATAACGGCGAGGGTCGGGCGGACCTGATCGCATCGCTGGATCAGCTGCAGGCGCAGCTGCCGAACCTGAAGCGGGTCAGTCTGGTGGTCGGATGGTTCGGCAGCGATCTGAGGGCCGGGCATTGCCGCGTGCGACCGGGGGTGGAGCGAAGGGACAAGCCGACGGAGCCGATGGCCTGGTCCGTGGCGGGGGTGGCGCGCGAAGACGCCTATGAGGTCAGTCAGATCGACGGGGCGCCGGCCTATGGCGGGACGCCGTCGGACGACAGCGTGCGTCAGGCGATCCGCGAGCTGAAGGCGCGGGGGCTGGCGGTGACGCTGTATCCGTTCGTCTTCATGGACTGCGCTGGGTATCCGTGGCGGGGGCGTGTGGCGGGCGTGGATGGGGCGGGGGCGACAGCGGAGATCGCGGCCCTGTTCGGCGGGGCCGAGGATTGGGGCCTGGGGCGGATGGCGCTGCACTATGCCCGGATCGCGGCCGAGGAGGGGGCGGACGGCCTGCTGATCGGGTCGGAGATGCGGGGCGTGACCTGTACGCGGGATGCGGCCGGGGGTTTTCCGGCGGTGGAGCAGTTGCGGGCGCTGGCGGCGGAGTGTCGCGCGGTGGTCGGGCCGGAGGTGAAGCTGTCGTACGCCGCCGACTGGAGCGAGTATTTCGGGCGGCAGGCCGGCGGGGAGGTCGTGTTTCATCTGGATCCGCTGTGGGCCGATGCGAACATCGATCATGTGTCGATCGACTGGTATCCGCCGCTCACCGACTGGCGTGAGGGCGACGGCGGCGTGGATGCGGCGACGTTCGACGGGGCGGCGGACCCGGCCTATCTGGCGGCGGGCGTCGCGGGCGGGGATGGGTTCGACTGGTTCTATGCGGATGAGGCGGATCGGACGGCGCAGGTAAGAACGCCCATCGTCGATGGAGCGTATGGCGAGGACTGGGTGTTTCGGCCCAAGGACCTGAAGGGGTGGTGGTCGAACCGGCACCATGACCGGCCGGGCGGGGTGAGGGCGCCGACGCCGACCGCCTGGGTTCCGGGGATGAAGCCGGTGCGGCTGTCGGAGTTCGGCTGTGCGGCGGTCGACCGGGGCGGCAATGCGCCGAACCTGTTCCAGGATCCCAAGAGCAGCGAGAGCAGCTTGCCGCCGGGATCGACCGGCGGGCGAGACGATGCGGTGCAGCGGGCGGCGCTGGAGGCGGTGCTGGGGCATTATGCGGCGGATGAGAACAATCCGACATCGGCGGTCTATGGCGGGCGGATGCTGGAGGCGGCGGACGCCTGGTGCTGGGACGCGCGGCCCTATCCGGCGTTTCCGGCAAGGGGGGATGTCTGGGCGGACGCAGGCGCATGGCGGGGCGGGCACTGGCTGAACGGGCGGCTGGCGGGGGATGGACGCGACGTGATCGAGGCGGTGCTGGCGCGGGGCGGGTTGTCGCCGTCTGAGGTGTCGGTCGAGGGCGTCGAGGGGGCGGCGGCCGGCTATGTGATCGACCGGCCGATGCGGACGCGCGATGCGCTGGAGCCGCTGCTGGCGGCGTTCGACGGGGTAGCGGCCGAGCGGGACGGGAAGGTCGCCGTGCTGGGGCGTGTGGAGATGGTGGTGGAGATCGCGGGCGAGGCGCTGGCTCTGCCTGAAACCGGTGCGGCGGAGGCGACGACGCGGACGCTGGAGCCGAGGGCGGGCGAAGCGCGAGTGCGGTTCATCGATGAGACGGCGGACTATCAGACCGGAGCTGTGGTCGCGCGGTCGGCCGATGCAGCGGCGACGGGCGGCGGGGTGGATCTGGACCTGCCGCTGGTGTGTGGCGGCGGGCTGGCCAGGGCGGCGGCGGAGCGGGCGCTGGATGGCGAGGGCATGGAGGTCAAGACGCTGGCGCTGGGGCCGCTGGAGGCCTTGCGGCTGGAGCCGGGGGACGGGGTGCGGCTGGAAGGTCGGCCGGGCGACTGGCGGGTAATGCGGACGACGGCGGAAGAGACGCCGTCGGCGGTGCTGGAGCCGGTGTTGGCTCGGCGGGTCGTTGAGTACGATGGCGTCTGGCGCGGGGGCGAGACGCCCGCCGTGGTCGGGGCGCCCTTCGTCAGGGTGTTGGACCTGCCGCCCTTGATGGGGCGCGAGGAGGATGGGCGGCCGGTCGTGGCGGTTGCGGCGGAGCCCTGGCGGACGATGCGGCTGCATGCGGGGGCGTCGGCCCAGACGCTGACGGCGCGGGCGGATGTGGAGACGCCGGCGACGGTCGGGGTGCTGGTCGAGGCGCTGGGGCCGGGGGTGCGGCATCGCTGGGACGAGGCTAATGCGCTGGTGGTGCGGGTCGAGGGTGCAGCGCCGGAAAGCGCGGTCGAGGCGGCGGTGCTGGGCGGCGGCAATGCGCTGGCGATCGAGACGGCGGCCGGCTGGGAGGTCGTGCAATATCGGTCGGCGGTGCTGGTCGGGCCGGGGACGTGGCGGCTGACGGGTCTGTTGCGCGGACAGCAGGGGACCGAGGTCGAGATGCGGGCCGGCGCTGAGGCCGGCACGGTCGTGGTGTTTCTGGACGACCGACTGGCGCGAGCAGAGATCGGGCGGGGGGAGCGTGGCCTGCCGCTGGTCTGTCGCGCGGGACCGGCCGGGGCGGCGCCGGGCGGGGCGGGGTTCACCGAGACAGTGTTTCAGTCGAGGGGCGTGCATGACCGGCCGTGGTCGCCGTGTGGAATGGCGGTCGCTTCCGGTGCGGACGGGCTGACGATTCGGTGGACGCCGCGTGTGCGGCTGTTCGGCGACGGCTGGGACAGCGAACCGGCGGCGGTCGATCCGGTGCGGTTCCGTGTGCGGGTGCTGGACGGCGGCGTCGGGGTTCGGACGATGGAGACGGAGGGTTTGTCTACCTTCTATCCGGCGGCGGCCCTGGCGGCGGACTTTCCCGATGGCGTGACGGCGACGGCGCGGATCGCCGTGGCGCAGTGGGGCGAAGGGTTTGGGTGGGGTGTGGAGGCCGAAATCGGGCCGATCTGAGCAAATGACGGGTCCGGCCCTTTGCGTGGGGCGGGGCATGGCTTAACTGACGGCCTCTCGATCTTTTCAGTTGGAGCGGCAACGGACGTGGCAGGCGACCCCTACAAGGAACTGGGCGTTTCGAAGGGCGCGAGCGCGGACGAGGTCAAGAAGGCGTATCGCAAGCTCGCCAAGGAGCTGCACCCCGACAAGAACCCCGGCGACAAGATCACCGAGGACAAGTTCAAGCGGGTGACGGCGGCCTTCGACATCCTGGGCGACGCCGAGAAGCGCGCCAAATACGACGCCGGCCAGATCGACAACGACGGCAACGAACAATATCGCGGCTTCGGCGGAGGCGGTCGCGCGGGCGGCAGTCCGTTTGGCCAGGGTGGTGCGGGCGGCGGCTTCGGCGGCGGGCCGGGCGGCCGGGCCAACTTCGAAGGCGTCGATCTGGACGACCTGTTCGGGATGTTCGGCGGGGCGGGGCGTCAGCGCGGCGCGCGGGACTTCACGTCGCGGGGCCAGGACGTGAAGGCGACGCTGGACATCAGTCTGGAAGACGCCATCGCCGGTGCGACGCGACGGATCCAGTTCTCGGACGGGCGCACGCTGGATGTGACCATTCCCAAGGGCGCGTCGGAAGGCCAGACCATCCGCCTGCGCGGACAGGGTTCGCCGGGGCGGGGGGCCGAGAACGGCGACGCGCTGATCGAACTGAAGATTGAGCCGCATCCGATCTACAAGCGCGACGGGGCGGACCTGACGATGGATCTGCCGGTGTCGGTTCCCGACGCGGTGCTGGGCGCCAAGGTGCGGGTGCCGACGCCCGAGGGCGTGGTGCAGATGACGATCCCGGCGGGGTCGAACTCGGGCAAGATCCTGCGGCTGAAGGCGCGCGGGGCCTATGCGGCGGGCAAGCGGGGGGATCTGCTGGCGCGGCTGGTGGTGACGCTGCCGGACGAGCCGGACGAGGCCCTTACCCGCTTTGCCGACGAATGGCGGGCCAAGCGGCCCTATACGCCGGGGCGGTGAGCGCGCTCAAGCAGCGCGAGGCGCGGTAACGCCAAGGGGAAAGAGCATGAGCGTGAAGCCTGATGTGAAGCCGGCGCGGCCGTGGTTTTCGGCGGGGCCGACGGCGAAACGGCCGGACTACAGCCTGGCGGGTCTGCCGTCCGATCTGCTGGGACGCGGCATCCGCGCGCCGGAAGTGGTTGAGCGGTTCGCGCATGGCCTGCGGCTGACGCGCGAGGTGCTGGACGTCCCCGAGAGCCATGTGATGCTCTATACGCCGGGGTCGGACACGGGCGCGGTCGAGGCGGCGCTGTGGGGCATGCTGGGGCAGCGGCCGGTGCAGGTCGTGGCTTTCGAGAATTTTGGCCTGACCTGGCTGACGGACGTGAAGGATCATCTGGGGCTGGAGCCCGATGCCCTGACGGCGCCGTGGGGCGAACTGCCCGATCTGAGCCAGGCGGACTGGTCCAAGGACGTGGTGTTTCCGTGGAACGGCACGACCTCGGGCGTGCGCGTGCCGGACGCCGACTGGATCGCCGACGACCGCGAGGGGCTGGCCATCTGCGACGCCACCTCGGCCGCCTTCGCCATGCCCTTGCCGTTCGACAAGCTGGATGTCGTGACCTTCAGCTTCCAGAAGGCGCTGGGCGGCGAGGCGGGCATCGGCGTGATGGTGCTGTCGCCGCGCGCGGTGGCGCGGCTGGATGGGTATCGGCCGGATCGGGCGATACCCAAGCTGCTGCGGTTGACGGACGGCAAGGGGTTCGACCGGGCGCTGGCGGACGGGGTGGCGATCAACACCTTCTCGATCCTGACGATCGAGGACTGGATCGACGCCCTGGACTGGGCGAAGGGCATTGGCGGCTTGACGGAGCTGATCCGGCGCACGGACGCCAACTATGCCGCGTTGGCGGAGTGGGTCGACAGGACCGACTGGATCGCCTTCCTGCCGGATCGGCCGGAAATCCGATCGACGACGTCGGTCTGCCTGAAGTTCAACGACGCGCGGATCGCTGCGCTGGACCCCAAGGCGCAGAAAGCCTTCGTCGTGCGGTTCAAGGCCCTGCTGGAAGGTGAGGCGGCGGTGTTCGACATGGAGCCGCATCGCAACGCCCCGCCGGGACTGCGCCTGTGGTGCGGTTGCACGGTCGAGACGGCCGATGTGATGGCGGCGACGCCTTGGCTGGAATGGGCGTTCGAAACGGCTGTCTCGGAGATCGGATAAATCCGACTTCTGGGACGACATCGGATGATTCCCCCGCTATAGGCTGCGCCCGCATTCAGATCGCCGCGATGACGCGGCGCCTGCTGGTTTTGACGCGTTCTCCAAGGAGAACGCTAAGGCGGAGTACGGACCTTGGCGAACGTAGCGGTGGTCGGCGCCCAGTGGGGCGACGAGGGCAAGGGCAAGATCGTGGACTGGCTGTCCAACCGCGCCGACATGGTCGTGCGGTTCCAGGGTGGTCACAATGCGGGCCATACGCTGGTCGTGGACGGCAAGGTCTACAAGCTGGCGCTGCTGCCCAGCGGCGTCGTGCAGGGCAAGCCGTCGATCATCGGCAATGGCGTGGTCGTGGACCCCTGGCACCTGGTGGGCGAGATCGAGAAGATCCAGGCCCAGGGCGTGGCCATCAGCCCCGAAATTCTGACCATTGCCGACAACGCCTGCCTGATCCTGCCCATCCACCCTGCGCTGGATGTGGCGCGCGAGGCCGCAGCGAGCGCGCCGGGCGCCAAGATCGGCACGACGGGTCGCGGCATCGGTCCGGCCTATGAGGACAAGGTGGGGCGGCGGGCGATCCGGGTCTGCGACCTGGCTAATGAAGACGATCTGAAGGTCAAGATCGACCGGCTGCGCTCGCACCACGATCCGCTGCGGGCGGGCCTGGGGCTGGAGCCCATCAATCCTGAGGTGCTGCTGGCGTCGCTGCTGGAGATCGCGCCGAAGATCCTGCCCTATGTGAAGCCGGCGTGGCGGGTTCTGGATCAGGCGCAGAAGGACGGCAAGCGCGTGCTGTTCGAGGGGGCGCAGGGCGCCTTCCTGGACGTGGATCACGGGACCTATCCGTATGTCACCAGTTCGAACACCGTGGCCGGACAGGCTGCGGCGGGGTCGGGCATCGGGCCGCGCGGCGTCGGCTATGTGTTGGGCATCGTGAAGGCTTATACGACCCGCGTCGGAGAGGGCCCGTTCGCCTGCGAGCTGGACGACGAGGTCGGGCAGCATCTGGCGACTGTCGGCCGCGAGGTCGGGGTGAATACGGGCCGGGCGCGGCGCTGCGGCTGGTTCGACGCCGTGCTGGTGCGCCAGTCGGTGGCGATCAACGGCATCGACGGCATCGCCCTGACCAAGCTGGATGTGCTGGACGGGTTGAAGACGCTGAAGATCTGCGTCGGTTACCGCGTCGATGGCGAAGTGCTGGATTATCTGCCCAGCAGCCTGAAGGCCCAGGCCGCCGCCGAGCCGGTGTTCGAGGAGCTGGAAGGCTGGAGCGAAAGCACCGTCGGGGTCCGCAGCTTCAAGGACATCAATGCCAACGCCATCAAATATGTGCGGCGGATCGAGGAGTTGATCGGGGCGCCGGTGGCCCTGCTGTCCACCAGCCCCGAGCGGGACGACACGATCCTGATGCGGGATCCCTTCCAGGGCTGAGGCGGCGGTTTCCTTGATTCAACAGGCTTTAACCAGCGCGCGGTAAGGATAACGGCTCCAACCGGGAGACGGATGTGTTTGCCGCAAACGCCAGAACCTTGAGCCGCATCGAACCCGCCGTCAGGCGGGTGGTGATCGTCGATCCCAACCTGTCGTCCGCACGACTGCTGACGGACATCATGAAGGGGATGGGCGCGCGCGAGGTCTATGCCGAGACCGACGAGGAGCGGGCGCTGGAGCTGCTGCGCGACGTCGAGCCGGGCATGATCTTCACCGAACGGTCCGGAGAGGCGCTGAATGGCGAGACGCTGGCGCGCCGGGTGCGCCGGTCGAGCATGGCGTGCCGGATGTCGCCGATTATCATGGTGACAGGCGAGGCGACCGCCGCCGCCATCAAGGGCGCGCGTGATTCCGGCATCCACGAGTTTTTGAGAAAACCCTTCACGACCGGCGACCTGTTCAAGCGGGTCGAGAACGTGGCGTTGAAGCCCCGGCCCTGGATCGAGGCGGTCGGCTATGTCGGGCCGGATCGGCGGCGATTCAACTCGGGCGAATTTTCCGGTGCGCGCAAGCGGCGCAGCGATGGTTCGGCGGGCGGAGGGCCGGCCGAGGTGAAGGATCAGGCGATCCGCATCCTGATTTCGGCCTTGTCGCAGTTCGATCAGGATCCGTCGCAAGCCACGCGCGCCATTCGACAGCAGGGGGAAACGCTGAACGGGCTGGCAATCAAGACGGCGGACGCCAAGCTGGCGATGGTCGTGGCGACGTTGCAGGCCTATCTGGCCGGTGGTCAGGTAACCAAGGTCGGGCTGGCCCAGCCGATCGGCGCCGTAGTCGCGGCGGCGAAGGCTGCAGAGCAAGCGGCCCCGATGGCGCGGGCGTCCTGAGACCATAAAGGCCTGTCGCGCCGATAGGGCGCGACAGGTTGTTGTCGATCAGGCGTCGACCAGGTTCCGCTCTTCCGCGGCGGCGCGCATGGCCTTTTGCAGCTTTTCGAAGGCGCGGACCTCGATCTGGCGCACGCGTTCGCGCGACACGCCATATTGGCCGGCGAGTTCTTCCAGAGTGACGGGGTCGTCCTTGAGGCGGCGTTCCGTGAGGATGTGCTTCTCGCGGTCGGTCAGCTCTTCCATGGCCTCCTGAAGAAGGCTCATGCGGATGCCCTTTTCCTCGTCTTCGGCGAGTTGGGTTTCCTGGGACACGGCCGTGTCGTCGGCGAGCCAGTCCTGCCACTCGCTTTCACCGTCGGCGCGCAGTGGCGCGTTCAGCGAGGCGTCGCCGCCGAGGCGGCGGTTCATGTTGGTGACCTCTTCCTCGCTGACGCCCAGTTTGGTGGCGATGGCGGCGAGGTGTTCGGGATGCAGGTCGCCTTCCTCGAAGGCCGAGATCTGGCTCTTGGCCTTGCGCAGGTTGAAGAACAGCTTCTTCTGCGCCGCCGTGGTGCCCATCTTCACGAGCGACCAGCTGCGCAGGATGTATTCCTGGATCGAGGCGCGGATCCACCACATGGCGTAGGTCGCCAGGCGGAAGCCCTTGTCCGGGTCGAATTTCTTCACGGCCTGCATCAGGCCGACGTTGCCCTCGGAGATCACTTCGCCGATCGGCAGGCCGTAGCCGCGATACCCCATGGCGATCTTGGCCACGAGACGAAGGTGCGAGGTCACGAGACGGTGGGCGCTCTCGGCGTCCTGGTGCTCAGACCAGCGCTTCGCCAGCATGAACTCCTCGTCCTTGGTCAGCATCGGAAACTTGCGGATTTCCGTCAGATAACGCGACAGGCCTTGTTCAGGCGACATCACCGCGAGCGTACTATTGGCAGCCATATACAGGTCCCTCCGACCGTCTTGAACGAGCGGGCTCTTCGTCATCGGCCACGGTGTGTGCGCCGAAGTCTCACCCCTCAACCGGTGAAGTAGCGATGGGTTGCCGCCATTTTTAGGGGCGGATCGTCACACGAAAGCGTGACCGTGACCCTGGCGCCACTCGCGCCGTTCAGAAGGCTATATAGAACTTTGTCAGTTGCTATTCAAGACGCGCAGTTTTGAGGCTGGCCGACTACGCCGTCAGAGTTCGGACAGCAGGGCTTCGAGGCGAAGCATATCAGTGGGGGGGGCGGTTTCGAAGCGCATCTGTTCGCCGGTGACGGGATGGACGAAGCCCAGGACGGCGGCGTGAAGGGCCTGGCGCGCTAGGCCCGCCTCGGCGATGGCGGCGCGGACGGGAATGGCCGAGCTGCCCGAGCCATAGGTTGCGTCGCCGAGGATCGGCGATCCCTTGGACGACAGGTGGACGCGGATCTGGTGTGTGCGGCCGGTGTGCAGGGTGCAGGCGACGCGGGCGGCCATTGGGGCGCCCCCCGACTTGGCCGGTTCGCCGAAGGTCGTCTGGACGACATAGTCGGTGATGGCCTCGCGTCCGCCGGCCTTGAGCACGGCCATCTTCTTGCGGTCGCCGCTGGAGCGGCCGATGCGGGTTACGATCCGTGCCCTGGACGGCGACGGGGCGCCGCGCGTCAGGGCGATGTAGGTGCGCTCGATGTCGTGGGTGGCGAACAGGGCCGACAGGCCCTGGTGGGCGCGGTCGGTCTTGGCGGCGACCATGACGCCTGAGGTGTCCTTGTCCAGCCGGTGGACGATGCCGGGCCGGGCGACGCCGCCGATGCCCGACAGGCTGTCGCCGCAGTGGGCCAGAAGGGCGTTGACCAAGGTGCCGTCGGGCGTGCCGGGCGCCGGATGGGCGGCCATGCCTGCGGGCTTGTCGATGACGATCAGGTCGGCGTCCTCGTAGAGCACGGTCAGGGGGATGGCCTGCGGCTGGGGCGTGGCGGGCGCCACGGGCGGCAGGGCGACGACATACAGGCCGGGCTGGGCCTTGGCCGAACCGCCGGTCAAAATCGCCCCGTCGCGGGTGACGGCGCCCTCGGCCAGCAGGGCCTGGAGCCGGGCGCGCGACAGGGTCGGAAAGGCGTCGGCCAGGGCCTTGTCCAGGCGGACGCCGGACGCGTCGATGCGCGCTTCCAGCAACTCCGCAGGAGTGGAGGCGGGGGACAGGTCTTCGTCGTCGATCAGGTCAGGGTCGGACACGGCACCTCCCTAGCACGACCGGCCGCTTGCGCGAGGGCCGGACGTGGGGCGATAGTCAAGCTTGGGGCGTAAGAGGGCATCCGATGATGCGGTTGATGATCGCCGGGGGCGCGGTGGCCATGGCGGCGCTGCTGGGCAGTTGCACGACCATGAGCAAGGACCAGTGCCTGGCCGGCGCCTGGGGCGAGAAGGGCTATGCCGACGGGGCGTCCGGCTATCCGATGACGCGGCTGGACGACCACGCAAAGGCCTGCGCCAAATATCAGGTCACGCCCAATCCAGCGGCCTATGGTTCGGCGCGCGAGGATGGCTTGCGGTCCTATTGCACCTTCGAGCGGGGATGGGTCGAGGGGCGGGCGGGCAATACCTATTACGGCGTCTGTCGGCCGGAGGAGGAGCAGGCGTTCCTGCCCGCCTATCGGGACGGACTGAGGCTGCATGAGGTCGAGGACGCGTACGAGGCGGCGCAGGGCGCGCTGAGAAGCGCCGAGGCCCGGATCGAGAACCGCGAGGACAAGCTGGAGGCCAAGCAGAACGAACTGCGGGGCGAGGGGCTGACGGACGAGGAGCGGGAACGGATCCGCGACCGTATCCGGGAGGTCCGGGGCGAAATCCGCGATGCGCGCCGCAACAGCAGAGACGTGCGCGACGCGCTGGACCAGGCCGAATGGGACGTTCGCCGGGTGCGGCGCGAACTGAGCGGCCGCTACCCGGTCTAGACGTAGCTCAGGCGGCCTTTACGGACGCGCTGCGGAAGGACGGATCCAGGTCGCCTGAGGCGTAGCGTTTGGCCATATGGGCCGTGGACAGCGGCCGGATCGTCGAGGCCTGGCCTTCGCAGCCGAACTGGACATAACGCTCCATGCAGAGCTTCTTCATCGCCTCCTTGGCGGGCTTCAGATAGTAGCGCGGGTCAAACTCGCCCGGCTTTTCCATCAACGCTTTACGAATGGCGCCGGTGATGGCCATGCGGTTGTCGGTGTCGATGTTGACCTTGCGCACGCCGTGCTTGATGCCGCGCTGGATTTCCTCGACCGGAACACCCCAGGTTTGGGGCATTTCACCGCCGTACTGGTTGATGATGTCCTGCAGATCCTGTGGCACCGAGGACGAGCCGTGCATCACCAGGTGGGTGTTGGGCAGGCGGCGGTGGATTTCCTCGATCACGTTCATGGCCAGGACTTCGCCGTCCGGCTGGCGCGAGAATTTGTAGGCGCCGTGGCTGGTGCCCATGGCGATGGCGAGCGCATCGACCTTGGTGGCGGCGACGAAATCCACGGCCTGGTCCGGATCGGTCAGCAGTTGCGAATGGTCCAGCTTGCCCTCGAAGCCGTGACCGTCTTCGGCCTCGCCCATGCCGGTCTCCAGCGAGCCCAGCACGCCCAGTTCGCCCTCGACCGAGACGCCGCAGGCATGGGCCATTTCAGTGACGCGACGGGTGACGTCGACGTTGTATTCGTAGGAGGCGGGAGTCTTGGCGTCTTCTTCCAGCGAGCCGTCCATCATCACCGAGGTGAAGCCGTACTGGATGGCGGTGGCGCAGGTCGCCGGGCCGTTACCGTGGTCTTGGTGCATGCAGACCGGGATGTGCGGGTAGAGCTCTGCCAAGGCGTCGATCAGCTTGGCCAGGACGATGTCGTTGGCGTAGTTGCGGGCGCCGCGCGAGGCCTGGATGATGACGGGGGCGTTTACCTCGTGGGCCGCCTCCATGATCGCCAGGCCCTGTTCCATGTTGTTGATGTTGTAGGCGGGCAGGCCGTAATCGTTCTCTGCCGCGTGGTCGAGCAGCTGTCGCAGCGTGATGCGCGCCATGGGATAGTCTCCTGAGCCGAATAGTCTTTTTTGATTGGGCGAGAGACTAGCCGCGAGGCGTGGCGAAGTCACGCCGCGTTACAGCCGTTTCAGCGTGAATTCGGAAGGCCGGGACGCAGGCGTGATCCGCCTGCATCGCCGTCGATCAGATGCGCAGGGCTTCGACGCCGGGCAGGGGCTTGCCCTCCATCCATTCCAGGAAGGCGCCGCCGGCGGTGGAGACGAAGGTCATGTCGTCCGAGACGCCTGCATGGTTCAGAGCCGACACCGTGTCGCCGCCGCCGCCGACGGCGACCAGCACTCCGGCCTTGGCCAGGGCCGCGGCATGACGGGCGACGGTCACGGTGGCGGCGTCGAAGGGCGGCACCTCGAACACGCCCAGGGGGCCGTTCCAGATCAGGGTCTTCGAAAGCGTCAGGGCCTCCAGCAGGCGGGCGACCGTGGCCGGACCAGCGTCTAGGATCTTGTCGTCGGCCGACAGGGCGGCGCCGGCGATGACAGGGCGGGATGCGGCGCCGGGTTTGACCTCCGTCGCCACGACAAAATCGACGGGCAGCAGCAGTGTGCAGCCCCGCGCCTCGGCCTCCGCCATGATCTCGCGCGCCGTATCGGCCATATCACGTTCGGCCAGAGAGCCGCCGATGTCGATCCCTTGGGCGAACAGGAAGGTGTTAGCCATGCCGCCGCCGATGGCGAGCCGATCTAGCTTACCGACCAGGTTCTTCAGCAGGTCCAGCTTGGTCGAGACCTTGGCCCCGCCGACGATGCCCAGAACCGGCTTTTGCGGATTGCCCAGGGCGGCGTCGAGCGCATCGAGCTCGCGGCGCATGGATTCGCCGGCGTAGGCGGGCAGGTGGTGGGCGATGCCTTCCGTCGAGGCGTGGGCGCGGTGGGCGGCCGAGAAGGCGTCATTGACATAAAGGTCGCCCAGGTCGGCCAGCTTCTGGGCGAAGACCGGGTCATTGGCCTCTTCCGCCGCATGGAAGCGGACGTTCTCCAGCAGGACCACGCCGCCGGCGTCCAGGTCGCGGATGGCGTCCACGGCGTCCGGTCCGATGCAGTCGTCGGCGAAGCGGACGGGGGCGCCGAGCAGGTTTTCCAGATCATCCACGACCGGCTTCAGGCTCATCGACGGGACGCGCTGGCCCTTGGGGCGGTCGAAGTGGGCCAGCAGCGCCACCTTGGCGCCGGCGTCGCGCAGGCGCTGTATGGTCGGCAGGGCGACCCGCAGCCGGGTGTCGTCGGTGACCTTGCCGTCCTCCATCGGGACGTTGAAGTCCACACGGACCAGGGCCGTCTTGCCGGCGAGATCCTTGGCGTCGTCGAGGGTGCGGAAGGTCATGGCTTCAATCTCTCATGATCTTCTCCCATGGGGAGAAGGTGGCTCGCGGAGCGAGACGGATGAGGGACGGGCGGTGGGCCAATTCGCACACCGTGCCCCTCACCCTTTCGCGCCAGAACGGCGGCTTGCGCCGCCGTGCGCTCAAGCCCTCTCCCGCTGGGAGAGGGACGCGGGGTTTAGAGGAACTTCGCCATCACCAGGGCCGTGTCGGCCATGCGGGTCGCGAAGCCCCATTCGTTGTCGTACCAGCTGAGGACGCGGGCCAGCTTGCCGTCGACGACCTGGGTCTGGGGCAGGGCGGCGGTGGAGGAGGCGGCGATGTGGTTCAGGTCGCTGGAGACCAGCGGCTCGGTCGTCGTAAACAGGACGCCCTTCATCGGACCGTCGGCGGCGGCTTGAAGCGCGGCGTTGATCTCATCGACCGTCACGTCGCGGCCGGCGACGACCTTCAGATCCACGACCGAGACGTTCGGGGTCGGGACGCGGATCGACGAGCCGTCCAGCTTGCCCTTCAGTTCCGGCAGGACCAGGCCCAGGGCCTTGGCTGCGCCGGTCGAGGTCGGGATCATCGACAGGGCGGCGGCGCGGGCGCGGTACAGATCCTTGTGCATCGTATCCAGCGTCGGCTGGTCGCCGGTGTAGGAGTGGATGGTGGTCATATAGCCGCGCTCGATGCCGAACAGGTCGTTCAGCACCTTGGCGACCGGCGCCAGGGCGTTGGTGGTGCACGAGCCGTTGGACACGACGATGTCGTCGGCGGTCAGGGTTTCGTGGTTGACCTTGAAGACGATGGTCTTGTCGGCGCCGTCGGCGGGGGCCGAGACTAGGACGCGCTTGGCGCCGGCTTTCAGGTGAGCCGAGGCCTTGTCCTTGGACGTGAAGATGCCGGTGCATTCGAAGGCGATGTCCACCTTCAGCTCGGCGTGCGGCAGGTTGGCCGGATCACGCTCGGCCGTGACCTTGATCTTGCCGGTGCCGACGTCGATCCAATCCTCGCCCGTCGTTACCGTGCCGGGGAAGCGGCCGTGGACAGAATCGTAGCGGAACAGGTGGGCGTTGGTTTCGACCGGCCCCAGATCGTTGATCGCCACCACTTCGATGTCCGTGCGGCCGTGCTCGACGATGGAACGCAGGACAAGGCGGCCAATGCGGCCGAAACCATTGATGGCGACGCGAACGGTCATGGGAAGCTCCTCTGAACGATAGGGTGTTGAGCGGTATATAGGTCGGCCGTCTCAATGGAGCGGTCACGCAAGCGATTCAACCCCGTGCGCGTAACATGATGTGATCCCCGATTACGCTTCCGGCGGCAGCCTGATCGGCTTGCGGCAAGAAACACCTTCTCGAGGATCATTTTCGCCCGTTGGCGCAAAATTCTTGCGATTGGGGTTGTGCGTGACCGGCGGCTATGGTTTCTTGGCGTCAGAACAGGGAGCCACCCGTGGCCACGATGACGCGCGACATGATGAAGGGACGCACCGCTCAGGCGGTCGCAGCCGTTCGCGCGCCTGTCGGCCTGGAAAGCCCCGTATTCCTCATTACCCTCGTACTCCTCGGCCTGCTTACGCAAGCGGCGTGGATGCACGCGACCTGACCTAAACACACTCAGGATCGCCTCGCACCACCCCGCCTCCGAAAGGAAGCGGGGTTTTTAGTGCGCGGCGGTTCAAAAAGAACCGGACCGATGACGCAAGATTCTACCTCAGAGCCCAAAAAGCCCAACGCCCGCAGCGCGGCGGTGACGGCTGGCCCGAGCCGGGCCGCCGCCCGTTCGTATCTGCGCGCCGCCGGCATGCAGGACGCCGATTTCGAAAAGCCGATGATCGGCATCGTCAACACCTGGTCGACGGTCACGCCGTGCAACATGCACCTGGACCGGCTGGCCAAGGATGTGCGCGCCGGCATCATCGCGGCGGGCGGCTATCCGGTCGATTTCAACACCATCGTCGTCACCGACGGCATCTCGATGGGCACGGCGGGCATGAAGGCCTCGCTGATCAGCCGCGAGGTCGTCGCCGACTCCATCGAACTGGCCATCGAAGGCCACCAGCTGGACGGCGTGGTCTGCATCGTCGGCTGCGACAAGACGATCCCGGCGGCGGCCATGGCCCTGGCGCGGATGGATATCCCTGGCCTGGTCTATTACGGCGGCACCATCATGCCCGGCGTGATCGGGACCAAGGAGGTCTCGGTCCAGGAGGTGTTCGAGGCCATCGGCGCCCATTCGGCCGGCGCGCTGGACGACGCGGGCTTGAAGGCGGTCGAGCAAGCCGTCTGCCCCGGCGCCGGCGCCTGCGGCGGTCAGTTCACGGCCAACACCATGGCCATGGCCCTGTCGGTCATGGGCATCTCGCCCATGGGCGCCAATGACGTGCCGGCGGTCGATCCGAACAAGGCGGCCGAAGGGCTGCGCTGCGGCCGGCTGATCGTCGAGCGGGTCTTCGCCGGCGACACGGCGCGTAAATACATCACCCGCGCCAGCCTGAAGAACGCCGCCGTCGCCGTCTCAGCCTCGGGCGGATCGACCAATGCGGTCATGCACCTGACGGCCATCGCGGCGGAAGCCGGGGTCGATTTCGGCGTTGAGGACTGCCACCAGGCCTGTGTCGAGGCGCCGGTCATCTGCGACCTGAAGCCGGGCGGTCGCTTCCTGGCCTCGCACCTGTTCGCCGCCGGCGGCACCCGCCTGGTCACGCAACGGATGGCCGAGGCCGGCAAGATCGTGAACACCCCGACCGTCAGCGGCCGCAGCCTGTTCACCGAGGCGGGCGAGGCCGAGGAAACCCCGGGCCAGGTGGTGGTGACCAGCTTTGACGCGCCCGTCATGGCGCGCGGCAGCTACGCCGTCATCTATGGCGACGTCGCCCCCGAAGGCGCGGTCATCAAGCTGACCGGCCACAAGGTCGACACGTTCGAAGGGCCGGCCTGCGTCTTCGACAGCGAGGAAGACGCCTTCCATGCCGTTCAGGACGGTTCGGTCGGCGAAGGCGACGTCATCATCATCCGCTACGAAGGACCCAAGGGCGGCCCCGGCATGCGCGAGATGCTGCAGGTCACCGCCGCCCTGAAGGGTCGCAAGATCGACAATGTCGCCCTGCTGACGGACGGCCGTTTCTCGGGCGCCAGCTACGGCTTCGTCGCCGGCCACGTCTCGCCGGAGGCCGCCGTCGGCGGGCCGATCGCTCTCATTCGCGATGGTGACCGCATCACCATCGACGTCACCAACCGTCGGATCGACGTCAATGTCGATCTGGCGACGCGCCGGGCGGGCTTTACGCCCCACGTAGTCCGCCCGGCGCGAGGTGTCTTCGCCAAATACCGCGCCTCGGTCGCCTCTGCAGCCCAGGGCGCCGTCACCATCCCCAACCCGCCGCCGGCTCAAGTTCCGGCGTCTCACAAGACAACCACTGCTCAGGACGCCTGACCCATGGCCATCACCATCTACACCAACGACGACATCCGCCCCGGCGCCATCGCCGGTCAGCGTATCGCCATCATCGGCTATGGCTCGCAAGGCCGCGCCCACGCCCAGAACCTGAAGGACAGCGGCCATGACGTGGTCGCCGGCGTCCGTCACGGCGGCACGGGCTGGAAACACGCCACCGAAGACGGCGTGCCGACCGCCGAGCCGGCCGAGGCCGTCAAGGGCGCGGATATCATCGCCATCCTGACCCCGGACATGGTCCAGGGCGACGTCTATCGCGACATCATCGAGCCCAACGCCAAGGAGGGCTCGGCCCTGCTGTTCGCCCACGGCTTCTCGATCATCTACGAGCGCATCACCCCCCGGGCCGATATGGACGTCATCCTGGTCGCGCCGAAGGGGCCGGGCGATCTGGTTCGTCGCGAGTTCCAGCGCGGGCGCGGCGTGCCCAGCCTGTTCGCCATCGAGAAGGACGTCACCGGCAAGGCCCGCGACCGGGCCATGGGCTATGCCAAGGGCAACGGCGGCGCGACCGGCGGCCTGCTGGAAACCACCTTCCGCGAAGAGACCGAGACCGATCTGTTCGGCGAACAGGCCGTCCTGTGCGGCGGCGCCAAGGAACTGGTGATGCAGGGCTTCAACACCCTGGTCGAGGCCGGCTACCAGCCCGAGATCGCCTATTTCGAATGCCTGCACGAGCTGAAGCTGATCGTGGACCTGTTCTACGAAGGCGGCATCTCGAAGATGCACCACTTCATCTCGGAGACGGCCAAGTACGGCGCCGTCGCCAGCGGCCCGCGCGTCGTCAACGAAGAGACCAAGGCCCGCATGAAGACCATCCTGGACGAGATCCAGGACGGCACTTTCGCGCGCAACTGGATCGCCGAGAACGAGGCCGGCAAGCCGCAGTACGAAGCCTGGCTGAAGGCGGACCGCGAAAGCCAGATCGAACAGGTCGGCGCCCGTCTGCGCGAGCGGATGGCCTGGCTGAACACGCCCAAGTCCGAAGCGGCCTGAGCCGCGAGCGAAAGACCGGATGATCCTGATGACCGCCGCCGCCTTCAAATCCTCAGCCGAGGCCGCCCCGCAATCGGGGGCGCGCCTGCTGGTCTCCACCCTGGAGCGGCTGGGCGTGGAGGTGGTGTTCGGTTATCCGGGCGGCGCCATCATGCCGGTCTATGACGCCCTGGCCGGATCCAAGCTGAAGCATATCCTGGTCCGCCACGAGCAGGGCGCGGCCTTCGCCGCCGACGCCTATGCGCGCAAGAGCGGCAAGGTCGGGGTCTGCATCGCCACCTCCGGCCCCGGCGCCACCAATCTGATCACCGGCATCGCCAATGCGCTGATGGATTCCGTGCCCATCGTCTGCATCACCGGCAATGTCGCCCAGGGTTTGATGGGCACCGACGCCTTCCAGGAGATCGACATCCTGGGCGTCACTCTGCCGATCGTGAAACACTCGATCCTGGTCCGGTCCGCCGCCGATGTTCCGGCCGCCATCGAGGAGGCCTTCCATATCGCCGCCTCGGGGCGCCCCGGTCCCGTCCTGGTCGATCTGCCCAAGGACGTGCAGTTCGCCACGACCAGCGACGACTACGGCTTCCACATCCCCAACGACACGCCGCGCATCGACCACGACGCGATCGCCGCCGCCGAGGCCGCGATCCGGGCCGCGAAGAAGCCGCTGGTCTATATCGGCGGCGGGGTAAAGATCGGCCGCGCGACCGAGGCCCTGCGCGCCTTCGTCGCGGCGACCGGCATCCCCCAGGTCTCGACCCTGAACGCCCTGGGCACCATCCCGACCGACGCGCCGGGCATGCTGGGCATGCTGGGCATGCACGGGACGCGCGCCGCCAACCATGCGGTGCAGGACAGCGATCTGCTGATCGTCGTCGGCGCCCGGTTCGACGACCGCGCCACCGGCAAGCTGGCCGAGTTCGCGCCCAATGCCCGGATCGTCCATTTCGACATCGACGCCTCGGAAGTCGGCAAGCTGCGGGCGGCCAACGTCGCCGTCGTCGGCGAACTGAAGGACGGGGTCGAGGCCCTGACGGCGCGCATGGCCGGCGGCCCGGCCCTGGACATCCAGCCCTGGGCCGAAGACTGCGCCCAGGCCGCCGCGACCCACGCCTATCGCTATGACGCGCCGGGCGAGGGGGTCTATGCCCCGGCCCTGCTGAAGGAAGTGTCTGAAGCGGCGGGCGATGATTTCGTCGCCGCCTGCGACGTGGGCCAGCATCAGATGTGGGCGGCCATGCACTGCCGCTTCTCCCGGCCCGAGGCCCACATCACCTCGGGCGGACTGGGGGCCATGGGTTTCGGCCTGCCTGCCGGCATCGGCGCCAAGCTGGCCGATCCGTCGGCGACCGTCGTCACCATCGCCGGCGACGGCGGCTTCATGATGAACATCCAGGAGCTGGCGACGCTGAAGCGTTACGGCATCCCGCTGAAGATCGTGCTGATCGACAATTCCT
>NZ_JBKBOC010000016.1:0-80171 GCF_046295075.1 Brevundimonas sp. | reverse complement strand
AGGCGCCGGCCTCGCTGATCCCCAGCATGGCGCGGAAGACGCTGAATGCCGCAATGGAGCCGGCCACCGAATGCAGGGCGATGGAGATCGACCAGACGCCGATCGACCAGGCGAACCCCAGTCGGGTGCCGATCCGATCGAACAGCCGGCCAAAAGCGAACTGTCCCGCCGCGTAGAAGAGCATGAAGATGGTGACGAGAAGGGCGTAGTCCTCCTTGGTCGCACCGATCTCGCCGGCGATCTCCGGCCACATCACCGCGAGCGCATTGCGGTCGATGTAGTTGATCACCGTCGCCACTGCGATCAGGGCGATGATGGCCCACCGGATGGCGGATGGTTTCTGCATAGTCCTCACTCCCATGTCTCGGGCCCATGTCTCGGGTCGGTCGCGATGCGCCGGCCTCTATCGATCCAGGCGCGCCCAGGCGCCGGTCCACTGGTAGGTCTGACCATCGGCCGAAACCGTGTGCGAACGCCCCTCCGCCGGATCGTCGGCGATGCCGAGCACGAGCCGCTTGCCCGACGGCAGGGTCAGCACGACCACGGTCGCTTCGTCGCCACGGACCTGTCGGATCGACTGCACGCCGCTGGCCGCCCCGGTGACGGTTTCGGCCGTTCCGTCGTAGAGTCCGTGCGGCTCCAGGACGCCGACGAAGCTGACATCCTTCTGACCATCCACGCGCTGGATCAGGGACGGTTCGCGCCGCAGGTTGAAGTCCGGGTCATTGGCTCCGCTCTCGGCCAGAATGGCGCGTGACGGGGCGTCGGCCGCGAACCGGTAGGTGTAGAACCGTCCGTCCAGAAGCCAGGTAAGGCTGCGCGCCTCCGTCGTTGGCTCGGACGACGCGTCGACCCAGAGATGCTGATAGCCATTGGCGGCGCCGAGAATCGGACGGGCGGCCAGAGCGCGTTGCGCGTCGAAACCGACCGTCATGATGTGACCGTTATAGTGTAGCGGCAGGTCGTACCGCGCGGGCCGGTCGCCGCTGACACGCAGCAGATCGACGACCACCGGCCGACCGAGTTCAGGATGACGCACGAGAGCCTGGGTGCGGGTGAAGACAACGCCTTCGTAAGCGCCCGTCTGCCGCGCCGACACGATCTGGGTGTCTTCGTCCGTATCGAACACCAGCCGCTCAGGCGGCCGCGCCTCGCCGACGCGCCAGTCGCCGCCGAAATGGCTGGCCTCGTTCACCACCAGGGTGTTGTGGGCGACGGTCTGTTTGGCCCAGGAAGTGTTCTCGGGCAGATAGATGCCACCCGCCTTGGCTTCGATGTTCAGGAAGCGCGCTGCGCCATAGTCGGACACCACCGTCCGGCCGTTGTCGTAGAAGAGCCAGTTCAGCTTGTCGAAATGGCCATGGCCCATGCCCTGGGCCGTGGCCTTGAACACCAGCGCCTGCCCGTCCGGACCGCCGGATCGCAGGATGCCCAGTCCACCGCTTTCGCCATCCGGGCCGTCCCGCAGCATGACCGATCTGAAGGCGAAGGGCTCCGGCGCGCCCTCGGCCAGCCCCTGAGCGACCTTCAACCCGTCCGGCGACAGCAGGGTGCGCCCCTGCGCCTCGGCGATCGAAAGAAGACCCGGCTCTCCGGTGCGCGCATAGGCGACCGCGACCCCCGCAACGAGTTCCTCGGTGTCCAGGCCCTTGTCGAGAATGGCGTCGTTGATCGGTATGAAATAGCCGGCGTAGCTGGATTGTATCAGCGTATCGACCGCCTTCAGAAGCACGCCGTCCCGGTGACGGAAGATGCCGCGTTCGGGTTCGTTCTGATCGACGGCGCGCGCGAAGATGATGAAGGGCGCCATGGCGTAGCGCTGATAATAGGGCCCTTCTTCGTAGTAGCCGTCAGGCGAAAACAGCTGGTCGATCTGACGCAGGAAGCCCGCCTCCCCGGTCTTCGCCAGACCGGTCAGCGCCTTTTCCGTCAGGTCCGTGTCCCGCAGAACGTAGCCCGTCATGCCCACACCGGCGACCGCCCAGGTCGCATGGTTGTGGATACGGTCGAAGTTCAGCGGCGTCTCGTCCGACAGGAAGCGCGCCATGCGTCGGAAGACGTCGTCGTCGATGGTCTTGCGATCTTCGGCCGACAGGGTGTCGCGAATGGCGTCGTATCCCTGGCTTGCATAGACCAGCCAGACGGAGTCGTTCAGCGTCTGCCAGAACAGCCGACCGGGGATCTGGCCCCGCCCCGCCGGGTGGGCGCCGAGCGTCGGATAGAGCTTGGCGTATTCCAGCAGGACGTCCCGCGCATGGTCTGCATAGGCCTTGTCGCCGGTCAGGCGGTAGAGGGCGCCGGCGTTGTAGATGGCCTGATAGTTTCGCTTGTGTTGTTCGTGAGTGAAGCCCCCGCCAGGGTCCTTGGGGATCGGCACATTGATCGGTCGCGCCATGGCGGCGCGGACGGCGCGTTCGACGCGCGCTTGTTCTGCGGCGAACAGCGGATAGCGCGCGCCGGTCTCGGCCATGGTCCGCCAATCGGACGGCGAAACGAGCACGGGGCCTGCGTCGTCGGCAGACGCGGTCTGGACGGCGCCGGACAGGACGACGGTCGTCGGAGCCTGCGCCAGGGCAGCAGACGCAATCGCGCCGACGCCGACGCCGACAGTCAGGATGAAGGCGAGTGAGCGGCCAGGAATCATCGGGCGGTCTCCGCAGCAAGGTCGGATTGGAGGTCAGGCGTGCGCACAAACTGGTTGTTTGAAACCAGAAGGACGGGATCGCCGACCGTATGGGTGAAACGGACGGGACCGCTGTCGATCAGGCGATTGTCACGCAGTTCGGCGTGCTGGACGCCCCGCATCAGAACAGCGGGAATCTCTGGCGACCCCACATGGTCGAACAGGGCGCCGGACACCTTGAGCGTCGGGCCGAAGGTGCTTTCGTCGGTTCCGCCGCGATAGAGATCGACGACGCCGCCGCCGACCTGCCGGAACACGCCGCCCTCGATTTCGACCCGCTCGGCGTTATAGGCGCCCTTGTCGTCGGTCTCAGCGGCCGCCGAGACGACGGCGCCGGAGACGTCGGAAATCGTCATTCGCAGCAGCGCGATCAGGGCGGCCATGCTGCCCTTGCCGGTCGAGATCACATCGAACCCCCGATTGACGGTCAGCCCTTCGATACGGCTGTCTTCCAGGATCAGCTCATAGTTGGCGGCGTTCGATCCCGGCCGCACGCGGATCAGGGCGTTGCCGATCTCGTCCGGCGCGCTCCGGCCAGACACCGACACCCGCGACAACCTCAACGAGCCCCCGGCCTCGATCTGGAATAGGGCAGGGCGGGAGAAGGTGATTTCGGCCACACCGTCGGCTGGCCCCTGAACCGTCAACGGCGCGTCCAGGCTGAGGGTCCGATCGACCTCGTACCGGCCCGCTGCAAGCTCCAGTCGGTCACCGGGCGCCGCAGCCTCAGCCGCGACAGCCAGCGTCCCCTCCCCCGGCCGCACTGGGACGGCGTTTCCGCTGTCCAGCCGAACCGTCGCTGCGTCCTTCGGGTACCAACTCACGCCGACTTCGGTCCTGGAGATCGGACGGAGACTGACGTCCGCTCCGACGCCGACGGTCTCTTCCGGCAGCATCAGGCCGGTAGGGCCGGAGACAAGACGCACCTGCCGTCCCGTCACGCCGTCGGCCAAAGTCGCCGAGGCCGTCGGGCTCTGGATATTGCCCGAGAAGGCGAAACCCGACAGATCGCCCTGGCCTCGCACGGGGTCCGCGCCCTCGGCGGTCGCGACGATGAGATTGTCGGCAAAACGCGTCTGGCGCGGCGCGGCGGACCGTTCTTCATCCATGCCGACGCCGAGGAGGACGCTGCGTACATCGATCAAGGTATTGTTCTCGATCACCGCCCCGACCACGGGGTGGTAGCGATTGATCGGAGACTCCGGCACGCCGTACATGACGCTCAGTGCCGCAGCGAAACCGTCTCCGGCCAGGCCTTGCATATAGTTGTTCCGCACCGTCTGGTCGCGATTGATGATGCGCACACCGCCGGTGTGGGGTTTGCCCCCGCCGATGAAGACATTGTTTTCGATCAGATTGCCGTCGCCGTGACGCAGAACCAGCGCGCCGCGCGAGTGGAAGAAGACATTGCCGCGATAGATATTGCCGCCGGACTTGTTGGAGACGATCTCGACCTCGCCGTCGCAACCCTCGAACCAGTTGTCCTCCACGAGTGTGCGAGATGCCGATAGCGAATCCGCGCTGGTCCCTACCCGAAGGGTCTCGCCGCCGTTTGAGCCGAGGTTGGGCCGCGGGCCGAAATAGTTGTGGTCGATGCGGTGGCGGTTTTCGAGCCCCTGCGTCGCGTCGCGGACCACCACCAGGGTCGTGCCGAGGTTGGTCTTGCCGACAAGATGGTTGTGATCGAAGCGATTATCCTGGCCGTACATCGCCACCCAGTTGTCGGAGGCGGCGCGATCCGGCTTGTTGAAGCCGTCGATCACCACGCCGGTCACCCGGCTTTCGATCGCCCTGCGGTCGCGCGACCGCCTGAAGGAGACGACCTCCCCGGTCGGCGACCAGCCGTCGCGAAACACCAGATTGGAAACGACGAGTTGGCGGCCGGACAGGCGCAGATTGGACTGGCCGGACAGGATCACCCGCCCCGGCGTCTGCGCCGTGAGGGTGATGGGGCGATCCGGCCGCCCTTCGCCCTCGAACAGAATTTGAAAGTCGCGCCACTCGCCGTCTGCGAGACGGATGGTGTCGCCCGGCTGGGCGGCTCGAACCGCGCGCTGATATTCCGCCGGCGTCTTCACCAGGGTCGAGGTCTCCGCCGCCGCGGCGCCGGACCAGAACAGGACGGCAGTCGCCGCCAGCCTTGCCAACATGGTCGTCTCCCACGGTCCGGCTTGTACCGCCGAACTCCTTCAGACCTTTCCGGTCGAGGAAGACGCTACCAGTGAACCCCGAGAAGTCCAACCATTTGGTTCAGTACTTTGTGATTATTTTCAGACCAATTGGTCCATCACAATCAGCCTCGCGTGCTGATCATGAACCGTTCGCGGCTGGCGGCCATCTGCCGTTCCAGTTCCTGCATCGCCGAGGCCGCGCTGGCGTCCAGCATGACCGAGAGCAGCCGGTTGAAGTGGTTGCGCATGGCGCGTCGGGCCCCTGCGCTGTCGTGGGCCTTCAGGGCGTCGAGAATGGCGGTATGTTCGGCGACCCGCGAGGAATCGTCGATCTCGCAGACCGCCTTGTGCGCCGCCATTACGTGAGGCTGTTCGGTCCTCATCCGCCAGAGGTTTTCGATGGTGTGGAGCACGGCGGCGTTGTTGGCCGACGCGGCGATAACATGATGGAATTCGCGATCCGCCGTGTCGGGATCCAGATCCGGATTGCTGCCGTCCATAGCCTGGACGAGATAGTCGAGACGCGCCAAGGCCTCGTCCTGGATGACCGCCGCCGCCAGTGCTGCGGCTTCGGACTCGAACAGCGAGCGGGCCTCCGTCACCTCGAAGGCGCTCACCGTCGGCAATCCCTCGGGACGGCTTCGGTCCGCACAGACGAAGACGCCCGAACCGGTCTTGATCGAGAGCTTGCCCTGAGCCTGTAGGGCCAACTCGGCCTCGCGCACAGTGACCCTGCTGACGCCGAAGCGATCGGCCAGTTCACGCTCGCCCGGCAGCTTTGCGCCTGGACCGAGACCTTCGGTCGCGATCAACTGGACGATCTGTTCGGCCACGGAATGGAATAGACGGGTCTGCCTCATGACCCCAGCTTAGCCGAACCAGGGCGTCGGGCCAATCGGTCCGACGCCCCCATGATCAGAAGCGATAACGCAGGCTGGCATAGTATTTCGCGCCGTAGGCGTAGTAGCCGCGCGTGCTGCCCCAGACCGGCATGTCCTCGATCCGCGGCTCGTCGGTGATATTGACCGCCTCGACCTGGACGCGAGCGTTGCGGTTGATGGCGTAGCTGGCGCGAAGGTCGGTCGTGCCGACGCCGTGGACATAGCGAAGCTGCGCGTTTCCACCCACGAAATCCTGATAATAGTCGGACCTGTATTTGTAGATGGCCTGCAGATCGAGCTTGCCGATCTGGTAGTAGAGCTGCGCAGACAACACATGCTTGGACATGCCGGACAGACCTGCCGGAGGAATAATCCCCTCGGTGACTTCACCCGTGGCGGCATCGACGATGTCGCCCAAACGGACATCCTGATTTTCGAAATCGAGATCGGCGTAGCTGTAGCTGATCTTGGTTCCCAGGCCGTCGAACGGCGCGGGCAGGTTCGAGAACCTGTGAGCGGCGGTGATTTCGAAGCCCAATAGCGTGCTTTCGTCGTCGCTGTTTTCCGTCTGGGTCACGGGAACGACGACGGTCTGACCGTCGATCGTGAAGCTCTCGTCATAGGCGACCGGCTGGAAGCCGCCGGTGAACTGTTTGGCGTAGACCGCCAGGCTGTAGAGCGAGTCCTTGTTGGCGTAATATTCCAGCGACAGGTCGGCGTTCCAAGACATCAGCGGCTCAAGACGCGGGCTGCCGTTGGCGGTGATGTTGCGCACCGCGTCCTCGACGCTGGCGTAGTCCGTCCCCGTGTCCACGGTGATGATCCGTCCCGCGCCCAGGGCGCTTGGCGCGGGCCGCGACATGGCGCGGAAGACCCCTGCGCGCAGCAGCAGATCCTCCTTGAGTTCGAAGGTCAGGTTGAGGCTCGGCAGCCAGCGCGTCGTGCCGGCCTCGATGACCACCTCGTCGAATGCACCGGTGGGGACGAGACTGATCGTTCCGTCCGGATTGTTGACGACATCCAGGTCGGCGCGCAGGCCCTTGGACGTCACCTGGGTGTCGACGACGCGGACCCCGAGATTGCCGCGGACAGGCAAGGCGCCCAGCGAGGTTTCGAAACTGGCCATGCCGTAGGCGGCCAGGACGTCCTCGGCGACGTCACGGTTCTCCACCGCGCGGATGTCGAGCGGCAAGCCCGTGTCGGGCGTGCCCGCATAGGCCTCGAACAGGCAGACCGCGTCGAACGAGGCCCAGCTGTTGATGCTGTTGGACTCGGAAATCTTCAGGAAGTCGCGCTGCGGGAAGGCGCGGCGGCAGGCCAGGTTCGCAGCCCGGTCGACCGCGCGGTCATCCTGGGTGAACTCCACGCGGTTGTCGAAGTCGGTGAAGGTCATCTCGGAGTAGCGGACGCCGGCGTCGAAGGCGGTGAACAGCCCGCCGGTCGGCCGATAGGTGGCGTCGAAGCGCGCCGCCATGATCTCATGGTCCCTCTGACTCTGGTCGCGCCGGATGCGCGCGTCGTCGCTGAAGAGATCGTGGTTGTTGATGTCGAACCGCGGATCGATGGTGAAAGTCGGCACGGATCCGTTACGCAGATCCATGGTGTAGGGCACACGCTGATTGTTCAGGGCCGTTCGGTTGCCGTAGATATCCAGCGGATCGGATCTGAGGCGGACGTTGCGATCCGTCTCGTTTCGAAGCGTATGCGACCAAGAGACGTCCGCCTTGATCGTCAGGGCGTCGGTGACATCGTACTCGATGTTGAGCCCCGCCCCTTCATAGGTCTCCGAGCGGTTCTTGAAGGTCGAATTGACTTCGATCGAGCTGTTGCCGCTCACCGCCTCCAGGACGTGGTCCGCGTTCACCACCCGATTGGTCAGGCCGTAACGGGCCTCGGAAATTCCCAACTCCGAGCGTCGCTCGTTATAGGATCGATCCGAGTACTGGTAGTCGAGGTTGATGTTCAGTCGATCGTTCGGACGCCACTGCAGGGCGCCGAACCAGGCGTCGCGGGTGTCATCCTCCTGGATCTGGCGGAAGATGTAGCTCCCAGGCACAAGATAGAAAGGCGTCCCCGCCGCCGCTTGGCCGCGGTTCACTTCGGCGCAGTTTCCAGCCGCAGTCTGGGCGTCATTACAGGCGTACCAGGTGCTGCTGGCGTTATAGACTTCCTCCGGGTTCGTAACGTCATTGCGCTGGAAACCCAGCGACAAACCGATCCGTCCGAGCGATCCTGCATCGAATTGATCGACATAGCTGATCGTCCCCCGATAGCCGGGACCATTGGGCTGCAATAGCCGGTCATCATAGGGATTAAAGTTCAGCTTGCCTTCGACCTGGATGCGCCTGCGGTTGAAATCCAGCGGCCGCAGCGTGCCCAGCTCCACGAGACCGGAGACACCGCCCTCCACCAAGTCGGCCTGCTGGGTCTTGTACACCTTGATCTGATTGATCAGCTCGGACGGAAATTGGTTGAAGTTGACCGAGCGGTCCCCGCTGCCGTTCGTCGCTTCACGACCATTGAAGGTCGAGGCTCCAAGGAAGGGCCCCAGGCCGCGGATCGACACCTCCGACGCACCGCCCTTTTCGCGGTGGGACGCCGCGCCGGTGATGGTCTCGATGGCTTCACCGACCGACAGGGCCGGCAGGTCGCCAATTTCGTCCGCCGTCAGGGCGTCCACGATGGTTGCCGATCCACGCTTGGTCTCGATAGAGGTCTGAACGGTACGTCGCGTCCCGGTGACAACAACCTCATCGACGGACGTGGCGCCTGCGCCAGCGTCCTGCGCCATGGCGGCGCCGGCAAGCGACAGGGCCGAGACGCCCCCCAGCATTATGTATTTTCCGCCACGCACCAGACATGCGGATCCACTCGTCACGAACGAACGCTTCATCCCGGGCCTCCCAGAGCCTCATTTTTGTTACCGGACCGTCGCGCGGAATAGACCAACATGTCAATGCATTAATAGACCAGATCTCCAATCTTCGGCATAGAATAAACAAACCAATTGGTCCGTTTCAGGCGAGGCCTGATGCTGTCAGCGTCGGGTTCGTAGGTGAGGACGGCTCGGAAGAAGGTCCCGTCCAGGGAGCTGTGGACTGCGCTGCAGCTCGCCCATGTCCACGACTACAGCCCCTCACTTCTTCCTGCGGCTTGGTGAAGAGCCGCCTTTTGCAGCGACGACTTCGCTGACCATTGGTGATAAGAGCCCCTTCAATGCTGAGGCCTCTGCGAGAAATGGTCCGTCGATTTGGCTTCGTCAGCACCCTGCTGCTGACGCTGGTCTTCGCCATGCCCGCTTCCGAAAGCCACGCCTGCGCTGCGGAGTCGCCGGCCAACATACAGGTCGCCGAGGCAGCGTCCGCTGGCGACGTCCAGTGCCCCGATTGCGGCCCCGCGTGCGCCAACGGCTGTTGCCATGCGCCGCATTCCGCCGTGTCCAACGATGTCGCGACGCCGCGTTTCGTCGCGCTCTTTGGCCAGCCTCAAGCCTGGAGCGACAGCGTCGCCTCTCCGCTTGGGCGGCCTGAAGGTCCCGAGCGGCCTCCCAGAACCTGATCTTCGGCCGGACCTCGCGTCCGGCCCTTCCTGAGCCCTGCGCGTGGCGGAGACGCCGCGCGTCCTGAACTCTGGGCCCGGCCGTGCGCCGGGCGAGGATCGATCATGACCTTGAAGAAACACTGGCTGATGACCGGCGCCGCCGTCGTCATCGCCCTGGCTGCGGGCTTCGGCGCCGCCCGCATTCTGGACCGTCCCCCGACCGAGGCCGACCATGCCGAAGCGGGCCACGCCGAAGAAGCCGGCGAAGAGGCCTTCGTCGCCCTGACGCCCCAGGAGGCGGCGCAGGCCGGCGTCTCCGTCATTACCGTGCAGCGTGGCGGCGGAGCAGAACTGAAGCTGCCGGGTCGAGTCGCCTTTGCGCCCGGCGCGGAAGCCGCCGTCGACGCCCCGTTGGGCGGGTCTGTTGTGCGGGTCCATGTCGGCCTGGGCGATCGCGTGGCGGCCGGCTCGCCGCTGATCACCGTGCGCAGCCCGGACGGCGCCGCCTCCCGCGCCGACGCGGACGCGGCCGGCGCGACGGTCGAGGCGGCCCGGGCCGCCGAACGTCGCGACCGCACCCTGTTCGAACAGGGCTGGGTCTCGCAGGCCCGGCTGGACGTCACCGCCGCCGATACCCGCCGCGCAGAAGCCGAGCATCGCGCCGCCCGCGCTCGCGTCGGCGCATTCGGCGCGCCAGGGCCGGATGGGCTGACGGTGGTGCGTAGCCCCATCGCCGGCGTCGTCACCCGCCTGAGCGCGGCGCCCGGCCAGGTGCTGCACGAGGAGGCGCTGCAAGTCGCCGCCGTCGCCGACGCCGGCCGTGTCGAACTGATGTTCGAGGCCCCGCCTGCGGCGGCCGCGATCCTGAAGGTCGGCGATACGCTGGAAAGCACTGTCGCCGGGTCGCGCGTCGTGTCGGGCCTCGTCATCGCCATCGCGCCGGCCAATGCGAGCGGCGTCGTCATCGTTCGCGCCCGTCCGTCCGGCGATGTCCCCCCCGCGGGATCCGTCGTCTCGGCTCGCATCTCGGCCGGCGTCGGGACAGGAACGCCTGTCGTGCCGCTGGACGCGGTGCAGACCCTAGAGGGCGCGCCGTCCGTCTTCGTTCAGGAAGGCGGCGGGTTCCGCGCGCGGCCGGTCGTGACCGGGCGAACATCCGACGGTCGGATCGAGATCGTGTCCGGGCTGACCGGCGCCGAGCGTATCGCCGGCGTCGGCGCCTTCCTGCTCAAGGCCGAACTGGCCAAGGGCGAAGCCGAGCACGGACACTGATCATGCTGAACCGGATCATCGACGCCTCCGTGCGTTTCCGTTGGTTGGTCGTCGGACTGGCCGTGGTGCTGGCCATCCTGGGCGGGCGCGAACTGCTGCACCTGCCCATCGACGCCGTGCCCGACATCACCAATCGACAGGTGCAGATCACCACCGTCGCGCCGGCGCTGGGACCGGAGGAGGTCGAAAGCCAGGTCACCTTCCCGCTGGAGACCGCGCTGGCGGGCCTGCCCGGCCTGACGGAGACGCGGTCCCTGTCGCGCCATGGTTTCTCGCAGATCACCGCCGTCTTCACCGACGCGACCGACATCTATTTCGCCCGCAACCTGGTCAACGAAAGGCTGCAGGGCGCACGTGCAGACCTGCCCGAGGGTCTCTCGCCCTCGATGGGACCGGTCGTGACCGGCCTGGGCGAGGTCTATATCTGGACCCTGGAGTTGACCGGCCCTGCGGCCCGGCCCGGCGCCGTCTATGTCACGCCCGAGGGCGAGCGGCTGGTCACCGACCAGGAGAAGGCCACCTATCTGCGCACCGTCCAGGACTGGATCGTCGCGCCCCAGCTGAAGACCGTGCCCGGCGTCGCCGGGGTGGACGTGCTGGGCGGCTATGTGAAGGAATATGCGGTCCATCCTGACCCCAGCCGCCTGGCCGCCTATGGCGTCGGCCTAGTGCAACTGGTCGAGGCGCTGGAGCACGCCAATCGCATCGCCGGCGCGGGCTACGTCAACCGCGCGGGCGAGGCCTATATCGTGCGCGCCGACGCCCGTCTGAAAAGCCTGAACGATCTGGCCCAGACGCCGATCCTCAACCGGGGCGGCCAGGTGATCCGCGTGTCGGACGTGGCGACGGTCGAGATCGGTCGCGCCCCACGCCTGGGCTCCGCCAGCGCCGACGGCCGCGAAACCGTGGTCGGGACGGCCCTGATGCTGCAGGGCGAGAACTCGCGCGAGGTGGCCCGCCGCGTCGGCGCCCGCCTTCAGGAGATCACCCCCAGCCTGCCGCCCGGCGTGCGCCTGCGCCCCGAACTGGACCGGACCGAACTGGTCGAGGCGACCATCCGCACCGTCGAGCACAACCTGCTGCTGGGCGCCCTGCTGGTCGTCGCCGTGCTGTTCTTCGCACTCGGCAATGTGCGGGCGGCGATCATCACCGCCCTGGTCATTCCGCTCAGCTTTCTGTTCGCCGCCTCGGCCATGAACCGGTTCGGCATCAGCGCCAACCTGCTGAGCCTTGGCGCACTGGACTTCGGCCTGATCGTCGATGGCGCCGTGGTGGTGATCGAGAACACCCTGCGCCGTCTGGGTCTGAAGCGCACCGAGGCCGGCCGTCCGCTGACCGTCGCCGAACGTCTGTCCGTCGCCGCCGCCTCGGCGCGCGAGATGGCGCGGCCGGCCGCCTTCGGTCAGGCGATCATCCTTCTGGTCTATGCGCCCCTGCTGATGTTCGAGGGGGTGGAGGGCAAGATGTTCGGGCCGATGGCCGCCACTGTCATGCTGGCCCTGGCCGCCGCCTTCGTTCTCAGCTTCACCTTCGTGCCCGCCATGGCCGCCCTGCTGGTCAAGGAGCCCAAGGCGGATCATGAGGAGACCCGGCTGACCCGCGCCGCCAAAGCCCGCTACCAGCCGCTGCTGGAGCGCGCCATCGCCCGACCTCGCTTGGTCATGACCGGCGCGGGCGTCGCGCTTCTCGCCGGCCTGATCGTCTTCCTGACGCTGGGCCGTGAGTTCGTGCCGCAACTGGATGAGGGCGACGTCCTGGTCCAGGCCCTGCGCGTGCCCTCGACCTCGCTGGAACAGAGCCAGGCGATGCAGTTCCAGGTCGAGCGCACGCTGAAGGCCATGCCGCAGGTCGAGCGGGTCTTTACCCGCACCGGCACCGCCGAGGTGGCGTCGGACCCCATGCCGCCGTCGATCTCGGACACCTTCGTCATCCTGAAGGACCGCCGCGACTGGCCCGAGCCGCAACTGGCCAAGGCCGACCTAGTGGCGGAGATGGAGGTGCGACTGTCGACCCTGCTGGGCAACAATTATGAGTTCACCCAGCCCATAGAGATGCGATTCAACGAACTGATCGCCGGGGTCCGGTCGGACGTGGCGGTCATGATCTATGGCGACGACTTCGCGGCCATGGACCGCACAGCCCAGCAGGTCGCGGTCGTCCTGAATGGCATAGAAGGCGCGGCGGACGTGCGGGTCGAACAGGTGTCGGGCCAGCCGACCATCACCGCCAGCGTCGATCGCACCGTGGCGGCGGCGCAGGGCGTCCATGCCTCCGACGCCGCCGACGCCCTGGCTATAGCCTTCGCTGGTCGCGCCGCCGGTCAGATCAACGAGGGCGACCGGCGGTTCGATGTGGTGGTGCGGCTGGACGACGCCCTGCGCGCCGATCCGACCGTCATGGAGCAACTGCCGGTCATGCCCGAGAACGCCCAGGCGGGCGCCCCGACCGTCCCCCTGTCCTCGGTCGCCCGCTTCGACGTGGCCGAGGGGCCGAACCAGATCAGCCGCGCCGACGGCAAGCGTCGCATGATCGTCCAGGCCAACGTTCGCGGCCGCGACCTGGGCGGCTTCGTCGCCGAGGCTCAAGGCAAGGTCGCAGATCAGGTCCAACCGCCGCCGTCCGGCTGGATCGACTGGGGCGGCCAGTTCGAAAACCTGCAGCGCGCCTCGGCCCGCCTGGCGTTGATTGTGCCCATCGTCTTCCTGACCATCGGCCTGCTGCTCGTGCTGGCGCTGCGGTCGTGGAAGGACGCCGCCCTGGTTTTCGCGGGCGTGCCCCTGGCCCTGGTCGGCGGCGCTCTGGCGCTGGCGTTACGCGGGATGCCGCTGTCGATCAGCGCGGCGGTCGGCTTCATCGCCGTGTCCGGCGTGGCGACGCTGAACGGCCTGGTGTTGATGCAGGCCATCAAGGAGCGATTGACCGAGGGCGACCCACCGGCCGAGGCCGCACTTCACGGCGCCGTCAGCCGCCTGCGCGCCGTGCTGACCACAGCTCTGGTCGCGGTGCTAGGCTTTGTGCCCATGGCCTTTGCGGCGGGCTCGGGGGCTGAGGTGCAAAAGCCGTTGGCCACCGTGGTCATCGGTGGGCTGACCACGGCCACGCTGCTGACACTGATCGTCCTGCCCGTTCTTGCGGCGCGGTGGCGAGCCGCTCCGGATCACCACTGACCCGGAGCGAATGAAAGACGCCTGTGCGACGTTGCCAAATTCGGAGCCGTCGCACAGGCTGGACAGCAGGTCTGCGCCATTAGCGAACATTCCGCCTAGCCGGAAAACGGCCATTCGGCTTCATCGACGCGCCAACCGAATGGCCCGCAGGTCCGTCTCATCGCGAACCACTCTCGCAGCGACGATGTCCTGCGTCGGCGAGACGGCCAAACTGTGCCTCAAACCAACCGTCCCAAGCGACTGCACATCGCGAGTTGCGCCGGACCAGGTGGTCAGGCGCAGAACGGTTTCACCGCCGGGGACACCCGCCAGATGGTAGACGCCGATGCTTGTCGGAGCCCAGACCGTGTCATGGCTGACCCGGATAAGGGGGGAGGCGGGAAGGGCGCCGTTGGCTCCCAGACGCCAGAGCCGGTTGTCATCCCCTTTCACGGCGTAAAGGCCCCGGGCGCCGGCGCTCTTGATGATCTGCACCCCTGTGGTGTTCGGAACCACCAAGATCCGTCCCTGCGGGTCGATCCGTTCGACTTGCCATACAGCGCCCCTGAATGTGGGAACGACGAGGTTGCCGTTTCCGTCCCAGGCCAGATCGCCGCGCGCCGCGCCATCCGATGTAACCCTGCGAAGGCCGGAACCGTCAGCATTGATCCGATAGACGTCGGTGCGGCCGTCTCGCGCGGCGACGAAAGCAATGCTCCGGCCATCCGGCGACCAGCGGGGCGAGAACGCATTGCTGGCCTTGAGGTCGGTCAGTCGCGTCGGCGCGCCCTCGGCGCGTTTGACCCAGACCTCCGATTCGCCGGTCTGGTCCGAGATAAAAACAAGCTGGCCCATCGAGGACAGGTCCGGGTCCCAGTCGCTGGTGTTGCCGTCCGTCAGGGCCACGGGAGCGGCGCCGGCCCGCCAGGCGAACAGGTTCGAGCGGTAGTCGCCGGCTTCGACCACCAGCAGGCCGTGTTCGTCGGCGGACAGGCGGCCGAAATCGAGCAGACCCGAGCTGAGGCGAACGGGTTCACCGGGGCGGTCGACATTCACCGACCACAGGCCGGCGTCGCCACCCCGCCGGGTGGAGAACACAAGGCTCCGATCGTCCGCAGTGAAGGCGTAGCCCACGGCCTTCCAGCCGTCGCTGGTGAGCGCCCGTTGCCCGGACCCTGAAACATTGGCGATGTAGACGTCGCCCACGCCGTAGGAGAAGGCCCGCCTGAAGACCAGCCGATCGCCGCGATGGGTGACAACCGGGTCGCTGTCGCCCAGACTGTCGGAAGGCGGCGAGGTGACATCCCGCATCCGTCCGGTCTCGGGGTTCAGGGCCCGGATGCGGCGCACGGCGTTCCGCGTCGGCCGGTCCGAAAGCAGCAGTTCGCCGTCCCGTGTCCAGGCCAGGCGCGTCATCGCTTCCAGAGCGCAACGCCCCACCACACGCGGCTCGCCCTGGGGAACGGGCGCGACCAGAATCTCGCAGGGCGCATCCGTCACCCGGCGCACGAAAGCAATGCTCCGGCCGTCCGGCGACCAGGCAGGCGCCATCTCGTCCTCGGGCGTGTTGGTCAGCCGGATCGGCGTGCCGTCGGCGACGCCGCGCAGGAAGATGTCTCTCTGGGTCCCGTAGCCGGCGCCGCCGGCGTAGGCGATCATGCGCCCGTCCGGTGAAAGGGCCGGGTGGGTTTCGACGCCAGGTTCGGAGGTCAAAGGGCGCGCGGCTTCCGTGGCGAGCGCGCCGGGCGGCTGCATGACGACGAACGCGCCGACGCCCAGCGCCGCGATAGCAACGGCGGCGCCCGCCAGGATCCACCGCGGCGACCTCCAGCTGGGGCGAAGCAAGGGCGTGGGCGTAGGCGTGGATGACGCCGCAGCCGCCGCGACCGGCAGAAGTCGCAGACGGTAGCCGACCTTGGGGATGCTGCCGATCTCCACGGCGGGATCGCGCTGGAAGACCTTCCTCAGCTTGACGATGCATCGGACCAGGGCGTCGTCGCCGACGACCCGTCCCTCCCAGCAAAGCCGGGACAGATCCTCCCGGCTGAGCGGCGAGCCGCGCCGGCGGTTTAGCGCCACCAGGACCTGCATCACGCGAGGTTCCAGTTTGCAGCCTCCATCCGGCCAGACCACCTCCAGAGAGGCGGGATGAACCATGCCCGACCCCAGGTCGAACGGCGGTTCGGACACCAGGTCGATCGGCCTGAGAAGCAGCGCTGACAGGTCGTTCATCGGAAAATCATCGGTTCAAGATCGGGCCCCCGCCCTCGCTCCCAGGCCGCCAGTCTCGTCTATCGCCTCGGACATTACCAGCCACCTCGAAAGGCCTCCACCGATGCGTATCCACCCCGTCCGACTGCTCGCCCTGACCCCGCTGTCTCTGGCGTTCGGCGCCCCGGCGCTGGCCCAGACCGCGCCGTCGCCTGATCCGCAGACGGCGGCTCAGATCGCGTCACAGGACCAGACCAGCCAGCGGGGCGTCCTGGTCTTCACGCCTGACTTCTTCGCCGGCCAGCAGCCGGTCACGGCCCTGGACATGGTCAGCCGGGTCCCGGGATTCAGCGTCGTCGACGGCGATGGCAGCCGCGGCTTCCAGGGCTCGGTCGGCAATATCCTGATCAACGGTTCGCGCCCGGCCTCCAAGAACGACGCCGGCTCCGACGTGCTGGAGCGCATCCTGGTCGCTCAGGTCGAACGGATCGAATTGGTCCGTGGCGGCGCTCCCGGAATCGACATGCAGGGCTTCCCGGTCGTCGTGAACGTGATCACCCGTGACCAGTCCAGCAGCCAGACGATCGTCACCAGCGACGCCCTCCTGTACGAGGGCGGGCAGAACTCCTACGGCGGCTCGTGGCAGTTCTCCGCCAGGAACGGCGACCGCGCCTGGGGCTTCACGCTTTCGGACGGTATCATAGACAACGACTCCAGCGGCATTGGCCCCGTGATTCGCCGTAGCGGCGCAGGCGACCTGCTGCGAGACGAGACCTATTTCAGGGACCAGGAGGGCGGCGAGACCGTTTTGCGGGTCAACTATGCGAGCCCGTTCCTCGGCGGAAAGATCGACCTGACCGCCCGCTATGGCGTCAACGACTTTAATAACGTGAACCTGCAGACGGCGCCCACCGTGCGGCGCGAGACCACCTACGAAGAGGACGGAGCCTTCGGCGAGTTCGGCGCGGTCTTCACCCGGTCCATAGACAGCCGCCTGACCTCCGAGACCCGTTTCATCCACACGTTCGACGCCGAAGACTCCGTCTCCCTCTCGCGGACCCGGCTGAACAACGTCGCCAGCCCCGAGCAGCGCTTCTCCACCGAAAGCGAGAGCGCCGAGACCATCCTGCGCAGCCTGTTACGCTACGAACATTCCCCAAGCCTGAGCTTCGAAGCCGGAGGCGAGCTGGCCTACAATATGCTGGAGACCGAACAGGCCTTCAGCAGCGGCGGCGTTCCCGTCCCTCTCCCCTCCGCCTCGGTCCTGGTCGAGGAAACGCGCGGCGAACTGTTCGGCAAGGGAACTTGGCGCGTGCGCGACAATCTTTCCGTGGAAGGAGGGCTGCGCGTGGAGCGGTCGACCCTCAGCCAGTCCGGCGACGCGGATCTGGAGAAGGACCTGTCGTTCATCAAGCCGCGTCTGGTAGCCACCTGGACGCCGATCCCGAACAACCAGTTTCATGTCCGGTTCGAGCGCGAAGTCGGGCAGTTGGACTTCAACCATTTCGCCGCCTCGGCACAGTTGCAAAACGAGAACGTCCTGGGCGGCAACCTCAACCTGGCGCCCGAACAGCGCTGGATCAGCGAACTGGGCTACGAAAGCCGCTTCTGGGGCGACGGCGTCGTGAGCGTCACCCTGCGCCATGACGAGATCAGCGACGCGATCGACGTCATCCCGTTGGAGGACGGCCTGTCGGCCACCGGCAACATCGGCGACGGCACGCTGGACCAGTTGGTGGTGAACATCGAGGCGCCGCTGGACAGGTTTGGCTTCAACGGCGGCCGGATCAGCGCCAGCAACACCTGGAACCACAGCGAGGTCACCGATCCGACCACCGGCCAGATCCGCCCGATCTCTGACCTGCGCAAGTCCAATGCGACCATCGTCGTCGCCCAGGACATCACGTCATGGAACCTGCAGTGGAACGCCGCCTGGAGCCCCCTGCTGGGCGAGACCAACTACGGTCCTGACCTGCGCTTCTCGTGGCGCGGCCACGACTATTTCGTAGGTTGGGTCGAATACAAGCCGACCCCGACCCTGTCGCTGCGCGCCCAAATCAACATCTGGGACGACTTTTACCAGACGCGCATCGCCTACGGCGACCGCCTGACCCGGCAGATCGACTATGTCGAAACCCGCAATGTCGATCCGCGCACCTATTACTCGCTACGTCTTCGCAAGACGTTTTGAGTGGGAACGCCCTCTGTCCTAAAGACGCGCGCGGCCGTGCCGGCGGCGATTCCGAATCGGCGGGAGAACGCTCACCGCAGCGACCATCCGTGCCGAAAGCGGATCGTTCCAACCGCCGCCATGAGTCAAAAGCGGCTGCCGGGACGACTGTCCGGAGCAGGTCCCCCAGCGGAACGAGACGCGGTCAGCATTTTAGAATGCGGCATTTCTGGCCAGTTTCTGGCCAGCGTGCCAACACTACGGAAGACTAAGTTATTGAAGGAAATGGTGGACGCGACAGGGATTGAACCTGTGACCCCCTCGATGTCAACGAGGTGCTCTCCCGCTGAGCTACGCATCCGCCGTAGGGCTCCGAAAAAGCTGTTCGGAGCGGGAAGAGCGGTCGTATAGCGGCGAGGCCGGGCTTCATCAAGCCGATTTCACGGCCAGAAAGAGATTTCTCGAAAACCGCCGTCAGATCAGCCGCTCAGGCGGCGACCATACGCTCGACCTCGTTGACCAGGTCGCGCAGGTGGACGGGTTTTGACAGGACCTTGGCGTCGGGCGTGGCCTGGGCGGCGGTCAGGGCCACGGCGGCGAAACCGGTGATGAACATAATGCGCAGGCCCGGCTGGCGAGCGGCGGCGACGCGCGCCACCTCGATCCCGTCCGCACCCGGCATGACGATGTCGGTCAGCAGCAGGTCGTAGGGGCCGTGTTCCAGGGCGTCGATAGCGTCGTCGCCGTTCTCGCAGTCGATGACCTGATGGCCCGCCCGCTCCAGCGCGCGCGTCAGAAACCCGCGCAACGAACCGTCGTCTTCGGCCAGGAGAATACGCGCCATTGGAAAAACATCCTTGAAACAGGCGACCAGACTAGAGGCGCAACGGTAAACCGCCGATGAAATTCACCGATCAGCCGACTTCCTTCCACAGCGAAACCCGCTATGCGGGGGCATGACCGACGGCGACGACAGCTTTTCGATCACCGCGCCGGCCGCGGGCGTCAAGGCGACCGCGCTGGTGTTCGCCTCGCCCCATTCGGGGGATCGTTACCCCGACGACATGGGCGCCGTGCCCGACCTGTCGCTCTCCAGCCTGAAAAGCGCCGAGGACGCCCTGGTCGGGCGGCTGATCGCGGAGGGCCCCCGCCTGGGCGCGACCCTGATCGAGGGACGGATCGGCCGGGCCTATGTCGATCTGAACCGCGACCCTGGCGAACTGGATCCCGCCCTGATCGACGGGCTGGATGGGCCGGTCGGGGCCAAGACGGCGGCCGGTTACGGCGTCGTGCCGCGCCTGGCCGGCGACGGGACGCCCCTCTATGCGCGTCGTCTGCCGTTGGCGGAGGCGCAGGGCCGCATCGCTGCGGTTCACCACCCCTATCATCAGGCGCTGGGCGAACTGATGGAGACGACGCGCGCGACGCACGGGCGGGCGGTGCTGATCGACTGGCATTCCATGCCGACACGGGCGGTCGGGGCCGAGGTGGTGCTGGGCGACCGCTACGGCTCGGCCTGCAGCGCACGGCTCAGCCGGCGGCTGCGCGAGCTTTTCGAGGGGCTGGGCTGGCGGGTGGCGCATAACCACCCCTATGCCGGCGGCTGGTCCACCCAGCGCTGGGGCCGGCCCGACGACGGCTATGAGGCGATCCAGATCGAGTTGAGCCGGCGGCTGTATCTGGACGAGGCGACGCTTCAACCCGCCCCGACCTACGCCACGACGCAAAAGGCCCTGTCGCGCGTGATCGCCGCCCTCTGTGCAGATTCCTGGGCCGCCTGACTGATCGCTGATCAGATCAAAAAAAAGCCGCACCCGAAGGTGCGGCATTAAAGTCTATAGGGAGGAAACGCCCAGGAAGGGCAAGACGCCCGGAGGCGTCAGAGGTCAACTTAGGTTGCGATGCACAATGGGTCAAGGCCGATATGCGCCTTCGCGGTCACGCCGTGTTACGCAAATACGGCCATGTAACCGGTAACATGGCGCGTATTAGACCAAAGTCGGGCGCCACCTCTCATCTCGCATTTGCGAAATAGCCGACCTCAATGTTCCAGCAACCGCCGCGCATTGCGAATGGCCCGCGCGGCCGGCGAGGCTTCCTGGCGATAGATCAGCAGGCCGAACGACGAGGCCACGCCCAACGCCAGCCACAGCGGCCCGAACAACCAGGCCGCCGCCGCCAGGGCGAAATAGTATCCCCTCACCCCCTGGCTGAAGGAACTGAGGGCGGGGTTCAGCAACTGCCCCGCCGCCTCGCTGAACGCCTTGCGGTCGGTGTTGGAATGCAGTTCGGGCGCGGAGCCGATCAGGGCCAGGGTGTAGTTCATCTGGCGCAGCGCCCAGATGAAATCCAGGAAGCCGCGCGCCAGGCAGACCAGCACCAGGGCCAGCTTGGCCTCCAGGATCTTGATCGGCACGTTCTCCGCCCCGACGGCCGCGAACCCCTGCAGCGCGCTCTCGCCGCCAAACAATATCCCGCCCACCGCCGCAATCAGCAGCAGGTTGGTCGAGGCGAAGAAGGAGGCCGAGTTGATCGAATGGCCCATCAACTGGCTGTCGATCAGCTTCATCTCGCGGTGGGTCATGGACTGCATCCACACCGCGCGGACATGCTCCATGTCCTTGTTCAGCGAGCCGCCCTTGCGGCTGATGAAGGCCAGTATGGGGCTGTATCCCAGCCAGCAGATGAAAAAGAGCGCCAGGGCGGCCCAGTCGGTCAAGGTCATGGCCCAGATGTCCGCGATGATGCGGCCCGACGCAAGCCTGTCCGCCGCATGTCGCGCTTGCCGTTGTGGGCTGGTAGGCTTATCACGCCTCGCCTTTTCGAATTTCGCAGTCGCAGCAAAGATCCGCCATGAACCTTGACGCCATTCCGGTCGGTCCCAACGCCCCCTGGGACATCAACGTCATCATCGAGATCCCGCAGGGCGGCCTGCCGGTGAAATACGAGATGGACAAGGCCTCGGGCGCCCTGTTCGTCGACCGCTTCCTGCACACCGCCATGTATTATCCGGGCAACTACGGCTTCATCCCGCACACCCTGTCGGACGACGGCGACCCCTGCGACGTGATCGTGCTGAACCCGACGCCGGTCGTACCCGGCTGCGTCATCCGCTCGCGCCCCATCGGCGTGCTGAAGATGACGGACGAGGCCGGCGGCGACGAGAAGATCCTGGCCGTGCCGGTCGACAAGCTGAACCCCTATTACACCGAGATCGCCAGCTATCGTCAGCTGCCCGCCATCCTGATCGAGCAGATCGAGCACTTCTTCACCCGCTACAAGGACCTGGAAAAGGGCAAGTCGGTCACGGTCCAGGGCTGGGGCGACGCCGGCGAAGCCGCCGACCTGATCGCAGCAGGCATGAAGGCCCATCAGGACAAGCTGGCCAAGACCAAGGCCGCCAACGCCGCCTGATACTGGCGACATCGACAAGAGCTTTGAAGGCGCCCTCCCGCCGGAGGGCGCCTTTTTGCTATGCGACGTAGTGCCGGCTACGCTGCCTAATCAGTTCGGCTCGGCTTGTCCTGTGCGCGACTGATGTCCCAGGAAGACCTCGATCTGGGAATGGGCGGCCGCGAAGCGTCTCAGGCGATCCGCCGACAGCTCGGCGGAGGCCCGCGTGTCGGTGGGAACGGGTTGGGGCATCCCGGCCTCCCAGCCCAGACGCGTGCTGACCGCATCGCCGACCACCAGCTTGGGTCCATCGACGGCGTTGATCAGATAGGCGGTCGATCCTGCGGAATGTCCTGGCACACGAATGGCCCAGACCGAGCCGTCGCCGAACACGTCCAGCACGCCGTCGAAGGCATTGTCTGGATCGGGCGTGAATGCCCATTCCCGCAAGGGGCCGTACCCACTGAGAATGGCGTCGGCAGGGCTGCCCAGCACCAGGTTTATCCGGTTGCGTTCCTGCGCTTCGCCCTGCCCGGCATAGACTGGCGTGGTGGCAGGCAGGTCGATCAAGCCGCCGATGTGATCGAAGTGCATGTGCGTGAGGAAGACCGCGCGGGGCGCCGTCTGGCCCACCGACCACTGGGCGGTCGTTCGCTCGACCCGAAGACCAAGGTCGTGGACGCCGCGTCGCATCACCCCATTCAACCGGCTGTCGAGCGCGTCCGACACGCCGCTGTCGATCATCACGCGCCCAAACCGGGGGTGGTCGATGACATAGGCGTAGATCGTCGCCTCTTCGTCGCCCTTGGGCACGGCGGCCGTGCGCGGGTCATTGCGGTCGATGAATGTGCCCCGCCCGCCGGTCCAGCGCGCGAAGGCTATGCGCTGGAACGTCACGACTCCCGACCTTGCGAGACTGGCCTCCATGCCGGAGGTCGCCCGAGGCGCGCCCATTTCCGCAGGAATCACGGGATGGCGCGTGGTCGGCGTCGCGCAAGCGGATATAGCCAGGGCGATTAGTCCGGCGAGGACGGAGAGGATTCGGCGCGGCATGGCACGTCCTTGGTTGCGTTTGATTACATATCGAAATACATAAATATATTCCTGTCAATCAGCAGTCTTTCAATGTCGCGCCATGGCCCTGATCGTTGAATTGCCACCGCCCGTCTCGACCGAACCGATGGCATTCGGACGCATCCGACGCCTGAGCCGTCCGCTGGAATGGCTGTTCGCCATCCTGTTCGGCATCGGCGCCGTTCTACTGCTCGTCGCCGTTATCGCCGTTCTGACCTACGGCGGAACCCGGCTTCAGGTCTGGCCCGGCGGCATGCAGATCTTCATCGAAGCAGAGGCGCCGCCGCTGCATCCAGGCTGGATCACCGTTGGCAGCTTGCCGCTCATTCAGAAGCTGGGCCTGGCGACCTCCGCCACCCTGATGATGACGCCGGCCATCGCGGCCCTGTGGCAACTCAGGCGGCTGTTTCGGCTCTATGGGGAAGGTGTCGTGCTCACCTCTGAAAACGCCCGCTGCATGACCGCAATCGCCCTTTGGCTGATCGCCTACGCCGTAGCGCCGACCATCGGCCATGTGGTGGTCACCCTGACTGGGTTCGACGATGACGGCTGGCTGCGAATGGACAGCGTCAAGGCCTTGGGCCTGGGCTTGATCCTGTACGTCGTGGCGCGTGTCATGGCGTGGGCGGCCGAGGTCCACGACGATGCATCGCGGTTCGTCTGATGCCGATCATCCTTCGCCTTGACGTGGTCATGGCCCGCCGCAAGGTGCGCTCGAACGTCCTCGCCCGCGCCATCGGCATTTCGGAAACCAACCTGTCCCTACTCAAGTCGGGCAGGGTGCGCGGCGTGCGGTTCGCGACGTTGGACGCCATCTGTCGCTACCTGGACTGCGCGCCGGCCGACATCCTCGAATATGTGCCCGAGCCTGAGACGGACGCCGGGAGCGAACGGCCAGAAAGCCGCAAGGCAGGCTAGGCTCACAAGCCTGTCAGTCAAAATCCCCGCTGCGACGCCCCGCCCCTCTCCCGCAACGGTTCGGGGTCTCCTATCTGCACCGCATGACTGAACTGACCCCCCGCGAGATCGTCTCCGAACTGGATCGCTATATCGTCGGCCAGAACGACGCCAAGCGCGCCGTGGCCGTGGCGTTGAGGAACCGCTGGCGCAGGAAGCGCGTGCCGGCGGACCTGCGTGACGAGGTGACGCCCAAGAACATCCTGATGATCGGCCCTACCGGCGTCGGCAAGACCGAGATCGCGCGGCGCCTGGCCAAGCTGGCCGGTTCGCCCTTCTTGAAGGTCGAGGCGACCAAGTTCACCGAGGTCGGCTATGTCGGCCGCGACGTGGACCAGATCGTGCGCGACCTGGTCGAGAGCGCCCTGATCATGGTGCGCGAGCGCAGGCGCGGCGACGTGCGGGCCAAGGCGGAAGCCGCCGCCGAGGACCGCATCCTGGACGCCCTGGTCGGACCGGGCGCGGGGCCGGCGACCCGCGACAGTTTCCGTAAGAAGCTGCGGGCCGGAGAGCTGGACGACAAGGAGATCGAGATCTCGCTGGCCGACACCGCCTCGCCGATCCAGGGCCTGGACATTCCGGGCGGCGGCAATGTCGGCCTGCTGAACCTGTCGGAGATGCTGGGCAAGATGGGCGGCGGGCGCACCAAGACCGTCAAGCTGATGGTCCGCGACGCGACCACGCCCCTGATCGCCGAGGAGAGCGACAAGCTGCTGGATCAGGACAGCCTGACCCAGGAAGCGCTGATGCTGGCCGAGAACGAGGGCATCGTCTTCCTGGACGAGATCGACAAGGTCGCCGCCCGCCAGGGCGCATCCGGCGCCGACGTATCGCGCGAGGGGGTCCAGCGCGACCTGCTGCCGCTGATCGAGGGGACCACGGTCTCGACCAAATACGGGCCGGTGAAGACCGACCATGTGCTGTTCATCGCCTCGGGCGCCTTCCACGTCGCCAAGCCCAGCGACCTGTTGCCCGAGCTTCAGGGACGGCTGCCGATCCGGGTCGAGCTGAAGGCCCTGACGCGCGATGACTTCAAACGCATCCTGACCGAGCCCGAGGCCAATCTGATCCGTCAGAACCAGGCCCTGCTGGCGACCGAGGACGTGACGCTGACGTTTACGGACGATGCGGTCGAGGCCATGGCCGATGCGGCGGTGGCGGCCAACAGCGCCATCGAGAACATCGGCGCGCGCCGGCTTCAGACCGTGATGGAACGGGTGCTGGAAGAGACAAGCTTCAAGGCCTCGGACCTGTCGGGCCAGACGGTGGCCTTCGACGGCGACGCCGTGCGCGAGAAGATGGACGCCCTGACCAAGGACGTCGATCTGAGCCGCTTCATTCTTTAGAGGCGGCCTCCACGGCCTTGCGGTTCTGGCGGTTTCGGAACCGGTCCGCCACCCGCTCGGCCTGGCGCTGGGTGAAGGCCAGGGCGGCGGGGTTGCCGCGTCGGGCGCCGATGCTGTCGGCGACCTTGGCGCCCCGCTCGCCTATCGGCAGCGGCTTGCCGGTCGTAGTGTCCACAGCGGTCTGGTGCTCGATCTCGGCGTTCAGCTCGGCGCCCATCAGGATCACCTGCACCGACAGCCAGGTCCACAGCAGGAAACCCATCATGGCCGCCAGCGGGCCATAGCTGTCGGTCCGCACGAAGTTGTTCAGATACCAGCTGAACAGGAAGGACACCGTCAGGCTGAGCACGGCCGCGAAGATCGCCCCCGGCGTGACCCAGCGCCAGCGCGCCCTCTGACGGCAGGGACCGAAGCGATAGATGACGGTCAGGGCGGCGATATAGCCCGCCAGCAGCAGCGGCCAGCGCAACAGCGCCAGATAGCCCCACTCCTCCTCCAGCCCGAACAGCCGCACCACCACCGGCACGCCGACGACCAGCACCGAGGTCAGCAGCACGGCGAAGATGGCCCCGACCGTAAACCCCATGCAGATCAGGTTGTAGCGCACGAGGTTGCGCATCTCGATCTCGTGGTAGGCGACGTTCAGGCCGTAGAACAGCACCTTGACCGCCCCGTTGGCGGTCCACAGCGACAGGGCCAGGGTCCAGATCAGGGTGAAGGTCAGCTGGCTGTTGGAGTTCTGGGCCAGGCGCTGCATCTCGCCGCCCAGGAACTCGGCGATGCTGGACGGCAAGAGGGCGTAGAGGACGTTCAGCCGTCCCCAGGCGTCGGACGGATCGGCGAACAGGCCGTAAAGGGTCACGAACGTACCCAGCAGGGGGAACAGCGACAGCAGGGTGAAGAAGGTCACGCCCCCCGCCAGGAACCCGACCCGATCCCCGAAATAGGAGCCGCCGGTGCGCCAGACGATGTCGGACCAGCCCCTGTGCGGGATGTGCTCGGGCCGCCTGGCCATGCGGCCGCGGCCCGGCTCCTTGGCCTCATAGTCCTCGGGCGTGGGGGGCTTGGGCGGCAGGGGCTCGGGGCGTTCGGGACGCAGCTCGACCCCCACCTTGTGACCCTGGCTGTACAGCAGGTGGGCCGCGCCCGCCCCGGCCGTCAGCCCCCCGACGGCCGCCGCCACATAGCGCCAGATCCCGCCGCCGCCCCCGCCCTTGCCTTTGCCCCCCCGACGCGACGGACGCGGCGACGACGACAGGCTGCGGGCGAGGCTGGACAGAACGGACGGGCGGCGGGGGGACTTGCGGTCGGACATGGTCTGGCGAACGGTATAGCTGTCCGGCCGTTCCGCAAATGCTTGAAATCGGCGCCCGCGCGGGCCAATCAGCGACCATGACCGCATCCAACACCCTGCTGACCGCGTGGAAGGCCGCCCAGGCCAAGCTGAAGACCGGCCGCATCGACAGCCCCGCCATCGACGCCCGCCTGCTGCTGGAGGCCGCCGCCGGCGCCAGCCGCATGGACATCCTGACCGATCCCTATCGCGTCATCACCGACGACCAGCTGAGCGCCTATGAGGCCATGGTCGAGCGCCGGCTGAGGCGCGAGCCGGTGTCGCGCATCATCGGCAAGAAGGGCTTCTGGAAGATCATGCTGAACGTCACCCCCGACGTGCTCAGCCCCCGTCCCGACACCGAGACCCTGATGGACGTGTCCATGCTGGCCTTTGCCCGGAACGAGGCCTTCGAGGCCATCGACCTGGGGACTGGCTCGGGCGCGATCCTGCTGGCGCTGCTGGCCGAGCGGCCGGCCGCCAAGGGCGTCGGCACCGACATCTCGTCGGAAGCCTTGGCCGTGGCCAAGGAGAATGCGGCCAACCTGGACCTGAACGACCGCGCCGTCTTCCTGCGCACCGAATGGGCGGCGGGCTTCGGCGACGCCAGCTTCGACCTGGTCCTGTCCAACCCGCCCTACATCCCCACCGACCATATCGCGACCCTGGACCCCGAGGTCCGCGACCACGACCCGCACCTGGCCCTGGACGGCGGCCCCGACGGCCTGCAGGCCTATCGCGACCTGGCGCCCGAGGTGAAACGCATCCTGAAGCCCGGCGGCGTCTTCGCCGTCGAGATCGGCTGGGACCAGGGCCCGCAGGTCAAGGAACTGTTCGAGGCCGCCGGCTTCACCGACGTCAAGATCATCAAGGACCTGGGCGACCGCGACCGCGTCATCACCAATGGCCCCGACCCAAGGACCAATCCGATCCCCAAGGACTGAGGGATTTCAGACTCTGCGGCGTGAAAGTTGATATTGCCGGGATCGGTCGTGACGAAAGAGAAGGTTAGAACGGCAGCAGATTCCGCTGACGGCTGTAGCTCATGGTGCCGACATTGGCGCCCAGGCGCAGGCCGACGCCGGTGCGGATGGGGGCCAGGACGATGCCGTCGGCGCGCTGATAGTTCACGCCCATGCCGGCGACCAGATAGGCCGAACCCTCGACGCCCGGATAGCGGCGATAGATCATGTCGGGGTGGTACAGGCCATAGACCAGGGTGAAGACCCGGCTGGCGTTGCCGCCCCAGTCCCACCCCACGGACGCGCCCTGCCAGAACACCTCCTGCGAGGCCGACAGGTCCTTCATGTGCAGGGCGCCGCGCCCATAACGCGCGCCGACGACCACGGCGCCGGAGCCCTCTTCGCCCGCGATATAGGCGGTCGGGCGGTCGCCCTGGTCGGCGAAGACGCGTTCGATGGCGCCGCCCACGACCTCGGCCGCGATGCCCAGTTCGCGCGAACCCGCCGAGACCAGCTCGTCGAAGCTGTAGGCCTGGGCGTTCTGATCCGAGCGGATCGGATAGTTGGGATCGCGCGCCGGCGCCGTGGCGCAGGCGCCGACGGCCGAGGCGCCGGCGGCTGTGGCCAGGCCGGAAAGGATCATTTGGCGACGATGCATGGGGGACGCTCCGAGGGCGGCGAAAGGACGGCCGGCTGGCGCGCCGGTCTTGGCTTCACCGTCCCCGACCTTTGCGGCAGCCTTGCGGCTTCAAGGTTAACGGGGGCTTACGGACGGGCTTCGATCAGGCCGCAGCGCGCTTGCGGCGGATCACCAGCCAGGCGAGGCCGATCAGCACGGCGAGGGTTCCGAACGCCTTGGCGGCCGTCAGTGGATCCTCGCCCACGAAGACCAAGAACAGGGTCATGTTGATCACGAGGGCGATGACGGCCGGCAGCGGATAGAGCGGCATCTTCCACGGCCGCTCCAGATTCGGCTCGCGGACGCGCATGACGATGACGGCGGCGTTCACCAGCACGCTCATCAGCGCCAGCAGCGACGTCGAGAACGTCAGAAGCGTCTCATAGACGCCGATGGTCGCCAGAAGGCCGCCGGCCAGCACCGTCGCGATCAACGCCAGGCGCGGCGTGCCGTTGGTGGCGACGCGGGTCAGGGCGGACACCTGATATTCCCGCGCCATGGCGAACAGGACGCGCGGGAACACCATCACCATCGCATTGATGATCGTCACCAGCGAAACCAGGGAGATGGCCGTGACGATGGGGCCGGCGACATCGCCGAACACCCGACCGGCCGCATCCGCCGCCACCAGGTTCGACCCGGCCATTTGGGCCGGCGTCAGGACGTTGAGATAGGCCAGGTTCGCCAGGACATAGATCACCGTCACCACGGCGATGCCCGAGAAGGTGGCGCGCGCGATGGTCCGGCCCGGATCGACGACCTCCTCGCAGAAATAGGAGGCGCTGTTCCAGCCGTAGTAGGTGCCGGAAATGGCCCGCAAGGCCATGACGATGCCGCCGAACGTCAGGGCCGCCGCCGTCGCCGGCGCGATCTCGGTGGCGACGGGCGCGCCCCGGGGCGCCAGGAACAGGCCGATGATCAGCACGGTGAACAGGGCGGCCTTGATCGCGCTGCCGATCTCCTGCGACCGGCCGCCGACCTTGGTGCCCAGCCATTGCACGCTGCCCACCGCGACGACGATCAGCAGAGCGAGGATGCCGATGGGCACGGTCGTGGCGACGCCCAATCGGTGCAGATACTCGCCGAAGACCACGGCGATGAAGGCGATGCCGCCCATGTTGCCGAGCCAGTCGCAGACGCCGACAGCCAGCCCCGTCACAGACCCGAAAGCGCGCCGGGCGAAGATATAGGGACCGCCCGTCTTGCGGATCGAGGCCGCCAGTTCGACCGTCGACATGGCGTCGATCCAGGCGACCAGGCCGGCGACGCACCACAGGGCGATGATGATCGTGGGGTTCTGCACCCCTTCGGCGACCACGCCCGGCGTGCGCAGAATCCCCTGCCCGATCACGCCGCCGACCACGACGGCGACGCCGAACGTCACGCCCAGCACGCGCAGCAGATGGCCGCGATCAGGATCAGCCGCCTGAGGTTCCGTCGTCATCGCCTGCTTCCCCTGCGCCGCCCGAAAGGCGACGCTGCGCCTCTTATGCCCGCAGCTTGCCGCCCTGCTTTTCCACCGCCGCCACGACCTTGGCGGTCAGGGCTTCGATCTCGGCCTCGGTCAGGGTGGCGTCGCGGGGTTGGATGACGACTTCCAGGGCGACGGACTTGAAGCCCTCGTCCACGCCCTTGCCGCGATAGACGTCGAACACCCGGACGTCGGCGATCAGCGCCTTGTCGGCGCCGGCCGCAGCCCGGACCAGGTCGCCGACCGGCTTGGCGTCCTCGACCACGAAGGCGAAATCGCGGGTCAGGGGCATCAGGGGCGACAGGTCGGCCGATCCGCGCGCCTTGCCACCCTTGCCGCGCGGCTCGGGCACATTGTCGAGCACGATTTCGAAGCCCAGGATCGGGCCGTCGGCGTCCAGCGCCTTCAGCACGCGCGGGTGCAATTCGCCGAATTCGACCATCACATTCTTGGGGCCCAGTTGCAGCCGGGCTGAACGGCCGGGGTGCCACCAGTCGCGGTTCTGACCCTGGACCAGTTGCAGTGAGGCGACCGGGGCGCCGATCTCCTCCAGCAGGGTGGTCAGATCGGCCTTCAGGGCGAACAGGGCGTCCTCGCCGGCGCCGGCCCAGTGCCGGGCGGCGTGAGGGGCGACCAGGGCGGCGATGACCGTGCGCTGATCGCCTGGACCGTCGCCCAGATAGATGGGGCCGATCTCGAACAGGGCGGCGTCGGCGAAGCCGCGCGCGGCGTTGCGCGCCGCCGCCTGGATCAGGTTCGGCAGGATGGATGACCGCATGCAGTCCAGATCGGCCGCGATGGGGTTCTCCAGCACCAGCCTGTCGTCCCCGCCGCCGAACAGGGCCGCGGTAGATTGCTTGGTGAAGGACCAGGTGACGGCCTCGGCATAGCCCAGGGCGGCCAGGGCACGGCGCGCCGTGCGGACGCGGGCCTGACGGGGGCTCAGCACGCCGCCGGCGGGGCGGGCGACGGGCGGAAGGGGCGTGTCGGGCAGGCTGTTGAAGCCCTCGATCCGCGCCACTTCCTCGACCAGATCGGCCCGGCCCTCGACGTCGCGCCGCCACGACGGCGGGGTCACGGTCCAGGGCTCGGCCTGATCGGCGGGGCCGGCGGTGACCTTGAAACCGAGCTGGCCCAGGATGGTCCCGATCCGGTCGTCGTCCAGGTCCATGCCGCTGAGGCGTTTCACATAGGCGGGGTCGAAGGCGAAGGGCGACGGGCTGGCCGGGGGCTCGCCGACGAAGACGATCTCGGACGGCTCGCCGCCGCACAGGTCCAGGATCAGGCGGGTGGCAAGCTCCAGCCCCGGCGTGACCGAGACCGGATCGACGCCTCGCGCGAACCGGTACTGGGCGTCGGAATGGATGCCGAGCGCGCGGCCCGTCTGGGCGACGACCAGCGGGTCGAACCAGGCGCTTTCGACGAAGACGTCGGTCGTGGTCTCGTCGCAGCCGGTGCTCTCGCCGCCCATGACGCCGCCCAGGCCGATGGGGCGCTCGCCCCCGGCGTCGGCGATGACGCAGTCGGCGGCCGAGGCCGCATAGGTCTTGCCGTCCAGGGCGATCAGATGCTCGGGCTCGCCGCCCTCGATATGGGCGGTCTCGGCCGACACTTGGCCCGCGCGCACCACGATCTCGGTCCCGACCAGCTTGGCCACGTCATAGACGTGCAGCGGCCGGGCGCGGTCGTAGGCGATCAGATTGGTCACATCGACCAGCCGGTTGATCGAGCGCAGGCCGATGGCGGTCAGGCGTTTCTGCAGCCAGGCCGGCGACGGGCCGTTCTTCACGCCGCGAATGACGCGACCGGCGAACACCGGGCACATCTCGGGCGCATCCAGCCGCACGGTGATCGGCGACGGGAAGGCCCCGCGCACCACGGCGATGTCGAAATGCTTCAGCTTGCCGACGCTGGCGGCGGCCAGATCGCGCGCAATGCCGGCGACGCCCAGCCAGTCGGGACGGTTCGGCGTCACTTCGAAATCGATGACGGGTTCCGCGCCGAACAGACCGGCGACGGGGGTTCCCACCGGGATCTCGGGCGGCAGTTCCTGGATGCCGTCGCTTTCGTCCGCCAGCTCCAGCTCGGAGGCCGAGCACAGCATGCCGTTCGACACCACGCCGCGCACCGGCTTCTCGACCAGGGTCACGCCCAGGCCGGGCACATAGGCGCCGATGGGGGCGTAGATGGTGGTCAGGCCCGCCCGCGCGTTCGGCGCGCCGCAGACGATCTCCTTCAGCCCATCGACGGTCTCGACCTGACAGACCTGAAGCCGGTCGGCGTTCGGGTGACGCTCGGCCGACAGGATCTTGGCCACGGTGAAGGGCGCCAGCTTGGCGGCGGGATCGAGAACCTCCTCGACCTCCAGCCCGGCCATGGTCATGGCCTCGGCGATCTGATGGACGTCGGCCTCGGTTTCGAGGTGGTCCTTCAGCCAGGACAGGGTGAACTTCATTCCGCTGGCCCTGTCGCGGTCGGCACAGCCGCCATCTGTTCGAGGATTTGCGGCGAGCCGGTGAAACCGACATTGTAAAACTCGCAGCCGACGAAGGTGCAGTTATGCATCGGCACGGTGCCCAACGCCTTGTCCCCCATTGGTTGCAGCAGCAGGTTCTTCATTCCGCCGCGCGAGTCGCCGAAGTTGGTTTCATCAAAGGTCGTACCGCCGCCGATCAGAACGACGGCTGGCCCTTGAAAACGACATCCAGTGAAGGTTCGCCCGACGACGGCGCCTTGTTGTTGATGAGCCGCATAGAGGTCGTACAGATTGATATCGACGTCGATAAAATCCGTCTGAGTCAGCGATTTTGCGACGCTCATCGGTCGGTTGATCGGGAGGCGCGACATTAGACCTGACCTTCCTGAGCGGCGACAAGTTGTTCCGCAAGCTCATCAAGAAAGGCGTCCGCGCCCGTGAAGCCGATCTGCACCATACGGCAACGCACGAAGCTGCAATTTTCAAGACCCACAGCGCCAACCAACATTGGCCCCTGAGGCTTGTACATAAGAGAGCGTGGATTTGCAGCGACACCCATGTTGCAACTGTCGAAGGTCGTAGAGCCCAGAGGCATGACCAGAGCCGGACCCTCGATCACGCAATCAGTGAACGTCTTGTTGCGAATAACGGGGTCGCCCGCGTTCATATGATGCACGGCGAGCAAAGGCAGCCAGACACCTTCATTTGAAAAAGTCGATCTCGCAATGAGCTCACGGCCGAAGGCTTCGGACATTACATCGGTCATCTTGAAACTCATTCAGCTCAGGCCCGAGGCCGGATTGGGGGCCGCGAAGGCCGAGAAGCCGTAGTGCGCCAGCCAGCGGGTGTCGGCGTCGAACATGGGGCGCAGGTCGGGCACGCCATATTTCAGCATGGCCAAGCGATCCACGCCCATGCCGAAGGCGAAGCCCTGATATTCGTCCGGGTCGATGCCGCAGTTCCTCAGCACATTGGGATGCACCATCCCGCAGCCGAGGATTTCCAGCCAGTCGTCGCCGGTGTTGAACACCAGCTTGCCGCCCGAGCGGTCGCAACGGATATCCATCTCGGCCGAGGGTTCGGTGAAGGGGAAGTGGTGCGGCCGGAACCGCGCCTGGACCTCGTCCAGCTCGAAGAAGCGGGCGATGAAGGTCTGAAGCGTGGTCTTCAGGTGGCCCATATGGATGTCGCGGTCGATCACCAGGCCTTCGATCTGGTGGAACATCGGCGTGTGGGTGGCGTCCGAATCCTTACGGAAGGTGCGGCCCGGCGCGATGATGCGGATCGGCGGCTTCTGGGACATCATGGTGCGGACCTGCACCGGCGAGGTGTGGGTGCGCAGCACCTTGCGCTCGCCCGTCTCGGGGTCGGGCTTGAGGAAGAAGGTGTCGTGCATCTCCCGCGCCGGATGTTTGGGCGGGAAGTTCAGGGCTGTGAAGTTGTGGAAGTCGTCCTCGATGTCCGGGCCTTCCGCGACCGCAAAGCCCATCTCGGCGAACAGGGCGATCATCTCGTCCATCACCTGCATGGTCGGATGGACCCCGCCCTTCCTGCGCGGCCGGGCCGGCAGGGTCAGGTCGATGCGTTCGGCCTGAAGCCGGGCGTCCAGCTCGGCGGCTTCCAGCTCGGCCTTCTTGGCGGTGATGGCGGCGGCCACGCGGTCGCGCAGGCCGTTGATCATCGGCCCCTGTTCGCGGCGTTCGTCGGGGCTCATCGCGCCCATGCCCTTCAGCAGGCCGGAGACGGAGCCGGACTTACCCAGGGCGGCGACGCGCACCTCTTCCAGGGCGGCGACGCTTTCGGCACCGCCGATAGCGTTGATCAGGTCGAGTTCGAGTGTGGCGAGATCGGTCATTTGCCCCGTGCCTTAACGGGTGGAACGGCTTTCGTCACCCTTCAAGGGGCGGATGCGATGGCGTGAAGTTCCGACGCCGGCGCCTTGTTGGCCGCTACGATCCAGGCGGGCGGTTCCGGCTCCCAGCGGATCGGGCGACCGTCAGTCTGCATCCAACGGTGCAGCCACGAGATTCCGTTGGCGCGGACATAACGATCTTCGTGACTGTAGATCGGATCGGCCAGCGCCTCCTCCAGCGGCACGAAGCGATAGCCGCGCGCGAGATACAGATCGTGGATCTGCGGATAATAGGTCTGGTTCAGGCTGTTGGCGTGCAGCAGCAGGACCTGCGCGGGTTCGCGCCCGCCGGCGACCTCGGCGCTGTAGGGTTCGAAGAACTCCAGCACCGTGGTCATGTGCACCACATAGGCTTGGCCGGTGCGCTGCATCAGGGCCTTGTCGCCCAGTTGCTCGGCCTTGCGATAGACGTCTGCGAACATCCAGTCGTTGTTATCGATGGTCACCGGCGCGACCGTATAGCCGCGCTGGGCCAGCCCCACCGCGATGGCGTCGTGCTTCTGCGGCGTCTCGCCGGTGAACAGATAGGGGTGGCGGAACCAGCGCAGGGGCTTGCCGCGCGCCTCCAGCACGTCGCGCACGATCGGCGACCCGGCGTCCACATCGGCCAGATAGGCCTCGGCCGTCGTGCGGTGGATGTTGATGTGGCTAAAGGTGTGGTTGCCCAGGTCCAGTCCGCCGTCCAGCCAGATGTTCAGGATGGGCGGCAGGGTCGCGTCGCGTTCGGCGTCGCACATCCGGCCTGCATTGACGAAGGCCGCGCCGTGGGTGTCCAGCGGCTTCAGCATGGCGACGAAGTCCTGGGTGACGGCCATCATCCGCGCCGGATTGCACAGGGTCGCCTCGTCCGCCTGGAACGGAAGATCGTCGAAGGTGACGGCGACGCGCCGCTCCTGCGAGACGGCGGGGTGGGCCAGGGCCAGAGCGAGAGCCAGGCTGAAAATCAGGGTGCGCATCATGGCGCGAGGCTAGCGGCGAAGCGCGCGTGGGGGAACGTTCATTCGGAATTGTGCGATTTCCATCCGTTGACGGATCAACTGTCGGAAACCCGCAGCGAAAGGTTCATGAACGGCAAAGCTGGCGTTAAATATCAGCCGCTAAGCAGGCCTCCGAACGGGTGGGGACCTTGATGCCGCGTATCGGTGACTTCGTTGATTTGATCGCGCCGGTGGCGCCGTCCACGCCTGGCGCGGATGTGTTCGAGCGGTTCCAGACCGAGCCCAACACCCTGGCCCTGGCCGTGGTGGACGACGACGGCCGCCCGGTCGGCATCATCGAGCGCAACGCCTTCACCCTGCGGATGGCGGCCGAGTTCGGGCGCGCCCTGTACGCCAGGAAACCGGCCGAAAGCCTGATGGACCGCAACGCCCCGATCGCCGAGGCGGCGACCAGCGCCGAGACCTTCTTCCAGGCCTATGGGGCGGCGGAACTGGGCGCCCTGCTGAGCGGCTTCGTCGTGGTGGCGGACGGTCGCTACGTCGGGGTCGGCACCGCGCTTCAGGTCGTCCAGGCCGGGGCGGCGCTTCACCGCCAGCGCGCCGAGGAGATGAGCGCCCTGGCCCGCGATTTGGCCCTGGCCGAGGCCGAAGCGGTCGCCTCCAGCCGGGCCAAGTCCGAATTTCTGGCGGTGATGAGTCACGAGATCCGCACGCCGCTGAACGGGGTGCTGGGCGTCGCCGCCCTGATGGACAAGAAGCTCGAACAGGAAGAACTGCGCCCCTATGTCCGCACGGTCATCGATTCCGGCCAGAGCCTGCTGCGGCTGCTGACCGACGCGCTGGACATGTCGCGCGCCTCGGCGGGGATGCTGACCCTGGAAGAAGAACCGCTGAACCTTTCGGCCGTCGCCTTCGATATCGACGCCCTGTGGCGGGCGCGCGCGGAAGAAAAGGCGTTGACCCTGACCGTCCGCACCGACTTCGAGTCCAGCCCCTGGGTCCGGGCGGACGGCATGCGAATCAAGCAACTGCTGAACAATCTGGTCGGCAACGCCCTGAAGTTCACCCAGTCCGGCGGCGTGGTCGCCACCCTGGCCAGTCGGATGACCCGCGACGGGCTCAGGGTCGAACTGACGGTGGACGACAGCGGCCCCGGCGTGCCCGAGGCGGCGGCGGCGACCATTTTCGACCCCTTCAACATCGGCAAGGCCGGGCGCGAGGGCGCCGGCGCCGGCCTGGGCCTGGCCATCTGCCGCCAGATCGCCGAGCGTATGGACGGAACCATCGGCCTGAGCGTATCGCCGCTGGGCGGGGCGCGGTTCCATGTCGTCCTGCCCCTGAGCGCCTGCGCGGCGGACGAGGCGGGCGCGACCCCGACCATGGCCGAGCCGACACCGCACGAGACGCTTCATGTGCTGGTCGTCGACGACAACCCGACCAACCGTTTCGTCGCCGGCAAGCTTTTGGAGATGTTCGACTGCACAGCCGAGATGGCCGAGAACGGCCGCGAGGCGTTGGAGGCGGTTCAGGCCCGGCGCTTTGACCTGGTGCTGATGGACATCAAGATGCCGATCATGGACGGGGTCGCCGCCACCCGCGCGATTCGCGCCCTGCCCGGCCCAGTCGCCCGACTGCCCATCCTGGCCCTGACCGCCAACGCCGATGAGCGCGACGAGCTGGACTATATCGCCGCCGGCATGAACGGCGTGGCGCAAAAGCCGATCCAGCCCGACGCCCTGTTGAACGCCATCCGCCTCGTTCTGGCCGGCGCCGAAGCCGAGGCCGAGGCTGACCGCTTGATTGAGGCAGCCGCCGCCTGAACCCACCAGCCCAAACGAAGAACGCCCGCCCCAGAAAACCGGAACGGGCGTCATTTCTTGTGCGCTACGCTCGCGACGCGGTCGCTCGCGGCTTGAGCGCGGCGCTCACGCCGACACCCTTAAGCGAGGGCGGCGCGAACCTTTTCGGCGACGGCCTTGAAGCCGGTCGGGTCAGCGGCGATCGAGGCCAGGACCTTGCGGTCCAGTTCGATGCCGGCCTTGTTCAGGCCGTTGATGAACTGGCTGTAGGTGAAGCCTTCCAGACGGGCGGCGGCGTTGATGCGCTGAATCCACAGGGCGCGGAAGTTGCGCTTCTTGGTGCGACGGTCGCGATAGGCGTATTGCCCGGCGCGATCGACGGCGGCCTTGGCCGTACGGATGGTGTTCTTGCGGCGGCCGGAGAAGCCCTTGGCCTGCTCCAGAACCTTCTTGTGCTTGGCGTGCGAGGTTACGCCACGTTTTACGCGAGCCATGTCGCTATTCCTTCAAATTCTTTGGGATGGAGATCAGTCGTACAGCGCGCGCCGATCAGGCGTACGGCATGTAGGATTTGATCTTCTTGGCGTCGGCGTCGGCCATGACCTTGGTGCCGCGGTTCTGGCGGATGTATTTCGAGTTGTGGCTGATCAAGCGGTGACGCTTGCCTGCAACGCCCGACTTCACCTTGCCAGTGGCCGTGAATTTGAAGCGCTTCTTGGCGCCTGACTTCGTCTTCAGTTTCGGCATTTCAGTCTCCTTTTTGAGGGGCTACCGCTCTTCGAGCTACTTGAGCCCGCGTCGTGGTGTTTCCTCAGAGTTTAAGAACCGCCCAGGCATGCCTGTTCGCCCGGCGGTTCGGTACGCGAAGGCGCGGCTTGTAGGCGAAGACGCCTGCCGACGCAAGATGAGTCACGTCAAGGACTTGGCGGGCGCCTCCGCCGCAACCTGACCCCGCCGGATCGCCCGCCCGGCGTTGATCGCCATGATCGCCGCCGGGATGGTCAGCAGCGCCCCGACCAGAAAGGGCCAGTCGTGCCCAAGGCCGGAAAACAGCGCGCCCGCGATTATCGGCCCGAAGATGCGCGCCGCCGAGCTGGAGGCCATGTTCAGCCCCAGCATGGCGCCCTGCCGGTCAGGCGGCGAGGCGCGGCTGATCATGGCCGAGATATTGGGCATGGCCATCGACATGCCGCACGCGCCCAGCGCCATGACCATCGGAATGACCCAGCCTTGAACGATGGGAATGGACAGGGCGCCCAGCTCCAGCCGGGTCGCCGGGAACCAGGCGACGGGCGCCAGCACCTGCAGCACCAGTGAGCTTCCGAACAGCAGCATGCCGACCGCCAGCACGCGCGATTCGCCGAACCGCCGCGCCAGCTTTCCGGCGAAGAACCCCTGGTTCAGGGTCGAGACGATGCCCACGATCATGAAGCTGAGCCCCACCTCGCGCGCACCCCATTGATAGCGGCTCTCGGCCCACAGGCCGAACACGCTCTCCATCGCCGAAAACCCGGCCATATAGATCAGGGTCACGATCAGCACCCGCGACACCACATCGTTGTCGCGCGCATCCTTCAGCCCCGCCAGAAAGGCCGGGCGCGGCGCGGCCGGATCGACCTTGGCCCGGCTCTCGCGCAGGAAGACGATCACCCCCACCGCCGCCACGGCCGCCAGGGCCGCGGCCAGGAAGATCGGCAGCTGGTATCCAAGACGCCCCAGTTGCGGCTGGGTCAGCAGCCCGCCCAGCCCCGGCCCGACGATGAAGCCCAGGCCGAAGGCGGCGCCGATCAGCCCCATCCGCCCCGCCCTCTGTTCGGGCGGCGTCACATCGGCGACATAACCCTGGACCGTCGAGATATTGCCCGCGCCCAGACCGGTGAACAGCCTGACCGCGATCGCCAGCCAGATGTTCGGCACGAAGGCCAGCATCAGATAGCCAAACGCATTGGCGATCAGGGTGATCAGCAGCACGGGCTTGCGCCCGATCCGGTCCGACAGCCGCCCCCAGAACGGCTCGGCGAAGAACTGGCCCAGCGAATAGGCCGAGAACATCAGCGTGATCTGCCACGCCTCGGCCTGCAGGCTCTGGGCGAAGAAGGGCAGCAGCGGCACCACCAGCCCGAACCCGACCAGATTGATGAAAACCGTGGCGAACAGCACGGCCAGCGCCGGGGTTTTCAGCTTGGGCGGGGTCGTCGGTGTCGCGGTCATCTCGAACGCTTAGCGCGACGCATCGTCGCTAGCGAGGCGGATTGTTCGCCTCCAGAAACCGCACCGTCTCGCGCAGCATCTGCTGGCGGGTGTCGGCGCGCGACAGCCAGTGATCCTCGCCCGCAAGCTCGATCAGTTCGACCGGCTTACCGGCCCGGCGCATCGCTTCGGCCATGACACGGCTTTGTTCGATGGGGACCACCGTGTCGTCGCGGCCGTGGATTAGCAACAACGGCGCCTCGACCGCTGTGGTCAGATGTGCGGGCGACAGCGCGTCCAGCGCCCGATCGTTGAAGCGAGCCGCCCCCATGAAGCGGTTCCAGTAACGGACTGTCTGATTGTTGCGCCCGCCCTCCTGCCGCGCCTCCCAGGCCACCATGCGGCGCAAGTCGGAGACGCCGGACACCGCCACGCCGCAGCGATAGACGCCCTTGTCCAGCGTCAGTCCCGCCATGGCGGCGTAACCGCCGTAGCTGGCCCCGACGACGCAGACCCGGTCGGGATCGACGATGCCCTGCTCGGTCAGCCACCGCACGCCGTCGGACAGGTCCGTCTGCATCTTGCGGCCCCATTCGCCGTATCCCGCTTCAAGGAAGGCGCGGCTGTAGCCCGTCGAACCCCGGAAATTGGCCTGAAGCACCGCATAGCCGCGCGAGGCAAGGGCCTGGCCCCACCAATCGAACCCGGCGACGTCCCGAGACGCGGGTCCCCCGTGAGCCAAAACCACCAGCGGCAGCTTCGACGGGTCGTCCACGCCGGGCGGCAGCGTCAGATAGCCGGAAATCTCAAGCCCGTCCGCCGCCGCGTATTGGATCTGGCGCACGGTCCCGACCTGTTCCGCTGCAATTTCGGGGTAGGACTGGGCCAGGATTTCGGCGACGCCACGGTCGAAGTTCACCAGCTGATACAGGCCGGATTCATTCTTGTCGGTAAAGACAAGGGCCATGGTCTGGTCCTCGTTCCAGGAGACCAAGCGCGGTGCCTTGCCCTCGAACGCGCGCGCGATGGCCCTCCACCGCCGAGCGGCCTCCGGCTCCAGGAACTCATACCGGGTTCCGTCCTCTTCCTCGCGCGACGCGCCCAAAAGAAGCCGGGTCGCCGAGTGGTGGATCAGGCTGTCGGGGTGATGTTCGAAAGGCAGGCGGGTCCACTCGCCCGTGTCCACATTCACTTCGAACATGACGGCGGGCGTCTCTCCGTCGATATCCTGCTGCGCCAGATCGGGACGATCCGCGCCGATCACTATCGTGCGCGGCGTACGGCCCATGCCGTAGAAGGCGGGCGTATCGACCGGCGCATCGACGCTCCAGGCTCCATAAAAGCCACGACCGCGCGGCAGCATCAGCGTCCAACGCCCGCTTCGTTCGACATAGCGGGCCATGGCGATGACCTCGCCCTGGCCGTCCACCACATAGTCGGCCGTCTCCCGTGTCATGATCTTAACGGGACGACCTCGACCGGTCTTCAGGTCGATCTGATGCAGATTGATCTGACCGTTGGCGAGATTGATGCCCCGCGCGAACAGCACCTCTCCCTCTGGGGTCCTGCGAATCGAGGGCCAGCCGTAGAGCACCGCCAGGACATCCGGCGTGTTGCTCAGCACCTGAACCAGCTTCTTCTTTTCGAGATCGACGATCTGACCGAAGTAGAATTCCGAAAGGGGCACCCCCAGCGTTGGGATGCTCCGGCTCTGGGACGTGATCACCAGAACCCTGCCCTCGCCGATCCAGCGCAGGTCTCGCACCTTGATCTCGCCGACCGTGGCGTTGAAGACGAGTTCGCCCGTCGCCATGTTCGTGACGACGATGGCCCGCGTTTCGCCCACCACCGCGATCAGGGCGATCAAATCGCCGCTTGGCGACAGCTCCATCAGTTCAACGGCGGGAGAGGCGCTATAGGCCTCCAGCGGAGGCGGAGCGCTTTGCGCCTGGACCTGAGCTTGGGCGCCCGAAACGAAAGCGCCGCTCAAGGCGACCACGCTCAACACGGTCAGGATCAATCCCGACAGAACAGACTTCAACATGAACTTCCCCACCCTAAGGCAAAGCTCAACCAGAAGACGCGCGTGGACGCAAGCGGCGGATGCGCCAACGAAAAACGCCCCGGTCCTGCGACCGGGGCGTCCTGTATTCAGCGATGGATCGCGATCAGCGCGGGGCGAGGATCATGATCATCTGGCGGCCTTCCATCTTGGGCGAGAACTCGACCTTGGCGATTTCGTCGAAATCGGCCTGGACCTTGTTCAGCAGCTTCATGCCCAGTTCGGGGTGCGCCATCTCGCGACCGCGGAAGCGAAGGGTCACCTTGACCTTGTCGCCCTCGTCGAAGAAGCGGTGCATGGCCTTGGTCTTCACCTCATAATCGTGGGTGTCGATGTTGGGGCGCAGCTTGATTTCCTTGAGCTCGACGACCTTCTGGCGCTTGCGCTGCTCGGCCTTCTTCTTCTGCTCCTGGAAACGGTGCTTGCCGTAATCGAGAATCTTGACCACCGGCGGCTCGGAGGTGGAGACGATCTCGACCAGGTCCATCCCGGCTTCTTCGGCAGCTTCGAGCGCGGAAGAGGTGGGCATGACGCCCTGTTTCTCGCCGTTCTGGTCGATGAGCAGAACGCGGGGGGCGCGGATATCCTGGTTCATACGCGGCCCGTCTTTCACGGGTGGCGCTTGCATGGGACGGCGAATGGGCGTCGTTTCCTTATGTGGTCAGAGAAGGCGTGTGTCTTAATAAGCGGAATGGCGCAGCGTGCGCCACGTTCCCCTCAAGGCCGCAATATGCGCCCGGAAAGCCGGTTTTTCAAGGCTTCGCGGGCGGGGCGCCGATATAGGCGTCGTGCAGCGCCAGCACCGCCTCGAACACATGAACCACGCTCAGGTCCTCGATGGGCGCGAACTGGCCGCGCGTCTCGTTCGACGCCGTCGTGCGTGTCTTTGGCCCCCACGGACCATACAGCCACCACTCGGTCGGACCGAACAGGCCCAGCGTGGGCCGACCCAGCGCTGCCGAGACGTGCATCAGGCCGCTGTCGTTGCCGACGAACAGATCGGCCCGGTCGATGGCGGCGGCCGAGGCCAGGATGTCACCCTTGCCGACGAAGTCGATAGCCCGAGGCCCTGCGGCCTCCAGGGCCGGCGTCGCCGGGGGCCGGTCGCCCGGCCCGCCCACGGGCATGAAGCGCCAGCCCTCGAAACGCGGTTCGACCTTCAGCTTCTCGACCAGGGCGCCCCAGCGGTCGGCGGGCCAGCTCTTGCCCGGCTGGTGCGCGATGGGGGCGAGCGCAATGATCCGGCCGGGACCGGCCCCGCCCGCCAGCTGCGGATCGATGACGCCGGCGGCCTCGGCGCGGGCCTGGTCGTCCAGGAAGATCTCGGGATCCAGCGGCGTCTGCGACCCCATCAGGCGCGACACCATCTCGACCTTGCGCAGCCCCGTCTCCCACGAGCGATTATAGACGATGCGGCGTTTGGCCGGGATCAGATAGCTGAGCGCCGACCCCCGGATGTCGATGACCAGGTCCCAGCGCGTGCCGACCACCTGTTTCCACAGGTCGAGCCAGTGGCCGGACATCTTCTTCTTGTCGAGCACGATGGTGCGCACCACGCCCGGCGCATGGCGGAAGAGGGGCGCGGGCGGCCGACCACAGGCGACGGTGATCTGCGCCCCCGGAACCTGGCGCGCGATCTCGCGGATCACCCCCGACGAGATGACGCAGTCGCCGATGCGGTTGGAGGTGACGAACAGAACTTGGGGTGCGGACATGGGGGGGGCGGACACGCGCTTTCACCTCATTGCAATCCGGCGCTTCGCTATCAGGCCCAAGGTCGTTATGCGAGAGCCGCTGGAGGGGAGCGATAATGAAGGTCGGAATTTTGGTGTTTGACGAGGTCGAGGTGCTGGACGCGCTCGGCCCGTTCGAAGTCTTCTCGGTCGCCAACCGGGTCCGCCGCCCTGACGGTGGAAAGAACGATCCGATCTTCGAGATGATCCTGATTTCGGTCGATCCGAACCGAACGGCGACGGCGCGCGGCGGCCTTCGCCTATCGCCCGACGTCTCGACCGAAACGGCGCCGGACCTGGATGTGCTCATCGTACCCGGCGGCGTGACCTCAAAGGTCGAAATGAATGACCGGCTGATCGCCTGGCTAGCCGCCCGGGCGGGAACGCCGATGATCGCCTCGGTGTGCACCGGCGCCTTCCTGCTGGCCATGGCGGGGCTGCTGCGTGGGAGACGGGCCACGACCCATTGGGAGGATTTGGACGATCTGGCGCGGCGCTTCCCTGATCTTGAGGCCGTCGCGGATGTCAGGTGGACCGGCGACGGCCGCGTCTGGACATCGGCCGGAATATCCGCCGGCCTGGACCTCAGTCTGCATCTCGTCGAAGTCCTGGCGGGTTGCGAGCGGGCCGTCGCGACCGCGCGCCAGATGGACTACCGATGGACGACGACCAAGCCTACCGATGAGATCGAGATCCATGTCTGACGATACCCTGCACCTGTCCCGCCCCGACGGGGAAACCCTCGCTTTCCGCCACATCGACGGCGACGGCCCGACCGTGATCTGGGTCGGCGGCTTCCGCTCCGACATGGAGGGGACCAAGGCCCTGGCCCTGGAGGCGGCCGCACGCGACCGCGGCTGGTCCTACGTCCGCTACGACCATTTCGCCCACGGCCAGTCCTCCGGCGACTGGCGCCAGGCCACGATCGGCCGCTGGCGCGAGGATGCGATCGCCCTGATCGACAGCCTGTCCGGCCCGGTCATCCCCGTCGGCTCATCGATGGGCGGCTGGGTGGCGCTGCTGGCGACCCTGGCCCGGCCCGAGCGCATCAAGGGCCTGGTCCTGGTCAATCCGGCCCAGGACTTCACCGAACGGCTGATGTGGCCCGGCCTGGCCGATCACGAGCGCCAGGCCATACTGCGCGAGGGCGAGACCCTGATCGTCGAGGAAGGCCTGGGCGAATACGTCCTGACCCGCCGCATGTTCGAAGAGGCGCGCGTCTGGCTGCTGCTGGACGGCGTCATCGACATCGCCGCGCCGGTCCACATCCTTCAAGGCCGAGCCGACGACGTGGTCCCCTGGCGCCACCAGATCGAACTGATCGAGCGACTGACGGGCGGCGACGTCCGCCTGGACCTGATAGACGGCGGCGACCACCGGCTTTCGACACCCACGGACCTCGACCGACTTGTGGCTGCGGTTGAGGGGATGCGGGGCTAACCCCAACTTGTCGTCATCCTCCGGCAAGCCGCGCCTTCGCGGCGCAGACCGGGCGACCCAGCGGCGCCGAAGGCGATGCGTCCACCGCACCACTGCAAAAACCTAGCCCGCGACAGGTTCGCGCTATCGCGCGCCGCTGGGTCCCCCGGTCTCGCTACGCTCGCCGGAGGATGACGAAAGGAAACCTATTTCCCGCCCGTCAGCGCCCCATACAGCTCCGTCCGCCGATCCCGGAAGAAGCCCCAGGCCGCGCGATACTTGTCCAGTTCATCCAGGTCGAAGCGGTGCACCAGCACCCCCTCCTCCTCGGCGCCCAGGCTCTCGACCAGGTCCCCGCGCTGATCAGCGATGAAGGAATGGCCATAGAAGGTCTGGCCCGCCTCCGTCACCGTCTCGTGCCCGATGCGATTGGCCCCGACGACGGGAACCGCGTTGGACACCGCATGCCCCTGCATGGCGCGCCGCCAGGGCTCGGCGGTGTGCAGGTCCGCGTCATGCGGCTCGGTGCCGATGGCGGTCGGATACATCAGGACGTCCGCGCCCATCAGCATCATCACCCGCGCCGCCTCCGGGAACCACTGGTCCCAGCAAATGCCGACCCCGACCTTGCCGAAGCGGGTGTTCCAGACCTTGAACCCCGTATCGCCTGGCCGGAAATAATACTTCTCCTGATAGCCGGGGCCGTCAGGAATATGGCTCTTGCGATAGATCCCCAACGCCTCGCCGTCCGCGTCCAACATGACCAGCGAGTTGTAATACTGCGGCCCGTCCTTCTCGAAGATCGAGACCGGAATGGCGACACCAAGCTCTTTCGCGACGGGGGCCATGGCCGTGACGCACGGATGCTCGCGCCATTCGTAGGCCTGAGTGAACCAGTGCTCCTCCTGCGAGACGCAGAAATACGGCCCCTGGAACAGCTCCGACGGCAGGATCACCTGCGCGCCCTTGCCCGCCGCCTCGCGCACTAAGGCGATAGTCTTGGCGATGTTCGCCTGCATGTCCTCGCCATACGAGGTCTGGATGCCAGCGACGGTGATGTTGCGGGTCATGCGGGCTCCTGCTGGGAGATGCAGTGGAACGAGCCGCCGCCGGTCAGGATGGCCTTGGACGGCAGCGGGATGATCTCGCGATCTGGGAAGGCTTCCTTCAACGCCTGACAAGCCATGTCGGCCGCCCGGTCGTCGCCATAGGTCGGCACAACGATCGCGCCGTTGGCGATCAGGAAGTTCATGTGACTGGCCGGGATCGGCCGTTCATCCTCGTCCAGCACCAGGCCCGGCGATGGAATCCTCAGCACACGGATCTTGCGTCCCGCCGCGTCCGTCATGCCGGACAGATCGCGCGCCGTGGCGTCATAGACCTCGGCGTTCGGGTCGGTCTTGCCCCAGGCGACCGGGCAGGCTGCCACTCCCGGCGCGACGAAACGGGCCAGGTTGTCGACGTGTCCGTCGGTGTGGTCGTTCAGCAGGCCGTCGCCCAGCCACAGCACGGCCTTGGCCCCGATGGCCTCTTCCAGCGCGGCGGTCGCGACCGCCTCGTCCTGCTTCCAGGCCGGGTTGCGATTGGGGTTCAGCAGGCACTGGCGCGTGGTCAGCACCGTCCCCTCCCCGTCGTGATCCAGCGACCCGCCCTCCATGACGAAGTCATTCCAGGTCAGGGCCACGCCCGAATGTTCGCCGATCTGACCCGCGACCAGCTCGTCGCCCGGCATGTCATATTTCCCGCCCCAGCCGTTGAACTTGAACGCCGCCGCCGTCTTCGATCCCACACCGAAGATCGGCCCGGTGTCGCGCAGCCAGATGTCGCCGAACTCGCCGGCCACCACCTCGACATTCTCGACCTCGGCGAAACGCACCTGGGCGTCCGCCAGAACCTCGGCCTTGCCGACCATCAGCTTGACCTGTTCGCGCCCAGGCCCCGCCAGCGCCCGCACCAGCCCCTCGACCTCGTCCTGCGCCTGTTCCAGCGCCTCGAACCAGTATTCCGCATGGCTGGGCCAGCCCACCCACATGGCGCGGTGCGGAGCCCATTCGGCGGGGATGAAAGCGGTCATCGGCGAACTGATCCTGTCTGGAGTTCCGGCGGATATCCGGGGACGAAACGCGAGCCGCGCCATATGGCCCCTCCCGCCCCCGACTTCAACGCCGGGGCTTTACGCAAAGAAAAAGGGCGGCCCGCGAACGGACCGCCCTTCGTCGTGTCAGCCTTGGCTTAGCCTTAGAAGGCGTAGCGCAGGGTCGCCATCACGGTGCGCGGCGAACCGACGCCGGCGAACGAGCGGCTGTAACCCAGTTGGCCCGGGGTGCCCGAAGAACGGGTGCCGAGGGTGCTGTAATACTGCTCGTCGAACAGATTGGTGACGTTCAGTTGCAGATAGGTGCCTTCGAAGCCCAGGGCGGCGAAGTCAAAGCGCGCGTCCAGATCGACGACGGTGTAGGCGTCAACCTTCAGGTCGTTCACGTCGGTGACCCAACGCTCGCCGGTGTACTTGCCCTGGACGCCGGCCGAGAAGACGTCGTTGAACTGGTAGGATGCACGCAGCGAATACATCTGTTCCGGAGTTTCGACCTGCTTCTTGCCCTTGGTCGGCAGACGGTTGCCGGCGCGGTCGAAGACGTAATCGTCTTGCAGTTCGCTATCCAGGAACGAAGCCGAACCGTAGAGGCTCAGCGCCTGGATCGGCGACCAACCCACCGAGATTTCGACGCCCTTGGATTCCACCGAACCCACGTTGCGATCGACGAACTGGTCCAGGTCCGGCTCGAAGGTGCTGACGATACGGTTGTCGAACTGGTTGAAGAAGCCCGAGGCCTGCGCGATCAACGTGCCGGCTGTGTAACGGTAGCCGAAGTCGACGTTCTTGGAGGTTTCCGGCTGAACGGTCGGGTTGCCGATCGAACCGTCCGCCAGACGGGTCGCAGCATACAGGCTGTCCGTACGCGGAGCCGACAGCGATTCCGAGTAGCTGGCGTAGATCGACTGGGCTCCGCCGAACTTGTAGGTCGCGCCGACGTTGGGCAGCACGGCGTCATACTTCACGGTGCGCGAATACGGCGCGACGTACTGGGTGGTTCCACGACCCGCGAAGGTCACGTTGCCGTTGGCCAGCGTCGTAGCGGGCGTTTCCGACGTGCAGATCACGTTGGAAGAGGCGTTCTGCGTGTAGCAGTTCTGGTTCAGCTCACGCGAGAAGAAGGGCGCGCGAACGCCGATGTTCACCGTCAGCGCCTCGTCCATGAAGCGGCCGATGTATTCCAGCGAGAACTGGTTCAGTTCGGCATAGGACAGACGGTCACGCGAACGCAGTGCGAAGCCGTCCAGGTTCACGACCCGATTGCCTTCTTCCTTCAGGCCGCCGAACTCGTCGACGAAGCTCGGGTTCGTCGGATCCGAGAAGTTGACGCGGCCGTACAGGCCGGTCTGACGGTGACGACCCCAATCCAGCGCATAGGCGGCGCGCAGGCGGTGATTGTCGTTCAGGTCCCAGATCAGCGAGCTGTTCAGGGTGTAGCGTTGGGTGTGGGTGTTGGACGGCGTCATGACGCGAACGCGGTCCAGAATGTCGCCGTCGCCGTTCAGATCGACGCCGCCGGTGGTGCGCGTGCCGCGGAGCAACAGGTCGTTCTCGGCCAGCACCGCTTGCTGCGAGCCGCCGTTGGCCAGGGTGTAGGAGAACGACGGATCGATCGTCAGGATCAGACCGTCAGCCAGGGTGAAGCGCGACTGGCCGCGGATGTTGCCCGTGTCGGACGGGTTGATGCGCAGGCCCCAGTAGTTGGCGCCGTTGCTGTCCACGTCTGCGACGCCGGGTCTGACAGTCGGGGCGGCGTAGGTGCGGTCGAAATCGACGCCCCAGCCGAACGGGCTGGTTTCAACGTCGCTGACGCAGACCTGGGTGCGGGCGACGTCGCAGAAGCCGGTCGCGGTGGCCAGGTTCGGGCCGTTGTAGTTGTTGTTGCGGTTTTCGTTCCAGTGCGCGGCCAGCGACAGGAAGTCGCCGTTGTCGCCCAGCGGCTGATAGATGCGGGCGTTGTACTGGGTCTTTTCCAGTTCGCCGATGCCCTTGAACTTGTCGTACTTCTGGTGCGAGGCAGCGAACCAGGCCGAGGTGCCCCAGGGACCGACGGCGCCCGTGTCGATCAGGCCCATGATGCGGTTGTAGCTGAAGTCGCCCAGCGAGCCTTGCAGCCAGCCACCGAAGTCAGCAGCCGGGCGGCGCGTGACGTAGTTGATGGTGCCGCCGGTCGCCGAGGCGGTCGGGCTGTCGACGTCGGTCGAACCGGTGTTGATCGAAGCGCGCTCGATCAGTTCCGGGTCCAGCTGCTGGTTGGTGTAGGTGGCGTAGTTGCCGGTGTCGTTCAGCGGAATGCCATCGAACGTCAGCGAGACGCGGTTGCCGTCGAAGCCGCGCAGACGGATGTTGCCGCCCGATGAGCCATAGGGGTCGGCGTTGGTGAAGCTGAGGCCCGGGGTCAGGTTCAGGGTCTGCAGGATGGTCTGGCCAGCGGCCTGGGTCGCGATGAACTCTTGACCGATCGTGTTACGCGTCTTGGCGACGGTTTCGGCGGTCGCGAGACCATCAATGGTGCGCTGACCACGAACGCCGGTGACGACGACTTCACCGACTTCGGTGGCTTCCGTACCCGTGGATTGGGCGGAGGCGGCGCCGGCGAAGGCGAGCGAGCCGACGAGGGCGGTGGTCGCCCAGATCAGGCTTTTGCGAGTTATCATTACATCTATCCCCAGATGGACGGCGCGAATGGCCTGGGCGGCAAGCGGCCATCGCCTGTCGCAATCCAGCCCCCTCTAGGACTCATGTTGAACCTTGGGACGACAGTTATGTAACAGCAATATGACAGCGCCCTGGGAGTGGTCTTGGCGCCACACCTTTCGTGCCGGCGTCGGGCGCTCAGTCCGAGATGCGTTCGAAGACGTCCACGATGCCGCGCGCTGTAGGAAGGATCGCATGAGGCTCGTGGAAGTTGCCGTTGACCTGGCTCTGCGCGATCACATGGGCGCGGAAACGGGTGAACAGGGCGGTATCGGGCGCTTGTGGCGCGGACCAGAAGGCGTCGATTGGCTGCTGGTCGGTCAGGCCGTCGAAATCGAAGAAGGCGTCGCCCATCACCTTGACCGGCGTGTGGAAGCCTAGAGCCGACAGGGCGGCGCTGGAGTTGTTGACCACCATGCCTTGGGACGCGCGGCACAGGGCGGCCAGGTTGCCGCCGTCGATGAAATCGACGCGACCGGCCAAGCCGTGCTCTTGCGCCAGTCGCATCGTCACGACGCGCAGATTCACAAGACCCGGATCCAGCGGATGATTCTTGACGACAAGTCGTGTGCCAGCGGGAGCGTTTGCGGCGAAACTCGCGATAACAGCCTTCAGAAAAGTCTGGTTATCGACGTATTGCGAATATCGCAGAAGTTGGGCGTCGCCCTCGCGCTGCAGGCAGGCGATGAAGAAGTCCCCGCGCGCCTTTATGACATCGGCGTCGTAATTCTCGACCCTGCGGAACGCCAGGCCGACATAGCGACGGATATGGCCGAGGCACTGTTTCAGCGGCGAAAAAACATAGGGTGCAGCGTAACGGGGGAACAGCGCGCCGCCGACGATCTGGGCGGCGTGATAGGCGCTGATATTAGCCACATGGTGTGGCAAGATCTTGCCGATAGCGATCGGTTCGGGAACCGGCGGCGCCGGCTCGGGATAACCATCGCGGAAGCGCGGCAGGGCGCTGGAGCCGTTGACGCCATTCCGCTCGACGGTCACCCAATCGGGGCGGAAGTAGCCGTTTTCCAGCACCCAAACCCTGCAGCCCAAGTTATCGCAGTCCGACAGGATTGCGCGATTGTAAGGACCTGCCTCACCAAACAAGACGAGATCGGTGAACTCTGGCGCGAGGGTTTCGAGACGATCGACCCACTGTTCGGGCGCATCCTTGAAGGTGACCCCGCCTTGACGCCGCCAGTTCAGCGCGTCGCCGGCGTTGAAGATCATGCGCCTGACGCTGGCCCCGCGCTCTTCAAGCACACCGGCCAAGGCCATGCCGAAAGAACCGAACGGAGCGGATACGATAAGAAAACGGCGGCCAGCCAGCGGCTTGTTGCGATCCAGGTTCGGAAAGGCGGACAAAACTGCAGAGCGTGATGTCTGAGAAGGACGCGATCGGCGCATCACATCGGGTCGAGAGACCTCGGCCCTAAGCCGGTAACGTCGACGGCGGCGTGCGGAAAGAAATCTGGGCGATGATCGTAGGTCGGCCATCACGCCAGACCATACTCTGAACACGCACGACCATCCAGAACCAGTGTTTGGGGTTCTGCACAATCATGACGCTTGTGGACGGAGATCATCTTCGCCCTTTTGTCGCGGCGAGCCGATAGGATCAATCGAAATCGGCGTCCTCCGCCAGGTTTGCACAAGCGGAGTTTTTGATGTGGCTCTTCAGAATCGAAGCCGCCGCCACCCAGCGGGTGACGACGGCTTGATGTCTTGTTATCGACGATTTTCATCGTTCTTCGGTCGCCGGCCTGGCACGCCAGACCGGCTTCCTGAAGAGACTTAGAAGTTGATGTCGATGGTCGCGCGGCGGTTGAGCGGTTCACGCACACCGTCGGCGGTCGGCTTGGCCAGGTTGGTTTCGCCCTTGCCGTCGAGGGCGATGACGCCGCCGTTGACGCCTGCAGCAACCAACGAGTCCGCGACGGTGCGCGAACGGCGGTTGGACAGACCCAGGTTATAGGCGGCCGAACCCGAGGTGTCGGTGTAGCCAACGATCACGACGCGCGTCGGACGACCCGACTTGGCGTAGTTGGCGGCTTGGGTGACGACCGAGCGGGCTTCCGCCGTCAGGTCCGAACGATCCCAGTCGAAGTAGACGACGAACTGGCGAGCGACCGGGGTCTGAGCGACCGGCGCCGGGGGCGGCGGGGGCGGAGGAGGCGGCGGGGGCGGAGGAGGCGGGGGAGGCGGCGGCGGCGGTGCATCTTCCGCACCGAAGCTGTAGCGCAGACCCAGGGTCACGGTGTGCGACTGATCGTAGTCGCCGTCCCATTCGCCGAACTGCGTGGCGCCGACGCCCGTGCCGACCGTCGTCGAGGCGAAGCCAGCGTCGCCCGTCAGATAGCGGTAGGTCAGGTCGATGTTGGTGCGGTCGCCCACAGCCCAGGCCAGACCGGCGATCGCCTGAGCGGCGAACTTGGTCGAGTCGTCATCGGCCGTGAAGGTCGCGCCGCGGTTGGCGCGCAGGTTGCCCGTCAGGTCAGTCTTGACGCGGTTCACACCAGCGCCGAGGCCGACGAAGGGACGGATGCCCCAGGCTTCATAACCGAAGTCATAGATGACGTTCGCCATCAGGGTGACGGATTCGATGTCGCCTTCAGGGGAGAAGCAACCGCCCGTCGCCGGGGTGAAGTTGCAGAGGCCCTGCGTGCCCGAAACGGCGCGAACCGTGCCGACGTCGCCCGAGCGGTAGCCGCCTTCGAGTTCCGCACGCCAGTTGGGGTTGAAGCGATAGCCGAGACGGGCGAACGCCGCCCAGCCGTCATTCACTTCATAGTTCCAGTTGGCGCCGGTCGTCGACGACTCAGCGTTGATGTCGTCGATCATGTGGTACCCGGCGTCGATCGCCCCGTACCAACCATTGGGTTCTGCCGATGCGGCCCCGGCTGCGAACAGCCCGGCTGCGGCGACAGAGGCGAGAAGTTTGAGCTTCATAGCTTCCTCACTGTGTGAATTGCGCGAAGCTGCGCGTTGGCACAGCGTTCCCGAGCCGAACGGCATGGCTGGCGTCCGGTTCCGCTCTCGGATTAGGATTGTGACGACTGTGGCGCCGTTTCAACACATTGGGCGCCTGCGAAAGGAAACGATTATGACGATGCGGTTCGACGGACAGGTGGCGATCGTCACGGGCGCGGGCGGCGGCCTGGGGCGCGAGCATGCTCTGGCGCTGGCGGCGCGGGGGGCCAAGGTGGTGGTCAACGACCTGGGCGGGGCCCGCGACGGTTCGGGCGGATCGGCCAGCGCCGCAGAGGCCGTGGTCGCCGAAATCGAGGCGGCCGGCGGCGAGGCCATCGCCAATGCGGCCTCCGTCACGGACTATGCGGCGGTCCAAACCATGGTCGATCAGGCCATGGCCAAATGGGGCCGGATCGACATCCTGGTGAACAACGCCGGCGTCCTGCGCGACAAGAGCTTCGCCAAGATGGAGATCGAGGATTTCCGCTTCGTCGTCGACGTCCACCTGATGGGGGCGGTCAACTGCACCAAGGCGGTGTGGGAGATCATGCGGGGGCAGAACTACGGCCGGATCGTGATGACCACCTCGTCGTCGGGCCTGTACGGCAACTTTGGACAGTCGAACTATGGCGCGGCCAAGATGGCCCTGGTCGGGTTGATGCAGACCCTGTCGATCGAAGGGGCCAAGAACGACATCCGCGTCAACTGCCTGGCCCCCACCGCCCACACCCGCATGACCGAGGACCTGGGCGCGGCGCTTCCACTGGAAGCCCTGTCCCCCGCCCTCGTCACGCCCGGCCTGCTGTATCTGGTCAGCCCCGACGCCCCCAGCCGCGCCATCCTGGCGGCCGGCGCCGGCGGGTTCGAACGCGCCTATGTCACCCTGACCCAAGGTGACTTCATCACGGGCGAGGATGCGCCCGAACAGGTCGCCGCCCGCTTCGACGCCATCTCGGACCGCACCGGCGAGATCGTGCCGGACATGGGCGCCGCCCAGGGCATGATCGAACTGACCAAGGCCCAGAAGGCGCACTCTTCTTAGAGGGCCTATCGCGCTGCGCGCTACTTGAGGCCAGTTGTCGATACGACGCTTGCGTTGACGTGGCGGCAGGCGCCTAACTTCCATCCAGAGGAAACCGGCCTCAAGCAGCGCGAAGCGCGATAGGCCAAACAAAAATGGGCTCAAGTAGCCCGAAGGGTGATAGCCCCAGGAGGAAAGCTCATGCGCGAAGCCGTCATCGTCTCCACCGCCCGCACCCCGATCGGCCGGGCCTATCGCGGGGCCTTCAACGACACCCAGGCCCAGCAGCTGGGCGCCCACGCCGTGAAGCACGCGGTCCAGCGCGCCGGCGTCGATCCGGCCGAGATCGAGGACGTCGTCATGGGCGCGGCCCTGCAGCAGGGTTCGACCGGAACCAATGTGGCGCGCCAGATCGCCCTGGCCGCCGGCCTGCCCTCGACCGTTCCGGGCATGAGCCTGGACCGCCAGTGCGCCTCGGGCCTGATGGGCATCGCCACGGCGGCGAAACAGGTGGTGTTCGACCAGCAGAAGATGGCGGTCGGCGGCGGGCTGGAAAGCATCTCCCTGGTCCAGAACCAGCACATGAACCTGTACCGCGGCAAGGACGAGGCCCTGCTGAAGCTGGCGCCGCATATGTATATGTCGATGCTGGAGACGGCCGAGGTCGTGGCCCGGCGCTATGGCATCTCGCGCGACCGCCAGGACGAATACGCCCTCCAGTCCCAGCAGCGCACGGCGGCGGCGCAGGAGGCGGGCCGTTTCGACGCCGAGATCGTGCCCATGACCACCTCCATGCTGGTCACGGACAAGGCGACCGGCCAGACCTCATCGAAAGAGGTGACCCTGTCGAAGGACGAGGGCAACCGGCCCGAAACCACCCTGGAGGGCCTGAAGTCGCTGAAGCCGGTGTTCGGCGCCGGCGAGGAAATCCAGCAGGGCGAATTCATCACCGCCGGCAACGCCTCACAGCTGTCGGACGGCGCCTCGGCCTGCGTGATCATGGAGGCCGGCGAGGCGGTGAAGCGCAACCTTCAGCCGCTGGGCGTCTATCGCGGCATGGCCGTGGCGGGCTGCGAGCCCGACGAAATGGGCATCGGCCCGGTCTATGCGGTGCCCAAACTGCTGAAGCGCCACGGCCTGACGGTGGACGACATCGGCATCTGGGAGCTGAACGAGGCCTTCGCCGTCCAGGTCCTGTATTGCGCTGAAACCCTCGGCATTCCGATGGACCGACTGAACGTCTCTGGCGGCGCCATCTCCATCGGCCACCCCTACGGCATGTCCGGCGCCCGCATGACCGGCCACGTCCTGATCGAGGGCAAGCGACGCGGCGCCAAATACGGCGTCGTCACCATGTGCATCGGCGGCGGCATGGGCGCGGCCGGCCTGTTCGAGATTTTCTGACCGCTACAGCCGTCATCCTCGGGCTTGACCCGAGGACCGGACGCGGATCGGGCTGTGCCTCGCCGTTAACGCAAGGCGGCGGACGGTCCGGCCCTCGGGTCAAGCCCGAGGGTGACGGCGGATTTGAACGTCAGACCCGCTCGCTGATCTTGATCGCCGCCTTGCACCCGACCTTGATCACGCCGCTCAACAGCCGATAGGCCGGCACCTCGCGGCTGCCGTGTTCGATGGCGTGGTCGTGGTGCGCCAGTTCCTCGTCGCGGAACTGTTTCAGCTCGGCGGCCAGGGCCGGGTCGCGCTCGCCGATCTCGGCGATCTGGTCGGCATAGTGTTTCTCGATGACGCTCTCGACCGCCTCGGTGCAGGCATGGGCCGCCTTCTCGCCCATAAGGGCCGTACCGGCGCCGAGCGCCGAGGCCGCGATCCGCCACAGGGGCGTCATCACTGTGGGCCGCACCTGCCGCTCGTTCAGCAGCCGGTCGAAGCGCGCCAGATGCACCGCCTCCTGGTCCTGCATCTCGCCCAGGTCACGGGCGATCTCGCCCCTGCCCTTGCGCCCTTCGAACACCGCCTTCTGCGCGCGATAGATCAGGACAGCGGCGTATTCTCCGGCGTGATCGACCCGCAGGATCTCGTCCATCCGCGCCTTGTCGGCGCCACGTCCAGGTCTGGGCAGGGGAATGGAGCCGCTCATCAGGTCAGGCCTTCTCGATACGGGGCGCGCGGGCGTCCTTGGGGCGTTTGGCGGCCAGCAGGCTGAACACCGCAAGCGCGGAGGCGACGAGGGCGTTCCATCCGGCCATCGACAGACCCAGCCAACTCCAGGCCACGTCGCCGCAGCCGATCACCTTGACCACCGGCCCCGTGCCCATGGCGAGGGCCGTCAGACTGTCCAGATCGACCGACCCGCCGACCGACGAACACGTCGCGGGCAAGGCCCACCATCTGTATTCGCCGCCCATGTGGAAGATGGCCGTCACGGCCCCGGTGGCGAAGACGGCGGCCAGCAGGAAGGCGGCGATGCGAGGGGTTCCCCGCCGGCTGCCGCTGATCAGGGTCCAGGCCGTGGCGACCGCCGCCACCGCGACTGCACCCCAATAGGCTTCGCGCTGCTTGAGGCACAGGTTGCAAGGCTCCAGCCCGCCGAACCGCTCGAACGCATGGGCCGCGCCCAGCATGGCCAGCGACGCGGCCAGGGCGAAGGCGGTCCACCAACGGGTCAGAAGGCGATAGGCGTCGATCATCTTGAAACGGTCTTAGCCCGCTCCTGCGGCCGCGTCGACTTACAGAAGCTTCACGGCGACGATCAGTCCGACCAAGGCGACCAGGCCGATCACGCTCCACAGCGCCAACCGCTTTTCCACCTGCGCCAGCATGGCCGGACCCCAGCGTTTCAGAATCCACGCCTCCAGGAAGAACCGCCCGCCCCGCGTCGCTACCGACGCCGCAATGAAGACCGGAAAGCTGAACGCCGCCAGGCCCGAGGCGATGGTCACCAGCTTGTACGGGATCGGCGTCAGACCCTTGATCAATATGACCCAAAGCCCCCACTGATCGAACCAGGCGCGAAACTGAGCCAGCCCGTCCGAATGGCCCAGCAGCCGCATCATCGCCAGACCCAGGTCGGTCAGGAAATACCCGATCGCATAGCCCAGTATCCCGCCCAGCACCGAGGCGACGGTGCAGACGGCGGCATAGAAATAGGCCCGATCCGGCCGCGCCAGGATCATCGGCGCCAGCATCACGTCGGGCGGAATGGGAAAGAACGAACTCTCCGCGAACGAGACCACGGCCAGGGCCTTCGTCGCATGGCGGCTGCGCGCCAGATCGAAGACGCGGTCGTAAAGCTGGCGAAGCATGAAAATCCCCGAGACGAACGTCGTCCCCTAGCAACGCCGGGCCGCGCCGTCACGGTCTTGCGGCAAGCGGAGAGCGCGACAAGGTCGCAAAACAAACGCGGAGGCCAATGTCGACGGGAACATCCGCCGTCATGCGGGGATTGTGCGACATCGCACCGCTCGCAGTCTGTGCTTCAACCCCCTAATCGGATCGCATGACGCCCACACCCTCCCCCGGAAAACAGGACGACGTCAGCCACAACGTCACCCGCCTCTTGCGGCGGCTGGCGGACGACGGCGGCGAAACCGGCCTGACCCTGCATGATATCCGCGACCGGCTGGACGAGCGCGCCTATGGGCTGCTGATCCTGCTGCTCTCCATCCCCTGCCTGGTGCCCGGCCTCTATGGCGTTCCTCAAGTCGTCGGTCTGATCGTCATCCTGCTGGCCGGCCAGATGCTGGTCGGGCGCGAAGAGCCGTGGCTGCCGCGCTGGTTCCTGAACCTGCGGTGCAAGGGCGCCTGGCTGAAGGCCATGGCCGATTTCGCCGAGTCGAAACTGGGCTGGATCGACCGGCTGTCACGCCCCCGCCTGCGCCGCTTCGCCGACGGGCCGGGCGAGAAGCTGGCCGCCGTCTTCATGATCCTGGCGACGCTAACCATCGTCATGCCCCTGACCAACACCATCCCCTCTGTCGCCCTGGCGTTGCTTTCGGTCGGACTGATCCAGCGCGACGGCCTGTTCGTCATCGCCGGCTGCGCCGTCACCACCGTCTGGCTGACGATCCTGGGCGCCTTGGGAACCGGCCTGCTGATGGGCGCGGAATGGGCGACGCGGTGGCTGCCGGGCTGACGCTTAAGCGATGGAGCGCGCCGACGCCTGCACTCGCTCGATACGGACCAGGTCCAGCACGCCGATGATCTGACGCGACCGCCACTGGCTCATCATATAGGTGATCGGCCCCAAGCCTACGGCGACGAGAAGACTGATCACCTCCCACATATGGGTGCGCGTGAAGCTCAACAGGCTGTCTCCCGCCAGCTCGGCCATCAGGGCCAGGATCGACAGGGGAGCGGTCAGATAGCAGATGATGACGAACCGTAAAATCTGATCCTGCCGACGCGCGTTCAGGTTCGCCAGGGCGTACAAGGCCTCGAAGCCAGCTTCATCCACCCCGTCCAACAGATCGAAGCTCTTCAGCGTCGAGGGGTTGCGGCGGAACCCGCTAACGAAATCCACCCCCGCATAGCCCCAGGCGCCGGGCGTATAAAAGCTGGACGGGATCAAGCTCCAGACCGGAAACAGCGCCTTCAGCCGCCGCCACAGCGGCCATAGCTGGACGGGCCCGTGCCCCATGCCGTCTTCGGTCTCCACCTTGGTCATCTCGATCCCCCATCGCCTTCAACCCTGCACTTGATCGACCAGATCATGATTCCTGACGAGGGGCGGAATCGCTCACGCCCCATAGGTCCACCTTGGCTGGGCGTCAGCAGGCCTGGACCGATCGTGTGCCTGTCGAAAGTTTAACGGGAAAGCTTCGCCGTTCTGGGGGATGGTCGTTCGACGCGATTTGCGCGACACCATCTTTCCTGGGCTCCAAACATGCCGCCTCTGCGCTTATCTCTCGCCCCTTGTCTCGCCTTGATCGCCTTGCTGTCGGCGACAGGAGCCTCGGCCGTCGCCGCCCAGGACTACCGTCCAGACTTCCACCCCGACCAACTGAAAGGCCCGCCTGCGGGCGCATTGAACGAAGTCCTGGTGCTGGGCACGCCCCACCTTTCGAACCTCGACGACGCTTTCCGGCCGGTCATGCTGACGCCCCTGGTGGAACGGCTGGCGGCGTGGCGCCCCACCGCCATCGCGACCGAGGACGTGTCGGGCCTGCAGTGTGACAGCCTGCGTCGCTATCCGTCGCGCTATGCCGAGACGATCAAGACCTATTGCGGGAACACCGCCGCCGCCAATGCGGCCGTGGGCCTGGACGTTCCGGCCGCCAATGCCGAGGCCGAGCGTCTTCTGGCGGACTGGCCCGCCCAGCCTTCGCCGGCCCAGCGACGCCGTCTGGCGGCGGTCTTCCTGGCGGCGGGCGAGAACGGTTCCGCCCTGGTGCAATGGCTTCGCCTTGAGCCACAGGACAGGACCGCGCAAGACGGTTTGAACGACGCCCTGGTCAGGAGGCTGAACCGGATCAAGGACGAGCAGAACGAGACCTATCTGATCGCCGCGCCGCTTGCGGCCCAACTGGGGCTGGAACGTCTGTGGAGCGTCGACGACCACTCCGCCGACACGCCGGACGGCGCCGATCCCGCCGAGGTGGAAGCCTATGGCGCCGCCATCATGGGCGCCTGGGACAATCCCGCCAGCCACGCACGACGCGCGACGGACGAGCGGCTGCGCTCCGCCATGGCCCAGCCCGATGGCGTCCTGCAGATGTACCGAACCTATAATGCCCCGGACCAACCGGCCCTGACCTATCAGTCCGACTTCGGCGCGGCGCTGACGGAGCCGTCGCCCCAAGGGTTCGGTCGCCGCTACGTCGGCTTCTGGGAAACGCGGAACCTGCGGATGGTCGCGAACATGCGCGACGTGCTGGGCCGCTATCCCGGCACGCGGATGCTGACCATCGTGGGGGCGGCGCACAAGGGCTATTACGAGGCCTATCTGGACGAGATGCACGACGTTCGGGTGGTCGATCCCGAACCCATACTGCGCTAATCGCACGAGGCTGCATGGGGGGCGCTGCGGGGTCGTATCATCACGACCCCGTGGCTTCGTCTTGGCTCCGTCGTCTTCTGTGACTAGGTTCCGCGCCAATCGGCGGCGAGACCGCCAGCAAGATTACGCGGGAGACGCGCCATGAACGACATGACCCCAGCTCAACAAATGGCCCAGGTCGAACAGATCGACCTTGAAAACCCCCTCGGCGTCGACGGTTTCGAATTCGTCGAATTCACCGGCCCCGAACCCAGGGCGATGATCTCGCGCCTGGAGCTGATGGGCTTCACCCAGACGCACGTGAACCCCAGGACCGACGTGGTCCGCCTGAAGCAGGGCGACATCAGCTTCCTGGTTCACCGCAAGCCCCAGGATCGTCCGGAGAGCCAGGCCGCGACCTTCGCCAAGGATCATGGCCCGTCCGCCAACGGCATGGCCTTCCGCACCACCGACGCCAAGGCCGCCTATGAGGGCGCGGTCGAACGCGGCGCCAAGCCGGCGCAAGGGGTCTCGGGCGGCGCCCTGGGCGGCGACTATCCCTATATCCTGGAGGGCATCGGCGGCAGCCTGCTCTACGTCATCGACCAGTATGGCGACGCCGGCTCCCTGTATGACACCTGGGACGAGATCGAGGGCTGGGAGGAATCCGAGCGCAAGAATTCGATGGGCCTGGAGATCCTGGACCACCTGACCCACAACGTGCGTCGCGGCGAGATGCGCACCTGGTCCGGCTTCTACGGCTCGGTGTTCAACTTCGAAGAGCAGAAGTATTTCGACATCAAGGGCAAGGCGACCGGCCTGTTCTCGCAAGCCATGATCGCGCCCGACCGCGCCATCCGCATCCCCCTGAACGAAAGCCAGGACGACAACTCCCAGATCGAGGAGTTCCTGCGCCGCTACAATGGCGAAGGCATCCAGCACATCGCCCTGACCACCGAGAACATCTTCGAGACGGTCGAGGCCATGCGCGAACGCGGCGTCGAGTTCCAGGACACCATCGAGACCTATTTCGAACTGATCGACAATCGCCTGCCCAACCACGGGCACGACGTGGCGCGGATGCGCAAGAACCGCATCCTGATCGACGGCTCGGACGAGGACGGCCTGCTGCTGCAGATCTTCACCCAGGACACCTTCGGCCCGATCTTCTTCGAGATCATCCAGCGCAAGGGCAACGAGGGCTTCGGCAACGGCAACTTCCAGGCCCTGTTCGACTCCATCGAGCTGGACCAGATCCGTCGCGGCGTCATCAAGGTCGACGCCTGAATGCAGATGCGGCCGCCGACCTGGCTGCCCTGGCTCGGCCCGGTCCTCGCGGCCGGCGCCGGGGCTCTGGCCGGCGAATACTGGCTGGGCGGCGGCTTCTGGATGGTCCTGATCGCCGCCCTCCTCTGCGGCTTCGCCCCCATCGTCGGCTACCAGGTGTGGAAGCGACTGCACCACCGGGGGTGAGGGTTTGAGATCGGGCTGCGCTGGATTGAGGTCCCTCATGGGTGGCCTGCTGTCGTTCGGAACCAAGCTTACCCAGACTGGAGGAGGTCGGGCTGATCATCTTACCAAGAGCCATGCGTGCAAAACACATCAGCAGGCTCTTTGATTTATTGACTACCAAGATCGAATAAAGGACATCGTTGCGACGACCTTGTCGGCGCCTTAGCGGAACTCGCTGAACTCCCGCCAGTAAGGGGTGGCGCGCACTTACTCGCCAACACTTCGCACAAAGAAGCAGAGTTGCGCATGGGCTTTGAGATCAGGACAATCCACGCGCTCGACAAGGATTTCAATTTCGTACTCGACAACCCAGTTGACCATATCCAAAACGTCATCCGAGCTGGCGATTTCTATGAGCGCGACGAACTCGACCTGATCTCTGAATTAGCAGGTGCGGCGCGCTTCATTTTGGATGTGGGATCAAACATCGGCAATCATGCCATTTACTTCGCCCACCACTTTGATGCCGAACTAACAGTCCCTGTCGAGCCCAACCCGCGTGTGCTGCCGCTTTTGCGCGCAAACCTTGGGCTTAACTGGCACGCCTCTTTCGACCTGTCGCTCCTTGGCCACGGCCTTGCCGATAAAGTCGCACGAGGCACGCCGCTCGTACTCAGCGAAACAAATATGGGAGGAGCGACGCTAGAGGTCGCTGAAAGTGGCTCAGTGCCGGTCACGACCGGAGACATTGCTTTCCCAGAGGTGGCGTTCGATCTCATCAAGATCGACGTGGAGGGTATGGAGAACGCAGTGATTTCCGGAATGTCCGACCTGCTCGGCCGGTCCAACGCGCTCGTCTTCGTTGAAGTACTGCTGCGTAATATCGGACCAACGATCAATCAGATGTCCCGGCTAGGCTACGTCTATCGAACCTCATATCAACGCTACGGTCGCTGCATTAATCTCGTCTTTGGGAAAGCCGCTTGAAAATTCTGGCAATCATCTGCGCGCGCAACGAACTAGCGTATCTGCGTCATGTGCTGCCCTATCTTGCCGGCGAGGGCGTCGAAGTCGCGCTGATCGACAACGGCAGCAGCGATGGCACCCTTGAAGCGGTTGCCGCTGGCGCGTTCCCCAATGTCGTGCGGCTCGAACGGTTTCCATATACAGGGCTTTTTGATCTTGCCGGGCAACTGGAAATCAAGGCGGCGCTTGCACGCGAGACTGACGCTGATTGGCTGATCCATCAGGACGCCGATGAAATCCTCACCTCCCCGGAGGGCTGGGGAGGCCTTCGCCAGGAAATTAATCAGGCCGATGCAGCTGGATTTAATGTTGTAAATTTCAACGAACTTGTAATGCTGCCCGATGATCCAGATATAGACGACATATTTATCAACAATACGCTATTTTACTTCTTCGAGCCACGGCCTCTTCGACTGATGCGAGCTTGGAAACGTATTGCTCACCTCAGTCACGCCGCTTCGGGCGGGCACGAACTCCATGGCGAAGACGTGTGCGTCTATCCTAAAAGAATGCTGCTCAAACACTTCATTGTGCGCAGCCAGGCGCATGCCCACGAAAAATACCTAAACCGAACCTTTTCGCACGCCGACCTTTTGCAGGGCTGGCATGGAAACCGGCGCGACTTCACCCGTAACAATCTGTTAATTCCGACGGTTGGCGAAGGCCTGTACCGGCTGGCGACTCCTTTTGATGCGCCGGACCGCTTGCCACTGCCGATCGCACGCCACTTCTGGGAATGGCGTTAATCCGGTCACGGAACGCTATCCTTCAACGCCCGCCAGGAGTCGAGTTGCGCCTCAACGAGCCAGCTTGAAAGCGGCCCTTCGCTTTCGTCACCAAGCCGCTCCTGTGCTGGAGGTGACCAAGGTGACGGCACTCCAGGACAGGATCTGCCTGTTCATCAGGCCGACATATTCAGGGCGAGAACGCCCTTGTGGGCAGGGGAAGCGACACGCCGCCGAAGGTCAACACTCTGATTTTTCGACGCTTCCGATTTTCTTCAGCCAATCGACCTGACAGGCCCACGCGCTGCGTTAAACTGCCGCCGACCGGCGTCTCCGAGGGAAGTGCACAGATTGCACCCTGTTTTTCGACGCTCGGAGGGACTTCACGATGCGCGCCGCATTTTCCGGACTGATTGCACTCTTTGCACTGTGTTTTTCCCCGGCCCACGCCCAGGACGCCGCGCCCCGCTGGTCGCTGGCCATCCACGGCGGCGCCGGCGTAGTCGAGCGGGCCAGCCTGACGCCGGAGCAGGACGCCGCCTATCGCGCCTCGCTGCAACGCGCGCTGGACGCCGGTTCGGCCGTCCTGATGCGGGGCGGCTCGGCGCTGGACGCGGTCCAGGCCGCCGTCGAGGTCATGGAGGACGATCCCCTGTTCAACGCCGGGCGCGGCGCGGTCTTCACGGCGGGGGGCCGCAACGAGCTGGACGCCGCCATCATGAGCGGGTCGGACCTGACCGCCGGGTCCGTCGCCGGCCTGACTGCGACCCGCCACCCCATCGCCGCCGCCCGCGCGGTGATGGAGAAGTCGCCGCACGTCATGCTGATCGGCCCCGGCGCCGACGCCTTCGCCGCCCAAGCCGGGCTGGAACAGGTCGATCCGTCCTGGTTCTTCACCGAACGGCGCTGGCAGGGTCTGACCAAGGCCCTGACAGAGGCCGGCCAGCCGGTCCCCGAACGCCCCGTCGGCGCGCCCGCGCCTGACCATCAAGGCGCAGAGATCGCCCCGCCCCTGAACGAGAAGAAGTTCGGCACGGTCGGCGCCGTGGCCCTGGACAGCCAGGGACGACTCGCCGCCGCCACCTCGACCGGGGGTATGACCGCCAAACGCTGGGGCCGGGTCGGCGACGTGCCGGTCATCGGCGCCGGGACCTACGCCTCCAACGCCGACGGCTGCGCCGTATCCGCGACCGGCGACGGCGAATATTTCATCCGCGCCACCGTGGCCCGCGACATCTGCGCCCGGATCGGCGCCCAAATCGGCGCCGCGACGGCGGCCCAGGCGGAGATCGACGAGGCTAAGACCCTCGGCGGCCTGGGCGGCGTCATCGTCATGACCACGGGCGGCGCCCCCGCCTTCGCCATGTCCACCTCGGGCATGTATCGCGGCGCCGTTTCCTCGACCGCCCCGGCCCGCGTCGCCATCTATGCCGACGAAGATTGAGCCCCTCCTCCCTTTCGTCATCCTCCGGGCCGCGCAGCGGAACCGGGGGACCCAGCGGCGCGCGAGAGCGCGAAGCTGTCACAGACGAGGTTTTTCCATTCGTGCCGCGGACGCATCGCCTTCGGCGCCGCTGGGTCCCCCGATCTGCGCCGCTGGCGCGGCTTGTCGGAGGATGACGAAAGCCCATTTCAGACTATTCAGACGTTTCAGACACTCTTTTTTCCATACCGAGCCCATGCCTGCACCCGATGATGAACTGACCCTGATGGCCCAGGAGGAGCTGGACGCCGCCTGCGCCATGCCCTTCGTCGAGCTGAAGAAGATCACCCCCTGGGGCGACAGCTACGAGGGCTTCGCCCCGTCCGGCCGCACGGTCGAGGTCGAGCGCCGCTACCTCTGGGCCGTCGAACCCGAGGGCGGCGTCATCGTCGAGGTCGAGGTCCGCGACGCGGCCGCCCGTACCGGCGCCGAGGCCCGCGCCCTGTTGACGCCAAACGCGTGATCGCTCGGTTTCCAACCCCGTGAATTCGGTTTAGGCCTTTGTCCATGAAACTCGCCTCGCTCAAGCACGGCCGCGACGGCCGCCTCGTCGTCGTCTCGCAGGACCTGAACTGGTTCACGGACGCCTTCCTGATCGCCCCCACCCTGCAGGCCGCGCTGGACGACTGGGACCATTGCGGACCCAAGCTGCTGGCCCTGGCCGAAAGCCTGGAGCACGAGGCCGTGCCGCGGGGCCGCTTCCACGAGCGGGACGCCGCATCCCCCCTGCCCCGCGCCTATCAATGGGTCGACGGCTCGGCATACGTGAACCACGTCGAACTGGTGCGTAAGGCGCGCGGCGCCGAGATGCCCGCCACCTTCTGGACCGATCCGCTGATGTACCAGGGCGGTTCCGACAGCTTCCTGGCGCCGCGCGATCCCATCTCCCTGGCCGACGAGGCCTGGGGCTGCGACCTGGAGGCCGAGATCGTCGTGGTCGTCGGCGACGTGCCCCAGGGCGCGACGCGGGACCAGGCGCTTGAGGCCATCCGCCTGATCGGCCTGGTCAATGACGTGAGCTTGCGCAACCTGATCCCAGCCGAACTGGCCAAGGGTTTCGGCTTCGTCCAGTCCAAGCCCGCCAGCGCCCTGTCGCCGGTTCTGGTCACGCCCGAGGCCCTGGGCGAGCGGTGGCAGGACGGCAAGCTGCACGGCGCGCTGAACGTTCAGCTGAACGGCCAGGACTTCGGCAAGGCCGACGCCGGCGTCGACATGACCTTCGACTTCGGAACTCTGATCGCCCACCTGGCCAAGACCCGCTCGCTTGGCGCCGGGACCATCATCGGCTCGGGCACCGTGTCGAACAAGGACGCCGACGGCGGCCCCGGCAAGCCGGTGTCCGAAGGCGGCCTGGGCTATAGCTGCATCGCCGAGGTCCGCACGGTCGAGACCATCCTGCACGGCGCCGCCGAGACGCCGTTCCTCAAGCACGGCGACACGGTGCGGATCGAGATGCTGGACGACCGTCACCACTCCATCTTCGGCGCCATCGAACAGACCGTCGCCCCGCTTTCCAGCGACGCATGACAGGATTAGGCTGACCGCATCGGCCTCGGGGGAGGCCGCATTCGGTCTTTGGGGAGAGACGACGTGCCGCCTGAAAAACTGATCCCGCTGCTCATGATCCCGATCATGCTGGTGGTCGTGCTGCTGAAGAACCGCAGGAAGCGGGTGCTGAAGCCGCATCTGCTTTGGATCATGCCGGCCATCGTCCTGCCGCTGATCGGCCTGGGTCTGTGGGGCATGACGCAGACCCCCCAAATGGTCCACGCCCCGTTCGGCCCCGCCGCCTGGGCGGTGCTGGTGCTCGGCGCATTACTGGGCGGCGTCGCCGGCTGGTATCGCGGCAAGACCGTCACCATCGAAAAGGAACCGGACGGCTCCCTGATGGCCCAGGCCTCGCCCCTGGGCCTGATCCTGCTGGTCGTGCTGTTCGCCGGCCGGTCGCTGCTGCGCGACCTGATCGAGAGCCACGCCGCCGAATGGCATCTGAACGCCATGGCCGTGACCGACGCCTTCCTGGTCTTCGCCATGGGTCTGATCGTCATGCAGCGCGTCGAAATGTACATCCGCGCCCGCCGCATCCAGGCGGGGGAAACGGACAGCCATGTGGAGGTCGCGGCGTGAGGCTGGTCGTCCCAATCGGCGCGGCCGTCGCCGGTTTCCTTTGCGCCGGCGGCGCTCTGGCGCAGGACGCGCCGGCGGACGCCGACTGGGATCTGGTCAAGGACGAGGCCAAGAAGACGACCATCGCCTACGTTACCACCACGGCTGGCCTGTCCATCGCCACACGCTGCGTGAACGGCGGCTATTCGGCGCTTCTGGTCGGCCTTCCCGAAACGCCCCGTCGCACCAAGACGCGGCCCCTGCGGCTGACCTTCCGCGACGAGGAGGGGTCGGAGTGGCGTTGGAACGTGACCACGGACCGCACGGCGGTCGTGGCGGATTTCCCTGCGCCGTTCGCGCGCGAGCTACGTCAGGGCGGACGCCTTCAGATCGTCGTGCCTGACGGCGCCGGTCCGGGACAAAATCTGCGCTATGACCTGGAACTGCCCGCCTCGGGCTCGGCCATCGACCAGACCCTGAGCGCCTGTGATCGACCGCTGGTGGATCCGCGCGACCTGGAGCTGGACGCCATCGCCGAGGACGGCCTCCAGGTCGGCATGCGCTGGGAACGCCGCATCCGTCCGACCTATCCTTTCCGAAGCCGCTACGCCGAAGGCTTCGCCGTCACCACCTGCGTCGCCCAGCCCGACGGCACATTGCGCGACTGTGTGATCGAGACCGAACATCCGGGCGACGGCCGGTTCGGCGAGGCGGTCCTGAAGGCGGCCCGCAACGCCACCGTCGCCTATGACGGCGACCAGCCGACGGCCCCGCGCATGATGGCGTTCCGCGTCAACTTCATCATGCAGTGACAAGGCCTCTGGACCCGCCTCACGTCTCTGTGGCATGAGGCGGCCTCTGCGGGCGTGGTGGAATTGGTAGACGCGCTGGATTCAAAATCCTGTTCCGAAAGGAGTGCCGGTTCGACCCCGGCCGCCCGCACCACCTTCTTGAAAATCTGATCAGCCCAGCTGGCGGTGGAAGAACCCCGCCACGTCGGCGAGGACCGTCGCCTTCTTGCGGAACAGGGGCGAGAAGGTCGCGATCAGGTCGGCGTGGTCCAGGCCGGGATAGAGCTTGGCCTCCGAGCGACCGCCGACCGCGCGCATTCGATCGTTCAGAATGATCGTGTCCTCGTCATGCACCACCGTATCGGCCGTGCCGTGGCCCAGCCAAACCGGCGGGGCGTCGGCGCGGACGAAGGTGACGGGCTGGGTCAGGGTCGGGTCCGGCGCCCGGCCGAAGGCGTTCTTGGACGCCGCCACGTCGAACGGCAGGAAGTCATAAGGCCCCGCCAACCCCGCCGCCGCCTTGATCAGGTCAGGCCGGCCGACGGCGGCCATGTAGCGCCGGTCCAGCGCGATCATCATCGCCAGGTGCGCCCCCGCCGAATGGCCGATCACGCCCAGCCGCGCCGGATCACCGCCATATTGAGCCGCCACATCTGCGGCCTTGGCCGTGGCGGCGGCGGCGTCCTCGATGAAGGCCGGGAAGACGACCTGGGGCACGACGCGGTAGTCCGGCAAGGCCACGACGAACCCCCGCGCCGCCAGAGCCTGCGCGGCCCAGCCGTACTGGCTGCGCGAACCGGAATCCCAGCCGCCGCCATAGAAGAAGACCAGGGTCGGATACGGTCCCGGTGCGGTCGGGGCGTAGATGTCCATCTGCTGGCGCGGATCGTCGCCATAGGCGACGTCGCGCGCGACGCGCCGCACGCCGCCATCTCTCGGCCCCAAGGTGTTGAGCAGGCCAAGCGGCGAGCAAGCGGCGGCGAGAAGCCCCAGGGCGGGCGCGAAAAATCCACGGCGGGTCATGCGGAGTGCTCCATCGCGCTTCAATACGTTCGCTCCACCCGATCGGTCGTCGTCGCCTTGACGAATACCGCGCCCTTACCGGGCGTTGGCGATCAATCGACCGCAGTCGGCGTCCTCGGCCAAGCCCGGATCGACGAAGGCGAACAGGGCCGTCACCGGCGCCACCACCGCGCCCAGCAGGCCCGCCAGCCCGCCTTGGGAGACCATCTCACGCACGTCCACCCCGACCTTGGGCGCGGTCAGAGGACCGGACACCGTGATCGGAGCCCACAGGCGCAGCAGGCGCGGCTTCTTGGATTCGCCGTCGATCTTCAGGTTCAATGTCTCGGCCCCCAGGTCGATCGTGCCCTTGCCCTGGGCCAGGACGACATCGGTGTCGATGATGAAGGTCCGGGCCGTCGCCGTCCCTGAGCTGACGGTGAAGTCGGCGACCGCGCATCGGATCTGGCTTTCGGACTGATCGCCGCTGAGCAGTTTCAGCAGGCCCGCACTGGCGTTGATGCCCAGCAGTTCGGCGAAGGCCGCCCGCATCTGACCGTTCGGCACCACCAGGCTGAGCGAGCCCTTGGACGCCGCCGCGAAGTCATGGATCGAGGCGCCCGGCCCCTCAAGCTTGGCCCGGCCCAGGGCGCGGCCGCTCAAGGGAACAGAGCCGTTGCGCGCCGGAATGATCGATTCCAGCGGATAGCCGGCCAGCCGCAGATCGACGGTGCTGTAGGGCGTGGTCTTGGTCGCATCGATCCGCGCCGTGCCGTTCATCTCGCCCCGGTTGAAGTTGAAGCTGATGGGGTCGAGCTTCAGGATGCCGTCCTTCAGATCGGCTCCCAGGTTCACGGCCCGCACGTCGAAGTCGTTCGCCTTCACCGCCGCCGCCCGATAGGTCAGGGTTCCGTCCATCGTCTGCAGGCGTTCGGTCTGAAGCTTGGCGTCCGGCAGCAGCTTGCCGCCGACTGCGACGGGCGCCTCGGTGTCGGTGCCGGCCGCATTGGTCCGGACGCGCGCGCCCAGCACGGCGGCCAGGTCGTCGATGTCCAGCCGGCGCGAGGTCAGCTGCGCATCCACGCGCAGGCGCTCGACGGAATCGATCCGCACCTCGCCCGACAGGTCGGACGCGCCGACCCGGCCGTCGAAATCCTTGAAGGTCCAGGCCCGCGCGTTGCGGTTCAGCGCGCCCGACAGCCGATAGGCCGGCGTATTGGGCAGGGTGACGCCGGTCAGCAGATAGAGATCGGACAGATTGCCGCCCTCTATCGTCATCGTCGCGTCGAACCGGCCCAGGTCGAACGGCCGCGTGATCGCCCCCTTGGCGTTCAGCGACGATCCCGCCCCGGTCACGTTCGCTTCGAAACGATAGGGTCGATCGCGCCGAATGTTCATGAAGGGCCCGCCCTCGATCTTCAGCGTCAGGGGCGATCCCCTGACATCGCCGCGTCCGTCCAGCACGAAGCCGGCCGCGCCGCTGGCCGCCTCTCGCGCGTTGACGGCGGCCTGCAGCGTCAGACCGCGCCGCTGCTCGTCGAAGGACAGCTGGCCGTCGGTGATGATCAGTTGCTGGATGACCGGCAGCTTCAGCCCCTCGCCAGTGTCGGGCTTGTTCGGGTTCAACGCCCAGCTCTTGCGACCGTCCTTGGCCGAGATCAGCACCACCCTGGGCCGTGTGAAGCTGAGCAGCGGCATCTCGATCTGGCCTGCCAGCAGCTTTCTCAGCCTGACCGAGGCGCGGATTTCATCGACGTCGGCCGTGTCGCGATCCCGCGCCCAGTCCGGCCCACCGACCTTGAGTCCCCGCACCACGGCGGACGGCGTCCAGCTGAACAGGTTGACGTCCAGATCCCCTGTCAGGGCGATCTGGCGATCGTATTTGACCGAGGCCCAGCGCCCTATGGGACCGCGCAACATGTTCCAGTCGAACAGGGCCAGGAACAGCACGACGACCGCGACGAGGACCAAGACGACCCCGGCCGCCCATTTCTCCGCCGATCCGGGCCGCCGCGCCGCCGCATAGACGGGGTCGTTGTCGCGAACCCAGTCGCGCCAGGACCGCAGGCGCACGCCCGCCGGGACCAAGGCCCTTTGATGCACGTCAGCCCGAAAAGTCCGCCAATTCCGTGGGTTCGACAATCGCTCGTCTCCGTCAGCCACACAGAACGCATCAGCCCCCATTTGGCGCCGCAACGTCAACCCGCCATTGCGTGTCGTCCATTTGACGTGAAGTTGTCGCATAATCTTTACAAACAAAAATATCGGCGCATATTTCGTCAGAGTCCTGATCTTAATTCAGGCCATGGAGGATGCCCGGATGACCCGTTTTCTCACGCCTGCCCTGATCGTCGCCGCCCTGGCGGCCGCCGCGACGCCCAGTCTTGCCCAGCAGAGTGTGGCCCAGCAGAGTCTGGCCCAGCAGGCGCAGCCCCGCGAAACCGTCCGCCCCGCCGCGCTGCGGGCGGTCATGGCGTGCAAGACCGACACGGCCACGCGTCGCGCCTATCAGCGCGAGTTCGGTGCCGCGCCCGTCTTCGTGACTGCACAGGAGGCCGTCGCCGCCCGCGAGAACGGCCAGCGCTGGTCCACGCCGCGCTGCATGACCGAGCATCAGTACAACCGACTGGTCGCCTCGACCCAGACGCGCGCCTCGCTCTGAGCCCCAGACCGAGTACGTAAGAACCGACTGCATAAGATAAGGGGCGCGGCCTTTCGACCGCGCCCCTTTCTGTCATTCCAAACTGGCCCGCCTTACTGCGCGGGCGTCAGATATTTGTTCAGCCAGCCGAACACTTCGTTGTGCCATTGCAGGCTGTTGGCGGGCTTCAGCACCCAGTGGTTCTCGTTGGGGAAGACGATCAGGCGACTGTCGATGCCGCGACGTTGCAGCGCCGTGAAGGTCGACAGGCCCTGGGCGGTCGGGATGCGGAAGTCGCGGTCGCCCTGGACGACCAGCATCGGCGTCTTCCAGTTCTCGACGTGGTTGGCCGGGTTGAACTTCTGATAGCCCTCCGGCTTGTCCCACGGCGTGCCGCCGTATTCCCACTCGGTGAACCACAGCTCCTCGGTCGAATAGCCCATGCCGAAGGTGTCGAAGACGCCGTCGTGGTTGACCAGGCACTTGAACTCGTTGGACCAGTTGCCGGCGATCCAGTTGATCATATAGCCGCCGTACGACGCGCCGAGAGCGCAGGCGTTGTCGCCGTCCAGGAAGCTGTATTTCTGTTGCGCCGCCGCCCAACCCTTCTGCAGGTCTTCCAGCGGGCGGTCGCCCCAGTGCTGGCTGATGGCGTCGGTAAAGGCCTGGCCGTAGCCGGTCGAGCCGTGGAAATCGATCATCACCACCGCATAGCCCGCCCCGGCGTAGGTCTCGGGGTTCCAGCGATAGGACCAGCCGTCGCCGAACGAGCCCTGCGGCCCGCCGTGGATCAGGAAGGCGACCGGATATTTGCGGCCCTCGACATAGCCGACCGGCTTAATGACATAGCCGTGGACCGTCTCGTTGTTCCAGCCGGAGAAGCTGAACTGCTCATAGTCGCCGAACGATTTGGCGGCGAAGGCGGGGTTTGACTGCGTCAGGCGACGCGGCATCTCGCGGCCGAGATAGGTCTTGAAATACAGGTCGCCCGGCTCGCGCAGGCTGTCCTGGGCGAAGACGAAACCCGACGGCGTCTGCTGGAAGGCCGAGACGTGGCCCGCGCCCGTGATCGGCGTCACCACCCCGTTGCGCGCATCCACCGAGAACAGCTTGGTCGAGCCGACGTCGCCCGCCGTGGTGTACAGCGTCTGGCCGTCGCGCGACCATTGCAGGGTGTCGGCCGAACGGTCCCAGTTCGAGGCGATCTCGCGCTTCTGGCCGGTTTCGACGTCCATCAGCACGATCTGATAGCGATCGGCCTCGAAGCCCGGCCGCGCCATGGCGCGATAGGCCAGGGTCCGCCCGTCCGGCGAGAAGACCGGGCCGGTGTCCCAGGCGTCGTTGTCGTCGGTCAGGTTGGTGAAGGTGCCGTCGCCCGACAGGCCGTTGGTCTTCCACAGGTCGAAATTGGTGCTCCACGGCTCGGTCTGGCCCGCCAGTCGCGCCGAAAAGACCACCGCGTCGCCCGCCGGCGTGAAGACGAACTCGCTCTCGTCGCCGAACGGCTTGGACGGCGTGTCGCCGTCGAAGCCTTTCGTGATCCAGGCCGGCGTTCCCGTCGCCTTGCCGTCGCGGCCGATGGATTGGACGAACAGGTGGTTCTGGGTGTGGTCGTTCCACGTATCCCAGTGACGCACGAACATGCGGTCATAGACCTGGCCCGTCGTCTTGCCTTCGGCGATGGCCTTGCCCTGTTCGACCGAGGCGTTCAGGTCGGCCGCATTGGGATAGACGGCCAGCGACACCGCCACCTTGTCGCCCGTCGGGCTGATCCGATAGGCGTTCACGTCGGTCGGCAGGTTGGTCACCTGCACCGGCGCCGACGTCGGCGAGGCCACGCGCCAGACCTGGCTCGCCCCCGACTTGCCCGAGAGGAAATACAGATTGCCGTCCCCGCCCCAGCGCGCGGTGTTGGCGCCCTGGTCCGAGATGGCCAGGCGACGCGGCGCCGTTTCCGGCGTGGTCAGGTCCAGGATCCACAGGCTGCCGGCGCGACTGTTGGCGTCCACGTCCGTGGTCGTGACCGAATAGACGACATAGCGCCCATCCGGCGACACCTGCGGATCGCCCAGCCGGTTGGCGGTGATCATGTCCTGATAGGTGAAGGCGTCAGGCGTCGCAGGCGCGGCGGGAACCGGGGCGGGCGGAACCTGGGCCAGTGCAGGGACGGCGCTCATCAAGGCGACAGCCGCGCAGGCGGCGGACAGAAGGGAACGGTGACGCATCAAGCTCTTCCTCGGAAATCTTGCTGCGCGAGGCGTAGCACCGCCGTTCGCCGGGCGGAAGTTGCCGCGAACGGCCGACTTAGCTAAGATAGTGGGTCCAAGGAGCGAGACATGACCGTCGTCACCGTCCATCACGCCAAGACCCATCTGTCTAAACTGATCGCCGCCGCCGAACGCGGCGAAGAGGTCGTCATCGCCCGCGGCGACAAGCCGGCCGTACGGATCGTGCCGTTTGAGCCGGCCGCCAAGCCTGATCGCAAGCCGGGCCGGCTGAAGGGCGTCGTGGCGATGGACGCGCGGTTCTTCGACCCCTTGCCTGAAGATGAACTGCGCCTTTGGGAGGGACGCGGCGAATGAGGCTTCTGCTCGACACCCACGCCCTGATCTGGTGGATGTCCGGCGAGGCTGGCCTCAGCCGCCCCGCCCAGGCGGCGATACGGGACGGCGGCAATACGGTCTTCGTCAGCGCGGTCTCGGCCTATGAGATCGCGCTCAAACACGGCATGGGCCGCCTTCCCCAGGCCGCACCGTTGGCAGAACGCTTCGAAGACGAAGTCGAGATCGAAGGTTTCGCCATCCTTCCCATCACCGCCCGCGAGGCGTCGCAAGCCGGCCGCATGGACAATGCCCACCGCGATCCGTTCGACCGGCTGCTGATCGCCCAGGGGCTGCTCAACGAACTGACGCTCGTCTCCAACGAGCGCCTGTTCGACAGTTTCGGGGGCGCCCGGATCTGGTGACCTGCTTGGCGACCTACTGCGCCGCCGTATAGCGGCCGACCCAGTCCAGGATTTCCTGCTGCCAGTCGACCCAGGTGCGGGGTTTCAGCACCCAGTGGTTCTCGTCCGGCACATGGACGAAGCGGCTGGGAACGCCCTGGCGCTGAAGCGCCGAGAAGGTCGCCAGACCCTGCTCCATCGGCACGCGGAAATCCTTGGAGCCATGCAGCACCAGCATCGGCTTGTTCCAGTCGCCAGCATAGGTTTCCGGGTTGAAGGCGTCGTACACCGCCTTGCGCTCCCAGCTCGGTCCGCCGAACTCGTGGATGAAGTTGCCGATATCCATGGCGTTCATCAGTTGGGGCACGTCGAACACCCCGGCGTGGTTGACCAGGCAGCGCCACGGACCGTTCCACTTGCCGGCGATCATATTGACCATATAGCCGCCGTAGGAGGCGCCCAGCGCGCAGGCCCGGTCGCCGTCGATCCACGGATTATTCGACAAGGCCGTCGTCCAGCCCTTCTCCAGATCCTCCAGCGGCCGGTCGCCCCAGTGGTCGTTGATGGCGTCGGTGAAGGCCTGGCCGTAACCAGGCGAGCCGTGGAAGTTGATCATCACCACCGCATAGCCGGCCGCCGTATAGGTCTGCGGGTTCCAACGGTAGGAGAAGCTCTCGGTCCAGGGCGATTTCGGCCCGCCGTGGATCAGATAGACGGCCGGATAGCGCCGCCCCTCGACCGCCCCGGCCGGCTTGAACACCCAGCCCTGCACCGGCTCATTGTTCCAGCCGGCGAAGGTGAAAGCCTGCCCTTGGGGCAGGTCCAGCTGAGCCAGCACCTCGGCGTTCTGGCGGCTGATCTGGCGCGGTTCGCCGTTGGCATGAACGAAGATCTGCGCCGGGGCGACGAAGCTCTCGTGGGCATAGGCCAGGACGCCCGCGACCTCTTCATAGGACCCGACCGAGCCGGTCCCCGTCAGGGGCGTGATGCGGCCGTTGCGGGCATCGACCGAGAACAGCCGGTTCTGGCCCTCGTCCGCCGCCGAGACCAGCAGCGATCGGCCGTCGGTGCGCCATTGCAGGCCGCCCGCGCCGCGATCCCAGTCGGTCAGCTTCCGGGCGCCCGACCCGTCGGCGTCAGCCACCCAGACCGCCGCCTGATCCCCGCCGACATTCTCGCGCGGCGCCGACAGCCAGGCCAGTTGGCGGCCGTTCGGCGAAAAGACAGGATTGCCGTCTGACCCCTTGTTGCCTTCCGTCAGATTGACCGGCGTCCCACCATCGAGCGCCACGCGGAACACGTCGCTGTTGCTGGTGAAGGGTTCGCCCGCCCCTTGCGTCTGGGTGCCGTAAACCATCGTCCGGCCGTCCGGCGAAATGTCGAAGCTGGAGTCGCCCGCCGACACATCGGCGTCGAGGCCCGCCAGCAGATCGCGCGGCTCGCCGCCCCCCAGGCCCGAGCCGTTCAGCGGCTGGACGAACAGATGGGTGCGACGCGTATCGACCCAGTGATCGAAGTCGCGCAGCGGCAGACGGTCATAGGACTGGAGCGTCGACTTACCGCGCGCATCCAGCCGCGTCTTGGTGCAGGCCAGGGTATCGCAATCGACGAAGACCGAGACCGCCAGCACCAGCGACTTGCCGTCCGGCGCGATGCGGAAACCCGACACATCGAACGGCAGGGTCGTCACCTGCGCCGCCGCCATCCCGGCCGCATCCGTGCGCCAGACCTGGTTCGATCCGCCCCGCGACGACAGGAAATAGATCGCCCCGCCGTCCGGCGCCCAGCGCGCGCCCGACGCGCCGCCTTCCGAGATCGCCAGCCTGCGCGGCTCGCCGGATTGTTGACCGGGGGCGACATCCGCCAGCCACAGGCCGTTGACGCCCTTGTTGCCGTCCCAGTCGGTGGTGCGCACGGCATAGACGATCTGGCGGCCGTCCGGCGAGACGCGCGGCTCGCTGACCCGCTCCATCATCGCCAGATCCTTCAGCGACAGGCCGCGCGGCTGAGCCTGAGATTGGGGCGCCGCCTCGGCCGTCGCCGGCGCCGCTTCCTGGGCGAACACCGGCGCGGCGGCCAGCATCAGGGTTCCAAAGGCGGCGGCCGCCATCCAGCGTGAACGCGTCATGTCTCAATCCCCACAGGTTTTGCGACCTTGATAGGGGCCGCCCGCCGCATCGCCAAGCGTACAGGCCGTCGCGCACCTTGCCCCCTCCGACCGAACCGGCGACAAGCGTTCATTCATGATGACTGCTGCCTCTCTTCCCGCCCGACGCCAGCCGCACATCGTCGATGTGCTGATCGCCGAACGTGCGCCGCGCCTGACCGCCTCGCCGCTGTGGCCTGTGCTGAGACCGGCGCTTTACGGCGTGCTGGGCTATGGGGCGGCGGTGCAGATGGCCGACGCCATCCAGCCGCTGTCGGGGACTGAGACCTTCGACTACGTCTCCGACCTGCTGAAGCTGAAGGTCACGACGACCAACCTCGACCGCCTACCCGCGACCGGCCGCTGCATCGTCGTGTGCAACCACCCCACCGGCATCGCCGACGGGGTCGCGGTGTTCGATGCGATCAAGCAGAGACGCAGCGACATGATCTTCTTCGCCAACGCCGACGCCATCCGCGTCTCACCCCGGCTGGACGAGACCATCATCCCCGTCGAATGGGTCCACGACAAACGCACGCGCGACAAAACCCGCGCCACCTTGACCGCCGCGAAAGAGGCCTTCGAGGCGGAACGCTGCGTCGTCATGTTCCCCGCCGGTCGCTTGGCGCGCGAGAGGAACGGCGTCCTGACCGATCCCGAATGGGCGCCGACCGCCGCCTCGATGGCGCGCAAATACGATGCGCCGGTGATCCCCATGCACGTCACCGGACCCTACAGCCGCCTATTCCACCTGTTCGACAAGGTCTCGCAGGAGCTGCGCGACGTGACCCTGTTCCACGAACTGCTGAACAAGGCGGGCAAGCCGTTCGGCGTCGATGTCGGCCTGCCCATCCCCGCCGACCGGCTGGACGTGGACGCAGTCAAGGCCACCATGGCGCTGAAGCGTTTCACCGAACGGACCCTTGCCGCCGATCATGACGCGGTGTTCGCATGAATATCGCCCTGCCAGACGCCGAGGCCACCACCGCCCTGGGCCAGACCATCGCCCCCCTGCTGACGCCGGGCGACAGCGTCTTGCTGTACGGGCCGCTGGGCATGGGCAAGTCCACCCTGGCGCGCGGCCTGATCCGCGCCCTGACCACGCCGGACGAGGACGTGCCGTCGCCGACCTTCACCCTGGTCCAGTTCTACGAGTCCGATCCGCCCGTCGCCCATTTCGACCTCTATCGCCTGACCCGCCCGGAAGAGGCGTTCGAGATCGGGCTGGACGAGGCGCTGGATGAAGGCTGCGCCGTCATCGAATGGCCCGAACGGCTGGGCGAGGAACCGGGCCGGTTCCTGGGGCCGGACCAACTCACCGTTACGATTTCGGAACAGGGCGAAGGCCGCCTTGCGACCGTTTCCGGCGTAGGCCGATGGAAAGAGCTGATCGACCATGTCCGTTTCTGATCGCGAACAGCTTCGTCTCGACTTCCTGGCGTCCGCAGGCTTAGGCGACGCCGTGCGCGCGCCCCTGCCCGGCGACGCCTCGACGCGACGTTACGAGCGGCTGACGCCCGCGACCGGCCCGACCCTGATGCTGATGGATCAGGCCCCGGCCGCCGAGAGCCCGCCGGCCGATCCGGCCTGGACTCCGGCCCAGCGTCAGGCCGCCGGCTGGAACGCCGTCGCCCGCCTGTCCGCCGGCCGGATCGAGGCCTTCGCCGCCGTCGCCGCCCATCTGAAATCCCTGGGCCTGTCCGCCCCCGAAATCCCGGCCCTGGACGCCCCCAACGGCCTGGCGGTGCTGGAGGATTTCGGCGACGCCCTGTTCGCCCGGGTGATCGAAGACGGCGCCGATGAGACGCCCCTGTATCTGGCCGCTATCGACGCCCTGGCGACCCTGCACGACGCCGGCGACCCGCCGCAGACCCTGCACGGCCCCGGCGGCGACTGGCCCCTGCTGACCTATGACGAGACGGCGCTCCAGGGCGGGGCCGACCTGTTCGTCGAATGGCTGCCCCGCCTGGACGAGCGCCTGAGCTTCGACGCCGCCGCCGTCGCCGACTGGCGCGCGGCCTGGGCGCCCCTGGTCGCCTCGGGCGCGGGCGGGGCCTCGGTCATGGCCCACCGCGACTATCACGCCGAGAACCTGATCTGGCTGCCCGAGCGGGAAGGCCCCGCCCGCGTCGGCATGATCGACTTCCAGGACGCGGTGCGTGCGCACCCCTCCTGGGACCTGCACTCCCTGCTCCAGGACGCCCGCCGCGACGTCTCACCGGCGCTGGAGGCCGAGACCCTCGACCGCTATTTCGCCCTGCGGCCCCAGGTGGACCGCGCCGCCTTCATGGCCGACTACGCCGGGCTCGCCGCCCTGAACGAGGCGCGGATCATCGGCATCTTCGCTCGGCTGATCGCCCGTGACGGCAAGCCCCGTTACCGCCAGTTCCTGCCGCGCATGTGGCGGCATCTGAACGCCAATCTGGAACAGCCGGCCCTGGCGCCCGTCGCCCGCTGGTTCGACCGCCATGTCCCTACCGAGGTGCGCGCATGACCGCTCCCAAGACTGCCCCCAAGACGGCGATGGTGCTGGCCGCCGGCCTGGGCACCCGCATGCGCCCCCTGACCGACGACCGGCCCAAGGCCCTGGTCGAGGTTCAGGGCCGCGCCCTGATCGACCATGTGCTGGACCGGCTGGCCGAGGCCGGCGTCGAAAAGGCGGTAGTCAATGTCCACTGGTTGGCCGACCGGCTGGAAAGCCATCTGGCGGCGCGCGGCCAAAACCCTAAAAATCGGGGCCCGCAGATCGTCATCTCCGACGAACGCGCCGAACTTCTGGAGACCGGCGGCGGGCTGAAGAAGGCCCACCCCCTTCTCGGCGACGATCCCGTCTTCGTCGCCAATATCGACAGCGTCTGGATCGACCGGGGCGATGCGTTGACCGATCTGGTGCGCCTGTGGAACCCCGAGACGATGGACGCCGCCCTGCTGCTGGCCCGTCGCGAGGGCTCCATCGGCTTCGAAGGCGACGGCGATTTCTTCTTGCGTGAGGACGGCGGCCTCGCCTTCCGCGGCGCGGCCGCTTCGGCGCCCTACGCCTATATGGGCATCCACATCACCCGGCCCGGATACGCCGACAACGGCTGCGAAGGCCCCTTCTCCCTCAGCCCTCTGTGGCGCAAGTCCGCCGCCGAGGGTCGTCTGTTCGGCTGCGTGCTGGACGGCGACTGGATGCACGTCGGCGATCCCCAGGCGCGGGATCAGGCTGAGGCGAAACTGGCGGGAGACGCGTGAGCGCGTTTGATCCTTTCTTGGCGTCCAGCCCCCGCTGGTACGCCATCCCCGCGCACCGGCCGTTTCTCGAAGACCTGGCCGCCGGCGTGCTGGCCTGGCTTGGCGAACTGCCGCCCGAGACCCTGTCGGACGCCACCATCCTGCTGCCCAATCGCCGGGCCGCGCGCGCCTTCACCGGCGCCCTGTCGAAACTGTCGGGCGACCGCCCCATCCTGTTGCCCCAGGTCCGGCCGCTGGGCGATCTGGAAGAGGACGAGCCGCCCTTCACCCCCGGCGCCCTGGGCCTCGACCTGCCGCCCGCCATCCCCGCCCTGACGCGCCGGTTCGAGATGGCGCGGATGATCGTCGAACAGTTCGACAGCGACCTGACGCCGATGCGGGCCCTGGACCTGGCCGACGCGCTCGGCGGCTTCCTCGATTCCTGCCAGCTGGAAGAAATCCAGAACCCCGAACGGATCGCCACACTGGTCGACGGCGAGATGGCCGAACATTGGGAACGCTCGGCCGAGTTCCTTGGCCTGGCGGTCGAGGCCTGGCCCAAGCGTCTGGCCGAGTTGGGCTTGGTCGATCCGGCCTGGCGCCGCGCCACCCTGCTGCGCCGCCTCGCCGAACTGTGGGACCATACGCCCCCGACCCAGGCCGTCATCGCCGCCGGTTCGACCGGCACCGTGCCCGCCGCCGGCGACGTGCTGAAGGCCGTGGCCAAGGCCCCGCTGGGCTGCGTCGTCCTGCCCGGCCTCGACCTCGATCTGGACGCCGGGGTTTGGGACCGTCTGGACGAACAGCACCCGCAAAGCGCGATGAAACGTCTGCTGGACCGCTGCGAGATCGCGCGCGACGCCGTCCGCCCCTGGTTCCGCCCCGCCGTCTCCCCGGCCGTCGAAGCGCAAGGCCTGGCCCGCCAGCGGCTGGTCAACGAAGCCCTGCGCCCCGCCGAGGCCACCGACGACTGGCGCCGCGCCATCCGCGACATCCGTTCGGCCGCCGCCGCGCGGGGCGAGGCGAGAGACCCCATCGCCGAGGGCCTGCAAGGCCTGTCCCTGCTGACCGTTCGCGCCGAGGAAGAGGCCGCCGCCGCCATCGCCCTGATGATGCGCGAGACGCTGGAAACCCCCGGCAAGACCTGCGCCCTGGTCACGCCAGACCAGGCCTTGGGCCGCCGCGTCGCCGCCCGGCTGGAACGCTGGGGCGTCATCCCGGATTCGTCGGCCGGCAGCCCTCTGTCCCGCCTGCCCGCCGGCGCCCTGGTCGATCTGTGCGCCCGCTGGATCGCCGATCCTGTCCAGCCCCATCTGCTGCTGGCCGTCGTCAAACACCCGTTGGCCCGGTTCGACCTGGGCGACGCGTCCCAGGCGGCTGCCGTCGCGGCGCTGGAGGAGCACGCCCTGCGCGGCCCCCGCCCGCGCGACTTCGCCGCCATCCATCGCCGTCTGCTGGAGGCGGTCCAGCCCGACCGGCGCGGCAAGGCGCCGCCCGAATGGAAGCGCGAACGCCTGTCGGCCGCGGCCCGACTGGTCGATCATCTGCAAACCGCAGTCGAGGCCGCGACCGCCCTCTTCACGCCCGACGCCGACCTGAACCTCGCCGCCTCGGCCCTGACCCAGCTGATCGAGACCCTGGCGGGCCAGAACGCCTGGGCCGGTCCCGACGGCGAGGCCGCCGCCGGCCTTCTGTCCGGCCTGATCGAGGGCGGGGCGTCCCTGGGCCGTATCCGCCGCGCGGAACTGGCCGAACTGGTCACGTCCCTGATCAAAGAAAACGTCGTGCGGACCGGCGGGGCCACCCATCCGTCGCTGCGGATTCTCGGCGCCATCGAGGCCCGGCTGGTGCGCGCCGACCGGATGATCCTGGCGGGCTTGGAGGAAGGCGTCTGGCCCCAGGCGGCGCCGACCGATCCCTTCCTGTCGCGCCCGATGCGCAAGGCCCTGGGCCTGCCCCCGCCCGAACGCCGCCTGGGCCAGACGGCCCAAGACTTCGTCCAGGCCGCCTGCGCCGACGAGGTGATCCTGGTCCACAGCGAACGGCGCGGCGGCCAGCCGGCCGTGCGTTCGCGCTGGCTGTGGCGGCTGGAGATGCTGACGCGCGGCG
>NZ_JBKBOC010000015.1:0-91277 GCF_046295075.1 Brevundimonas sp. | reverse complement strand
ACAAGGTCGAGAAGCTGCAACGCGGCGACGAACTGCCCCCCGGCGTGATGAAGATGGTCAAGGTCTTCGTGGCCGTGAAGCGCAAGCTTCAGCCCGGCGACAAGATGGCCGGCCGTCACGGAAACAAGGGCGTCATCTCCAAGATCCTGCCGATCGAGGACATGCCGCACCTGGAAGACGGCACGCATGTGGACGTCGTTCTGAACCCGCTGGGCGTGCCTTCGCGCATGAACATCGGCCAGATCTTCGAAACCCACCTGGGTTGGGCCGCAGCCGGCCTGGGCAAGCAGATCTCCGGTCTGCTGGAAGCCTGGCAGGGTGGTGGCCAGAAGCAGGCCCTGATCGACCGTCTGACGCATATCTACGGTCCGGAAACCCCGTTGCCGCAGGATGAGGAAGAGCTGATCGAGCTGGCGAAGAACCTGTCCAAGGGCGTGCCCTTCGCGACCCCGGTCTTCGACGGTGCGCACATCGGCGACATCGAACGTCTGCTGGAAGAGGCGGGGCTGAACAAGTCGGCCCAGTCGATCCTGTACGACGGTCAAACGGGCGAGCAGTTCAAGCGTCCGGTCACGGTCGGCTACATCTACATGCTGAAGCTGCACCACTTGGTCGATGACAAGATCCACGCCCGTTCCATCGGTCCGTACTCGCTCGTCACCCAGCAACCGCTGGGCGGCAAGGCGCAGTTCGGCGGTCAGCGCTTCGGGGAGATGGAGGTCTGGGCTCTGGAAGCCTACGGCGCCGCCTACACCCTGCAGGAGATGCTGACGGTGAAGTCCGACGACGTGGCCGGACGGACCAAGGTCTACGAGGCCATCGTCCGCGGCGACGACAGCTTCGAGGCCGGCATTCCCGAGAGCTTCAACGTGCTCATCAAGGAAATGCGTTCGCTGGGTCTGAACGTGGAGCTGGGGAACAGCTGAGCCGGATCACGAGCCCTCTCCCGCCAAGGCGGGGGAGGGCGATCCTTCCGCTTCTCTCCGTTCTGAATAATTTTCGCGGGTCTACCCCGCAGAAGGAATCAAGATGAACCAGGAAGTCCTGAACATCTTCAACCCGGTCCCGGTCACCCCGACCTTCGACCAGATCAAGATCGCCCTGGCCTCGCCGGAGAAGATCCGGTCGTGGTCGTTCGGCGAGATCAAGAAGCCGGAAACCATCAACTACCGTACGTTCAAGCCCGAGCGTGACGGTCTGTTCTGCGCCCGTATCTTTGGCCCGACCAAGGACTACGAATGCCTGTGCGGCAAGTACAAGCGCATGAAGTACAAGGGCATCATCTGCGAGAAGTGCGGCGTCGAAGTCACGCTGGCTCGCGTTCGCCGCGAGCGCATGGGTCACATCGACCTAGCCGCCCCGGTCGCCCACATCTGGTTCCTGAAGTCGCTGCCGTCGCGCATCTCGCTGATGCTGGACATGGCGCTGAAGGATGTGGAACGCGTCCTGTATTTCGAGAACTACATCGTCACCGAGCCGGGCCTGACCCCGCTGAAGCAGAACCAACTGCTGACGGAAGACGAGTTCTATCGTTACCAGGAAGAGTTCGGCGACGACGGCTTCACCGCCGAGATCGGCGCCGAGGCCGTCCGCAACCTGCTGATGGGCATCGACCTGCACGCCGAGGCTGAAAAGCACCGTGGAGAGCTGGCGGATAGCCCGTCGGAAATGAAAGCCAAGAAGGCGTCCAAGCGCCTGAAGCTGATCGAGGCCTTCCTGGAATCGGGCAACAAGCCTGAGTGGATGATCCTGACCATCGTGCCGGTCATCCCGCCGGAACTGCGTCCTCTGGTGCCGCTGGACGGCGGTCGTTTCGCGACCTCCGATCTGAACGACCTGTATCGCCGCGTCATCAACCGCAACAACCGCCTGAAGCGCCTGATGGAGCTCCGCGCGCCGGACATCATCATCCGTAACGAAAAGCGGATGCTGCAAGAGTCCGTCGATGCGCTGTTCGACAACGGCCGTCGCGGTCGCGTCATCACGGGCGCCAACAAGCGTCCGCTGAAGTCGCTGGCCGACATGCTGAAGGGCAAGCAAGGCCGCTTCCGTCAGAACCTGCTGGGCAAGCGCGTCGACTATTCGGGCCGTTCGGTCATCACCGTGGGACCGGAACTGAAGCTGCACGAGTGCGGCCTGCCCAAGAAGATGGCGCTGGAGCTGTTCAAGCCGTTCATCTATGCGCGCCTTGACGCAAAGGGCCTGTCGGGCACCGTCAAGCAATCCAAGCGCATGGTCGAGCGCGAGCAACCCGCCGTCTGGGACATCCTGGACGAGGTCATCCGCGAGCACCCGGTCCTGCTGAACCGCGCGCCGACGCTTCACCGTCTGGGCATCCAGGCGTTCGAGCCCAAGCTGATCGAGGGCAAGGCTATCCGCCTTCACCCGCTGGTCTGTACGGCGTTCAACGCCGACTTCGACGGCGACCAGATGGCCGTGCACGTCCCGCTGAGCCTTGAGGCCCAGTTGGAAGCGCGCGTCCTGATGATGTCGACCAACAACATCCTGTCGCCCGCCAACGGCAAGCCGATCATCGTGCCGTCGCAGGACATCGTCCTTGGCCTGTACTATCTGTCGCTGGTCAAGGACGGCGAGCCGGGTGAAGGCAAGCTGTTCGCCAACATCGGCGAGATCGACGCTGCGCTGGACGCCAAGGTCGTCACCCTGCACACGCGCATCAAGGCGCGCTGGACGGAACAGGACGCCGAAGGCAAGGAGATCACGAAGGTGATCGACACCACGCCGGGCCGGATGAAGCTGGCGGCCCTGCTGCCGCGCAACCCGAACGTCGGCTATCGCCTGCTCGAAAAGAACCTGACCAAGAAGGAAATCGGCAATCTGATCGACGTGGTCTATCGCCACTGCGGTCAGAAGGCGACGGTGATCTTCGCCGACCAGATGATGGGCCTGGGCTTCCGCGAAGCCGCCAAGGCCGGCATCTCGTTCGGCAAGGACGACATCGTTATCCCGGCCAAGAAGGTCGAGCTGGTCGCCGAGACCCGCACCCAGGTCGAGGAGTACGAACAACAGTACGCCGACGGCCTGATCACGCGCGGCGAGAAGTACAACAAGGTGGTCGACGCCTGGTCCAAGGCTACGGACCGGATCGCCGACGCCATGATGGCCGAGATCGCGCAACCGCGCGTGCTGATCGAGGGTGAGAACCCCGACATCAACTCGGTGTTCATGATGGCCAACTCCGGCGCCCGTGGCTCGCAGGCGCAGATGAAGCAGCTGGGCGGCATGCGCGGCCTGATGGCCAAGCCTTCCGGCGAGATCATCGAGACGCCGATCACCTCGAACTTCAAGGAAGGCCTGACCGTCCTTGAATACTTCAACTCCACCCACGGCGCCCGTAAGGGTCTGGCCGACACCGCGCTGAAGACCGCCAACTCGGGTTACCTGACCCGTCGTCTGGTGGACGTGGCGCAGGATAGCATCGTCACCGAGATCGACTGTGGCTCGACGCGCGGCATCACGCTGCGGGCGGTCATGGAAGGCGGCGACGTGCTGGTCTCGCTGGGTCAGCGCATCCTGGGTCGCTATGCGGCCGAGGACATCAAGGAGCCGGGCACCGATAACGTCCTGTTCCCCGCCGACACCTATCTGGTGGAAGAGGTCGCCGAGGTCGTCGAGGCCGCCGGCGTCCAGTCGGTCAAGGTCCGTTCGGCCCTGACCTGCGAGGCGGAAGCCGGCATCTGCGCCCACTGCTACGGGCGTGACCTGGCGCGCGGCACCAACGTCAACATCGGCGAAGCGGTCGGCGTCATCGCCGCCCAGTCGATCGGCGAGCCGGGCACCCAGCTGACCATGCGGACCTTCCACATCGGCGGTACGGCGCAGGTTGCGGAAACCTCCTTCATGGAGGCGACCAACGCCGGCGTGGCCAAGATCACCGGCCCGACCGTCATCGCCGCCCACGGCGACCTGGTCTCCATGAGCCGCAACGTCATCGTGACCGTGGTCGTGGACGGCAAGGATCGTGAGACGCACAAGGCCCCTTACGGCGCCCGGATCCGCGTCAAGGAAGGCAGCGAGGTCAAGAAGAACCAACGTCTGGCGGAGTGGGACCCCTACACCACCCCCATTCTGACGGAAGTCGGCGGCATCATCCGCTTCGAGGATCTGGTCGAAGGCCTGTCGGTCAAGGAAGAAACCGACGAAGCGACGGGCATCGCCCAGCGCGTCGTCAGCGACTGGCGCGCCAGCCCGCGTGGTTCGGACCTGCGTCCTGCCATGGGCGTCACGCTGGGTGATGGCTACGCCAAGCTGGCCTCGGGCTCAGACGCTCGTTACTTGCTGCCCGTAGGCGCGGTTCTGTCCGTGTCGAACGGCGACGAGGTCAAGCCGGGCGAGATCATCGCCCGCGTCCCGACCGAAGGCGCCAAGACTCGCGACATCACCGGCGGTCTGCCGCGCGTCGCCGAACTGTTCGAAGCTCGCCGTCCCAAGGACTGCGCGGTCATCGCCGAGATGGATGGTCGCGTCGAATTCGGCCGCGACTACAAGAACAAGCGCCGCATCAAGATCACGCCGGAAGTCAACGCCGACGGCGTGCAGGCTGAACCGGTCGAGTTCCTGATCCCGAAGGGCAAGTATATCTCCGTCCAGGACGGCGACCTGATCCAGAAGGGCGACTACATCATCGACGGCAACCCGGATCCGCACGACCTGCTGCGCATCCAGGGCGTCGAGGCGCTGGCCGAGTATCTGGTGAACGAAGTGCAGGAGGTCTATCGCCTGCAAGGCGTGCCGATCAACGACAAGCACATCGAAGTCATCGTGCGTCAGATGCTGCAGAAGGTCGAAGTCCTGGATTCGGGTGAAACCACCCTGATCCGCGGCGACACCGTCGAAGTCGCCGAAGCCGTTCTGGAAAACCAGAAGGTCGAGAAGCGTGGCGGCCGTCAGGCCACCACCCAGCCCGTCCTGCTGGGCATCACCAAGGCGTCGCTGCAGACCCGCAGCTTCATCTCGGCGGCGTCCTTCCAGGAGACCACCCGTGTCCTCACCGACGCCTCGGTCCACGGCAAGAAGGACATGCTGGAAGGCCTGAAGGAAAACGTCATCGTCGGCCGCCTGATACCGGCAGGCACCGGCGCCTACCTGCGCGCCCTGCAGAAGATCGCCAACGATCGCGATGCAGAGCTGACCCAGGCCCGCGAAGACTCGATCGAGCCGTTGCCGGCCGATCTGCAACTGGAGCTGGAGAGCAGCGAAAGCTGATCTTCCGTTTCGGAAGCGAAGACATGAAGAGGGCGGCGCTGGAAACGGCGCCGCCCTTTTTCTATGGCTGACGGCGGCGTTCGCCTCGGTTGATCGTCGTCTCGGCGCCTTGGCGCATATCCACGCCGGGGACGCTGGGCAGCTGGGCGCCTGCGCAGCCCGTGCCAACGTTCGATCCCACGCAGTCCGCCGGGCCAACCACGCCCACGCCGCCTGACAAGGGGCGGCGGCGTTGCTCCCATTCCGCCAGACGACGCGCACCCTCGCGGGCGAAGGCGGCGTCGCGCTCGGGATTGCCGGTGCCGGTGATGGGGGCGGCGTTGAGGCCGCGCCGCATGGCGTCCTCGCGACAGTTTGCACGCTCGGCGGTGCTGAGCTGTTGGGGCGTGGAGCAGCCGATCAGGCCTTGGCGCAGGGTGCGGGCCATGGCGTTCGAACGGTCGTTCGGATTGACCGTCCAGGCGTCGGGCGGGGCGGGGACGCCCTGTGGCGAGGGCGTGGCGATCCGGGGGCGGAGGGGCGCGGGGCGGACATCCTGCGGCGTCTCCGGGCGCGTAGACGGGGCGGCGACGATTTCGCGGGCGTTGCGAGGCGTCGTCGTGGCGTCGCTGGCGGGAGGCGTCTGGACCGGGATGCGCGGCTGCTCGTCGGGCAGGAGAGGGCGCGGCGTGATGTCGATATAGATCGGCGGCGGCTCTGAAACGAAGTCGGGTCTCTTGATGCCGGGCGCCGTAAACGACAGGAAGGCGATCAGAGCGGTGTTGATGACGACCGAGGCCGTGGCCAGCCCAGCCTTGCGCCAGTTGGGTCGTCTGGGGCGGGGCAGGGGCAGGGCGGTCATTCGCGGCGCTTTCTGAGATTGGGCAGGAAGCCGTCCCGCGAGGAGAATAGCTCGACTTGCACGTTCACGCCTTCACAACCGGCGACCGGGTTCGGGCGTTCGCACGACGGATCGCCACGGGCGGGCATGGCGCGCTGCGCCTTCCACGCGGCCAGACGGCGCGCGCCGTGGCGGGCGAAGGTCGCATCGCGTTCCGCATTCTCTGTCCCGACGATGGCGCGCGCGTTTTCGCGCCCGGCCCAGCGTTCCTCGCAACGGCGTCGCGCCTCTGGCGACAATCGTTGTGGGGCGTCGCAGGACAGGATCGCGCCGTTCGATCCCGGCGTGACCGCGCCGACCCGCCACCGGGCGTCGATGGCGTCGTTCTCGGCATGGCTGATCGAGGGCGCTGAAGCCGGCGCTGTTTCTGAGATATGCGATCCCGGCGAATCATCCCGCGTCGTGGGTGTCATATCGCTAAGCGGGGTGGCGGACGCCGGTCTATCAGCAACATCAGCCACTGCCTGCGGCGGGCGCACCAGCCTTGGCCAGGCCTCGTCCAAATAGACGATCATCGGCTCGTTTCGCAGCGGTCGATTGCGCGGACCGAGGTCGGTCAGGGACAGTAGGGCGATCGCGCCGGCGTTGAGCCCCACGGCGGTCGCCGCCAGCCCGGCCCTGCGCCAGTCCAGCCGTACCTGCCCCGATCGACCGATCGCAGTCGCGGTCATCGCCCTTGGCCCCTCCGTTCGGATCAAGCTGGACGCGAAGCGTGGCAGGTTTCAGGCAACTTGCGGTTCTATTGGAGACGGCCAAGCTTTGAGGGACAGGGCGGCGGTGGCGAGGTGTTAACGCCGCCTTCTTGACCTTGGCCCCTATCGCGCGTAGAAGCCGCCCACTTTCGAGGCGTGGCCGGTTCGCCGGCTGCTGAGATCGTGACAACTTAACGGACGGCCTGTGCGCCGCCGGAACGCCCAAAGCGCGCGTTCCGGTTTTTCTGTTTGCGTGGTCATGCACTCAGTCTCGATGACACCCGGGCGAGGGGATGGTCCCCCGTTCACAAGAAGGCGAGAGGCGCTTCGGTCGAAAGACACACGCCTCCATCAGAAGTCGAGATAAGTTTCGAATGCCTACGATCAACCAACTGATCCGCAAGCCGCGCAAGCCCAAGCCCACCCGTAACAAGGTGCCGGCTCTGGAGGGTTCGCCCCAGCGTCGCGGCGTCTGCACCCGCGTCTACACCACGACCCCGAAGAAGCCGAACTCGGCTCTGCGTAAGGTCGCCAAGGTCCGTCTGGCCAAGAACGGCTACGAAGCCGTTTGCTACATCCCCGGTGAAGGCCACAACCTTCAGGAACACTCGGTTGTTCTGATCCGCGGCGGCCGCGTGAAGGACTTGCCCGGCGTTCGCTACCACATCCTGCGCGGCGTGCTCGACACGCAAGGCGTCAAGGACCGCAAGCAGCGTCGTTCGCACTACGGCGCCAAGCGTCCGAAGTAAGCCATTCCTCTCCGGGCCGTCGCGCCCGGAGGCCTTTTCGAGATCTTCCCGGCGTGCGCCGGGCACTGCAAGGAATAACCTATGTCGCGTCGTCACCGCGCCCAGAAGCGTGAAGTTCTGCCGGATCCCAAGTTCGGGGACCTGATCGTCACCAAGTTCATGAACTACGTCATGTACGAAGGTAAGAAGGCCGTCGCCGAAAACATCGTCTACGGCGCCTTCGACATCCTGGCCGACAAGAAGAAAGACCAGGAGCCGGTCGCGACCTTCCACGCCGCCCTGGACAACGTCGCACCGTCGGTCGAAGTCCGGTCGCGTCGCGTCGGCGGCGCCACCTACCAGGTGCCTGTCGAAGTCCGCCCCGAGCGCCGTCGCGCCCTGGCGATCCGCTGGCTGGTCAATGCTGCGCGCAAGCGTGGCGAGAACACCATGACGGAAAAGCTGGCCGCCGAGCTGCTGGACGCCTCGAACAACCGCGGCACGGCAGTCAAGAAGCGCGAAGACACCCACAAGATGGCCGAAGCCAACCGCGCCTTCAGCCACTATCGCTGGTAAGCGTCTTAAAACCGCCAACTGCGGTCACTATCTAAGACTATCCGGCGCGGGCGGTTTGAGCTAAATCGCCCGCGCTCGCTTATCCGCACAGACCGATATCCCGAGGGCGCCGTCCGCGTCCTGAGAACATTCCCTAAGGGCGCCGGTGGCGCCCGAATTTCTGGCAAGGCACGCTTTCATGGCCCGCACGCACGCGCTCAAGGACTACCGCAACTTCGGCATCATGGCCCACATCGATGCGGGCAAGACGACGACGACCGAGCGGATCCTGTATTACACCGGCAAGAACCATAAGATCGGCGAAGTCCACGACGGCGCCGCGACCATGGACTGGATGGACCAGGAGCAGGAACGCGGCATCACGATCACGTCCGCCGCGACGACCGCTTTCTGGAAAGAAAAGCGCCTCAACATCATCGACACCCCCGGCCACGTGGACTTCACCATTGAAGTCGAGCGTTCGCTGCGCGTGCTCGACGGCGCCGTGACGGTGCTGGACGGCAACGCCGGCGTCGAGCCGCAGACCGAAACCGTCTGGCGCCAGGCCGACAAATATTCGGTGCCGCGCATCGTCTTCGTCAACAAGATGGACAAGATCGGCGCAGACTTCGACGCCTCGGTCCAGTCGATCCGCGACCGCCTGGGCGCCAAGGCCGTGCCGATCCAGTTCCCGATCGGCTCCGAGTCCTCGCTGACCGGCCTGGTCGACATCGTCGAAATGCGTTCGGTCGTCTGGGACAACGACGCCCTGGGCGCCAACTTCACCGTCGGCGAGATCCCGGCTGACCTGGTCGACAAGGCCAACGAAGCCCGCCAGTACCTGATCGACAACGCCGTCGAACTCGACGACGAAGCCATGCAGGCCTACCTGGACGGCACCGAGCCTTCGGTCGAAGTGCTGAAGAAGTGCATCCGTAAGGCCGTGCTGACCGGCGCCTTCTATCCGATCCTGTGCGGCTCGGCCTTCAAGAACAAGGGCGTGCAGACGCTGCTGGACGCCGTCGTCGACTACCTGCCGTCGCCGCTGGACATCCCGCCGACGCCGGGCATCGACTTCAAGACGGAAGAGCCCGTCGTGCGCAAGGCGTCGGACGACGAGCCCCTGTCGGTCCTGGCCTTCAAGATCATGGACGACCCCTTCGTCGGCTCGCTGACCTTCTGCCGCCTGTATTCGGGCAAGATGGAAACGGGCATGAGCCTGCTGAACTCCAGCCGCGACAAGAAAGAGCGCGTCGGCCGGATGCTGCAGATGCACTCCAACAACCGTGAAGACGTCAAGGAAGCCTACGCCGGCGACATCGTCGCCCTGGCCGGCCTCAAGGACACCCGCACCGGCGACACCCTGTGCGATCCGCTGAAGTCGCCCGTCATCCTGGAGAAGATGGAGTTCCCGGCGCCGGTCATCGAGATCTCGGTCGAGCCCAAGACCAAGGCCGACCAGGAGAAGCTGGGCGTCGCCCTGGCCAAGCTGGCTTCGGAAGATCCGTCCTTCACCGTCTCGACCGACCACGAGTCGGGCCAGACGATCCTGAAGGGCATGGGCGAGCTTCACCTGGACATCAAGATCGATATCCTGAAGCGCACCTACAAGGTCGAGGCCACCATCGGCGCGCCGCAGGTCGCCTATCGTGAATCGCTGGGCCGCAAGGTCGACATCGACTACACGCACAAGAAGCAGACCGGCGGCACGGGCCAGTTCGCCCGCGTCATGCTGACCTTCGAACCCGGCGAGCCGGGCTCGGGCTTCGTGTTCGAGAACTCGATCGTCGGCGGTGCCGTGCCCAAGGAATATATCCCCGGCGTCGAAAAGGGCCTGAACTCCATCAAGGATTCGGGTCTGCTGGCGGGCTTCCCGCTGATCGACTTCAAGGCGACCCTGACGGACGGCAAATACCACGACGTCGACTCCAGCGTGCTGGCGTTCGAAATCGCGGCCCGCGCCGCCTTCCGCGAACTGAAGGAAAAGGGCGCGCCGAAGCTGCTTGAGCCGATCATGGCGGTCGAGGTCGTGACCCCCGAGGAATACCTCGGTTCGGTCATCGGCGACCTGAATGGCCGTCGCGGCATGATCCAGGGTCAGGACATGCGCGGCAACGCCACCGTCGTTAACGCCTTCGTGCCGCTGGCCAACATGTTCGGCTATGTGAACACGCTGCGCGGCATGTCGCAGGGGCGCGCCCAGTTCACGATGCAATACGATCACTACGAGCCGGTGCCGCAACACGTCGCCGACGAAGTGATCAAGAAGTACGCCTAAGCTTTCCCTTTTCGGAAAGCGGACCTATATGCGCCCGGACCGTAAGGACCGGGCGTCCTTAACCCCCAAACTGCAGGACCCCCGGTTCGGGGACCTTAGGAGCTAGAAAATGGCCAAGGAAAAGTTCGAACGGAACAAGCCGCATTGCAACATCGGCACGATTGGTCACGTTGACCATGGCAAGACGACGCTGACGGCTGCGATCACGATGGCGTTGGCCAAGGCGAGCGGCGGCAAGGCGATGAACTACGCCGACATCGACGCAGCGCCGGAAGAAAAGGCCCGCGGCATCACGATCAACACGGCGCACGTGGAATATGAGACGGCGAACCGTCACTACGCGCACGTCGATTGCCCCGGCCACGCCGACTATGTGAAGAACATGATCACCGGCGCGGCGCAGATGGACGGCGCGATCCTGGTGGTTTCGGCCGCCGACGGCCCGATGCCGCAAACGCGCGAGCACATCCTGCTGGCCCGTCAGGTCGGCGTGCCGGCTCTGGTGGTCTTCATGAATAAGGTGGACCTGGTCGACGACGAAGAACTGCTGGAACTGGTCGAGATGGAAGTGCGCGAGCTGCTCTCGTCGTACCAGTTCCCCGGCGACGACATTCCGATCACCAAGGGCTCGGCCAAGGCCGCGACCGACGGCGTGAACCCGGAAATCGGCGAGCAGCGCGTGCTTGAGCTGATGCAGACTGTGGATGACTACATCCCGCAGCCGGCGCGTCCGCTTGACCTGCCGTTCCTGATGCCGGTCGAAGACGTGTTCTCGATCTCGGGCCGCGGCACCGTGGTCACGGGCCGTGTCGAAAAGGGTATCGTCAAGGTCGGTGAAGAAGTCGAAATCGTCGGCATCCGTCCGGTCCAGAAGACGACCTGCACGGGCGTCGAAATGTTCCGTAAGCTGCTGGACCAGGGTCAAGCCGGTGACAACGTCGGCGTTCTGCTGCGCGGCACCAAGCGTGAAGACGTCGAGCGCGGCCAAGTGCTGTGCAAGCCGGGCTCCATCACGCCGCACACCAAGTTCCTGGCCGAGGCCTACATCCTGACCAAGGAAGAAGGCGGTCGTCACACGCCGTTCTTCACGAACTATCGCCCGCAGTTCTACTTCCGCACCACGGACGTGACCGGCATCGTTCACCTGAAGGAAGGCGTCGAGATGATCATGCCCGGCGACAACGCCGAGCTGAACGTCGAACTGATCACCCCGATCGCCATGGATCAGGGCCTGCGCTTCGCCATCCGTGAAGGCGGCCGCACCGTCGGCGCCGGCGTCGTGGCCAAGATCGTCGAGTAGTCGACGCACGATCCGACCTTCGGGCCGACCAGTAAGCGTAACAGAGCGGCCCCCGGAGCAATCCGGGGGCCGTTTTGCTGTGCGGCAGTGGCGAGGATATTGAACGTCGATTGTGGCGGGGCGTTGTGGGCGTCCTCCCCAAAGCCAAAGTTTTCGATGCGTCTGATTTCTTTGCTTGCCTCTCTTGTGGCCCTTTCTGCCTGCGCGACCCATCCCGGCAAGGTCGATCATGTCGGGTTCGCCAGCGATGCCAGGACGGTGTTGGCGACGACTGAGGATGGGGCGCTGCGCGGCGTTGACGGGGCGGGGACGCGGGCGTTCCTGGGCGTGCCCTTCGCCGCACCGCCGGTGGGTGATCGCCGCTGGCGCGCGCCGCAGCCAGTGGAGGCGTGGAGCGGGGTTCGGGATGCGACACGGATCGCGAAGGACTGCACCCAGGCTATCGGACGGCGCTCGATCCTGGGCGGCGGCGGCGGGATCGTGGTGGGGGCCGAGGACTGTCTTTACCTGAACATCTATGCGCCGGGCGGGGAGCGGGCCGAGGCGCGGCCGGTGATGGTCTATATTCCTGGTGGCGCCTTCACCGTGGGGTCGGGAGCCAACTATGACCCGTCGAAACTGGCGCGCGATCAAGGGCGAGTGGTCGTGACGATGAACTATCGGCTGGGCGCGCTGGGCTGGCTGGCCCATCCGCAGTTTCAGGCGACGGGCGAGGGGTTCGGCGGCAACTTCGGGCTGATGGACCAGCAGGCGGCGCTGCAGTGGGTCCATCGCAACATCGCGGCCTTCGGCGGCGATCCGTCCAATGTCACCCTATTTGCCGAGAGCGCGGGGGCGTGGACGGCCTGTTATCTGATGGCGTCGCCGCAGTCCGAGCGGCTGTATCAACGGGTCATCATGCAGAGCGGCGGATGTCTGGAGCCGTCGTCTCTGGTCAGTGCGCAGGATGCGTCCCAGTCGGGGCCGATGTTCGCCGAGCGGCTGGGCTGCACCGGCGCGGATCAGATCGCCTGTCTGAAGGGTTTGCCGGCGTGGCGGCTGTCGCGGGCGGCCTCGCTGAGGGCGGGCATCAATGGGCCGGGGTCTTGGGGGCCGGTGCATACGGATGCGACCGTGCCGGAAAACCCGGCGGCAGCGATCCGCGAGGGGCGGTTCACGCGCGTGCCGGTGATCGTGGGCACGAACCTGGACGAGGGGCGGCTGTTCGCCAATGAGGTGCAGGACATGGATCGCTATCAGAAGGAGACGATCTGGATGTACGGCGACCAGGGCGAGCGGGTGCTGGCGCGGTACCCGGTCGGCGAGGACGGGCCTGCCTACGCCATCGCGACCAACTTCACGGACCAGAGGTTCGCCTGTCCGTCACAGGCGCTGAGGCGGGTGTTGGCGCAGCATGTGCCGGTGTGGGGCTATGAGTTCGCGGATCGCGGGGCGCCGTTCGTGCTGCCCGACTGGATCGTCGGTCTGGACCTGGGGGCCTATCACGCCAGCGAACTGGCCTATGTGTTCGGGACCAGTTGGGTGTTTGCGGACGTGAAGAAATTCACGCCGGAGCAGAAGGCGCTGTCGGAGCGGATGCAGCGGCTGTGGGCGACGTTCGGAACGGCGGACTTCGCCGCAGAGTGGCCCCGCGTCGAGGGCGCGGGGCCGGTGCGGGTGTTCAAGCCGGAAGGCGATATGTTGGACGACGACTTCTTCGCGCGCCACCACTGCGACTTCTGGGACGGGACGCCGTTCGGCGCCGTCCACTGATCCTCAGATGAAGCGAACCGTGACGCCGGGCTTGACCTTGTCGGCCAGCATCCAGGCGTCCCAGTTGGTCAGGCGAACGCAGCCGTGCGAGGCGGTCTTGCCGACCAGGTGCGGGTCGGGCGTGCCGTGGATGCCGTAGCTGGGCTTGTTCAGATCGATCCAGACGATGCCGACCGGATTGTTCGGTCCGGGTTTGACGATGACCTTTTCCTTGCTGTCGCCGTAGCTGAGCTTTGACGGGTCATAGGTGTAGTCGGGATTTCGAGCGACGCCGTTGACCTTGACCGTGCCGGTCGGGGTCGGGTTGTCGCCGCTACCGATGGTGGCGGGGAAATAGGCGATCAGCTTGCCGTCGGCGTCGAAGGCTTTCACCGAGCCTTCGCTCTTGTCGATGTCGATGTGATCGACGTCGGCGGGCAGAGGCGTGGTGTTGACGGCCGGCACCAGCAGCGCCTGACCGACACGGTTGAAGTCGGCGCCGGGGTTCATGGCGCGCAGCAGCGCCTCGGTGACATGGAAGCGTTCGGCCAGGGCCTCGACGATGTTGGCGTAGCCCATGTGCGCGGCCTGGCCCTGGGCCTGCAGCTCCGTGGGAACGACGCCCAGATAGGGACCGGCGATGTCCTGCTGGGTGATGGCGTAGGTGGTGGTGATCGCGCCCGGACCGGCGGCGGCACGCAGCCGGCCCATCACTTCGGCGTCGAGTTCGCCGGTCACGGTCATGGCGTTCGCCTCTTGGAAGGCGGAAATGGCCTGACGCATGTTCGACCCCGCCAGACCGTCGATGGCACCGGGCGAAAAGCGGGCGCGTTCGAGCAGAACCTGGGCTCGAACCAGGGCAGGTTGAGCCTGAGCCTGAGCGGCGTCGGGCTGAGGCAACTGAGCGGCCTGGGGCGCCGGCTGGGCGGGCGGCGTATAGGCGGTGTTCTCGATGGCGTCGCGCGAGAGGGGGCCGGTCGCGCCCACCTGCACCGCCGGGGCCGAGGCCGGGGCCTTTTCCTCTCTGGGCGAGCAGGCGGACAGAGACAGGACGGCGAGGGCGGCGAGGCAGGCGGATCGGTTCATTGCGGACTTTCGAGGCAGGCGGGACAGACTGGCAGAATGGGTGGCGAGATCAGTTCTGTTCGCCTGTGGCGGGATCGGTTTCGGTCTCGCCGGAGTTGGAGGAGCCTTCCGAGCCCTTGGGTTCGGTGGCGGGGCGGGGCGGTTCGCCGTCTGCGTCCGGGCGCAGGTTTTCGTTTTCGACGCTTTTGCTGTCGGGGCGTTGGTCGGTCATGGTCGTCTCCCTTTGGATCAAGGCAACGCGCAGAGAGCGGGGCGGCTCCGTCAATGCGCGTTCACCATGCCGGTGAACCCTGATGAAACGCGCGTGGTGTAGGGTGCGGTCTGGAATGGACCTTGCTGCACGGGGTTCGATGAGGATGCGTATGGCCGGAATGCTGCAGGTCGAGATCATGGACGCGGGGGCGCTGGACGCCGCCGCCGTCGCCCTGTGGCGTGCGTGGACGGACGGCAATCCGGAGCTGGCCAGCCCCTATTTCCGCTGGGAATATGCCGAGATCGCCTCGCGGGTCTGTCCGGGCGCGGCGATCGCGGTGTTCCGACGCGACGGCGAGATCGTCGGCTTCTTCCCGCATCAGCGGCGCGGCGGAGCGGTGCAGCCGCTGGGCGCGCCGATGAACGACTATCACGGCGTCATCGCGCCGGTCGGCGAGACGATCACGCTGGAAGAGGTGGCGCGGCTGCTGAAAGCCAAACGGTTGAACGTGCCCGGCTGGATCGGCGCCGCCGAGACGGGGCAGGCGCGCGAGACGGTGCAGGTCGTGATGCCCGAGCCGGGATACGACGCCTGGTACGCCGAGCGGCGCTCGACCTTCGGCAAATACTTCAAGGACAAGGAGCGGGCGCGCCGCAGTCTGGAGGCCGAACTGGGGCCGATCCGGGTGGAGCGCGGGCTGCGCGATCCGGCGCTGCTGGATCACCTGATCGCATTGAAGGCGGCGCAGTATCGGCGGTCGGGCCTGCACGACATCTTCGCATGCGGCTGGACGCGGGATCTGCTGCACGCGCTGATGAGCGAGCCGCGCGCGGACTTCGGCGCCTCGATGGCGGCGATGCATGCAGGCGAAAAGCTGGTGGCGGTGGAGTTCTCGCTGCACGCCGGGCGGCACTATCACTTCTGGTTCCCGGTCTATGAACCTTCGCTGGCGCGCTGTTCGCCGGGCATCCTGCTGAGCATGGACACGATGCGGCTGGCGGCGGCCGAGGGGTTCCGGGTGTTCGACTTCGGGTTCGAGGGCGAGACCTACAAGAAGTATTTCGTCAACGCCCGCCAGACGGTGCGCGAGGCCGTGGTGATGCGGCCCGGCGTGACCCAGGTGCTGGGCGACGTGACGGTGGCGGCGCTGAACCGCGCGGGCGGACGGGGCGAGGCGGTGCGCGCGTCGCTGCGCCGACGCTGGGCCACCATCGAAGCCTGCGAGGCGACACCGGTCGGGCGGTTGAGAGGCGCAGCGGTCGCGGCGCGATCCGCCGTTCAGAAAGCCGCCGCCAAGAAGAAGACGCCGGCGCGCGTCGCCCACGCCTGAAGGAGAGGCCGTCATGACCGAACGCCGCACCCGCTATCCGGGGCCGATCGCCGAGGCGAAGACGCACGCCCATACGCTGATCGATCAGGGGTTCGCCGAGGATGCCGCGCTGGCCGCCGTGCTGGACCGCTATCCGGCCGAGCTGTTCGACATCAACCTGTATGACTACGACGACGAGGGGCAGGTCAGCTTGCGCACCGGCGCGCGTGGGCGGCTGTCGGGCGAGGAACTGCTGGAGGCGATCAAGCAGGGACGGCTTTGGGTCAATCTGCGCGGGGTCGAGACGGGCTGGCCCGAGCTGTGGGCGGCGGCCATGAAGGACTTCGCCGCGATCCAGGCGACCTATCCGGGGATGCGGGCGGTGCGCAATGCCGGGCAGTTGATCCTGTCGTCGCCCAAGGCGCGGGTGCCCTATCATTTCGACGCGGCGGGGGTGGTGCTGTTCCACCTGCGCGGGCGCAAGCGGCTGTTCGTCTATCCGGGCGACGAAGGGCATCTGCCCGAGCGCAATATGGAACAGGTGGTGGCGCGTCAGACGACCGAGGAACTGCCCTATACGATGGCGTTCGAGGCCGACGCCCAGGTCATGGATCTGGAGCCGGGGAGGGCGCTGACCTGGCCGCTGTATGCGCCGCACCGGGTCGAGAATCTGGACCGGTTCTGCGTCAGCCTGTCGATGGATTTCCAGACCTGGCCGTCGCGGTTCAGGAATGGGGCGTTGTTCACCAATGCGGTGATCCGCAGCCGGGGCGGTAAGCCGCGCTTCACCGACGGCATGACGACGCCGGAGCTGGCCGCGCGCTGGGCCGCGTCGCTGGCGCTGAAGAAGGCGGGGGCGATGAAGAGCAAGATCGCGAACTTCGAACGCGATTTCGAACCCGAGGTCGGTGCGGCTGATGGGGCGGGCGTCATCGGCCGCCCATCCTGAACTCGGGGCGTTAATTCGAGTTCATGACCCCGAGTTAAAATGACTTCGGCGCGTGCGGCGCGCACCTTCTCCTGACATTCGGGAAAGGGAAGCCGCACATGAAGACCGCACTGATCGCCGCCGCCGCTGTCGCCACACTAGCGGGACTGGCCGCCGCGCCCGCATCGGCCGGCGAGGTTGAAATCCGCAACGCCGTGGCGCGCGTCGTCGTCATCGTCGAGGACCGCAACGACATCGGCGTCGAGGTCACGCAGGGCCAGACGCGCCTGCCGGCCATTCAGGTCCGTCGCGAAGGCGGCGACGTGAAGATCGACGGCGGCCTTCGTCGCAACGGCATGTGGGGCCTTAACGACGGCATCCGCAGCTGCAACTCGGGACGGTCGGACGCCGCCCAGCCGGGGCAGGGCGCGACGGTCGAGGTGCGCGACCTGGGGCGCATCCGCCTGGAAGACGCGCCGCTGATCGTGGTGCGCACCCCACGCACCGTCGATATCAGCGCCAGCGGGGCCGTGTTCGGCTCGGTCGGCCGTGGCGCGCGATCCGTCGAACTGGACAACGGCGGTTGCGGCAACTGGAACGTCGCCAATGTAGACGGCGATCTGGAGCTGGGCCTTGGCGGGTCGGGGGCGATCCGCGCGGGCACGTCGCGTTCGCTGGATGCTAGCGTCGGCGGTTCCGGCTCCATCGCCGCCGGGCCGACCGGAAGCCTGAAGGCAGCCGTCGGCGGTTCGGGCAATGTCGATGTGGCCAGCGTCAACGGCCGGGGCGAGCTGTCGATCGGCGGCTCGGGCGGTGTGAACGTGCGCCAGGGCCGGATGGACAAGCTGTCGGTCGCCATCGGCGGCTCGGGCGATGTCCGCTACGGCGGCGCGACGCGTGATCTGGATGTCGCCATCGCCGGGTCGGGCAGCGTCCGCGTCGCCTCGGCCACAGGCTCGGTGTCTCGCTCTGTCGTCGGATCGGGAACCCTGAACATCGGGCGTTAAGACCCGTTTCTCCGCCGCGAGAGGAAAGGCCCCCGGTCGTGGAACCCCGGGGGTCTTTTTCGTGCGCGGCTTCAGCCAAGAAAAAGCCCCGGCGGATGGCTCCGCCGGGGCTCTTCGTCTTAGATCAGGCGTCGAGGATCAACGCAGGCCGAACAGCTTGGTGACGCTGCCCAGGTTGCGGCCCAGGGTGCCGCCAGCGCGGTCGCGCGATTGCAGATCGCCACCGAAGTTGTAGCGAACGCCGACTTCGAAGGAGTCGATCGTCAGATCGGCGTCTTCCAGCTCAGCGCGGTCGTAGCCGGCGAAAACGCTGTAAGGCGTTGCAGCGAAGGCGTATTCGGCGCCGACGCCGGCCGACCAGCCGTCGGTGCTGACGCCAGCGAAGTCCACGTCCGAATAGGAGGCGCGAGCGGCCAGACGCAGGGCGGGCGTGGCGTAGAAGGCGGCTTCACCACCAACGGTCCACAGGTCCGCGTCATCGACGGTGCCGTAGGACACGACGCCGGTCAGCGTGGCTTGCTGGAAGTACTTCTGGCCTTCGGCGCCGAAGGTCATCAGCGTGTCGCCGCCGCCGATTTCTTCAGCGCCGACGAAACCGCCGAAACGCATGTCTTCGATGGCCTTGGTCAGGTGGACGGCGCCCGACAGGGTGGTCTCGTCGCCGAAGTCGTAGTCCGAATAGGTGCCGGCGGCGTTGAAGGTCGCGGTCCAGTCGCCGAAGGCGGGGGTGGCGACGACGCCGGCGACGGTGGCGCCGTCCAGGTCGGCTTCAGCGCCGAAGGCTTCGGCCTCGGAATGGTTGTAGGCGACGCCGACCGAACCGACGGCGTCTTGAGCGAAGGCCGGAGCGGCGAACAGGGTGGCGGCGGCAGTGGCGAGGAGGATCGTCTTCATTTTCTTTTGTCCTTAGCAGTCTGTGCCCGGATGGGGGTCCAGGGAGGGCGGCTGCTATCAGGATGTGTCGAAGCTGAGAAATAAACCGCCGTTACATAAATGTCTTGAAACTGTCGTGTGGCGGATCGGTCACGCCTTGTGGTTAGAATGTGTCAGTTCGGCGTGCTTCATGGGGCAGGCGGTTAACAGCTCCAATCGCATAAACATATAAGCATATCCTTATGTCTATTGACGCGGGCCGTGCCTTGCGGTCATCTGACTGCGTCGTGGTCTGCACGCGGTCTTCGGAGCGCGTGGAGCTAAGAGGGAAGCCGGTGTGAAACCGGCGCTGCCCCCGCAACTGTAAGCGGCGAGTCGAGGGTCCATCTCGTGTCACTGGCGTATCTGCGCCGGGAAGGCCGGGCCCGAGGCGTCGACCCGTGAGCCAGGAGACCTGCCCCGACAGATAACGTCCTCCGGCGGGGTGCCCGGTCAGGCCGCATGCGCGCCGCCGGACCCATTGCGTCCGCGTCGGCGTCCGCGCGACCCTGTCCGAAACCTGGCCACAACACAGGTTTCGAATGTCATGACCCGCCACACCGTCCAGGTCGCCACTCTCGGCTTTCCCCGCATCGGCCCCAAGAGGGAGCTGAAGACCGCGCTCGAAGCGCATTGGGCCGGCAAGATCGATGCGGAGACGCTGCTCTCGACCGCCGCCGAGCTGCGCGGCCTGACCTGGGCGCGGCAACGCGATCTGGGCGCCGACATCGTGCCGTCCAACGACTTCTCTCTTTATGATCAGGTGCTGGACATGACGGCTATGGTCGGGGCCGTTCCCGCCGCCTACGGCTGGAAAGGCGACAGCGTCGATCTGGCGACCTATTTCGCCATGGCCCGTGGGTCGCGGGGCGATGACCACGTCTGCGAGCACGGCCACGTCCATGCGTCCGGCGAAGGCGTGCCGGCGATGGAGATGACCAAGTGGTTCGACACCAACTACCATTATCTTGCGCCCGAGTTCACGGCCGACCAAGTCTTCCGCTTAGGTTCGACCAAGGCGCTGGACGAATATCTGGAAGCCAGGGCGCAAGGGGTCGAGACCCGGCCGGTGCTTTTGGGGCCGGTGTCCTATCTGCTGCTGGGCAAGACGCGCGGCGAGGCCTTCGACGTACTGAGCCTGCTGCCGCGCCTTTTGCCGGTCTATGCCGAGGTGCTGCGGTCGTTGGCGCGGGCGGGGGCGACGTGGGTGCAGTTGGACGAGCCCTGCCTGGTCACGGACCTGATCGATGAGGCGAAGGCCGCCTATGACCACGCCTATCGCGTGCTGACGGATGTGACGCCGCCGATCAAGGTGATGCTGACCACCTATTTCGGGGCGCTGGGCGACAATCTGCAGACGGCGCTGAAGCTGCCGGTGCAGGGGCTCCACATCGATCTGATCCGCGCGCCGGAACAGTTGGCGCAGGTGGCGTCGGCCGCTCGGCCCGATCAGGTGCTGTCGCTCGGCGTCATTGATGGGCGCAATGTGTGGAAGGCCGATCTGAACGCCGTGCTGGACCGGGTCGAGCCCCTGGTGGCGGCGGGGCGTCAGGTGGTGATCGCGCCGTCCTGCTCGCTGCTGCACACGCCCATTGATCTGGAGCGGGAGACGGCGCTGAATGCGGAGATCAAGGACTGGCTGGCGTTCGCAGTGCAGAAGGTCGCCGAGCTGGCGATCCTGGCGCGGGCGCTGAACGAAGGTCGGGCGGCGGTGAAGGCCGAGCTGGACGCCTCAACCGCCTCGGTGGCGTCGCGCCGCACCTCGCCGCGCATCAACGATGCAAAGGTGCAGGCGCGGGCGGCCGATACCGATCCGGCGCAGGCGAACCGCACGTCCAGTTTTGAGATCCGACGCACGGTGCAGCAACGCCGGCTGAACCTGCCGGCCTATCCGACCACGACCATCGGCTCGTTCCCGCAGACGGCCCAGGTCCGCAAGGCGCGGGCGGACCACGGCAAGGGCGTCATCGACGATGCGGCCTATGCCCGGTTCCTGCGCGAGGAGACGGCGCGGACGGTGAAATGGCAGGAGAATCTGGGGCTGGACGTCCTGGTTCATGGCGAGTTCGAGCGCAACGACATGGTCCAGTATTTCGGCGAGCAACTGTCGGGCTTTGCTTTCACAAAGGCCGCTTGGGTTCAGTCCTATGGCTCGCGCTGCGTGCGGCCGCCGATCATCTATGGCGACGTGTCGCGGCCCAGGCCGATGACGGTGGAGTGGTGGCGCTATGCCCAATCCCTGACCGACCGGCCGATGAAGGGGATGCTGACGGGGCCGGTGACGATCCTGAACTGGTCCTTCGTGCGTGATGACCAGCCACGCAGCACCACCTGCCGCCAGATCGCGTTCGCCATCCGCGACGAGGTGACGGACCTGGAGACGGCCGGCGCCGCCGTGATCCAGATCGACGAGGCGGCCCTGCGCGAAGGCCTGCCCCTGCGTCGCGCGGACTGGGCCGGGTATCTGGAATGGGCGGTCGAGAGCTTTCGCATCACGGCGTCGGGCGTTCGGGACGAGACCCAGATCCACACCCACATGTGCTACTCCGAGTTCAACGACATCATCCGGTCCATCGGGGCCATGGATGCGGACGTCATCTCCATCGAGACCTCGAGGTCGCGGATGGAGCTGCTCGACGCCTTCTCCGACTATCGCTATCCGGCCGAGATCGGTCCGGGCGTCTATGACATCCACTCGCCGCGCGTGCCGTCGGTGGAGGAGATGGCGGCCCTGCTGACGGCGGCGGCGGGCAAGCTGCCGGCGGATCGGCTGTGGGTGAACCCGGACTGCGGGCTGAAGACGCGGGGGTGGCCCGAGACCGAGGCGGCGCTGACGAACATGGTGTCGGCCGCGAAGGCCGCGCGGGAAGAGGCGACGCGGGCGTGAGCGTCACGCTTATCGACATGGTGTTCCCTGGGGACGCCAACCACCACGGCACATTGTTCGGGGGCGTCGGTCTGGCGCACCTGGACAAGGTCGCTTTCCTGGCCGCCGCGCGTCATGCGCGGCGGCCGACCGTGACGGCCGGGTGCGAGCGGATCGACTTCGCCGCACCGGCCCGGATTGGGGAGATGGTGGAGGCGACGGGCAAGGTCGTGCGCGTCGGCCGCACGTCCATGGGCGTCGAGGTCGAGCTATGGGCCGAGGCGCCGGTCAGCGGCGAACGGCGGCTATGCACGCGGGGCGTCTTCAACATGGTGGCGCCGCGCGGGGAAGGGCAGGGCGACCTGCCGCCCTTGCAAGAAAATCCGCCCGAGGACGACGGCTGGCTCAGGGCGGTGGAGATGGTCTTTCCGACCTGGACCAACCACTACGGCACGCTTTACGGCGGCGACGCGCTGAAGCTGATGGGCAAGGCGGCCTTCATCTGCGCCACGCGCAAGGCCAGGGCCGTCATGGTCATGGCGGCGTCGAACCGCATCGACTTCTCGTCTCCCATAAGAGAAGGCGACATGATCGAGCTGGCGTCGCGCGCCATAAAGATCGGCCGGACTTCGGTCACCATAGAGGTCGAACTGTGGGCCGAGGGGCTGCTGACGGGCGAACGGCGACGGTCTGCAGCGGCGGAGTTCGTCATGGTGGCGGTGGACGAAGCGGGACGGCCCAGGCCGATTTACAGGCTGGCGTCGGCGCTGGAGATCGCCTGACGAAATCCTGTGTCAGCACGGGTTTGCGCGCTTGACGAAATCAGAATCGGTAGGCATAAGCCACCACTCTTGTTGGACCGGCTGTGCAGTTCGCTGCAAACGCGGTCCGCAGGAACGACCTAAGTCACTGTTCTTTGCAGCTTCTTGGGACTTCAGCGGCCTTCGCGGGTAACTGCGTGGGCCGATCGTTTTTGCGGATTTGCGTTCCCTGAGGGCTTTTTGCCCGAAGGCCTTCGGTCTTTGAAATGGTTCACAGGGACGCGGTCCTCCGACCGCATTGGAAGTAAGCACCGATATGGATCAAAGCATCCGCATCAGGCTCAAGGCCTTTGATCATCGCGTCCTCGATTTCTCGACGCGCGAGATCGTCAATACAGCCAAGCGCACCGGCGCGACCGTTCGCGGTCCGATTCCGCTGCCGACCCTGATCGAGAAGTTCACCGTGAACCGCTCGCCGCACGTCGATAAGAAGTCGCGTGAGCAGTTTGAAATCCGCACGCACAAACGCGTGCTCGACATCATCGACCCCACCCCGCAGACCGTGGACGCGCTCATGAAGCTCGACCTGTCCGCCGGTGTGGACGTCGAGATCAAGATTTAAAGTAGAAAGAGGCGGGATCCGATGCGCACGGGCGTGATCGCCAAGAAGCTGGGCATGACCCGCGTGTTCGCCGATGACGGCGCGCACGTACCGGTCACTGTGCTCCAGCTCGACGGCTGCCAAGTCGTCGGCCAACGTACCCAGGAGCGTGACGGTTACGTCGCCCTCCAGCTGGGTGCTGGCACGAAGAAGGCCAAGAACACCAACAAGGCTCAACGCGAGACGTTCGCCAAGGCGGAAGTCGAACCGAAAGCCTATGTGACCGAGTTCCGCGTCGATGCGGACGGTCTGCTGGACGTGGGCGCCGAGCTGTCGGCCGAACACTTCCTGGTAGGCCAGAAGGTCGACATCCAGGGCGAGACCATCGGTAAGGGTTTCGCCGGCGCCATGAAGCGCTGGAACTTCGGCGGCCTTCGCGCCACCCACGGCGTTTCGGTCTCGCACCGTTCGCATGGTTCGACGGGTAACCGTCAGGACCCGGGTCGTACGTTCCCCGGCAAGAAGATGGCCGGCCATTACGGCACTGAAACCGTCACCACCCAGAACCTGACCGTCGTCCGCGTGGACGCCGAGCGTGGCCTGATCCTGATCAAGGGCGCTGTCCCCGGTCACGACGGCAGCTACGTCAAGGTTCGCGACGCCATCAAGAAGGCTCGCCCGGCCGACGCTCCGTTCCCCGGTGCGCTGAAGTCGAGCAAGTCTGCTGCTCAACCCGCCTCGACCCCGGCTGAAGAAGTCCCCGTCGAAGCGACCGAAGGCGGTGAAGCGTAATGAAACTCTCTGTCATCCAACTCGACGGCAAGGCTGCTGGCGACGTGGAACTGTCGGACGCCGTCTTCGGCATCTCCGACATCCGCGGCGACATCCTGGCCCGCACCGTCAACTGGCAACTGGCCAAGCGCCGCGCCGGTACGCACAAGGTTCAAACCCGCAACGAGAACTCTCGTACGGGTAAGAAGATGTACAAGCAAAAGGGCACCGGCGGCGCTCGTCACGGTTCGCGCCGTGCACCGCAGTTCGTCGGCGGTTCGCGCGCCTTTGGTCCGGTCGTTCGCGACCACGGCTTCTCGCTGCCGAAGAAGATCCGCGCGCTTGCTCTGCGTCACGCCCTGTCCTCCAAGGCCAAGTCCGGCGACCTGATCATCGTGGACACCATCTCGGTCAAGGAAGCCAAGACCGCCTCGCTGCGCGAGACGCTCGGCAAGCTGGGCTGGACCAAGGCTCTCATCATCGCGGGTCCCGAAGTCGACACGAACTTCGGCCTGGCCGCACGCAACATCCCGCACATCGACGTGCTGCCGAACGCCGGCCTGAACGTCTATGACATCCTGCGGGCTGACAAGCTGGTGCTGACCAAGGCCGCCATCGAAGCGATCGAAGCTCGCTTCAGCGATAAGGAAGCCGCGTAATGGCCGCTCAACCTACCGCCAAGCACTACGACACGATCCTCTCGCCGATCATCACCGAGAAGGCGACGATCCTGTCCGAGCAGAACAAGGTCGTCTTCCGCGTCGCCGATACGTCGACCAAGGACGAGATCGCCGCGGCGGTCGAAAGCCTGTTCAAAGTCAACGTCCTGAAGGTCAACACCCTGGTTCAAAAGGGCAAGACCAAGCGCTTCCGGGGTATCCTGGGTCGTCGCGTGGACATCAAAAAAGCGATCGTGACGCTGGCCGACGGCCAGTCGATCGACGTCACCACGGGGCTCTGATCAGATGGCCTTGAAACATTACAATCCGACCTCTCCGGGCCGTCGCGCCCTCGTGCTGGTCGACCGTTCGGAGCTCCACAAGGGCCGTCCGGAAAAGTCGCTGACCGAAGGCCTGACCAAGTCGGGCGGACGCGGGCAGGGCGGTCGCATCGCGGTCCGCTTCCGTGGCGGCGGCGCCAAGACCCTGTACCGCCGGATCGACTTCAAGCGTCGTAAGTGGGACATGGTCGGCACGGTCGAGCGTCTGGAATACGATCCGAACCGCACGGCCTTCATCGCCCTCGTGACCTACGAAGACGGCGAGAAGACCTACATCATCGCGCCGCAACGCCTTAAGGCCGGCGACACGGTGATCGCGGGCGAAAAGACCGACGTGAAGCCGGGCAACGCCATGCCGCTCCGTTCGATGCCGGTGGGTACGATCATCCACAACATCGAAATGAAGCCGGGCAAGGGCGCTCAGCTGGCCCGTTCGGCCGGCGCCTACGCCCAGCTGGTGGGTCGCGATCAGGGTTACGCCCAGATCCGTCTCGGCTCGGGCGAACTGCGCATGGTCCTGGACGGCTGCATCGCCACGGTGGGCGCGGTTTCGAACCCCGACCACATGAACCAGAACCTGGGCAAGGCCGGTCGCAAGCGTCACATGGGCTTCCGCCCGCACGTTCGCGGCGTCGCCATGAACCCGATCGACCACCCGCATGGTGGTGGTGAAGGCCGGACCTCTGGTGGTCGTACCCCGGTTACGCCGTGGGGCAAGGACACCAAGGGCACTCGTACCCGCAAGAACAAGGCTACGGACAAATACATCATCCGTACCCGCCACGTTAAGAAGGCTCGCTAAGAATGGCCCGCTCCTCCTGGAAAGGCCCGTTTGTCGACGGGTATCTGCTCAAGAAGGCCGACGCCGTTCAAACGTCGGGCCGCAAGGACGTGATCAAGACCTGGTCGCGCCGCTCCACCATCCTGCCGCAGTTCGTCGGTCTGACGTTCGGCGTCCATAACGGTCAGAAGCATGTGCCCGTGTCGGTCTCGGAAGAGATGGTCGGCATGAAGCTCGGCGAGTTCGCCCCGACCCGGAGTTTCCCGGGTCACGCGGCGGACAAGAAGGCCAAAAGGAAGTAACTGATGGCCCAGACAAAAAATGAGCGTCGGGTCGCCCCGACAGAGGCCCGCGCAAAGCTGGTCAACGTACGCATCAGCCCGCAAAAGCTGGGCCTGGTCGCCGCATCGATCCGCGGCATGCCGGTCCAGAAGGCGCTGAACGAGCTGGAATTCAGCCGTAAGCGTATCGCGACCGACGTCCGCAAGGTCCTGTATTCGGCGATCTCGAATGCCGAGAACAACCACAACCTCGACATCGACAACCTGATCGTCGCCGAGGCCTATGTGGGCAAGAACCTGGTGATGAAGCGCTTCGCGAGCCGTGCTCGTGGTCGTTCGTCGCGCATCCTGAAACCGTTCAGCGAGATCACCATCGTGGTCCGTGAAGCCGGCGAGGCCGCCTGATGGGTCAGAAAATCAATCCGATCGGTCTGCGCCTCGGCGTGAACCGTACGTGGGACAGCCGTTGGTTCGCCGCCGGCGCCGACTACTCCCGCCTGCTGCACCAGGACCTGAAGCTGCGCGAGTGGCTGCGGGAACGTCTGGGCGCCGCCGGTGTGTCGCGCATCATCATCGAGCGCCCTCACAAGAAGTGCCGCATCACCATCTACGCCGCCCGTCCGGGCGTCGTGATCGGTAAGAAGGGCGCTGACATCGAGAAGCTCCGCAAGGACATCTCGGCGCGCACCGAAGGTGAAGTTCACCTGAACATCATCGAAGTCCGCAAGCCGGAAACCGATGCGCAGCTGATCGCTGAAAACATCGCGCAACAACTGGAACGCCGCGTGGCCTTCCGTCGCGCCATGAAGCGTTCGATGCAGTCGGCGATGCGTCTCGGCGCCAAGGGCATTCGTATGAATGTCGCTGGTCGTCTGGGCGGTGCGGAAATCGCACGTATGGAATGGTACCGCGAAGGTCGCGTGCCGCTTCACACGCTGCGCGCCGACATCGACTATGGCTTCTATGAAGCCAAGACGACCTACGGCATTATCGGCGTGAAGGTCTGGGTCTTTAAGGGTGAAGTGCTGGAGCACGATCCCATGGCGCAGGACAAGCGTTGGGCCCAGGAAGCTTCGGGTCCGTCCTCGAACGAAGGCCGCGAACGCGGCGGCCCCCGTGGCGACCGCGGTCCGCGTCGCGACCGGGGACGTGAGAACTAAGTCATGTTGCAACCGAAGAAGACCAAGTACCGCAAGGCCTTCAAGGGCCGGATCCATGGCTCGGCCAAGGGTGGCTTCTCGCTGAACTTCGGGTCGTATGGCCTGAAGACGCTGGAGCCGGAACGCATCACTGCGCGTCAGATCGAAGCGGCTCGCCGCGCGATCACCCGCCAGATGAAGCGTCAGGGCCGCGTCTGGATCCGCGTCTTCCCCGACCTGCCCGTCACGGGCAAGCCGGCCGAAGTCCGGATGGGTAAGGGCAAGGGCGCCGTGGACCACTGGGCCGCGCGCTGCCACCCTGGCCGTATCCTGTTTGAAATCGACGGCGTTCCGGACGATGTCGCCCGCGAAGCGCTCCGTCTCGGCGCAGCCAAGCTGCCGGTCCGCACCAAGGTGGTGACCCGCATCGACGCCGGCGTCGCTCATGTCGAGGTAGCCGCCTGATGACCAAGATCGCCGACTTGCGGTCGCAAACGACCGACCAGCTGTCCGACGAGCTGCTGAAGCTCAAGAAGGAACAGTTCAACCTGCGCTTCCAGGCGGCCACCGGCCAAATGGAAAAGACTCACCGCGTTGGTGAAGTCCGCAAAGACATCGCACGCATCTCGACGCTTCTGCGCGAGCAGCGTGCGGCCTCGTAAGGAAACGAATATGCCCAAGCGAATTCTTGAAGGCGTGGTCGTGTCCGACAAGGGCGAAAAGACCGTCGTCGTGAAGGTGGAGCGCACGCTGCTTCACCCCGTTCTGAAAAAGATCGTTCGTCTTTCGAAGAAGTATCACGCGCACGACGAAGCCAACGCGCTCAAAGTCGGCGACATCGCTCGCATCGTCGAGTGCGCCCCGAAATCCAAACTGAAGCGCTGGGAAGTCCTTTCCACCGCCTCGGCCTCGTAATCAGAAGGATCTGATCTTATGATCCAGATGCAAACTAACCTGGAAGTGGCCGATAATTCGGGCGCCCGCCGGGTCATGTGCATCAAGGTGTTGGGCGGCTCCAAGCGCCGCTACGCCTCGATCGGCGACACAATCGTCGCCTCCGTGAAGGAAGCCATCCCGCGCGGCCGTGTGAAGAAGGGCGACGTTGTTCGCGCCATCGTCGTGCGCACCGCCAAGGACATCCAACGCAAGGACGGCTCGGTCATTCGTTTTGACAAGTCGGCCGCCGTCATCGTCAACAAGCAGAACGAGCCTGTCGGCACGCGGATCTTCGGCCCGGTTCCTCGCGAACTGCGCGCCAAGAACCACATGAAGATCATCTCGCTGGCTCCGGAGGTCCTGTAACATGGCCGCCAAGATCAAGAAGGGCGACCGCGTCGTCGTCCTCACCGGCAAGGACAAGGGCCGCACGGGCAACGTGCTGAAGGTCCTGCCTACCGAAAACCGCGTCCTGGTTGAAGGCGTCAACATGGTTCAGCGCCACACGCGCCCGAGCCAGGCTGACCCGCAGGGCGGCATCAAAAACAAGGAAGCCTCGCTTCACCTGTCGAACGTCGCGATCGCCGACGCCAACGGCAAGGCGACCCGCGTCGGCTTCAAGATCGATGGGGACACCAAGGTCCGCATCGCCAAGACGACGGGAGACGTCATCTGATGGCTACCGAAAAATACACTCCGCGCCTCAAGGACGAGTATCACGCTCGCATCCGCCAGGTGATGAAGGAAAAGTTCGGCTACACGAACGAAATGCAGGTGCCCAAGCTGGACAAGATCGTCCTGAACATGGGCATCGGTGAAGCTGTCGCGGACTCCAAGAAGGCGAACACCGCCCTCAAGGATCTGACGGCCATCGCCGGTCAGAAGGCCGTCGCCACCAAGGCCCGTAACTCCATCGCCGGCTTCAAGCTGCGCGAAGGCATGGTCATCGGCGGCAAGGTCACGCTGCGCGGCGACCAGATGTACGAGTTCCTGGACCGGTTCATCACGATCGCGCTGCCGCGCGTGAAGGATTTCCGTGGTCTGAAGGGCACGTCCTTCGATGGTCGCGGCAACTACGCCACGGGTCTGAAGGAACACATCGTGTTCCCGGAGATCAACTACGACCAGATCGATCAGATGTGGGGCATGGACATTGTCGTCTGCACCACGGCCAAGACCGATGAGGAAGCCAAGGCTCTCCTCACCGAGTTCAAGTTCCCGTTCGTGAAGAACTGAGCGGGAAGGGAAGAGCACAATGGCTAAGAAAAGCGCCGTAAACCGTAACGAAGCCGTCAAGGCCCTGGTTGCGAAGTATGCCGCGAAGCGGGCCGCCCTTAAGGCGACCGCCAACGACGAAAACCTGCCGCTGGAGGAGCGCTTCGACGCGCGCCTGAAGCTGGCTGAACTGCCGCGCAACTCCGCGCCGAGCCGCATTCGCAACCGTTGCGAAGTGACGGGTCGTCCGCGGGCGTTCTATCGCAAGCTCAAGATGAGCCGGATTGCGCTGCGTGAACTCGGTAACCAGGGCCAGATCCCTGGCCTGACGAAATCCAGCTGGTAAGGGGAGCGAACAGACATGATGATCAACGATCCCCTGAGCGACATGATCGCTCGCATCAAGAACGCGGCGACCCGCAAGCGTTCCAAGGTGCTGACCCCCGCTTCTCGTCTGCGTCAGCGCGTCCTCGACGTGCTGCAGGACGAAGGCTACATCCGCGGCTACAACCTGGTTCAGAACCCGGGTGAGTTTCCGCAGTTCGAGATCGAGCTGAAGTACTTCGACGGTCAGCCCGTCATCGCCGAGATCGCTCGCGTGTCCAAGCCGGGCCGCCGCGTCTATTCGGCGATCGGCGATCTGAAGCCGATCAAGAACGGCCTCGGCATCTCGATCCTCTCGACTTCGAAGGGCGTCATGTCCGACGCCTCCGCCCGCGACGCTAACGTCGGCGGCGAAGTCCTCTGCAGGGTCTACTGATATGTCCCGTATTGGCAAGAAAACCATCGCTGTGCCGAAGGGCGTGACTGTCACGCTCGACGGCCAGAAAGTCACCGTGAAGGGCCCCAAGGGCGAGAGCTCCTGGACCGTCGCCGAAGAAGTCGAAGTCACCCAGGAAGGCGACGAACTGTCGCTGGGTCTGCGGTCGGACACGCAACGCGGTCGTGCGATGTGGGGCCTGTCGCGCACCCTGGTCGACAACATGGTCGTCGGCGTCACCTCCGGCTTCGAAAAGTCGTTGGAGCTGGTCGGCGTGGGTTACCGCGCCGCCATGAAGGGCGACGCCCTTTCGCTGCAACTCGGCTTCTCGCATGAAGTCGATATCGCTCCGCCGGCCGGTGTCAGCTTCGCAGTGCCGAAGCAAACCGAGATCAAGGTCTCGGGCGCTGACAAGCAAGCCGTCGGTCAGATCGCCGCGGTCATCCGCAAGCTGCGTCCGCCGGAGCCCTACAAGGGCAAGGGCGTCCGTTACGCGGGCGAGAAGGTCCGTCGCAAGGAAGGCAAGAAGAAGTAAGTCATGGCTCTTTCTCTTCGACAACAAGCCAAGCGCCGCTCGGAGCGCACTCGTCGCCGCCTGAAGGCTGTCGCCAACGGTCGCCTTCGTCTGTCGGTCAGCCGTTCGGACAAGAACATCTCGGCCCAGATCATCGACGACGCCCAAGGCGTGACCGTCGCGTCTGCCTCGTCGCTGGAAGGCGGCAAGGGCAAGCGTGGTTCGGACACCGCTGCGGCCGCCGCGATCGGCAAGCTGATCGCCGAACGCGCCATCGAGAAGGGCGTCAAGGACGTCGTCTTCGACCGTGGCGAGTACATCTATCACGGACGGGTGAAGGCGCTGGCGGAAGCCGCGCGTGAAGCCGGCCTGAACTTCTAAGGGACGCGACAGATGGCGCATCAACCCCAACGTGGCGGCGGCGGCAACGACCGCAACCGTCGTGACAACCGCAATGGCCCCCAAGCCGATGGTCCGGATTCGGACATCGTCGAGAAGCTGGTCCACATCAACCGCGTCGCCGCCACCGTCAAAGGCGGCCGTCGCTTCAGCTTCGCAGCCCTGATGGTCGTCGGCGACGGCAAGGGTCGCGTCGGATTCGGTCACGGCAAGGCGCGTGAAGTGCCGGAAGCCATCCGCAAGGCGACCGAAGAAGCCAAGAAGACCATGATCCGCGTTCCGCTTCGCGAGAACCGCACCCTGCACCACGACGGCAACGGCCGTTGGGGCGCCGGCAAGATCATGATGCGCGCTGCCCCTCCCGGGACCGGCGTCATCGCAGGTGGTCCGATGCGCGCCGTGCTCGAAACCCTCGGCGTCCAGGACGTCGTGGGCAAATCGACCGGTTCGTCGAACCCCTACAACATGATCCGCGCGACGTTCGAAGCGCTGAAGGTCCAGTCCTCGCCCCGTCAGGTCGCGTCCAAGCGCGGCAAGAAGGTCGCGGATCTGATGGGCCGTCGCAACGACGGCGCTTCGACGCCCGAAGCTGTGGAGTCCTAATCATGGCCCCGTCCAAGAAGACCGACGCCAAGACCGTCACCGTCAAGCAGACCGGTTCGCCGATCCGCCGCAAGAACGACCAGCGCGCCACCCTGGTGGGCCTAGGTCTGAACCGCCTGGGTCGTGAATCGACCCTGGAAGACACGCCTTCGGTTCGTGGGATGATCGCCAAGGTCGCCCACCTGACCGAGATCGTCGAAAAGTAAGCCGTTTCGCCCTCTCCCGAACCCGGGGGAGGGCGTTTCTGCACTTGCGAATACCCCAAGGGTCGCCTATCAGCGGCCCTTAAATTTTTACAGCCGAGTCCGGATCAATGGTCCGGGCGCTAGCACCCGAAAGGATCAGGCATATGAAACTGAACGAAATCCGCGACAACGAAGGCGCGCACAAGAAGCGCATGCGTGTCGGCCGTGGCCCCGGTTCGGGCAAGGGCAAGACCGCTGGCCGTGGCGTCAAGGGTCAGAAGTCGCGTTCGGGCGTCGCCATCGGCGGCTTCGAAGGCGGCCAAATGCCGCTGTATATGCGTATGCCTAAGCGTGGCTTCAACAACGCCAACGCTCTGAAGCTGGCGGAAGTGAACCTGTGGCGCCTGCAAGACGCCATCGACGCCGGCAAGCTGGACGCCAAGTCGGAATTGAAGGGCGACGCCCTGGTCGCCGCCGGCGTGATCCGCCGCGTCAAGGACGGCGTGCGTCTGCTGGGCACCGGCGAGCTGAAGCAAGCGCTGAACCTGGTCGTCTGGTCGGCCACCTCGGGCGCCATCAAGGCCATCGAAGCCGCTGGCGGTTCGGTCGTGCAAGAGCGTATCGCCGCCGAAGCCAAGGCCGCTGCTCGCGTCGAGAAGCGGAACCTGGCCAAGGGCAAGGTTCCGCCCGCCAAGGCACGCCTGGGCGACGAGAACAAGATCTCGGCCCGCACCAAGCGCGCCGCCGCCAAAGCCTGATAAACGCGTCGTTGCGGCTGATTGGGCCGTGGCCTGAACACATCGCAGCGACGAAAGAACGGAAGCGGCCTCGCAAGAGCGCCGCTTCTCGCCTATCTGACGACTCAATCAGTCGTGGGGACGCATAATGGCTTCGGCCGCAGAACAACTCGCCGCCAATATGAACATGGGCTCGTTCGCGAAAGCGACCGAGCTGCACAAGCGCCTGCTGTTCACGCTGGGCGCGCTTCTGGTCTATCGGATCGGGACGTATGTGCCGATTCCGGGCATCAACTCGCAGGCCTTCCTGCAGTTCTTCCAGGACCCGTCGGGTCAGCGCGGCATCCTGGACATGTTCAACATGTTCTCGGGCGGCGCGGTCGAGCGTATGGCCATCTTCGCGCTGAACGTGATGCCGTACATCTCGGCCTCGATCATCGTGCAGCTGATGGGCACCGTGTATCCGCCCTGGGAGAAGCTGAAGAAGGAAGGCGGCGAAAGCGGCCGCAAGCAGCTGAACCAGTACACCCGTTATCTGACGGTGTTCCTGGCGCTGGCGCAGTCCTTCGGCATCGCGGCGGGCCTGAACAGCACAGCCGGTCTGGTCGACAATCCGGGCGTTTTCTTCATCGCCTCGACGGTCGTGACCCTGACCGGCGGCACCATGTTCCTGATGTGGCTGGGCGAGCAGGTGACGGCGCGCGGCGTCGGCAACGGCATCTCGCTGATCATCTTCGCCGGTATCGTGGCGGTCCTGCCGTCCACCATCGCCCGCCTGTTGGGCCTGGCCCAACAAGGCCAGATGTCGGCCTTCGCCCTGTTGTTCATCGCCGCGCTGGCGGTGGCGACCGTGGTCTTCATCGTCTTCATGGAACGCGCCCAGCGTCGTCTTCTGATCCAGTATCCGAAGCGCCAGGAAGGCAACCGCATGGCCGGCGGCGAGCGTTCGTTCCTGCCGCTGAAGGTCAATACCGCAGGCGTGATTCCGCCGATCTTCGCCTCGTCGCTGCTGATGCTGCCGACGACGGTGGCGACCATGACGGCCAACGCCGACCTGCCCAGCTGGATGAGCTGGCTGCCGCTGGTGACGGCGCAGCTGACGCACGGCCAGCCGCTGTTCATGGCGCTGTACGCCGCCCTGATCGTCTTCTTCTGCTTCTTCTACACCTCGATCACCTTCAACCCCGAGGACACGGCCGAGAACCTGCGCAAATACGGCGGCTTCCTGCCGGGCATTCGTCCGGGCAAGCGCACGGCGGAATATCTGGACTATGTCCTGACCCGCCTGACCGTGATCGGCGCGGCCTACATCACCGCCGTCTGCCTGCTGCCTGAGTTCCTGGTCGCCCAGATGGGCAACAGCCTGTACTTCGGCGGAACGTCTATCTTGATTGTCGTGTCGGTCACGATGGACACTGTGGCTCAGATTCAGTCCCAACTGCTGGCGCACCAGTACGAAGGCCTGATCAAGAAGGCGAAGCTGCGCGGTCGTGGCGGTCGTGGCGCGCCCACGCCCGTGCGCCGCTAGGTCTTAAGCTGACAGACGCCCAGGGGAGGGCTGAAGCATGAACTTGATCCTGTTTGGACCGCCGGCGGCGGGCAAGGGCACCCAGGCGAAGCGGCTGGTGGAAGAGAAGGGCATGGTCCAGCTCTCCACCGGCGACATGCTTCGCGCGGCGATCGCCTCTGGCTCAGAGCTGGGGCTCAAGGTCAAGGACGTGCTGGCGCGTGGCGACTTGGTCACCGACGAGATCGTCATCGCCCTGATCGAGGATCGCCTGACGGAGGCCGAGGCCGCCGGCGGCGCCATCTTCGACGGCTTCCCCCGCACCGTGGCCCAAGCCGAGGCGCTGGACGAAATGCTGGCCAAGCGCGGTGTCCAGATCGACGCCGTCGTGCGGTTGAAGGTGGATGACGCCGCCCTGACCGAACGGATCGCCAAGCGATTCGCAGAGCAGGGCCGGCCCGACGACAATCCCGAATCATTCAAGGTTCGGCTTGAGGCCTACAACCGCAACACGGCTCCGCTGCTTCCCTACTATGAAGCCCAAGGCAAGCTGACCGAGGCCGACGGTATGGGCACTATCGAGTCCGTGGCCAAGGCCATCGACGAGGCCCTGGCCTGATTTGCGATCTCGGGCGTTGATCGCCTGATGAACGCTCCTGCCGATCCCGGACCTGAGAAGACCCGCCTGCGTCGCTGGCGCATGGCGGGTATCTTCGTCGCCGTCGCCGTCGCTGAGATCGGCCTGTTCCTGCTGCTGGGGCGGGTGAGGGGACCGGCGCAGACGCCTGTGGTCGAGCCGCCGCCGTTCGAGGTCGTGCTTTACGATCCTCCGCCGCCCATATCGGATGAACCGCCTGCGCCCGAGACGGGCGGCGGCGCGCCCGCGGCCCCCTCCGTCATCCACACGCCTCCGCCTCCGCCCAGGGAACGCCCGCGCGAGGTTCCTGCGCCGCCCGTGAAAGCGCCCGAACCCGCGCCTGTCGTGGGTATTGCGCCCGCGCCGTCGCCACAGCCCGGTTTTGGCCAGGGCGGGCAGGGGACCGGCAGCGGTTCGGGCGTTGGATCCGGCAGCGGTCCCGGAAGCGGCTCGACCGGCCCGCGCCTAGTCACCGGCCCCACCATCGGCCAGATTCGCGCCAATCACCCCTCGGGCGCACGCAGCCGGTATGGCCGGGTGGAGCTGTCGTGCATCATTCGTCTGGACAGTCGGTTGGACGGTTGCCGCGTCGTGGACGAGTCGCCGCCCGGCCTGGGCTTCGGCGCAGCGGGCCTTCAGGTCTCCGGCTTCTTCCGTTTCCAGCCGCCGACCGAGGAGGGTCGCCCGGTGGAAGGTCAGCGGGTCACTGTCGGTGTGGACTTCGGCCGTCCGCCGCGCTGACGCCGCCCTAGATGTTGACGCCTCGTGAATCACATGTATAAGGGCGCCTTCCCGCGAAGGGCGCCACGCTCCTGGTCTGTTGACCGGAGCGTTTGTTGCGTCTGACTAACGCGTATCTGGAGAATTTCGTGGCCCGTATTGCTGGCGTCAACATCCCGACCAACAAGCGCGTAGAGATCGCGCTTCAGTATATCCATGGCATCGGCCCCGCCGCCGCCAAGGACATCACCGAGAAGGTGGGCATCGAGTCCGCCCGTCGCGTGAACCAGTTGACGGACGCCGAAGTCCTGTCGATCCGCGAGACGATCGACAAGGATCACACCGTCGAGGGCGACCTGCGCCGCGAGACGTCGATGAACATCAAGCGTCTGATGGATCTGGCCTGCTACCGCGGCCTGCGTCACCGTAAGGGCCTGCCGGTCCGCGGTCAGCGCACCCATACGAACGCCCGCACCCGCAAGGGTCCCGCCAAGCCGATCGCCGGCAAGAAGAAGTAAGACAGACACATGGCCAAGGAACCGGGTCGCGTAAAGAAGCGCGAGCGCAAGAACATCACCTCGGGCGTCGCCCACGTGAATGCTTCGTTCAACAACACCATGATCACGATCACCGATGCCCAGGGCAACGCGATCTCGTGGTCTTCGGCAGGTCACATGGGCTTCAAGGGTTCGCGTAAGTCGACCCCTTACGCCGCCCAGATGGCCGCAGAAGACGCCGGCAAGAAGGCTCAGGAACACGGCGTCAAGACGCTGGAAGTGAACGTCTCGGGTCCGGGTTCCGGTCGTGAGTCGGCCCTGCGCGCTCTGCAGTCGGTCGGCCTGACGATCACGACCATCCGCGACGTCACGCCGATGCCGCACAATGGTTGCCGTCCGCCCAAGCGTCGTCGCGTCTAAGCGATAGCGTCCTAAGGCACCCCCCATCTCCGTCCGCTCCATCATGGCCTCGTCGACAAGGCCGGAGCAGGCGAAACCCGTTCGAGGGACAAAATGATCGAAAGAAACTGGCAAGAGCTGATCCGTCCCGAGAAGCCGCAGATCGAGATCGGTTCCGACGCCCAGCGCAAGGCGCGCCTGGTGGCCGAACCTCTCGAACGTGGCTTCGGCGTGACGCTCGGCAACGCGCTCCGTCGCGTTCTGCTGTCCTCGCTGCAAGGCGCGGCTGTCACGGCCATCCAGATCGACGGCGTCGTTCATGAATTCTCGTCGCTGGAAGGCGTGCGGGAAGACGTGGTCGACATCGTCCTGAACATCAAGCAACTGGCGCTGCGCATGCACGCCGAAGGCCCCAAGCGCATGACCTTGCGCGCCACGGGCCCCGGCGTCGTGACGGCCGGCCAGATCGACGTGCCGGCGGACATCGAGGTTCTGAACCCCGACCACGTCATCTGCACGCTGGACGACGGCGCGTCGGTCCGCATGGAACTGACCGTCCAGAACGGCAAAGGCTATGTCGCCGCCGAGCTGAACCGTCCGGAAGATGCGCCGATCGGCCTGATCGCCGTCGACGCCCTCTATTCGCCGGTCAAGAAGGTGGCTTATCGCGTCGAGCCGACCCGTCAGGGCCAGTCGCTGGACTACGACAAGCTCCTGCTTGAAGTCGAAACCAACGGTGCGGTCACGCCGGTTGACGCCGTCGCTTATGCGGCGCGCATCCTGCAAGACCAGCTTCAGATCTTCATCACCTTCGAAGAGCCCAAGAAGGCTGTCGAGCAGTCGGACGGCAAGCCCGACCTGCCCTTCAACCCGGCGCTGCTGAAGAAGGTGGACGAGCTGGAACTGTCGGTTCGTTCGGCCAACTGCCTGAAGAACGACAACATCGTCTACATCGGCGACCTGATCCAGAAGACCGAGGGCGAAATGCTTCGCACCCCGAACTTCGGCCGCAAGTCGCTGAACGAGATCAAGGAAGTTCTCACGACGATGGGCCTCAGCCTCGGCATGGATGTGCCGAACTGGCCCCCCGAAAACATCGAAGACCTGGCCAAGAAGTTCGACGACCAGATCTAAGTTCAACCCTCCGCCCGTCTCCCTTGGGAGAATGCCGGGGCGGTTAGAAGATTACGGTTCCAGGTCCCTTTGAGGATACCGGTTCCGGAGTAGGAGAGACCCTGATGCGCCACGGCGCCGCCCATCGTAAACTCGGTCGCACGAGCAGCCACCGCACCGCCATGTTCGCGAACATGGCCGCCTCGCTGATCAAGCACGAGCAGATCACCACGACCCTGCCCAAGGCGAAGGAACTGCGTCCCTTCGTCGAGAAGCTGGTCACCCTCGCCAAGAAGGGCGACCTGCACGCTCGTCGTCAGGCCATCAGCCAGGTTCGCGACGTGCCGCAAGTCGGCAAGCTGTTCGAAACGCTCGGCCCGCGCTACAGCGAGCGTAACGGCGGCTATATCCGCATCATGAAGGCGGGCTTCCGTCACGGCGACAACGCCCCGATGGCCGTCATCGAGTTCGTCGATCGCGACGTCGAAGCCAAGGGCAAGGACTCCGGTCCGGTCCTAGCCTTCGAAGGCGGCGACGAAGACTAAGATTTGGTCGCAGGACCAAACGCCGAAAGGGCGGTCGGAGCAATCCGACCGCCCTTTTGCTTTGCGCGGACATGAGGCATGACGCGCGGATGAGCGTTTCGATCGTTGATTTCCGTCCTGATCACGCCGCCGCTTGGGCGCGGCTGAACACCGCTTGGCTGGCCGAGGGTGGATTCGCCATCGAGGCGAAGGACCGGCGGTCCATCGACGATCCGAACGGCGTCTTCCTCGCCGACGGCGGCCGCATCTTCATCGTCGAGCGGGAAGGCGAGACGATCGGCTGCTGCGCTTTGATCCGGCTCGATGACGGGTTCGAGGTATCCAAGATGACAGTGACGCCGGCCGCGCGCGGCCTGGGTCTGGCGCGACAGCTGTTGCAGGCCTGCGAGGCTGCAGCGCGCGAGGCGGGGGCGGTGCGGCTCTACCTGGAGACCAACAGCGCCCTGACCACGGCCATCGCTCTCTACGAGAGCTTCGGCTTCGTCCGTCTGCCGGCGCGGCCGACGCCCTATGCCCGCGCCGATGTCTTCATGGAGAAGCGGCTCTAACCGTCCAGGATGGCGGCGACCGCCATGCCCCATATGAGCAGAATGCACAGGCCGTAGGCGATCTGGTCCTGGCGTGAGGGGCGGGGCGGCGTTGGCGGCGGGTTCGGGAGCGGCATCGCCAAGCTTGAACCCGATTTCCCAAGGCGCAGAAATCGATTAAGCGGGTCGGCGTCTGTGAGGGGAGATCACATGTCGGGCCGGGCGCCGCCACCGCTGAATGCTTTGCGAACCTTCGAGGTCTTTGGCCGGCACAGGAGCATGACCCGTGCGGCGGCCGAGCTGTGCGTGACCCACGGTGCGGTCAGCCGCCAGATCGCGGCCCTGCAGGCTTCGCTGGGCGTGACCCTGGTCACCGGACCGCGACATGCGCTGACCCTGACCGAGGCGGGGGCGCAACTGGCCGAGCGGCTGACGCCGGCCTTTGTGGCGATCGCCGATGCGGTGGAGGGCGTGCGCCAAGGCGCGGCGCGTGAGATCGAGATCTCCTGTCTGGGCACCTTCGCCCTGAAATGGCTGATCCCGCGCCTGCCGGCGTTCCTGGAGGCCCATCCCGAGGTGCGGGTCAGGTTGTCGGAATCCTATGCGGCGGTCGATTATCGGCGTGATCGGTTCGACGGCGCCATCCGCATCGTCGAGCCGGATCAGGTTCATGCCCGCACGCAAGCGACGCGCTTTCTGGCGCAGTATCAGGGGCCGGTCGGGGCGCCGGCCTTGATGGCGGGGTTGCCGACGCTGGAGGCCGTGGCGCATGCGCCGCGCCTGCGCCCGGCCACCTTCCGGCGGGCCTGGCCGGCGTGGTCGGAACTGGCAGGCGTGGCTCTGCCGACGGCGACGACGGAGCGGGAGTTCGCGCACAACCATTCGCTGGTCGAGGCGGCGATCTCGGGCCTGGGCGTCGCCATCGCGCCTTGGGCCTTCGTCGCGCCGGATGTCATCGCGGGACGTCTGTCGGCGCCGTTCGGCTTCGTGGAGCGGCCGTCGTGGTTCGCCTTCCTGAGGCCGGAGGGGCGCAGGGATGCGGCGGTTGACGCCTTCCGCGACTGGCTGGTCGCGGAAGGCGCGCGCAGCCCGCCGCCGCCTATTCCTTCGACAGGTCCTGGCGGTTGAACCAGACCACGGCGGCGGCGAACGGGACGCCGATCCACAGGGCCAGGCTGATCACACCCTTGGCGACGGCGTGATCGGGCAGTTCGGCCGCCGCCATGCCGCCCTGGATGACGGCTTTCAGCAGGTCCGTGGCCAGGCCCGGTGACAACAGGGGCAGCAGCCAGCCGTCCGGCGTCACGCCCATGGGCAGCAGGAGCTGGGGCAGGAAGAACTGCGCGATGCCGATCACCAGAGGCGCAAACAGGGCCGCCAGCAGCGACCGGGTCACCACGGCGCCGAGCAGGCCCAGCATGGTGAACTGAAGGATGCGCGCCCATGACGTCAGGGTCAGCAGGCCGAAATCGGCCGCGGCCGCGCCGGTCATCGAGAAGGTGACGGGGCGGCCGAACACCCCCGCCTGGATCAGGCTGGCGATCACGTCCGAGATCAGGGCGGCGAAGGTCGCCAGCACGATCACCAGGGCCACGACCACGACCTTGCCCGTCAGCAGGTTGGGCCGGGTGTTGCGCGCGCTGATCAGCCGCCAAGTCTCCCAGCGATAGTCGCCGGCGTAAATGGTGGCCGCCCCGATCAGGACGAACATCAGGATCGCGGGATTGGCGAAGTCGCCGGCGCTCTTGACCAGGGTCAGACCCAGATCGAGCGGGCCGCCCTTCATCAGTTCGGGCGGCAGTTTGCCGGCCAGCTTGGCCTCGTTGGCCTTGGCGACCACGAAGCCCAGGGTGGCGAGGAGGATGCCCATGATCGGGATGAACAGCACGCTCCAGAACAGGGCGGTGCGGTTCTTGGACAGGCGGTAGGTTTCGGATCGGATCGCGTCAGCCAGCACGGTTTTGCTCCTGCACGCCGGTCCAGCCGGTTTCGCTCATGAAGACGTCTTCCAGGTCGGCGCCGATCCAGCGGGCCTCCTCGATATCGACGCCGCCGTCGACCAGGGCCTTGATGGCGGCGGCGGCATCGGCGCGCGGCACGGCGGCCACCACAGCGTCGCCGTCCAGGGTGGCGCGGTCGCCCAGCATTGACAGGGCCTTGGCCAGGGGGGTGACGGACAGGCGCAGACGTTCGCCCGACGCGGTCAGGTCGGAGACCTTGCCCTCGGTGATCACCTTGCCCTTGTTAAAGATGGCGACGCGGTCGCAGACGCGCTGAACTTCCTGCAGCTGGTGGCTGGCCAGGATGACGGTCACGCCGTCGTGATCGGCCAGGCTGCGGATCAGGGCGCGCATTTCCTGGATGCCGGGCGGATCCATGCCGCTGGTCGGTTCATCCAGGATGACGAGGTCCGGCTTGGTCATCAGGGCGGCGGCGACGCCGAGGCGTTGCAGCATGCCGACCGAAAAGCCCTTCACGCGCCGATTCGCCGCCTCGGTCAGACCCACGCGTTGCAGCCAGTTGTCGATCTCGGCCGAGGTCACGCCGCCGTGCGCGCGGGCCAGCCATTCCAGCACCTGGCGCGCGGTCATGAAGGGTGGGAAGCGCGGCGTCTCGATCATTGAGCCCATGCGGCGCATTGACGCCGGATCGCCGATCCGCCCCCCCATCACCGTCGCCTCGCCCTCGGTCGGACGAATCAGACCCAGCAGGGTGCGGAACAGGGTCGACTTGCCCGCGCCGTTGGGGCCCAGAATGCCATAGACCCCGCCACGTGGGATCGACAGGGTCAGGCCGTCCAGGGCCTTCACCGTCCCATAGGTCTTGGTCAGGCCGCGAATATCGATGACGGTTTCCATGGCGCAAGCTTGGCGCGAGAAAGATATTCCCACAAGGCGTCGCAAGCCTGTCGTCCATTAAGTTTAGGCAATGGTTCGATGTCGCCTGTGAGTAAGCTTATGTCCCGTCTTCCCGCCTTTGGTCTCGCCTTGGCCGCTGCACTTGGGGTTGCGTCCTGCGCGGGCGCGCCAGTCTCGGCTCCATCGGTCGTGCAGTCGTCGGTTGTCGAGGGGACGGAGTCTCAGGCGCCGCGACCCGATCTGGTGATTCTGGTCTCGATCGACGGCTTCTCTCCGGATTATCTGGGCAAGGGCCAGACGCCCGTGCTGGACGGGCTTGTGGCGGGCGGCGCCTTTGGGCCGATGCGGCCGTCGTTCCCCAGCGTGACCTTCCCCAACCACTACACGCTGGTGACGGGTCTGCACCCGGACCATCACGGCGTGGTCGGCAACCGGTTCACGGACGCGCAGCTGGGCGCCTTCACCATGGCCAGCAAGGAGACCGGCTTCTGGGATCAGGCCGAGCCGATCTGGGTCACGGCGGAAAAGGCCGGCATCCGCACCGGCACGATGTTCTGGCCCGGTTCGGAGGTCGAACTGCAAGGCGTTCGCCCCAGCCATTGGATGCCCTTCGATCAGTCCATGCCGGGCGACGGGCGGGTGGATCGGGTGCTGTCGTGGCTGGACCTGCCGGCGGATCAGCGGCCGAAGCTGGAGACCCTCTATTTCGACATCGTCGATACGGCCGGACATCGCCATGGTCCCGACGGCGCAGAGACGCGTGCCGCCGTGGTCTCGGTCGATGCGTCAATGGGGCGGCTGGTCGAGGGGCTGAAGGCGAGGGGGCTCTATGATCGGACGATGCTGGTGATCGTGTCCGATCACGGCATGGCCGCCACATCGCCGGACCGGGTGGTCTGGATCGACGACATCATCGACCCGGCGGCGCTGAAGATCGGCTATGGCGGGGCGGTCCTGATCGCCGATCCCGCGCCGGGCCGCGAGGCCGAGGTGCAGGCCAAGCTAGTCGGGCGTCATCCGCATATGGAATGCTGGAACAAGGCCGATGTGCCGGCGCGTCTGGTCTATGGCTCCAACCCGCGGGTGGCCCAGATCGTCTGCCTAGTCGAGACCGGCTGGCTGGCGGCGACGCGCGATCGGCCGGTGACCCGCGCGGGCGGCGCCCACGGTTATGACAATCAGTCGCCGGAGATGGCGGCGGTCTTCATCGCCCACGGGCCGGGCGTCGTCGCGGGTCGTCGGCTGACCGATCTGGACAGCGTGGACGTGCAGCCCTTCCTGGCGCGCATGCTGGGCCTCGACGCGCCTGCGGGCGACGGCCGAGCCGCAGACACCCTGCCCGTCACCACGCCCTGATCGGATGATTGGCGAGCCGGCCAATTAAGCGCACAAAGGTCGCCCAAGCGGGGGAGGCGGGAATGCGCAAGGGTCTGTGGGTGGCGACGGTTTCGGCCGCCTGCCTGATGGCGCCGGTCGCGGTCGCCGACGCCACGGCGACGGCGGCGACCCTGGCCCTGATCGCTAATCCCCAGGTCTGCGGTCGCGTGGACGCGGTCGGCGATGTCCAGCCCATGGCGGACATAGTCATGGTCCCCGGTTTCGGCGACGAGGCTTTCGCCGTCGATACGAAGAATCCCGAGGCTCAGGCCTGGTTCGACCACGGGGTACGGCTGCGCTGGGCGTTCGAACATTCGGAATCGGTGCGGGCCTTTCGCAAGGCGCGGCAGCTGGATCCGGCGTGCGGCATGTGCGCCTGGGGCGAGGCCTGGGCCATCGGGCCCAACCTGAACGGCGGCGGGAACGACCCTGTATCCCTCGCCACGGGCCTGAGAACGGCGCGCGAAGCCCGCAGGCTGGCGCGCGACGCTACGCCGATGCAGCGCCAGATGATCGACGCCCTGATCCAGCGTTACTCCGGCAAGGAGAACACCCGCGCCCTGCGCTTCGCCCGCGCCATGGACCGGATCGCCAAACGCCATCCCGACAACGTCTCGGTGGGGTCGATCACCGCCGACGCCTGGATGCTGCAGCCCGAGGGCGACTGGTGGGACGAGAACGGCAAGGCGGCCGATCCCGCCGTGACGCGCGCCATGGCGATCCTGGAACACAGCCTGACGGTCAAGCCGAACGATCCGGCCTCCATCCACCTCTATATCCACCTGACCGAATGGTCGGACGATCCGCATCGGGCGCTGGCCTATGGCGAGCGGCTGGCGCTGCTGGCGCCGGGCGCCAGCCACCTGGTGCATATGCCGTCGCACACCTTCTATCGCGTCGGGCGGTACAAGGACGCCATGATGTCCAACGTCAACGCCGTGGCGCTGGACAAGACCTACGACCGGCTGGCCAGCCCGCCAGGCGGCATTCGCGGCATGAGGCTTCACGCCCACAACATCCATTTCGGCATGGGCGGCGCCCTGATGGCGGGCGGGGCCGAACGGGGGCTGGAGCTGGCCGACTGGTATATGGCGACCTATCCTCAGCTTCTGGGCGCGCCCGAACCCGGTGACGACGGCTATGTCGTCTATCGTCAGATTATGGCGGCCGACGCCTATGCGCTTTACGGCCGGTTCGGTTCCGACGCCCAGGTCGCGGCCCTGCCCGAGCCGGACGTCGGTCGGCCGCTCATGCGGGTCGGCTGGCGCTATGCGCGCGGCGAAGCCGCAGCCCGGCGCGGCGACGCGGCGGCCGTGCGGATCGAGGCCCAGGCTATCGCGGCCCTGCTGGCAGACAAGGCGTTCAAGGGCGCGATGGCGGATCGTCAGGTCGGCTTCGCCGAACTGTTCCAGAAGGTGCTGGAAGGTCGCGCGGCCATGATCGATCAGGATTATCCGACCGCCATCGCCGCCTACGGCCGGGCGGCCGCGATCCAGGCGATGAATCCCGAAGGCGGCGATCCGCCGATGATCTGGTACCCGACGCGCCGCAGTCTGGCCGCCGCGATGCTGGCGTCAGGGGATGCGGCCGGGGCCAAGGCCAAGATCGCCGAACTGCTGACGGACTGGCCCAACGATCCCTATAGTTACTATGTACTCTATCGCGCCGAGCAGACGATGGGCGACGAGGCTGCGGCGAACGACGCCCTGCGGCATGCGGGCGTCGAATGGATCGGCGGGAAGATGAGCCTGGCCGAGGCCTGAATAGCGGTCCCTTCTCCCGTTGGGAGAAGGTGGCCCGGAGGGCCGGATGAGGGTTGGCCAGTGGGCCAGTTCGCACAACTCGACCCTCACCCTTTCGCCTTGCTGATCGCTGCGCTCTCCGAGGCTCAAGCCCTCTCCCAACGGGAGAGGGTTATTGCTTCGCGGCTTCGATCAGTTTGGCGATTTCGGCGGGGTCGATGCCGGGGCTGGCCTTGCCGTTGATGAAGAAGGTGGGCGTGCCGCGCAGGCGCAGGGCGGCGGCCGTGGTGTGGATGTCGGCGATGTGGCGTGTGGTGTCGGGCGAGGCGATGGCGGCCTTGGCGCGGGCCATGTCTACGCCGTTTGCGGCCAGGATGGCGTCGATGGACTCGATCGACAGGGCGCGCTCGGTCATCAGCGCGTCGTAGACCTCCAGATACTTGCCTTGCTGATGCGCGGCCAAGGCGGCGCGGGCGGCGTATTGCGAGGCGATGTCGTCGCCGCGGTCCAGGATGGGCCAGTCCTTGAAGACGAAGCGGACTTCCGGGTGGGCGGCCATCAGGGCGCGATAGTCGTGGGCCACGGCCTTGCAGCCGGGGCAACGGAAGTCGAAGAATTCAACCACCGTGACCTTGGCGTTCGCCGGACCGAAGGCGGGGTCGCGGGCATCGGGCGCCAAGAGGCCGGCGTTGGCGGCGGCGGCCTGGTTGGTCTCTTCCACGCTGGCCTCTGCTTCCTTGGACTGCAGCGCCAGTTGCGTCTCCTGCAGCACCTCGGGGTGCTCAAGCAGATAGGACCGGATGTCGGAACCACCGGCGCTGAAGTAGGGCGCGACCGAGAACCCCAGGGCGATGACCGACAGGCCGAGGGCCAGATAGCCGGCGCGCGCACCGCTCAGCCACGCAGGCTTGGCGGTCTTGGTTTCGGGCGCAGGCGTGGGGGCGTCGTCGGTCATACAGGCTCGCAGTCGGGGGAAGGGGTCAGTTGAGGGTGGCCGGTCGGCGCGCGGCGTCGCGACGGTCCAGGTCGTTGAGATCGTCGGGCGTGGCGCCCGAGGCCAGGACGATGTCCACGGCCCGGCGCCATTCCATGGAGCCGGGGTCCAGCATGGAGCGGGCGCGAAGCGCGAACTGGGTCGCCTCCTTCTCGCTGCCGGCCGCGAAATAGTATTCGGCCGAGGCCAGGCGCGCCTCGCCCTCCTTGCCTTGTGAGGCATAGGCCTGGGCCAGCAGGCGCCAGGCCATGGTGTTGTCCTTTTCGGCGACGACGGCGTGCTTCAGCTGGTCGATGGCCTCGTCCAGATTGGCCTTGTCGTTGGTCTCGATCAGGGCGTGGGCCAGGTTGACGCGCAGCAGGGGGGCGTCAGGTTTCAGGCGAACCGCCTCGCGGTGGGCGGCGACGGCCTCGGCCGCGCGGCCTTCCTCGAACAGGATCTGGCCCTTCAATTCCTGGAAATAGGGATTGGTCACGTCGCCGGCGATCAGTTCGTCAACCGCCGTCAGCGCCTTTTCCGTCTGGCCATCGCGATACCAGGCGATGGCGCGGGCGTAGCGGCCGGGCAGGGAGGTGTTGGTCGACGGATAGTCTCGCAGCGTCGCGTTCGGCGGATCCATGAAGGCGTGGATCTTGGCCAGGATCAGGGCGTGCTGGGCCATGCGTTCGGGGCTGTCGCGGTGATCGTAGTGCGGCTGTTCCTGCACATAGCGGCGCAGGGTCTCGATCCGGTTCGACGACAGGGGGTGGCTGCGGAAATAGGGATAGCGACGGGCGTCAGAGAAGACTTCCTGCGAACGGAAATTCTCGAAGAAGGACACCAAGCCTGCGCCCGATTCGCCGGCGCCCTCCAGCGCCCGCGCGCCCGTAATGTCGGCCTCGCCCTCCTGGCTCTGCATGTAGTGCAAGGCCCCCAGAGCGCCGAAATACTGGCTGGAGCCCAGCAGGGCGACGCCGGCGTCGGGCGCGCCGGCGGCGATGGCCAGGGCGCCCAGGGCCATGGTCATCAGCATGGGCTGGCGGCCGGCGTTCTGGGCCCCGTCGCGCAGGGTGTGGCGGTTCTTGATGTGGCCGGCTTCGTGCGCCATCACGCCCAGCAGTTCGCCGGGCGTCTTGGTGCGCAGGATCAGGCCGGTGTTGACGCCCATGATCCGCCCGCGCGTGGCGAAGGCGTTCAGGTCGTCGTCATTGACCAGCAGGACCTGGATGTCGGTCGGGTTCAGCCCCATCGAGACGAAGACCGGATCGGCCCATTCGCGCACGATGCCCTCGACCTCGGTGTCGCGGATCAGGCTCTGGGCCGAGGCCTGGCCGGCGACGACGAGAGCCATCAGGCCCGCCGCCGTCGCCGCCAGAACGCGAGATGCAGATCGGGGAAGCCATCTCATGGCTCTACTCCAATAGCGACCGGCCCCCGCCTGCATCCTGACAGTCTAATCGTGACCGATCAGCGGCGCCACCACCCACGCTTGGGCTTTTCAGGCGGTGCGACGATCTGGTTCGGATCTTCGGCGATGATCGCCTCCACATCGATCTCGGGGACCGGTGCGACGAACGGCTCGGCCAGCACAGCTTCTGCGACCGGAATCGGAGCCGGCTCCTCGACCGGCGAGACCTCGACCGGCTCAGCCGCCAGGGCTTCGTGCGGAGTCACGTCCAGCTCGACCGGGTCGCCATCGACCGCAGCCTCGTTCGGCTCGATGGCCGTGTCGGGATGCGGTTCGGCCGCGATCTCGACGTTGGCGCTGGCCGATTTACGGCGAACGCGACGACGTTGCGGTTCCGGCGCGACAGCCGGGGCGTCTTCGGTCGTCTCGGCGGGCGTATCGACCATCACGGCCATCGGCGTCTCGGGCGAGCCGTCGGGCGGCATGCCTTCGTTGGTGGCGCGGTTCTCGACCTTGATCTCGTGACCGACAGGCGCGTCGCCACGACCCCGACCGCGACGACGGCGACGGCGCGAACGGCCGCCTTCCTCGCCTGAGCCTTCGCCGGCTGCCACGTCCAGACCTTCGATTTCGGATTGAGCCACAGCGGGGCGTTCGACGCGCTCGGGACGCTCCGCACGTTCGGGGCGCTCAGGACGACCTTCCGACCGGCCCGGATTCAGCGGGTCGAACCAGACATAGGGGTCGTCCAGCGACGGCGTGCGACCGCGCACCCAGGTATAGACGTCGCGCTCGCCATCCTCGCGGACACGGCGACCGCCACGGCGGCCACGGCGACGGCGACGGCCGTTCTCATCTTCCTCGTCGTCCGAGGCGTCATCGATGTTCAGCGTATCGGCGGCTTCGACGGTTTCGGCGACCTCTGCGGTCTCCTCGTCGCGACGACCGCCGCGACGGCGGCGATTGCGGCCCCGACCGCGATCGCGATCACGACCGCCGGACTCGGCGCGTTCAGCCCGTTCGCGGGGCTCGTCGTCGTCGCTGTCCTCGCGGTCCAGCGCTTCGACATCGTCGTCGTCGTCGCCGACGATTTCCTCGTCGTCGTCCTCATCCTCGTCCTCGTACAGCGAGGCGTCGAAGTCGTCGTCGAGATTGGGCATCTCGATCTCGGGCGCGACGAAGTCCTCGTTGGTCTCGGTGCGCTCGATATTGTGCTCGCCTTGGCCCAGGCTGTCGTCGATCTGGACGATGACGTTCAGGCCGCGACGCTCCAGCAGCGACTGCAGGTAGGCGCGCTTGTGGTTCAGGATGTACAGGCCGACGGCGGTGCAGACCTTCAGCACCACGACGCCCGCGCCGTTCTTGCCGGCCTCGATGTCGACCGCGCGCAGGGTCATCAGGGCGGCGGATTCGGCCGAGCGGATGCGGCCCGTGCCCTGGCAGTGCGGACAGGCCTCGGTCGCGCCCTCGATCACGCCCAGGCGGCGACGCTGGCGGCTGATCTCCATCAGGCCGAACGGCGAGATGCGGCCCATCTGGATGCGGGCGCGGTCGGAGGATAGGGCCTCTTTCAACACGCGCTCGACGGCGCGGTTGTTCTTGCTCTCATCCATGTCGATGAAGTCGATGACAACCAGGCCGGCAAGGTCCCGCAGGCGCAGCTGGCGGGCGGCTTCTTCGGCCGCTTCCATATTGGTCTTGAACGCCGTCTGCTCGACGTTGCGTTCCTTGGTGGCGCGACCCGAGTTGACGTCGATGGCCACCAGGGCCTCGGTCTGGTTGATGACCAAATAGCCGCCGGACTTCAGCGGCACGACAGGCTGGTGGATCTGCGTCAGCAGCTCCTCGATGCCGTTGGCCGCGAACAGGGGCCGCGAGCCGCGATACAGGTGAACCTTGTTGGCCTGGGCGGGCATCAGCACGCGCATGAAGTCGCGCGCTTCCTTGAAGCCCTCGACGCCCTCGACCTGGATGCCGTCGAAATCCTTGTCGAACATGTCGCGCACGGCGCGGCGGACCAGATTTTCTTCCTCGTAGATGACCGAGGGGGCATGAGAGGCGAGGGTGGTCTCGCGGATCGTCTCCCACAGGCGCAGCAGATATTGATAGTCGCGCTTGATCTCGGCCTTGGTGCGCTTGGCGCCGGCCGTGCGGATGATCAGGCCCATGCCCTTGGGCACGTCCAGAGCCGAGACGGCGCTCTTCAGGCGGCGACGGTCGGAAGTGTTGGTGATCTTGCGCGAAATGCCGCCGCCCTTGCCCGTGTTGGGCATCAGGACGCAGTAGCGGCCAGCCAGCGACAGCCAGGTGGTCAAGGCCGCGCCCTTGGCGCCGCGCTCGTCCTTGACGACCTGAACCAGCAGGATCTGGCGGCGCTTGATGACGTCCTGGATCTTGTAGCGACGCATCAGGCGGCGCTTCAGACGTTCCTCGTCGGCCAGGGCGCCTTCGGGATCGACGTCGTCGCCGGTCGATTCCCGATCCAGATCGTCCTCGTCCTCATCGTCGTGCGCTTCGGCCATGATGGCTTCGCGGTCGGCGACCGGGATCTGGTAATAGTCCGGGTGGATTTCGTTGAAGGCCAGGAAGCCGTGGCGATTGCCGCCGTATTCGATGAACGCAGCCTGCAGGCTGGGCTCTACGCGGGTGACCTTGGCGAGGTAGATGTTGCCGCGAAGCTGGCGCTTCGCACGGGATTCGAAATCGAATTCCTCAATCTGGCGTCCGTCCACGATGGCGACCCGGGTCTCCTCGGGATGCGCCGCATCGATCAGCATTGTCTTTGACATGGATAGTCTCTCTCTGGCGCGCGCAGGCCGACCGTCCCGGAACACCGGGCAGGGTCATGGCGGCTCGCCGAATGAAGGTGAGGGCCGGCGCGCGCGACATCCCCTCGCCGAGAACGGCGAAGCGGGCTTGATCAAGCCGTTGGGGAACGCAGGCGGAAAGGCCCATTGAAGTCGTCGGTCCTGAACCGGGCGCGCCAATCCCTTGGGAAGGCCGCGTCCCTGGTCCGCTCTTCGAACCATCGGCGATGCCGGGGCGGTTCTCGGATTGGTGAAAGTCAACGCCGCGAGGAGGGCGCGCCAAGATTCGCAGAGGCGAAATCGGCGCGATCGGTTCGCGAGCGGTTCACAGCATAGTCACGCAACTGGAGAATTAAAAGGTGTTCGCCTTAACCCCCTGAATACGAGCGTCTGGCATCATGACGCTCTAGTAGGCTTAAAGTGGGTTTGGCGTCGCAATGAGCGGTCGCGTTTTGACAGGTCTGATGCGCTGGGGCGCGAAGGAATGGGCGATGACCGCCTTGGCCTTCGTGGTCATCTGCGTGGTCGGTCTGTTCGCGACGCGCGGTTTCGCATGGGGCGCTCAAGGGGACGTGCTGGCCGTGCGTTTCGGCGCAGACGGCGACCGAACCCGCGTCGTCATCGATCTGGACAAGTCGGCGCAGGGAAGTGTCATTGACGCGGGCGGCGAAGGTCGCGTGGTTCTGGCCCTGAACGGCGTCGCGCCGGGGCGAGGGCTGAACGGCGGCGGTTCGGGCCTGGTGCGGTCCTATGAGGTCACGTCTTCCGGCGGGTCGTCGCGGGTGCAGCTTGAGTTGGCGCGCGGCAGCGAGATCGAGCGACGCTTCCTGCTGCCGCCCGGCGACGGCGTCAGCCACTATCGTTATGTCGTGGATTTGAAGGCGACCGGCGCGGCCGTACGCGCGTCCAACACGCCTGCGCCGCGACCCAGCGCTCCGCCGCGCCGGGCCGAACGGCCGCTGATCGTCATCGACGCCGGCCACGGCGGCAATGACCCCGGCGCCAGCGGCGCCCGCGCCAAGGAAAAGGAAGTCACCCTGGCCGCCGCCCTGGCGCTGAAAGCCGAACTGGAGAAGAACGGTCGTTACCGCGTGCGGCTGACGCGGTCCGACGATCGGTATGTGGACCTGTATCGCCGGGTGTCCATCGCGCGTCAGTCGGACGCCGACCTGTTCATCTCTCTGCACGCCGACGCCGGGGCCGATCCCGCGCTGCGCGGGGCCAGCGTCTATACGTTGTCGGAACAGGGCGCAGGCCGGGCCGTGCGCGAGTTCACGCGCGGCGACAACTGGCACCGCGAACTGCACCTGCCGGGCCGCGACCCGTCGGTGGACCGTATCCTGCTGGACATGACCCAGCGCGCGACCCAGAATCGCTCGGCCCAGTTCGCCCGCGTCCTGCTGACCCATCTGGAAGGCTCGGACCAGCCGCTGCTGCGCCGCAGCCATAGAGACGCGGGTCTGGCCGTTCTGCTGGCGCCCGACGTGCCGGCCGTGCTGCTGGAGATGGGCTTCATCACCAATCCCGAGGACGAGCGGCTGCTGACCGACGAGCGCGCACGCCGTCGTTTGATGAAGTCGGTCGCGGACGGCATCGACCGCTATTTCCGCGAACCGTCGGCGCCGATGATGACCGCCTCGAACAGCGGGGCGGCGGGTTAGGGCAGGCGCGGCGCAACCAAGGCCGCGTTAGCCGGTTCCAAGCCCATGAAAAGAGCAATCGTTACGGGTGGCGCAGGTCTTATCGGATCCGGCGTCTGCAGGGCCTTGGTCGCGCGCGGTTGGGAAGTCGCGTCTTTCGACCTGAAGGCCGGCATGAGCACCGACACCCGCCAGATCCTGTGCGACATCGGCGACGAGTCCTCGGTCGCCAAAGCCTATGAGGAACTCGGCTGGTCGGAACTGGACCTGTTGGTGAACAACGGCGGCGTGGCTGATCCCGTCAACGGGCCGCTGGCCGAACTGTCGCTGGAGGCCTGGCGCAAGACGGTGGACAGCCATCTGACTGGCGCCTTCCTGACGACGCGCAGCGCCATTCCGCTGATGGCGAAGGGTGGGAGCATCATCAACATGGCCTCGACCCGCGCCTTCATGTCGGAACCCGAGACCGAGGCCTATGCCGCGTCCAAGGGCGCCATGGTCGCCCTGACCCACGCCCTGGCCATCAGCCTGGGGCCGAAGACGCGGGTGAATGCGATCGCGCCGGGCTGGATTTCCGGCGACGACGACCTGCGTCCCGTCGATCACGAACAGCATCCCGTCGTCCGGGTGGGACGCGTCGAGGACATCGCCCAGGCCGTGCTTTATTTAGCCGACGCGGGCTTCGTCACGGGTCAGGTGTTGACGGTGGACGGCGGCATGACGCGGAAGATGATCTACGCCGAATAGGCAAGATCAGGCCAGGCCGGCCTTCCTGAGCGTCTTCCACGCCTTGATGACGCGTTGCAGCTTGGCTTCCGCGCCCCGGTCGCCATTGTTGGTGTCGGGGTGAAAGCGTTTCAGCAGGTCGTGGTACTGGGCCTTGATCTTGGCCTTGTCCGCGCCGGGGTCCAGATCCAGGTCGGCCAGAGCGGCGCGTTCCAGCTTGCCGATGCGCCGATCCTCGGTCGGAGACTGGGGCGCCTGGTCGCCCTTGCGCCCGAACAGACCGAAGCTGTCGCGCCATGAGCCTGCGCCGGTGGTGTTGGACGTGCCCATCTTGGCGGCGAAGGCGGCGGCCTCGCGCGTGAACTTGCCGGCCTGCATTTCCCAGGTCGGGCGACCGCCGGTCATGGCCTCATTTTCCTGAAGGTTGCGAATCTGGCCTTCGCTCATGCCGGCGTAGAAGTTCCAGCCCTTGTTGTACTCGCCGGCGTGAGGCTGGCAGAATTCATAGAAGTCGTTCAGCCGTTCTCGCGACTTCGGCGCCTTGGCGGCCGCCGCCCTGCGGCAGTCGGGCCATTGGCACGGCGTCTCGCCCGGCTTGAGGTGAAGGACATCGGCTTTCGCCGCCTCTTCCTCGGGCTTGGGCGGCTTCACCCGAATGTCGGTGAAGCGCGGCTTGTATTGAAAGGAGGCGGACATCAGCCGAAGTGTAAGGCCGAATGGGACAGCATCAAGGAATCGATCATGTCAGAAGGCCCGGTTGCGACGATTATTCGTGCAAAACTGACCGATGGGCTCTCGCCGCAACGGCTGGAGGTCGAAGATGACAGCTGGCGACACGCCGGCCACCATCACGAAGGCGGGATGGATGCCAAACCCGGTGGGGAAAGCCACTTCAATTTGGTGATCGTTTCGGCGGCTTTCCAGGGGCAGTCGCGTCTGGCGCGACAGCGTGCGGTCAACGCCTTGCTCAAGGACGAGATGGCCGGACCCGTCCACGCCCTGTCGATCAAGGCGCTGACGCCCGAGGAGGCGGGGGAATCGGCATGACGGAAAACAGCGTTCACATCGTCTTAGAACCTTCGTCTTAGCGTCACGCGACCAAACAGAACGTGGGGATCTGGGCTTATGGTGGAATCCGACGGCGTCGCGAAGGCGTTTGAAGGCGATCAGCGCGCCGGCGATGCAGCCCAGGCCCTGACGGCCATCCTGCAAACGCAATATCTGCGCTACCTGATCATCGCCTCGTGGGCTCTCGGGCTGCTGGGCACGGTGGGCCTGTGGCAGGCGGTGCTGTGGTTCGGCGTGACGGTCGCGGCGGGCGCGGTTCGCGGCTTGGTCGAACACCGGCTGAGCCATCGCGTGGGCACGAACTGGGGAGTGATCTTCCCCATCGTCGCCACGGTGACGACCGGCGCCTGGGCCATCGCGCCCTTGCTGGCCTGGTTTTCACCTTCCGATTTCGGACGACCGCTCGCCCTTGCCTTGATCATCTCCGGCTATGTGCTGGTGTTCGCCCAGCTCCGCAGCTCGCCGCGTCAGGCCCTGATCATCTCGTCGCCCTATGGTGCGGCGGCGGCGGTCATTCTGTTCAGCCTGTGGGGCACGAGCGAGTTCTGGTCGATGCTGGCCGTCCTGCCGTTCACGGCGGCGGGGCTGTTCGTCCTGGTGACCATGACCCTGCTGCGCGAAGAGCGCATCCGCGCCTTCCAGTCGCATCAGTCCCATCTGATCGAGGAACTGGAAGCTGCGCGCGACAAGGCCAATGCCGCCAACGACGCCAAGTCGAACTTCCTGGGCGTGATCTCCCACGAACTGCGCACACCGATGAACGGCGTCCTGGGCGCGGCTCAACTGCTCAGCGCCACGCGTCTGGAGGCGACGCAGCGCGAGTATCTGTCGATCATCCGCAACTCGGGCGACAACCTGCTGTCGCTGCTGAACGACATCCTCGACATGACCAAGATCGAGGCGGGCAAGATGAACTTCGAGGTCGTCGATATCGCCGTCGACAGCCTGCACAAGCGGATCACCGGACCATTCGAAGCCCAGGCCGAGGCCAAGGGGCTGGAGTTCGTCTCGACCCTGGAAGGCGAGATCCCGACGGTGGTGCGTGGCGACCCGCTGCGGGTCTGCCAGGTGGTTCAAAACCTGCTGTCGAACGCGGTCAAGTTCACCGAATCTGGCCAGATCCATTACATCGTGCGCGGTCATCGCGTGTCGGACCAACGGGTGCGGTTCGAGTTCATCGTCAAGGACAGCGGCACCGGCATCGCGGCGGCGGATCTGGAGCGGTTGTTCCTGCCGTTCACCCAGGTCGATACCTCCTCCACGCGCCGGTTCGGCGGCACGGGGCTGGGCCTGACCATTGCGCGGCGCATGGCCAACATCATGGGCGGCGACATCACGGTCACATCGCGTCTTGCCGAAGGGTCGTGCTTCACCCTGGAGATCGAGGCTGAGGTGGTGGAGTGGGCCAAGCCGGTTGCGGCCGATGAAGTCCATGCCGAGATTGCAGGCGGCGAATCGCTGCGCGTGCTGGTGGTCGAGGATCATCCTGTGAACCGCATGATCCTGGAAGCCTGGATGAGTTCGGCCAGCCACGTCACCTCGACGGCCGAGAATGGCCAGATGGCGGTCGAAATCGCCAAGGATCAGCCGTTCGACCTGATCATCATGGATGTGAACATGCCGGTCATGGACGGCCTGACCGCGACCCGACTTATTCGCGACGGCGGGGGGCAGAATGCGGGCACGCCCATCGTCGTCCTGTCGGCCTCCGCCCGCAACGAAGATCACAAGGCCGGCCTGGAGGCCGGCGCCGACGCCTATCTGAACAAGCCCATCGACTTCGGCGCTCTGGCCGCCTTGATGGGACGAGCCGGTGGCGGACGTGACGCGGTCGCGCAGATGGCGCTGCCGCCGTCCCAGGCCTCCGTCGCCGCCTGATTGCGGCCGGGGCGTGTTCTTCAGATGAATGTAGGCCTCTGACGGCGGTTCAGACACGCCTCAGCCGCCGCGCTCCATAACTGCACTCAAGTCGAAACCCTTCGGCGCAGTTGGAGACACGATCATGAGAAAGATCCTTACCGCTACGATGGCCGCGTTGATGGCCACCACCGCACTGGGCGCCGCCGGTGCCGCCTCGGCCCAGTCGCGCGGCGATCATCGTTACGAGCAACGCGATGACCGTCGCGACAACCGCCAGGATCGTCGTGAAGACCGCCGCGAGTTCCGTCAGGACCAACGCCAGGACCGCCAGGAGTATCGCCAGCAACAGCGCGCCTATGACCGCTGGCAGCGGGCCGAACGTCGCTACAACGCTCCCCGCTATGCGCCCCCGCGCGGATATGCGGTGCGCACCTGGAGCTATGGTCAGCGGATGCCGTCCTACTACCGCACCAACGCCTATGTGGTGAACGACTACAACCGCTATGGCCTGCGCGCCCCGCCGCGTGGCTACCAATATGTCCGCAGCGGCAATGACGTGGTTCTGGCCGCCGTCGCCGGGGGCTTGATCACTGCCGTGATCGCTGGCCTGTTCAATTGATCCCTTGAGATCGGAGACGCGCCCCGGAGGGAAACCTCCGGGGCGTTTTTCGTTCTGGACTGGCGGCGACGCTTCGAGCGCCCAAGATGGATGACGATGCGCGCCTTCGCCGAACTTCTGGATCGCCTGTCCCTGACGGCTTCGCGCAATGCGAAACTGGTCCTGGTGAGGGATTATCTGAGGGCGACGCCCGACCCCGACCGGGGCTGGGCGCTGGCCGCGCTGACGGGCGACCTGACGTTCGACGCCGCCAAACCGGCCATGATCAGAAAGGCGGTCGAAGGGCGGGTGGACAACGTGCTGTTCGGCTGGTCTTACGATTATGTGGGGGATCTAGCCGAGACGGTGGCCCTGATCTGGCCCGTCAGCCCCGATCACCGGCCCAATCGTGAGCCGGAACTGGCCGAGGTGGTCGAAGCCCTGCGCACCGCCAGCCGGGCCGAGGTGCGGGGCCTGCTGGAAGGCTGGCTGGACGCGCTGGAGCCGAAGGGCCGTTGGGCGCTGCTGAAACTGATGACCGGGGCCTTGCGTGTGGGCCTGTCGGCGCGGCTGGCCAAGACGGCGGCGGCGATGATGCGACCGGACGCCGTGATGGCGCCGCCGTCGCCGGACGGCGATGTAGCCCAGACGACGCTGGAGGCCATCGACGCTTCGGCGATCGAAGAGGTCTGGCACGCGGTCGAGCCGCCATACGCCGACCTGTTCGCCTGGCTGGAGGGCCGGGCGGAGCGGCCCAGCCCGGATGCGCCCGGCCGATTCCGACCCGTCATGCTGGCGGTCGCCATCGACGAGGCGGTCGATCTGCCCAAACTTTCGCCCGCCGACTACGCCGCCGAATGGAAGTGGGACGGTATACGGGTCCAGGCGGTGCTGGAGGGCGATGTCGGCAAGCTGTATTCCCGCACCGGCGACGAGATTTCGGCCGCCTTTCCCGATGTGATGGAGGCTCTTGCGTTCCAGGGCGCGATCGACGGCGAGCTGATCGTGTGGCGCGACGGGGCGGTGGCGCCGTTCGGGGATCTGCAGCAGCGGCTGAACCGCAAGACGGTGGACGCCAAGGCCATGCAGGCCTTTCCGGCGGCGGTGATCGCCTATGATTTGCTGGCCCAGGACGGCGAAGACTTGAGGAGTTTGCCTCTGCGCGACCGTCGCGCGCGGCTGGAAGCTTTGGTGGCCGGTCACACGGGCGAGCGGCTGCATTTGTCACCGGTGGTCGAATATGCCGACTGGGATCAGCTGACGCGGCTCAGGGCCGATCCGCCGGTCGGGGCGGCGGCGGAAGGGCTGATGCTGAAACGCTGGGACAGTCCCTATCTGGCGGGACGGCCCAAGGGGCCGTGGTTCAAGTGGAAGCGCGATCCGCACGTCATCGACGCCGTCCTGATGTACGCCCAGCGCGGACATGGGAAACGATCCAGCTTCTATTCCGACTACACCTTCGGGGTCTGGACGCCGGAGGGCGCGCTGACGCCGGTGGGCAAGGCCTATTTCGGCTTCACCGACGAGGAGCTGAAACAGCTCGACAAGTTCGTGCGCGACCACACCATCGACCGGTTTGGGCCCGTGCGGTCGGTCCGGGCCGAGCGCGACTTCGGCCTGGTGCTGGAGATCGCCTTCGAGGGGTTGAACCGTTCGACGCGGCACAAGTCGGGCGTGGCCATGCGTTTCCCGCGCGTTAGTCGCATTCGCTGGGACAAGCCGGCGCGAGAGGCCAACACCATCGACGACGTGATGGACCTGCTGGACGCCATCGAAAGCGGCGGCGGACGGATCGCCAAGGCTTGAAAACGGGCGCCGGGGGTTCCAATCGGCGCGTCAGGCGTTAGACCCGGCCTTATGTCTTCGCCCATCCCAGCCGATATCACTCCTATTGCCGAAGCGGTCGCCGCAGGGCGCAAGGCTGTGTCCATCGACGCCGCCGTGATCGCCAAGCTGACCGATATGGCCGGTGATTTTGCGATCAACCTGACCATCGCCATCCTGATCTTCGCCGCGACGGTGTTTGCGGCGAAATGGGCGTCAAGGGCGGCGCGTAACGGCCTGTCGCGGGTGCGCGGCTTCCGTCACGATCCGACGGTCCTGAGCTTTGCGGTGCAGGTCGTGCGGGTGGTGGTGTTCATCATCGGCATGATCGCCGTGTTGCAGCGGCTTGGCGTGCAGACCACCTCGATCATCGCGGTGCTGGGCGCGGCGTCTCTGGCCGTCGGCCTGGCGCTGCAGGGCACGCTGTCGAACGTGGCGTCGGGGATCATGCTGCTGGTGCTGCGGCCGTATCGCGTCGGAGACATCGTCGATGTCGGCGGGATGAGCGGCACGGTGCAGCGGCTGGACCTGTTCACGACGCAGTTGTCGAACGCCAACAACCACAAGATCGTCATCCCGAATTCCAAGGTGCTGAGCGATTCCCTGACCAACCTGACAGGACAGCAGACGCGCCGGATCGAGATCAACTTCTCCGTCGGCTATGGCGACGACCTGAACCAGGCGCGCTGCGTTCTGGCGGACATGGCCGAGGCGCACGACAAGGTTTTGCACGACCCCCATCCCTGGACAGGGGTGACCGGCCTTCTGGACAGTTCCGTGCAGGTGACTTTGCACGCCTGGGTCAAGGTCGGGGACTGGTGGCAGACCCAGGCTGATCTGATGCAGGGCGGCAAGGAGGCGCTGGACGCCGCCGGTATCGAAATCCCGTTCCCGCATCAGGTCGCCGTGCCGTATGGCGACGAGGATGTGATGCCGGTGGTCCGTGTGCGGACTGTCGACGATGACGCAGCTGATTTGAAGGCGACGACCCGCTGATGCGCTACGATTTCGGATCCGACAACACCGCCGGCATGGCCCTGAGCGCTATCGAAGGCCTGGTGCGCGCCAACAAGGGGTTCGCCCGCGCCTACGGCGCCGACGACGTCACCGCGCGCGCCGCCGATCAGATCCGCCAGCGGCTGGATGCGGACGCCGAGGTGCGGTTCGTCTTCAGCGGAACGGCCGCCAACGCCATCGCCCTGTCGATGCTGGCCCAGCCCTATGAGGCGGTTCTGGCGCACAACGCCGCTCATATCTGCACCGACGAGACGGGCGCGCCGGGCTTCTTCGGTCATGGCGTCGGCCTGATCGGCTTGCCGGGCTTTTCGGGCAAGATCGATCCGCTGGCCTTGCAGGCGCACTTGGGGGAGGCGGAAGTCGGCCATCGCCAGCCGCCGGCGGCCCTGTCGCTGACCCAGGCCACCGAATATGGCGCGGTCTATACCGAGGAAGAGCTGCGCCACCTGATCGAGCCGGCCAAGGCGCTGGGCTACGGCGTCCACATGGATGGCGCGCGGCTGACCAATGCGGTCGCCTCGGGGTTCGATCTGAAGGACATCGCCCGGCTGGGCGTGGACGTGCTGGTGTTCGGCGGGGCCAAGGCGGGCGCCAACTGCGCCGAGGCCATCGTCCTGTTCGACAAGCGCCTGGCGCGGCGTCTGGACAATCGACTGAAACAGGCGGGGCAGACGGCGTCGAAGGCGCGGATGCTGTCGGGGCCGATGCTGGGACTGCTGGAAAGCGGAGACTGGGAATCGGGCGGCGCCCACGCCAATCTGATGGCGCAGAAGCTGGCGGCGGGGATCGCGGTACGCACGCCCTTCGTGCTGGCGCATCCGGTCGAGGCCAACGCCGTCTTCGTGCGGATGTCGCCTGAGGCGCACGCGCGCCTGAACGCTCTGGGCTGGGCCTGCTACCCGTTCGACGATGGATCGGTGCGGTTCGTCTGTTCTTGGGCGACGCAGGAAGCGGCCGTGGACGAGTTGATCGAGGCGGTCGTCAGCCTAGGTTGAGCGACTAATCCCCGGTCGCGCGCCAGCGTGGCCTTTCCCCGGTCGCATTGGGTTTCCATATGCGGATCATGGCGATACGAGGCGAACGCTCCGGCGGCAGGCGTGACCCGATGGTCAAGGCGCAGCAGGCCGGGAGCACACAGGACAAGACGGACGGACCCCCGACGCTGACGGCGTTGGCGGACCTTGCGCGGCTGGTCGCCCGTTCGGGCGCGCCGCACCTGAAACTGAGGCTGATCTTCGCCATCCTGTTGACCCTGGCGGGCAAGGGGCTGGGCGTGATGGCGCCGCTGGTGCTGGGCGCGGCGGTCAATCGGCTGGCGGCGGGGCAGGGCGCGGCGACAGCCGTCGGTCTGGGCTTTGCAGCCTTCGCCATCGGCTGGACCTTCGTGCGGTTCCTGTCGGCCGCCTCTCCCTTGATTTCGGACGTGGTGTTCGCGCCCGTGCGCGCCGCCGCCCAGCGCACCACGGCGGCCGAGGCCTTTGCTCATGCGTTGAGCCTGTCGCTGGATTTCCACCAGACCAAACGCTCGGGCGCCCTGTCACGGACGATGGATCGCGGATCCCGCGCGGTGGACTTCCTGCTGCGCATCCTGGCCTTCAACCTGATCCCGACCGGGGTCGAGCTGGTGCTGGCGGCGGGTGTGCTGGGCGCGAAATACGACTGGCGGTTCGCGGCCGTCGCGGTAGTCGTGGTGGTCATCTACACCGCCGCCACCTTCGCCATGTCCAACTGGCGGCTGGAGCATCGCCGGATCATGAACGCGGCCGATTCCGAGGCCGCCGGCGTCTCGGTCGACGCCCTGCTGAACTATGAGACGGTCAAGTCGTTCGGCGCCGAGACGCGTGCGGCACAGACCTATGACCGGGCGCTGGGCGACTATGCCGAGGCGTCGCTGAAGGCCAACAGCTCGCTGGCCATGCTGAACGGGATGCAGGCCCTGGTGATGAACCTGGGGCTGGGCGTCATGGCGGTGATGGCCGGGTTCGAGGCGGCGGCCGGGCGGATGGGGCCGGGGGACGTGACGGCGGCCGTGCTGATCATGATCTCGCTATATGCGCCGCTGAACATCCTGGGTTTCGCCTATCGGGAAATCCGCCAGTCCTTCATTGACATGGAGGAGATGCTGAAGGTGACGCGTCAGACGCCCCAGGTCGCAGACGCCTCCAATGCGCTGGCCCTGCCGCGTCCGGTCGATGCGCGCGGCGCGTCCGTCCGGTTCGAAAACGTCGGCTTCCGCCACGACGCGCGGGCAAGCGGGCTGGAGGACGTCAGCTTCTTTGCGGCGCCCGGCACGACGACCGCGCTGGTCGGTCCCTCCGGTTCGGGCAAGTCCACTATCGTCAAACTGGCGTTGCGGCTGCTGGATCCGCAGGAAGGGCGCGTGCTGATCGACGGTCACGATGCGCGTCAGGTGACGCAGGCGTCGTTGCGTGCGGCGGTGGCCCTGGTGCCGCAGGATGTGGCGCTGTTCAACGACACCCTGGGCGCCAATATCGCCTTCGCGCGACCCGAAGCCGACGCGGCCCAGGTGTGGGCGGCGGCCGAAGCGGCGGAACTGGCCGACTTCATTCGCGGCCTGCCGGACGGGATGGAGACCAAGGTCGGAGAACGGGGCCTGAAGCTGTCCGGCGGCGAGCGTCAGCGTGTCGGCATCGCCCGCGCCCTGCTGGCCGATCCCTGCATCCTGATCCTGGACGAGGCGACCAGCGCCCTGGACAGCCGCACCGAGGCGGCGATCCAGAAGACCCTGCAGAAGGCGCGTCACGGCCGCACGACCCTGGTGGTGGCGCACAGGCTGTCGACCGTGGCGGATGCGGATCAGATCCTGGTGCTGAAAGCCGGGCGGATCGTCGAGCGCGGCGGGCACCATGAGCTGGTAGCGCGCCAGGGTGGGGAATACGCCGCCCTGTGGCGCAAGCAGACGCGCGCCGGAAAGACGCCTCAGATCGCGGACTGATCGCTAGCGGGCAGCTTCTTGCGCAGGACTTCGTGCAGATTGGTCAGGATGGCCGTTCGCGCGGCCTGTTCCTCGGGCGGCAGGGACAGCAGCACCTTCATCGCCTGGGCGTGAACTGTGGCGATGCGCCAGTCGAATCCGCCCTGGCGCGGCGCGGCGTCCAGCAGGTCGCACAGGCCCTTGGCCGCGGTGCACAGATCGTCCATCGCGAATGGGCTGGCCGCGTCGATGATCTGGCTGGCCGCGGAATAGGCCAAGTCCAGCCGCATCGGTTCGATCAGGCCGGGCTCGGGTTTGGCCAGCAGGACGGCGATATTGTCGGCGATGATGGCGCGGGCCTGATCCTGCAAGGCGTCCAGATTGGCCCTGGCCTGGGCCAGGGCGACGCCGACGCTGACGCCGCCGGGGCGATCCAGCATTTCGGATAGGCGCGACTTTCGCTGGGTGTGGGTGATGACGGTCATAGGGCCAGGCTCTCCATCGCATTGGCCTTGCGCAGCATGTCGGCCCGGCGTTCGACGCCCTCATAGCCGCTGTGTCGGAAGCGGCGGTCCGGTCCCAGGTAATCGCCGACCTCCAGGAAGGGTCGACTGTCGCGCGCGACCCACAGGATGCGCTCCAGCAGCATGGCGGGGCTGAACGGCTTGGTGACGACGAAGTTGGCGCCGCAGTCCCGAGCCTCGGCCACACGCCCGCGCCGGATGTGGCTGGCGGTCATGATGACGGGGGTAAAGGCGTTGGGATTGGGGCCCGACCGGCGCAGCCAGCGCACCAGCTCGAACCCGTCGATGTCGGGCATGTCGGTGTCCACGACCAGTAGGTCGATGGGCTTGTCGGTCAGCAGCTTCTTGGCCTGGGTTCCCGTGCCGCAGGCGAAGGCCGGGCGGATGCCGAACCCGGTCAGGGCGTTGGACGTCAGCGTCAACGAGAAGGGCGAATCGTCGACGATCATCGTGATCGCGCCGCCCAGGTTGAAGACAGCGCTTTCGCGCAGGGATTCGCCGCCGCTCATGTCGCGAAGGCCTCGGTCTGTCCCGCCGTCGTCATGATCATGGCCGGTCGCAAACCCCGAAGCCCCTCGATAAAGGCCAAGGTTGGCAGACGATGGTGGACGCTGCGTTAACGCTGTTCTGTTACAGCGCGCCGATGGCGTAGAAGCGGTCGGCGCGGCGCTTCTTGATCTGCTGGGGCGACAGGCCCTCGAAACCCTTCAGCTCTTCGGCCAGCACGTCGCCGACATTGGCCATGGCGGCGTCGCGATCGGTGTGGGCGCCGCCGACCGGCTCCTCGATCAGGCGATCCACGATCTTCAGGCCCATCAGGTCCGGGCCGGTGATCTTCATGGCCATGGCCGCGTCCCTGGCCCGTGCGCCGTCGCGCCAAAGGATGCCGGCCGCGCCCTCGGGCGAGATGACCGAATAGATCGAATGCTCCAGCATAAGCACGCGGCTGGCCGCCGCGATGGCGATGGCGCCGCCCGAGCCGCCTTCGCCGGTGATGGTGGCGATGGAGGGCACGCCCAGGGTCAGGCAGCGCTCGGTCGAACGGGCGATGGCCTCGGCCTGGCCGCGCTCCTCGGCGCCCAGGCCCGGATAGGCGCCGGCCGTGTCGATGAAGCTGAGGACCGGCAGGCCGAACTGCTCGGCCATGTCCATCAGGCGCACGGCCTTGCGATAGCCCTCGGGCCGGGCCATGCCGAAGTTGTGGGTGATACGGGTGGCGGTGTCGTGGCCCTTTTCATGGCCCATGATCACGACCGGACGGCCCCGGAAACGGGCCAGGCCGCCCAGGATGGCCTGGTCGTCGCCGAACTGACGGTCGCCGTGCAGCTCGTTCCAGTCGGTGAACAGGCTCTGGACATAGTCGATGAAGTGCGGACGCTGCGGATGGCGCGCGACCTGGGTCTTCATCCAGGGATCCAGACCGGCGTAGGTCTTCTTTCGCAGCTGCTCGGCCTTCTTGCGCAGGCCCTCGATCTCATTGTCGAAATCGCCCGAGGCGTCGGACAGCAGCGACAGCTCCTCGATCTTTGCTTCCAGATCGGCGATCGGCTTTTCGAAGTCGAGATAGTGCGTGGCCATCAAGGCGTCCGGGAATTGCGAGCGGGCAAGAGCGCCCTTAGGGAAGGCGGGGGAACCTAGAGAGGTCAACGCCGCCGGGCAAGCGGCGGTTCAGTCGTCGCGCGCCAAGGGGTGGTTTTGCTGGACGACCTGGGCCAGGCGGTCGGTGGCGACGTGGGTGTAGATCTGGGTGGTGGCGATGTCGGCGTGGCCCAGCAGGGTCTGGACGACACGCAGGTCGGCGCCGCCTTCGAGCAGGTGGGTGGCGAAGGCGTGACGCAGGACGTGGGGGCTGACGCGAGCCGGGTCGATGCCGGCGACCAGCGCCGCCTCGTCCAGCAGTTGGGCGAAGCGGCGCGGGGTCAGGTGGCCGGTGCGGCCTGAAGAGGGGAACAGCCAGGGACTGTCGGGCGCCTCGGGCTTTCGCCCAACTTTGCCCTTGAGCTTTGCGTCGCGGGCCGTCAGCCAGGCCTTGATGGCCTCGCGGGCGGCGGTGTTCAGAGGCGCGAGGCGTTCCTTGCCGCCCTTGCCGCGCACGATCAGATAGGCGGGGTCGCGGCGTATGGCCTCGACCTTGAGCCCCAGCAGTTCCGAGACGCGCAGGCCCGAGGCGTAGGCCATCTCGACCAGCGCCACCAGGCGCAGCCCTCCTGCGGCGTCGCGGGCGGCGGCGGCGGCCAGCAAGGCGTCGATCTCGTCGCGGCTCAGCACCTTCGGCAGGGACCGGCCCTGTTTCGGCGCGTCGAGGCGGCGCGACGGGTCGTCGGTGCGCCAGCCCTCGGCCAGGGCGAAGCGATAGAACTGACGCGCGGAGGACCGGCGGCGCGCGGCGGTGGCGGCGGACAGGCCGCGCCGTGACAGGTCGGCGAACCAGGCCTCGACCGCCTCGGCGTCGGCCTTCATCAGACCGCCGGCGTCCGACAGCGCCGTCTCGGCGTCGGCAAGATCGCGGCCATAGGCGGACAGGGTATGGGGCGAGGCGTCACGTTCGACCGCCATCATCTCCAGAAAGGCCTCGATCTGGGGCGTCATCGCACCGTCCGTCCTTCGAACGGATGGCGTGCGGGCGGGCTTGGTGTAGAGGTTTGATCGATCATGCCTGCCTGCGTCGCCGCCTTCGCCGTCCTTTCGACCGACCGTTCCGCCGGAGCCGCCGGATGAGGCGGCGCGCGAATCCGGGACCGACCCGCACCATAGCCCTGGTCGGGCTGATGGGGGTGGGTAAATCGTCTGTGGGGCGCCGGCTGGCCAATCGGTTGAAACTGCCGTTCGCCGATGGGGACGTGGAGATCGAATCGGCCGCCGGGATGACGGTGTCGGAAATCTTCGCCGCCCTGGGCGAGGCCGAGTTCCGGGCGGGCGAAGCGAGGGTGATCCGACGTCTGCTGGAAGGGCCGCCCATCGTGCTGGCCACCGGCGGCGGGGCGATGATGAACCCAGAGACGCGCGCCCTGCTGAAGGCGCGGTCCGACACGGTGTGGCTCCGGGCCGATCTGGCGGTGATCGCGGAACGGGTGGCGCGGCGCGACACGCGCCCCTTGCTGCGGGGCAAGGACCCGCTGGAGGTGCTGACGACCTTGGCCGAGGCACGCTATCCGATCTATGGCGAGGCCGACGTGACGGTGGACGTCGGGCAGGGCTCGCACGGCCAGGCGGTGGACGCCATTCACAAGAACCTGCGGCGGCACTGGCGCCACAGACGGCGCGCGGAGACGAAGACGTGACGATCATTCCGGTCAGCGGCGGGGCCTTTGCGGCCTATGATGTGGTGGTGGGACGTGGCCTGCTGGCTCGGGCGGGTGCGCATATCGCGCCGCTGGCCAAGGGGCGGACGGTCATCGTCACCGACGAGACGGTGGCGGGCATCCATGCCGAGGCCTTGACGGCGTCGCTGACGGCGGCGGGCGTCAAAAGCGAGATTGTGGCCGTGCCGGCGGGCGAGAGCTCCAAGTCCTTCACCGAGCTGGAGCGGGTGCTGGACCGGCTGCTGGAGATCGGGCTGGACCGCAAGGATGTGGTGATCGCCTTGGGCGGCGGCGTCGTGGGTGACCTCGCAGGTCTGGCGGCGGCGCTGTTCATGCGCGGCATCGACTTCGTGCAGATCCCCACGACCCTGCTGGCCCAGGTGGACTCGTCCGTCGGTGGCAAGACGGCCATCGACACGCCGCGGGGCAAGAACCTGGTCGGCGCCTTCCATCAGCCGCGTCTGGTCCTGGCCGACATCGACGTGCTGGCGACCCTGCCGGCGCGGCAGGTGAAGTCCGGCTGGGCCGAGGTGCTGAAGCACGGGCTGATCTGCGACGCGGCATTCTTCGATTGGTTGGCAGGCGAGGGCGCGGCGGGCGCGGCGGGCGATCCGACGGCGCTGGAACGGGCGGTGATCCGCTCGGTCGAGATCAAGAGCGCGGTGGTTGGCGAGGACGAGAAGGAGGCGGGGCGACGCGCCCTGCTGAACCTGGGCCACACCTTCGGCCATGCGATCGAGACGGAGGTCGGCTTCGACGAAGGCGCGCTGGCGCACGGCGAGGCGGTGGCCCTGGGCTGCTGCATGGCCTTCCGGTATTCGGCGCGCGAGGGGCTGTGTTCGGCCGCCGACGTGGAACGGGTCGAGACGGTGGTCGCGGCGGCGGGGCTGCCGACACGCCTGACGCAAACGGGGTCGTTCACAGCCGACCGGCTGCTGGCCCTGATGGCCGGGGACAAAAAGGCCGAGGGCGGGGCGTTGACCCTGATCCTGGCGCGCGGCATCGGCCAGGCCTTCGTGGCCAAGGGCGTGGATGCGGACAAGGTCAGGGTCTTCCTGATGGAGGAAGGGGCGACGGCGTGATGCGGATCGCCACGGTCCCGCTGGAGGACCGGTTCGTGCGGCTGGAGCCGTTCGAGGACGGGCTGAAGGCCGAGGTGCGGACGGCGCTCGATTGCGACGCCGCCGCCTGGGACATCATGGTGGCGCCGGCCTATGGCGCGCATTTCGACGGCTGGTGGGACAGCGCCATGGCGGCGATGCAGGCGGGGACACGGATCGCCTATGCGGTGCGGCGGCGGTCCGACGGCGTCGTCGTCGGCACGACCAGCCTGTACGAGATCAACCCGGCCTATCGCCGCTGCGAGATCGGCTCGACCTTCTATCGGCCGCAGGCGCGGGGCGGTGCGATCAATCCTGCGTGCAAGCGGCTGTTGCTGGGCCAAGCCTTCGACGCAGGCGCGGTGCGGGTCGAGATCATCACCGACGCCGTCAACGCCCGGAGCCAGGCCGCCATCCTGAAGCTGGGCGCCAAGGCGGAAGGCGTCCTGCGCAAGCACAAGATCACCTGGACCGGCCGGGCGCGTGACACGGCGATGTTCGCCGTGATCGACGACGATTGGCCCGAGGTGCGCAACAGGCTGGATCGAAGGCTGGCAGCATTCGGGGCCGATTAGGCAGCGCTTTCAAAAAAAGGCTTCCCTCGGACAGGGCATCGATCGCACGACAGTCCTTATCAACCTGAAGTCTATCCTCAAGAGGAGCTGAAGGCCCGCGATTTTGGTGCTGCTGGCCGAGATGTAGGCGCTGGCGCTACGCCGCCGAGTTCGACCGGATTTTCGTCGATCTGGCGCGCCAGGAAAACGTGCCCGCCTATCCCTTCCTGCTAGAAGGCGTTGCGCTGGATCGGCGCTACAATCAAGCTGATGGCATCCACCCCACTGCGGCGGGCTCGCGGATCATTGCGAAGGGCTTGGCGCCGGTGGGGGCCTCGGAATTGGCTTCCGTTTGACCTGCAAACTACCTAGGCGGCGCGCCAAGCCTGTACAAATGCCTTCGCCTGGCGACCGACCTGATCGGCGGTCTGGCCCGGCTTGAAGACGGCCGAACCGATACCGAATCCCGAGGCGCCGGCGCTTAGCCAGGCGGCCATGCTGTCGGGATCGACGCCGCCGACCGGATAGACGCGCGTGGCGGCGGGCAGGACGGCGCGAACGGCCTTCAATCCCTTCGGACCGGCGATCTCGGCGGGAAACAGTTTCAACGCATCGGCGCCGGCGTCCAGGGCGGCGAAGGCTTCGGACGGGGTGAAGAAGCCGGGCAGGGACAGCAGGCCCAGGGTCTTGGTCTCGCGGATCACGTCGGTGTCGGTGTTGGGCGAGATGATCAGCTGGCCACCGGCCGCTGCGACCTCGCGGGCCGCCGCGACGTTCAGCACCGTGCCCGCCCCGACCAGGGCGCGGCCGTCCAGCGCCTGGCGCAGGCGGCGGATGCTCTCAAGCGGCTCCGGCGAGTTCAGCGGCACTTCCAGGCAGCGGAAGCCGGCGGCGACGATGGCCTCGCCCACATCCACGGCTTCGTCCGGCGTCAGCCCGCGCAGGATGGCGATCAGGGGCAGGGCGTCCAGGCTTTCGATGGAAACTGGGATCATCGGGATACGGCCTCGTGAATGCGCCACAGACCTCTGGCCGTGGCGGCGGCGCCGTCCGCGATGCGAACGTCGTGGAAACCGCCCAGCGCCAGGGCGGCGGCATAGCGGCGGCACAGCGCCTCGGCGCCGATCAGGATGACGGGGCGGTGGTTGGCGTCGACCTGGGCCGCGACCTCGGCCCCGATCAGCAGACCTGAGAGATAGTCAGCTGCCGAGGGCGGCGAAAGGCGTCCCGCCAGGCCCTCGACCCGCACCGAGAACAGGGCGGCGGTGACGGCAGGATCGCGCAAGGCCCGGCCCACGCCAGCCGCGAACGCCTCGTCGTCCACACCGGGGTCGCCCATGTCGGCGCCCAGGATCGTGCCCGTGCGGATGGCGGCGAACAGTTCGCCGGTCATGAAGGTCCTAAAGCCCGTGATTTGGCCGCCTGCGGTACGGATCCATTTGCTGTGGGTGCCGGGGGCGACGACCACAGCATCGTCCGGGGCGTCCAGGCCGAAGGCCTGGGTCTCTTCGCCGCGCACCACGTCCTGTAAAAAGCCGTTCTCGAACACGGCGACGCCGGGCACGATGCGGACGTGGGGCGCATCGTAAGGACTGGCCACGGCGCTCGCCAGGTCCGCGACGCCGGCCGGGCAGGGCAGATAGGCCATCTCGCGCCACCGGCCGCGCGCGCCGGCCATGCCGCTGACCAGGACGGGCAGGCCTTGGGCCAACCAGTCGCCGGCGACCTTCTTAAGCACGCCGTGAAACTGATCCGGCGCCAGACCGCCTGCGCCGCGCGGGTCGGAACGGCTGTCGAGCACCGCGCCGCCCTCGGCGATCCGCATGACGCGCAGATTGCTGGTGCCCCAGTCGACACCGATCAGGCGCGTACCGCTCACCTCACCACCAGATCCAATAGACCAGGATCAGGAAGGCGATCACGCCGACCCCGGCCAGGTTGAAGCCCAGCGAGGTCTTGTAGCTGATCTTGTCCAGTTTGATCTTCATGGCGTCGGGCTTGGCCGGGACCAGCAGGGACACGATCACTGCGGCGATCAGCGAGACGACGAAGACGACCGCGACCCGGTTCATGAAGGGGAAGATGAACTGACCGGTTTCCTGCAGCCACCAGAAGACGGCCGACAGAACCACCGAGCCGATGGCGGCGGTCAGGGCGCCCGCTTCCGATGCGCGCTTCCAGAACAGGCCCAGCATGAAGATGACGACGATGCCGGGGGTGAAGAAGCCGGTGAATTCCTGGATGAACTGGAAGGCCTGATCGAACCCGCCCAGCAGCGGGCGGGCCGTCAGGATGCCGATGATCACGGCGACGACGGCGGCGATGCGGCCGACCGTGACCAGCTGATGCTCGGGCGTGTCCTTCTTGATCTTGGCGTAGAGGTCCAGGGTGAAGATGGTCGAGATCGAGTTCACCTTGGACGCCAGCGAGGCGATTATGGCGGCGATCAGGGCTGCGAACACCAGGCCCTTCAGGCCCACCGGAAGCAGGTTCATCATGGTCGGATAGGCTTGGTCCGGCGCCGACAGGTTCGGGGCCAGGATCAGGGCCGCCATGCCCGGCAGCACCACGATCACCGGCATCAGCAGCTTCAGATAGGCGGCGAAGGCGATGCCCTTTTGCGCTTCCGGCAGCGACTTGGCGGCCAGGGCGCGTTGGATGATGTACTGGTTGAAGCCCCAGTAGCTGATGTTCATGACCCAAAGCCCGCCCAGCAGCACGGCGATGCCCGGCAGTTCCTGATAATGGGGGCTGTCCTTGGACAGGATCATGTCGAACTTGTCGGGGAACTGGGTCAGCAGGGTCTGGAAGCCGGCGATTGCGCCGCCTGCGCCGCCGATGGTCGACAGGGCGATGAAGCCGATGATCAATCCGCCGCAGACCAGCAGCGCCACTTGGACGATGTCGGTCAGGGCCACGGCCTTCAGCCCGCCCCACAGCTGGTAGGCCAGGGCGAAGACGCCGATGGCGACGATGGCGTAATCCTGGTTGAAGCCGGTCACGGTGTGGACGGCGATGGCGCCCAGCCACAGGATCGAGGTCACGTTGACGAAGACGTAGAGCAGCAGCCAGAAGACGGCCATCACGTTGCGGATCGTCGGCCCGTACCGCTGCTGCAGGAACTGCGGCATGGTCACGATCTCGTTGCGCAGGAAGATCGGCAGGAAGAACTTGCCCACGATCAGTAGGGTCAGCGCCGCCATCCATTCGTACGACGCGATGCCCAGGCCGATCACATAGCCCGAGCCGCTCATGCCGATGATCTGTTCGGCGGAGATATTTGCCGCGATCAGTGAGGCGCCGATGGCCCACCAGGGCAGGCTCTTGGACGCCATGAAATAGTCGGTGGAGGTCTTCTGCTCCCCCTTCTTGGTGCGCGAGACCCACTGGGCCAGGCCGAAGATGAAGACGGCGTAGATCGCCAGGATCGCCAGATCGATGCCCGCAAGCGACATGGTGCATTCCCCCACATGGCCCTTTGGTTCGGGCTCGGGCAGAAGCCTAGGTTAGGCGTCAGTCTGCCGCAACGGCTTTTTATATGTGCGTAGCGATTTCACCCGCGATAATGTAGTCTGGCCAGAGACGCAGGTTTGCCGAGCGAGCGCCGCCGTTCGCCTATGGACCACGCCACAGGATTTTCATGACCGACCAAGATTCGACCGACGACCGCAAATATCGCGCCCCCGCCCTCGAAAAGGGTCTGGACGTTCTGGAGCTGCTGTCGTCCCAGGGCGAGGCGATGACCCCGTCGCAGATGTCGGTCACCCTGGGCCGGTCGGTCAGCGAACTGTTCCGCATGATCCAGGTGCTGGAGTTTCGGGGCTATATCGAACAGTCGTCGGACGGCTATCGCCTGACCAACCGCCTGTTCACCCTGGGCATGACCCAGGCGCCGATCAAGTCGCTGGTGGATGTGGCCATGCCGGCGATGCGGGATCTGGCGTCCAGCACCATGCAATCCTGTCATCTCGTCGTGCCGTCGGGCGACCAGATCGTGGTCATCGCCCGGATCGAGAGCCCAGGCGACCTCGGCTATTCGGTGCGGATCGGCTATCGGCGCAGCATCCTGCACGCGACCTCGGGCCTGATGTTCTATTCGCGGGCCAACGAGCGGGCGCGGGCCCATCTGCACGAGACGCTGGCCGCGCAGTTCAGCCGGTCGGAGGTGGAGGCGTTTGCTCAACGCGCTCTGGCGATGACCCAGGGCGATTACGTCGAGCGGGCCAGCGATTTCGTAAAGGGCGTCACGGACCTGGTAGCCCCGATCATGGGGTCGGACGGCGTCATCGCCACCCTGATCACACCATTTATCGAACAGGCGCCGATGGCCTGCACAAAGGACGAGGCGACGACGCTGTTGGTGCGAACCGCTGCGATCATCTCGGATCAGATGGGCGCTGTCTCCCAAGCCTGAGCGACGAAGATATTTTTGTTGACGGCAACAGTTTTCATTTGTGAAAAGGCGTGAGGCCGCGCAGACGGTCGTTTGTCGTCGGGAAAGCGCTTGTCCATGGCCGCCATCTATTCGGACCTCAAAGGTAGGACAGTCGTCGTCACAGGCGGCGCGGGCGGCATAGGCGAGAGCATCGTCCGAGCCTTTCATGCTCAAGGCGCCAAGGTTGGCTTTCTGGACATCGACACCGCGCGCGGGAAGAAACTACAGGCCGAACTGGGGGGTGGGACGCGGTTCGTCGCCTGCGACCTGACCGATATTTCCGCCCTGAAGGCGGCTATCGTCACGGTGCGCGACGTCTTCGGCCCCATCGACGTCCTGGTCAACAACGCCGCTCATGACGAGCGTCACGCCACGCTGGAGGTGACCGAAGACTACTGGGACGGCCGCATGGCCGTGAACCTGAAGCACCAGTTCTTCGCCGCCCAGGCCGTGCTGCCGGACATGCAGGCGACGGGCAAGGGCGCGATCGTCAACCTGGGTTCGACCTCCTGGGTCATCGGCCAGGGCGGCATGGCCGCCTATACGGCGTCCAAGTCGGCGGTGATCGGCCTGACCCGCTCGCTGGCCCGCGACTTCGGCCCCTTCGGCATCCGCGTGAACGCGGTGGCGCCGGGCTGGATCATGACCGAGCGCCAGCTGGCGCTGTGGGTCACGCCGGAAACCGACAAATACATCAATGAAAACCAGTGTCTCAAGCGCCGGCTCGTGCCCGACGACATCGCCAAGGTGGTCGTCTTTATGTGCTCGGACGAAGCCGGGGCGATCACCAATCAACACTATGTCGTCGACGGTGGTTGGACCTGATCTCGGGTTGAACTACAACGGACCATTTGTAATATTATATGCTGCATCGTCTTCGCGGCCCGAGAACCTGATCAATGACCAAGACCCTCCGCAGCCGCGCCTGGTTCGACAACCCGGAAAACCCGGACATGACGGCGCTGTATCTGGAGCGCTACCTGAACTACGGCCTGACGCGCAAAGAGCTGCAGTCGGACAAGCCGATCATCGGCATCGCCCAGACCGGCTCGGACCTGTCGCCGTGCAACCGCCACCACCTGGTGCTGGCCGAACGGGTGCGCGAGGGCATCCGCGAGGCGGGCGGCATCGCCATGGAATTCCCGGTCCATCCGATCCAGGAAACCGGCAAGCGCCCGACGGCCGGCTTGGACCGCAACCTGGCCTATCTGGGTCTGGTCGAGAGCCTTTACGGCTATCCGCTGGACGGCGTCGTCCTGACCATCGGCTGCGACAAGACCACGCCGGCCTGTCTGATGGCCGCCGCCACCGTGGACATCCCCGCCATCGCCCTGTCGGTCGGTCCGATGCTGAACGGCTGGCACAAGGGCGAGCGCACGGGCTCGGGCACGATCATCTGGAAGGCGCGCCAGATGATGGCGGCCGGAGAGATCGACTATGACGGCTTCATCGAACTGGTGGCCTCGTCGGCGCCTTCGGTCGGCTACTGCAACACCATGGGCACGGCGACGACGATGAACTCCCTGGCCGAGGCCCTGGGCATGTCGCTGCCTGGCTCGGCCGCCATTCCGGCGCCGTATCGCGAGCGCGCCCAGGTCGCCTATCAGACCGGCCTGCGCATCGTGGAGATGGTGCGCGAGGATCTGAAGCCGTCCGACATCCTGACCAAGGAAGCCTTCCACAACGCCATCGTCGTCAACTCGGCCATCGGCGGCTCGACCAACGCCCCGATCCACCTGACGGCCCTCGCTCGCCACGCCCACGTCGATGTGCCGCTGCAGGACTGGCAGACGCAAGGGCTGCATGTGCCGCTGCTGGTCAATCTTCAGCCCGCCGGCGACTATCTGGGCGAGGACTATTTCCACGCCGGCGGCGTGCCGGCCGTCATGGCCGAGCTGATGAAACAGGGACTGATCAACGAAGACGCCCTGACCGTCACCGGCAAGTCCATCGGCGACAACTGTCGTGGGGCCGAGATCGTCCTGCCCGACGTCATCAAGACCTTCGACGCCCCCATGAAGACCGACGCCGGCTTCGTCGTCTTCACCGGCAACTTGTTCAACTCGGCCATCATGAAGCTGAGCGTGATCAGCCCGGAGTTCCGCGAACGCTATCTGTCAAACCCCGACGACCTGAACGCCTTCGAAGGCCCGGCCGTCGTCTTCGACGGGCCCGAGGACTATCACAACCGCATCGACGACGAGAGCCTGGGCATCACCGAACAGACCCTGCTGTTCATGCGCGGCGCGGGCCCCATCGGTTATCCCGGCGCGGCCGAGGTCGTGAACATGCGGCCGCCGTCCTACCTGATCAAGAAGGGCGTCAGCGCCCTGGCCTGTATCGGCGACGGTCGTCAGTCGGGCACCTCCGGCTCGCCTTCGATCCTCAACGCTTCGCCCGAGGCGGCGGCGGGCGGCAACATCGCCCTGCTGAAGACCGGCGACCGGGTCCGCATAGACCTGAACACCGGCCGGGCCGACATCCTGATCTCCGACGAGGAACTGGCCGAGCGGCGCAAGGCGTTCGAGGCCGCAGGCGGCTACAAATACCCCGCCTCCCAGACCCCGTGGCAGGAGATGCAGCGGGCCGTCGTCGGACAGCTCGAAACCGGCGCCGTGCTGGAACCGGCCATCAAATACCACCGCATCATCGACCAGTTCGGCCTGCCGCGCGACAACCACTGACCGGGTGAGGGCGCCGCCGCCGTCTTATTGCAGCGGCGGCGCCTTGCCGTGGGCGGCGATGAAGGCGTCATGGGTCGGCATGCGCTCCACGCCCTGGCGGATCATCGCCTTCATCTGCTGCAGCCGTTGTCGGATGTGATCCAGAGGGAGGGTTTCCGTGATCGGGTCGTGGCGTTCCGGGATCACGCCCTGACCCAGCAGGACCGCGATCCAGTTCGTCTCCTGGAACAGTTCGTCGTCATAGCGGAAGACGCGGCCCCGGCTGCGGAACTGGTCCATCTTCTGTTTCAGGGTCTCTGGCACGTCCATGGCCCGCACATGCCGCCACAGGGGTGAATCGTCCCGCGCCGTGGCGTGATAGTGGAGGATGATGAAGTCCCTGATCCGCTCGACCTCGACCTGCATCAGGCGGTTGTAGTTGTCGATGTCGGCCTGAGCGAAGCCCGTGTCGGGGAAATGCAGCAGCAGCTTGGAGATACCGGACTGCACTAGATGGATGCTGGTCGATTCCAGCGGCTCCAGAAATCCTGAGGCCAGGCCCAGCGCCAGGCAGTTCTTGTTCCAGGTCTTCTTGCGTCGTCCGGTGGTGAACCGCAGGAAGTTCGGATCCGCCATGGCCTCGCCGTCCAGCGAGGCGCGCAGTTTGGCCTGGGCCTCATCGTCCGAGATGAAGGGGCTGCAATAGACGTAGCCGTTGCCGGTCCGATGCTGCAGCGGGATGCGCCAGCGCCATCCGGCCTCCAGCGCCGTCGACTGGGTATAGGGGGTCGGCTCTCCGACCCGCGCGCACGGCATGGCCACCGCCCGGTCGGCCGGCAGCCAGTGGGTCCAGTCCTCATAGCCTGTCTTCAGCGCCCCCTCGATCAGCAGGCCCCGGAAGCCCGAGCAGTCGATGAAGAAGTCCGCCTCCAACTCGCCTCCATCATCCAGCCGCACCGACTGGATGAAGCCGTCGCCGTCGCGCAGCACCACGTCGGCGATCTTGCCTTCATGGCGCACCACGCCTTGCGCTTCGGCGCGCTGACGCAGGAACCTGGCGTATAGGCCGGCGTCGAAATGAAAGGCGTAGGTCATTTGAGATGCGACGCCGCGCGGATCGCTGTCAGGCCGAGTGAAACGCCCCATCTGCGACGCCACCGTCGTGACCGAATAGGCGCCCAGGTCGTCGTCCAGCCCCGCCTTGTTCAGCCGCAGCCAGTATTGGTGGAACGACGCCGCATCGATGCGCGTCCCATAGACGCCGAACGGATGGAAATAGCTCTGGCCCTTCTGGAACCAGTCATGGAACTGGATGCCCAGCTTGTAGGTCGCCTGGGTGGCGCGGACGAACGCGTCCTCGTCGATGCCCAGCAACTGGTTGAACAGCAGGATCGGCGGGATGGTCGCCTCGCCGACGCCGACGGTGCCGATGGCTTCGGACTCGACCAGCTCGACCTTCACCGTGCCGCGCGTCACATGTGACAGGGCGGCGGCCGCCATCCAGCCGGCCGTGCCGCCGCCGACGATCAGGATGCGCTTCAGCGGGGCGGGGGTCATCGAGCGTAACCAGTGAAAGTGTTGGAATGGGCGGGCAGGGCGGCGGCGGCGCGTTCGATCAACTGCGCGAACTGCCGCGCCTGGCGATCGACTCCGTCCAGGTCGTCGAGGCAGGCGAGGGGCGACGCCTGTTTCGGCCATGTCCCCAGGCCCGTGAAGACGGCGGTCCAGCTGTCCTCGCGGAACGATTCGTCCTCCAGCAGTCCGATCTCGCCCCGCGCCCGGAACAGCTCAATCTTCTCCATCAACGTATCGGGCGGCGCCGTCTCGCGGCATCGGTCCCACATCGCCCCCGCGCGACCCGCCAAGTGATAGTGGAGGATGATGAAGTCGCGGATGCGCTCGAACTCCTGGGCCGAGCGCCGATTGTATTCGCGGATCAGAGCCGGATCGAAACTGCGGTCGGGGAACATTTCCAGCAGCCGCCCGATGCCGGTCTGGATCAGGTTGATGCTGGTCGATTCCAGCGGCTCGACGAAGCCCGACGCCAGGCCCAGCGACACCACATTGCCCTTCCAGGCCTCGCGCCGTCGGCCGGTGACGAACCTCAACCGATTGGGCTCGGCCAGCGGCTCGGATTCGATCTGGCCCAACAGGTCGTCCAGCGCCACCTGGTCGTCCACATGGTCGCTGGAATAGACGTAGCCGTTGCCGACCCGGTGCTGCAGCGGAATGCGCCATTGCCAGCCGGCCTCGCGGGCGCGGGCGGTCGTGATGGGCTCAGGCGCCAGGGCGGAGTTGCACGGCACGGCGACGGCGCGGTCGCACGGCAGCCAGTGCGTCCATTCCTCGTATCCGGCCTGCATCGTCTGTTCGATCAACAGCCCCCTGAAGCCGGAGCAGTCGATGAACAGGTCCGCTTCGACCTCGCTTCCGTCTTCCAGCTTCACGGCCCGCACCAGGCCGGTTTCGCCGTCGCGATCCACGCCCGTGATCCGCCCCTCGCGCCGATCGACCCCCAACGTTTCCGCCAGCGTCCTCAGCCGCCGCGCGAACAGACCAGCGTCGAACTGATACGCGTATGAATAGTGGGACAGCACCGAACGGCTGTCCTCGACTGGCGGCGCGAACTTGCCTGCGCGGGCCATGGCGGTGGGCATGGACCAGGCGTCCAGGCTGTCGATCCGACCGGCGGCCTTCAAGCGAAACAGATATTGCCGCCAGGCCTGTCCGGCGACGGTGGGGCCATAGTCGCCAAACCCATGGAAATATTCCGAACCCGGCGCGGTCCAGTCCTTGAAGGCGATGCCCAGTTTTGCGGTCGCGGCCGTGGAGCGGATGAAGTCCTCTTCGGACAGGCCCACCATCTGCACGAACTGACGGATTGGCGGGATCGTGGCCTCGCCCACGCCGACCGTGCCGATGGCTTCCGACTCGATCAGGGTGATTTTCAGCGCCAGGCCTGAGGGACGCGTGAATGCCCGGCCCAGAGCCGCCGCCGCCATCCATCCCGCCGTCCCGCCGCCGACGATGGCGACGTGGCGGACCTCTCCTGTCTGCTCGGTCATTCCTGTTCTCCCCGACGCCGGCTTTTCGCCGATCATGCTTGCCTGAACCCTAGCCGAATACGGTCAGGGCGCCACCGTGGTAGCGCTATCAGAAAATGCTTTTCAACGCATGAAAAGTTGTGCATCCTTGAAAGGTCGCAGTGACATCGAACGATGCGCGGCTTCACTTCGGGAGGGATGTCGTCCCACGTCGCCAATAAGCGGCGGGCGCGACCAGCAGGAAGGTTCTGAGACACATGTCTCGTCAAAATCACGTGCGTCGTGTCGCTCTGTTGTGTGGAGCGTCCTTGCTTACGGTGGCCGCAGCGCTGCCGACGGGCGCGCTCGCCCAGCAGAATCCGGCTCAGTCGGACGACGCCACCACGGTCGATGAAGTGGTCGTTACCGGCATTCGCGCTCAGCTTCGCTCGGCCCAGGCCATCAAGAAGAATTCCGAGGTGATCGTCGATTCGGTGACCGCCGTGGACATCGGCGCCCTGCCGGACCGTTCGGTGTCCGAGGCTCTGCAACGTATTCCCGGCATCACCCTGCAACGCACCAACTCCGCCCGCGACCCCGCCCGTCTGGCGGCCGAAGGCGGCGGCGTCTTCGTGCGCGGCCTGTCGGGCGTGCGTTCCGAAACCAACGGTCGCGACATCTTCTCCGCCGCCTCGGGCCGCGGTCTCAGCTTCGAGGATGTCTCGGCCGACCTGCTGTCGGGCGTGGACGTCTACAAGAACGTCGCCGCCAACATGATCGAGGGCGGCATCGCCGGTACGATCAACCTGCGCACCCGCGTGCCGTTTGACAACGCCGACCGCCTGTTGGCAATCAACGCCGACTACAATTACGGCGACCTGTCCGAGAAGGGTTTCTGGTCCGGTAGCGTGATCGGTTCCGATCGTTGGGATACCCGTTTCGGCGAGTTCGGCCTCTTGGCCAACGTCAGCGTCTCCAACGTCGGCAACCGCACCGACAGCATCTCGGCCGACCGTTATGACCCGGTGGTCCTGACGGCCGACAGCGCTGACGGCACGGGGCAGGCCAACGAAACGGTTTATATTCCCAAGAATATGGGCTGGCGCACCATCGACTGGGAACAGAAGCGCACGGCGGTCGCGCTGGCGGCGCAATGGCGCCCGAATGACCAGTGGCTGTTCACCCTGCAGGCGCTGGGTTCGCAGGCCGACACCAATAACGTCGAATACGCGATGGGCAGCGAGAGCATCCTGACGCCGAACTCGACCTATTCGTATAACGAAGACAACGTCTTTGTTTCGGGCATCGTGCCCAACGCCAACTACAACACCAACACCCGGATCGGCGACGACACGAAAAAGACCGGCGATGTCGCGCTGAACTTCAAATATACGCCGGGCGGCGCCTGGTCGTTCAGCGGTGATCTCCAATACGTCAAATCGACGGCCGAGATTTATTCGATGACGGCCTTCACCCAGCTGGAAGATCGTCCCAGTCTACAGTTCACCATCGACGGCGATCTGCCGACCATCACCTCCACGGGCGGGTCGATGGAAGACAAGTCGAGCTACTGGTGGGCCGCCGCGATGGACCACATCGAGGACAACGAGGCCGACGAACTGGCTGGTCGCCTGGACGCCCGCTACGACTTCCAGAACAACAGCTTCTTCCGCTCGGTCGAGTTCGGCGTACGCGCCACCGACAAGAACTACACCAACCGCCAGACCGGCTATAACTGGGGCCTGCTGTCCAACCAGTACTGGGGCAACGGCGGCGGCGCCGTGGTCTATCTGGACGACACCGGCTTCCCCGGCGGCGTTCAGGATCCGCGCCTGATCGAATCCTCCACCCTCTATCGCTTCGACAACTTCTTCCGTGGCGACACGGTCGTTCCGGGCGTCGCCTGGTTCCCGACCGCCGGCCTGCTCAACCAGGGCACGGCTCACGCCTATGACATCCTGAAGAACACCCAGAGCTCGGGCTGGGGCTGGACCCCGCTGTCGAACGACTTCGACAGCTATCGTCTGGGCAGCGGCGCCGGCGGCGTCACCGAACTGCAGGAGAAGACCGAGGCCGCCTACGTCTACACCCGCTTCGGCAACGATACGGCCTTCTTCGGTCGCGGTCTGGACGGCAACATCGGCCTCCGCGTCGTCAAGACGAATACGGATTCCAACCAGGTCATCACCCTGCCGGCGATCACGACGGCCTGCCCGCCGGCGACCAATCCCGGCGCCGACTGCACCGCCTTCAACCGCGCGGTCCAGTTCGCCAATGGCGGCCCGCTGGACGGCGCCGACATCAGCAAGGAATACACCAACGTCCTGCCCAGCCTGAACCTGCGGGCCTTTCTGACGGATACGCTTCAGGCCCGCTTCGCCGTGTCGCGCGCCATCCTGCGCCCGGAAATGTATCAGCTTCAGCCGTTCACCAACCTGGCGATCAACTTCCAGCCCGACGGCGTTACCCTGAACCCGACGACGCCCTATACGGGCACGGGCGGAAATCCGAACCTGGAGCCGTTGAAGGCCACCAACTACGACTTCAGCCTGGAATGGTATTTCGCCCCGACCGGCAGCATCACCTTCGCCGCCTTCCACAAGGATCTGAAGGACTACATCTTCTCGGGCAGCTCGACCGAGACCTTCACCAACGGCGGCGTAACCAACGACTTCCTGATCACGCGCTACACCAATGGCGACAACGGCAAGATCGACGGCTTCGAACTGGCCTATCAGCAGTTCTACGACTTCCTGCCGGGTCCCCTCAGCGGGTTCGGCGTCCAGGCCAACTTCACCTACGTCGACAGCAGCGGCGGTCGCAACACCAGCCAGGACATTCTGGACCCGATCCAGAACGGTGCGGCCGGCGCCGAACTGCCGCTCGAAGGCCTGTCGCGGACCAGCTACAATGCTGCGCTTCTGTACGAGAAATACGGCATCTCGGCGCGCCTCGCCTACAACTGGCGCGAGGAGTATCTGATGACCACCTCGGCCGCGAACGTGAACGCGCCCGTGTGGGCCAGTGACTATGGCCAGCTGGACGGCTCGATCTTCTACAACCTGACCTCGGAAGTGAAGATCGGCATTCAATCGACCAATATCCTGAACGAACGGACCGTGCTGAAGGTGGGCAACGAGACCCGCAAGCCGCCGTACAACTGGGTGGATACCGATCGCCGGATCGCGGTGGTGCTTCGCGCCGCCTTCTGATCCCGGCCTGACCTGACGGGGCGTCGGCAGTCGTCGGCGCCCCGATCGTTTTCTTATCGACGTTGGGAGGCGGCGATGGGCTTTTTCGCACGCGGATTGAATCTTGCCTTGGGCGCTGCCGCGCTGGCAGCCGTGACCTCGGTGCCGGCTCTGGCGCAGTCGCCGATCCCGCAGCTGGTCGAGCAGAACGGCCGTCATGCCCTGATGGTCGATGGCGCGCCCTTCACCATCCTCGGCGCCCAGGTCAACAACTCCTCCAACTACCCTGCGCCCCTGGCCGAGGCCTGGCCTGCCGTCCACCACATCGGCGCCAATACGGTTCAGGTGCCCATCGCCTGGGAACAGCTCGAACCGGTCGAGGGCCAGTTCGACTTCTCCTTCGTCGATCATCTGGTGCAGGAGGCGCGCCGCAACGACGTGCGTCTCGTCATCCTGTGGTTCGCCACCTGGAAGAACACCGCGCCCAAATATGCCCCGGCCTGGGTCAAGCTGAACCCCGCGCGGTTCCCGCACCTGATCCAGAAGGACGGGACGGAATCCTACGCCATGTCGCCCTATGGCGCGGAGACGCTGGCCGCCGACGCCCGCGCCTTCGCCGCCCTGATGCGTCATATCCGCCAGATCGACGAGCGCCAGCGCACCGTCATCATGGTCCAGCCCGAGAACGAGGTCGGCACCTACGGCTCGGTGCGCGACTATTCCCCCGCCGCCCAGGCCGCCTTCGATGGCCCCGTGCCCCAGGCCCTGCTGGACCGGACGGGCAAGGCGGCCGGAACCTGGTCCGCCGTATTCGGCGACGAGGCGGAAGAGTTCTTCCACGCCTGGTCCATCGCTGCCTACGTCAACACGGTCACCGAGGCGGGCAAGCGTGAATATCCGCTGCCGATGTACGTCAATGCAGCGCTGACGGACCCGATCACGCGCGTTTCGCCGACCAACTATGCGTCCGGCGGCCCCGTCTGGCCCGTGCTCGACGTCTGGAAGGCGGCGGCACCCTCCATCGACCTCTTGGCGCCCGACATCTACGACCGCGGCTCCGTCAGCTACGAAGGCACGCTGGGTCGATACGCACGACCGGACAACGCCCTGTTCGTCGCCGAAACCGGCAATGATCCTTCGTTCGGACGCTTCCTCTTCTCGACGCTGGGACGCGGCGGAGTAGGCTATTCCGCCTTCGGCATCGATTACACCGGCTACGCCAACTGGCCGCTGGGCGCCAAGACGGTGACGCCCGAAACCCTGACGCCGCTGAAGACCGCCTATGCCGTCGTGCGGCCCTGGGCCCATGTCTGGGCGCGCGCCGCCTGGGAGGGCCGCGTCTGGGGCGTATCCGAACCAGACGACCGTTCGGAGCAGAAGATCGACCTCGGCGACTGGACCGCCCGTGTCCGCTATCGCCTGTGGCAATTCGGACTGCCGGAATGGACCTGGCTGGGCGAACAGGGGCCGGCGTCCGGCACCGAAAATCCCAACGGCGGCGTCGTCGTCGCCCAGCTCGACGATCCCAATGTGTTCTTCGTCAGCGGCCTGCACGCCCGCGTAGATTTCGACGCAAAGCCCTCGACCGATGGCAAGCGCCGCATGGTCGTACGCTACGAGGAAGGTCATTTCGACGACGCCGGCAAATGGGTCTTCGAACGCATCTGGAACGGCGACCAGGTTGATTACGGCCTGAACTTCACCGATCGACCGCGCCTGCTGCGCGTCGTCACCGCCACCTATTGATCCTTTGAAAACGCGAGCGCCTGCCATGATCCCGATCCTCGCCCGCCGCCTGTTCCTGGCCGCCCTGATGACCGCGCCTCTGGCCGCCTGCGCAGGTCAGGGGCTGATGAACGGCGCCTCCGCCGGCGCGATCCAACAGGCGGCGTTCGAACGCACCGCGAGCGGCATCGTCGTCACCCCGGCCGAGGGCGCCGCCCGCCGCGTGCGTTTGGAGGTCTATGGCCCCGAGACCATCCGCGTCACCGCGACCGAGAACGCCGACCTGAACCTGCCCGCCAGCCTGATGGTCACGGCCCAGCCCTCGACCACCACCCCGTTCCAGGTCGAGACGCGCGGCGACGTTGTGCTGCTGAAGACCGCCGAGGCCACAGCCGAGGTCTCGCGCGAGACCGGGGCTATCCGCTTCCTCGACGAGAATGGCCAGGAGGTGCTGAAGGAGCGCCCCGGCAGCCGCGAGCTCAGCCCCGTCACCGTCGAGGACCAGAAGGGCGACCACCGCTTCCTGGCCACGCGCCAGGTCTGGGAAAGCCCAGAGGATGAGGCCTTCTACGGCCTGGGCCAGCACCAGCAGGGCGTGATGAACTACAAGGGCCACGACGTTCAGCTGGCCCAGCACAATATCGACGTCGGCATTCCGCTGGTCGTATCCAGCCGCAACTACGGCGTCCTGTGGGACAACAACTCGATCACCCGCTTCGGCGACCCGCGCCCCTACGGCATGATCGCCGACCAGTTCATCGTGCGCGACGCCACGGGCCGGTTCGGCGGACTGACCGCCAGCTACTATCAGAACGACCAGCTGAAGGTTCAGCGCCAGGAGACCGAGGTGAACTACGAGTTCATCCGCGAATGGTCGCGCTGGCCCGAGGGCTTCAAGTCGCAGCCCGGCCAGCCGGTCCAGACCGGCGACATGGGCAAGCCCGGCCAGGCCGGGGTCAAGGTCGTCTGGGAAGGCACGCTGGAAACCGCCACGGCCGGCCTGCACAAGTTCCGCCTCTATTCGTCCGGCTATGTGAAGGTCTGGATCGACGGCCAGATGGTCGAGGACAACTGGCGCCAGAACTGGAACCCGTTCGACCACGACTTCCAGGTCCAGATGGCCGCAAACGCCCGCGTGCCGATCAAGATCGAATGGGTCCCCGAGGACGGCTATATCTCGCTGCGCCACCAGGACCCGCTGCCCGCCGCCGACCAGGGCGCGCTCAGCCTGGCCTCGGAAGTCGGCACGGCCATCGACTACTACTATATCGGCGGCGATAACCTAGACGGCGTCATCTCCAACTACCGCGGCCTGACCGGCAAGTCGGTGATGCTGCCCCGCTGGGCCTATGGCTTCTGGCAGAGCCGACAGCGCTACAACAATCAGGCCGAGGTGGTGGACACGGTGCGCCGCTATCGCGAGCTGGGCCTGCCGATCGACAACGTCGTTCAGGACTGGTTCTACTGGCCCGAGAACGCCTGGGGCTCGCACCAGTTCGACCCCGCGCGCTTCCCGAACCCGACCCAGATGGTCAAGGACGTTCACGACATGAACGCCAACATCATCATCTCGGTCTGGCCGAAATTCTATCCGACCACCGACCACTACAAGCAGCTGGACGCCATCGGCGGCATGTACACCCGCAACGTCGATGTCGGCGCGCGCGACTGGGTCGGACCCGGCTACGCCAACAGCTTCTACGACCCCTATCTGCCCGCCGCCCGCGACCTGTACTGGAAGCAGATGTCCGACAGTTTCAAGGGCATGGGCTTCGACGGCTGGTGGCTGGATTCGGTCGAACCGGACATGCACTCCAACCTGGACATCCCCGAGCGGACCCTGCGCATGGGACCGACGGCCATCGGTCCGGGCGCCTATGTCTTCAACTCCTATCCGCTGATCAACGCCGAGAACGTCTACAACAACTTCCGGCGTGAGAAGGGCGACGAGCGGACCTATATCCTGACCCGCTCGGCCTGGGGCGGTCTGCAACGCACCGGCTCGACCCTGTGGTCGGGCGACGTCGTGGCGCGCTGGGACAATCTGAAGGACCAGATTTCAGCGGGCGTGAACACCGGCCTGTCGGGCCTGGCCAACTGGACCCACGACATCGGCGGCTTCTCGGTCGAGAGCCGCTATTCCAATCCCGCCGGTATGAAGCCCGAGGACAAGGCCGAGTGGGACGAGCTGAACCTGCGCTGGTTCCAGTTCGGCGCCTTCTCGCCGGTCTTCCGCTCGCACGGCGAGTTCCCGCTGCGTGAGGTCTACAACCTGGCCCAGCCCGGCACGCCGATGTACGACGCCTATGCCGAGCAGATGCGCACCCGCTACCGGCTGATGCCCTACATCTACAGCCTGGCCGGCGACGTCTATCAGCGCGACGGCACCATCATGCGCGGCCTGGTCATGGACTTCCCGTCCGACCTGAAGGCGCGCGACATCAACGACCAGTATCTGTTCGGCCATGCCCTGCTGGTTGCGCCGGTGACGGAGTACAAGGCGCGCAGCCGCTCGGTCTATTTCCCGCAAGGCGCCGACTGGTACGACATGCTGACCGGCCAGAAATACACGGGCGGCCGTTCGGTCACGGTCCAGGCGGCGGTCGACAAGATCCCGGTCTACGTGCGCGCCGGCTCCATCCTGCCCACCGGTCCGGCGATCCAGTACACGGCCGAGAAGCTGGACGGCCCGTTGACCCTGGTGATCTATACCGGCGCCAACGGGACCTTCTCCCTCTATGAGGATCAGGGCACGACCTATGCCTACGAGCGTGGCGAGTTCTCCAACATCCCCATGACCTGGAACGATGCGACCGGCGTCCTGACCATCGGCGCGCGAACGGGTTCGTATCCGACCATGCCGGCGAACCGCACCATCAATGTGCGCTTCGTCAGCGGACCGGGCGCCGATGTCGGCGATTTCGACGCCGCGCCGGCCAGGACGATCCAGTACGACGGGCAGACGGTCGAGGTTCGCCGCTAGGGGATATGCGAGGATCGATATCTGACACGATGTCGATCCTCAACACCTTGTCTTTGATAGGGTTCGTTCGAAACGAAGACGATCGACGATACAGGGGTCGGAACGGCCTTATACTGGCGGTCCGGTCTTTGACATCCTTGCGTCCGACGGACGAAATTGCACTTTCTTGCACTTTGCACTCGTTTTTGAGGTGCAGTGCAATTCGGACCCTCCGCCCCAAGCGGACCATCAGGAGGCGCGCATGCGCTCGTTCTTGCTCACCGCCGTCGCCATGGGCGTCCTCGCCACATCCGCCCCGGCGCTGGCCCTGGCCGAAGCGCAGATGCAGGCGCCGGATTCCGCCCCCTTGTTCGACGCCATGTTCCAGGATCACGCCGTCCTGCAACGCGGTCGTCCCGTCAATGTCTGGGGCCGGGCGGCCCCCGGCGCCGCCGTCTCGGTCAGCCTCGGCCAGACCCAGGTTCAGGCCACGGCCGGCCCTGACGGCGCCTGGCGCGCCGCTCTTCCGACCCTGACCGCCGGCGGCCCCTATGTCCTGACGGCACAGTCGGGCGGCGCGATCCAGACCCTTTCGGACGTCATGGTCGGCGACGTCTGGCTGTGCTCGGGCCAGTCGAACATGGAGTTCGCCGTTCGCCAGGCGAGCAACGCCGAGAGCGAGATCGCCAACGCCAACGACGCCAAAATCCGTCTGTTCCTGGTCGGCCGCTCCAGCCTGCCGGCCCCGTCATCGACCCCGCATTCGGTCGGCCAGTGGCGCACCACCAGCCCGCAAAGCGTGCGCGACTTCTCGGCCGCCTGCTATTTCATGGGCCGTGACCTGCGCCGTACCGAAGATGTCCCCGTCGGCCTGATCGCCGCCTCCTGGGGCGGGTCGATCATCGAGGACTGGCTTAGCCGCAGCGCGGTGGAAAAACTGGGCGGCCATCAGGAGGCGCTGAACGCGCTGGACGCCTATGCTCGCGACCCGCTCCGGGGCGACGCCATCTGGCGGCAGGTCACCCAAGACTGGTGGCGCGCCAATGATCCCGGCACAAAACAGGGCTGGCATCTGCCCCGCACGAATGACGCCGACTGGGCGCCGATCCCCGCCGAGGGGTTCTGGGAATCGACCGTGCCGGGTCTGGCCACCTTCGACGGCATCGTCTGGCTGAGAAAAGAGGTCGAGCTGACCGCCGCCCAGGCGCGCCAGGGCGCGACGCTTGAGTTGGGTCCGGTAGACGACGCCGATGTGACCTGGGTCAACGGCGAATATGTCGGCGGCCAGCAGGGCTGGGACTCGCCCCGCACGTACGCCATTCCCGCCGGCGCGCTGAAAGCGGGTCGCAATCTGATCGCGGTCGGGGTGCTGGACACCAACGGCGGCGGGGGCGCCTGGGGACCGGCGGCGAACAAGCGGCTGGTGCTGGCGGACGGTACGGCCGTCGCCCTGTCTTCGGGCTGGCGTCACCGCGTCGCCGCGCCCCTGGGCGACCTGCCCAATCCGCCGCGCACGCCCTGGATCGGCGGCAGCGGCACGACGACCCTGTACAACGGCATGATCGCGCCCTTGGGCGCCTACGGCCTGAAGGGCATGGCTTGGTATCAGGGCGAATCGAACATCGGCGACTATGTCGGCTATCGCCGCCTACTGCGGGCCTTGTTCGCCGACTGGCGGGCGCAGTTCGAGAACCCCGAGATGCGGATGCTTGTGGTGCAACTCGCGAACTTCGGTCCCGCCGCCAGCCAGCCGACCAACTCCTATTGGGCCGCCTTGCGCGAGAGCCAGCGCACGGTGGTGAACGAAGGTCCTCTGGCAGGGCTCGCCGTCGCCATCGACATCGGCGACCGCTACGACATCCATCCAACCAACAAGCTGGAGGTCGGCCGCCGTCTGGCGCTGGAGGCCCGTCGCCTCGACGGCCAGGTCCAGCCCGTCTCGCCCCAGCCGGTCGCCGTGACCCGCGCCGCCGACGGCGTCCACGTCCGCTATGCCGCTTCGGCCCAGTTGGTCGCCCATGGTTCGAACCGCCCGGTCGGGTTCGAGCTGTGCGGGTCCGACAATGCCTGCCGCTTCGTCGATGCGACGCTAGCGGCCGACGAAGTCGTGCTGGCCTCGGCCATGGCGACGGACCTCAAGGTCCGCTTCTGCTGGGCCGACAGCCCGGTCTGCAACCTCTACGGCCCCGCCGGCCTCCCGGCGGTCCCGTTCGAGGCCGAAATCCGCTAGGCGCTCAGACTAGGCCCGCGCCACTCAACCGCACCGCCGGCGCGACCGCCACCGGCCGCGCGGCCGGCAGGTCGATGACCAGACCCTCGACCGTCTGGCGGAAGGGCAGGGCGCCCCCACCCAGCAGTTCGACCGCCTCGACGCGGCCCGCCTTCTGGTTTAGGGCGCGCACCACCATCCGTCCGTCTGCGGGCCAGTCCAGCGCGAAGGCGTAGAGCGTCTGGCCCTTGGCGGTGAAGCGGATGTCCTGGCCGGTCCACGGCCGCGCCGCGCCCTCGCCATGCATGCCGCCTACGACCGCCGTCGGCCCCTCGCCATAGATGCGCCAGGGTCGGGTGTCGAAGATGGCCTCGCCGTTGACCTTCATCCAGGCGGCGATGTCCGTCAGGATCTGGCGCTCGTCGCTGTCGATGGATCCGTCGCCCCGCTGGGGGATGTTCAGCATCAGATTGCCGTTCTTGGAGACGACATCCACCAGCCGCTGCACCACGCTGTGGGCCGGGACGTAGGTGTGGCTGGTGTAGCGGGCACGGTTGTAGTGCCAGTCGCCGATACAGGTGTCGGTCTGCCACGGCTCGGGCTTCAGGCTGTCGGAGAAGCCGCGCTCTATGGTTTCCGTGATGCCCTTGCGCTGGCGGTCGTCCAGCCGCTTGCCGTTCACGACCGGCAGTTCGCCGCGCCACTCCAGCGAGGCGTTGTAGTATTCGGCCGTCGCCTCCAGCCCGTACCGCCCCAGCGGCAGGCCGTAGTTGTCGAAATAGACCATGTCCGGCTTGTATTTGGTGATCAGGTCGCGCTGACGCGCCACCCAGGACCGCACGAAGGCCGGGTTGTTCGCAGGCGGCGTCTCGATCCACTGACCGTCGCGGGCGTCATGCCAGGCGTTCATCTCGGCGATGGAGCCGATCCCCTCCGGCGGGGCGAAGGTCGGGCCGGTGTAAAGCTCCTGCGGGTCCAGCCCGTCCCACCACTTGCCGGCGCCGTCCGCCCTGGTCAGCCGCGCGGCGTCGTAGCGCACGCCCTTCAAAGGCCCCTCGGCGTCATAGCCATAGGCCGTCTGCCACCAGTGCCAGGCGTGGGCCGCATGGTTCGACACCGCGAACCGCAGGCCCCGCGCCCGCACCGCCTTCTCCCAGGTGCCGACGATGTCGCGCTTTGGCCCGACCCGCATCACGTTCCAGTCGTGATGGGCGCTGTCGAACAGGTCCAGATTGTCGTGATGGTTGGCCATCGACATGATGTAGCGGGCGCCCGCTGCCTGATAGAGATCCAGCAGGCCCTCGGGATCCCACTGGTCGGCCTTCCACTGGTCGATGAACTCCATGAAGCCGAACCGGCTGGGATGGCCGTAGGTCGCGACATGGTGGTCGTAGACGGGGTTGCCCTGGATATACATCTGGCGGCCGTACCAGTCGCCGAACTCCGGCACGCACTGCGGGCCCCAGTGCGACCAGATGCCGAACTTGGCGTCCCGGAACCAGTCGGGCGTCCTGTAGCCCGCCGCCAGACTGTCCCAGGTCGGTTTGAACGGCCCGGCCGTCGTCGCTCCAGGCGTGGTGGCGCACGCGCCCAGCATTGACGCTGATGCGCCGGCTCCCAGAAGTCCGCGTCGCGACAGGGTCATGCCGGTTCTCCATAGACGACGCCGCGCCCGTCTGTGGCCACATAGACGCGGCCGAACACCCTGGGATCGCCCGCAATGGCGCGATAGCGGCGCCCATACTCATGCTGGTCGTCATTGACCCGGACCCAGGATCGGCCCCGGTCGTCGGACCGGAAGACGCCGCGCACATCTCCTCGCGTGCCGATAGCGAACAGGGCAGGGTAGGTCGAACCGGCTGGGGGCTTGCCGAAGTCCAGCATCTCGACGCTCAACCCCCCGTCGATCCGGTCGAACCTCTGACCACCGTCGCGGCTGTTATAGAGGCCGCTGTGCGACACGAACCACAGGTCGCCTTCGTGGTCAGGCGCGGCCCTCAGCGGGAAGGCGACCTCGCGCCAAGTGGGGCGGTCGCCGGAGACATCGGGTAGGCCGCGTGACGGCACGAAGGCGAAGCTCTCGGCCCCATCCACGCTGACGTACCAGGCGCCGGTGCGGAAATCCAAGGCGTAGAACAGCATCGGATCCTTGCGATCTGCGACCGGCCTCAGCAGGGGCGGCAGGCCGGCGCAAGCCTTCCATGTCGCGCCGCGATCCCGCGACCAGACGACCTGAGGCGTGGCCAGCACAAAGGTCGATCCATCGGCCGACACCGTGATCGGCGCGTCGCGATACAGGTCCATGCGCGGATTGTCGGCGACTGCCGCGGTCTCGCCCGAGGCTGGCCGGGGGCGGCCCAGCGGCTTCCAGCTCAGCCCCGCATCGTCTGACCAGGCCAGGGTCGAACCGTCGTGACCTTCCGAGGCGACGCCCTCGTGCGGCGTACCGCTGCGCACCACGATGTTGGGGGCGGCGCCCGCATAGTCGATCTGGTTGGTGTTGGCGAAGACAGGCGTGGTGAACTGGCGCTGCGGCGAGCGGTCCAAATCCTCATGGGCGAATCCCGAGATGTCGCCGAAACCGGTCAGCAGATGCGGTCCCTTGGGCGGACTGACTAGGGTGATCACGGCCGTCTGTTCGATCCCCTCGACCCAAGGGGCCCAGTCGGTCGGCCGCTCGTGATCGACGGCGGACAGATTGCGCGTCTCATAGACGGTCGCCCCTGTCGCATAGACCAGCCGATCGCTGTCGAACGGATCCAGCGCCAGGGCCGCGATCCACCAGCCGAAGTCCGGCTCGTCGTTGCCCCAGTTTAGATAGGGGGTGGCGCTGACGTCGTGGCGGGCGGCCTCGCGCAGGCTGGTCCAGCTTCGTCCGTCGTCGATGCTGCGCCAGAGGGTGTCGCCGGGCTGCCATCTGTTCAGGGTCGAGACCATGATGACGCCGGGCCGTTTCTGGTCCAGCGCCACCCCCATGAAGCCACCCCCTTGCGTGGTCTGGGGTCGCGGCGGGGTGATGTCGGTCCAGGCGCCGGTGTTCGCATCCAGCCGCCAGACCTCGCCGTCCGTCACTCCGTTCGGGCCGATGCCAAGGGTGCAGGTGACATAGAGGCCCCCCCGGTCGTCCAGCTCCGCCTTGGCGGCCGACAGTTCGGCGCGCGGCCCGCCCTCGACCGGCCGCCAAGTTTGCCCCGCGTCGTCCGAGCGATACAGCGCGTGTTCGTGCGGATCGGCGACGCCGACGAACAGCGTCCGAGATGCCTCGCCCCGCTGGCCGCTGCGGGGATCGAAGACGACAAAGCTGAGGCCGCCGTGGGTGCTGCGATCCGTCGGCGTTCCCAGCCCCTTCAGCGGAAAGGCTTCGACCTTGCGCCAGCTTTCGCCGCCGTCGGTCGAGCGTTGCAGACCGTCGTGGCGCGATCCGAAATAGAGGATTCGGTTGTCGTTCGGGTCGATCGCCAGCCGTTCGCCCAGGCCGCGCCCGTCTTCGTTGCCGCCCATGCGGAAGGGGACTTCGGTCCGCCGCCATGTCTCGCCCCGGTCGGAGGATCGCAGCATGGCGCCGGGGTCTGCCTTGTGGACCCCGACCGCCGCGTGGACGATATCAGCGTCGATGGGATCGGCGGCGATGCTCTCGATGCCGAAGTCGCCCGACCGGGGGCTGGAATCCATCAGCGGCTTCCAGCGGCGGGCGGCGGCGTCAAACCGATAGGCGCCGCCCATGTCCGACCGCGCATAGGCCAGACCCCGTTCGACGCGACTGAAGACGATGCCGGGAATGAAACCGCCGGCGCCGACTACGACGTTGCGCCAGGTATAGGGGACTGCGTCTCGCGCCTGCGCCCTGGCGGTCGCCGCCAGCCCGCCGACGGACAGGGCCAACAGGCCAGCCGTGCGTCGTGTCACACCTATCGTCATGTCGCCATCTCTCCCTGGTCGGAGACGTTAAGTCGTCTCTCGATGTTAGCGCTAACTTGAGCAGTTGACATCATTGTCATAGGTGCATCAAGTTGCGTCTGTAAAAATCAGGGCGTCGATCAAAGACGTGTCGGGAGCGAACCTCGGGTTCAAACGGATTTCGCCGCTGTCGGCGCGTCGCGCGACGCCCGGATTTTTGCAGCCCTGAGCGAACTTCCGGTGCGACCCGCGTGGTCGCGCCGGGTTTTTCGCCACATCGTTTTCGCCGAAAGCCTGACGGACCCGACATGACCCTGCGTATCCCGAACGCGCGCCGCAGCGCTGTTTCCGCTCTCGCCTTGGGCGTCGCGCTAGCTACTGGCGCCTGCGCCGCGACGGGTTCGACCCGCCAAGCGGCTGTTCAGGCGGTGACGGCCCAGGCTTCGATCGTGACGGACGCGGCGCGTGCGCATCCCGGCCTTTGGCCCCGTGCGGCCTCGCCGGCGGCGATGACGGATGCGGGGACCGAGGCCTTCGTCA
>NZ_JBKBOC010000014.1:0-92691 GCF_046295075.1 Brevundimonas sp. | reverse complement strand
GGACATCGAACTGATGATGGCCGGCGCCGTCGTCACGGTCGCGCCCGTGCTGATCCTCTTCCTCGCCCTGCAACGCTACTACATCCGCGGCATGCTCGCGGGCAGCGTGAAGGGGTGATCCTTGTAGCCTTCTCGTCTCTCTAACGCCCGTCATCCTCGCCCTTGTGGCGAGGATCCAGACTCCCGGTGCGTCCGCTCTATGCACCCCCCGTCGAACACCGGGAGTCTGGATCCTCGGGACAAGCCCGAGGATGACGCGGAGAGGGAAAACTGGAGTAATCGAATGCGTATCCTGACCTCTGCCCTCGCCCTCAGCGCTGCTCTCGTGGCCGCCCCCGCCGCCGCGCAGGACACGCGCATTCTCGACACCATGGACGACGCCTCGCGGTGGCAGGCCAGCGCCTCGACCGACGTTCATGCCGTCGTCTCCGCCGTCGCCGGGCATGATGGGCAGGCGGTGCGGCTCGACTACGATTTCGACGGCAAGGCGGGCTATGCGGTGGTCAGCCGTCCGCTGCCGTTCGACCTGCCCGACAATTACGAGATCAGCTTCTGGGTGCGCGGCGCAGGGCCGGCCAACACCTTTGAGGTCAAGCTGACCGACACCTCGGCCGAGAACGTCTGGTGGAAGCAGACGGCGCGCTACGACTTCCCCGACGGCTGGACAAAGTTCGTGATCAAACGCCGCCAGGTGTCCAAGGCCTGGGGACCCAGTCCTGAGACGGTGCTGCGCCGCGCCGAGCGGGTCGAGTTTGTCGTCGTCGCAGCCGAGGGCGGCAAGGGCGCCGTCGAGATCGACCAACTGAGCCTGCGCGTCCTGCCGGTCGATCCCGCCGTGCCGCCGCAGCCGGTGGCCAGCGACGGACGGTCTGAGGCGACCGCCGCCAACGCCGTCGATCTGGACCTGAAAACCGCATGGACCCCGCCGGTGGGCGAACCGTCGGCCCTGATTCTGGACCTGGGCTACGAGCGCGAGTTCGGCGGCCTGACCCTGCGCTGGGGCGAGCGGGGGGTGGCGGCGGACTATAGGATCTCGGCCTCGACCGACGGGCGCGACTGGCGGGACCTGGCGACAGTTCAGGGCGGGAACGGCGGCGTCGACTGGCTGCGGACGCCCGAGACGACCGCCCGCTGGCTGCGGCTGGAGCCGCTGAAGCCGGTCCCCGCGCCCGATGTCGTCGGCTCGTCCGGCGCCGGCCAGCGGCTGGGCGCGGGGCAGGCGACGACCTATGCGTTGAACGAGTTCGAGGTCGAACCCCTGGCCTTCGGCGAGGACGCAACCGCCTTCGTGGAGGCGGTGGCCAAGGAGAACCGGCGCGGTCTCTATCCGCGCGGCTTCTTCGGGGAACAGCCCTACTGGACCCTGGTCGGCGTGGACGGCGGCGGCGAGAGCGGTCTGATCGGCGAGGACGGCGCCATCGAACTGCGCCGCGCCGGGCCGAGTATCGAGCCCTTTGTCGTCGATAACGGACGGCTGATCACTTGGGCCGACGTCAATGTCGAACAGGGGTTGAGGGACGGCGACCTGCCGATCCCGTCGGTGAAATGGACCGCCGACGACTGGACGCTGAAGATCACCAGCTTCGCCGACGGTCAGGCCGATCAGGCGCAGCTGTGGGGGCGTTACGATCTGACCAACACCTCGACTCGGCCGCGCACCCTGACCCTGGCCTTAGCCGCCCGGCCGATGCAGGTGAATGCGCCGCGCCAGTTCCTCGCCATTCCCGGCGGCGTCAGCCCGGTCGAGACCATCGCCTGGGACGGCGCCGAACTGGCGCTGAACGACACGGTTCGGGTGCAGCCGCTGGCGACGCCGGATCAGGTCGCGCTCGCGACCTTCGACGCTGGCAGCGACCCTCAGTCCCTGATCCTGCCGTCCGCGCGGCGACCGGCCGTCGAGGCTCTGACGACGACGGATGCGACCGGCCTGGCCGCCGGCGCCTTGACCTATGAGGTAACCCTACAGCCCGGCGAGACCCGCACCGTCGGCTGGGTCTCGCAACTGTCCGGCGAGGATCTGGCGCCCGAGCCGGTGGGGGAAGCGGCTGCGGTTCTGGATACGGTGGAGACACGGCTGGCCGCCGAATGGCGCGAGAAGCTGGACCGGGTGGACCTGACCCTGCCGCCCGCCGCCCAGCGGATCGAGGACGCGCTGAAGTCATCCCTGGCCCATATGCTGATGTCGCGTCAGGGGCCGATCCTCCAGCCCGGCACCCGCAGCTACAACCGCTCCTGGATCCGCGACGGGGCCATGATGGCCGAGGGGCTGAACCGGCTGGGCATGGCCGACCATTCAGCCGACTATCTGCGCTGGTACGCCCCCTATGTGTTCGAGAACGGCAAGGTCCCGTGTTGCGTCGATGCGCGCGGCGCCGATCCGGTGCCCGAGAACGACAGCCACGGCGAGTTCGTCTTCCTGGCCGCCGAGACCTATCGCTACACCGGCGACGAGGCCCTGCTGCGCCAGGTCTGGCCCCAGGTCCAGAAAGCCATCGCCTATATGGACGAGTTGCGCGCCTCGACCCGCACGCCAGAGTTCCAGACTCCCGACCAGCGCCACCTCTACGGCCTGCTGCCCCCGACGATCAGCCACGAGGGTTATTCGGACAAGGCGGCCTATTCCTACTGGGACGATTTCTGGGGCTTGCTGGGCTACAAGGACGCGGTCTTCATCGCGCAGACCCTGGGCGACGCCGAGGCCGCCGCCCGTTACGCCGCCGCGCGGGACCAGTTCGCCGCCGACATCCGCGCCTCCATCGTCGCGACGGCCGAACATCACGACATCGACTGGATCGCCGGCGCCGCCGACCGGGGCGATTTCGACGCCACCTCAACCACGATCGCCCTGTCGCCGTCGGGCGAGCAGGATAATCTTCCGCCCGAACTAATGGCGCGAACCTTCGACCGCTATTGGGAAAACTTCCAGAACCGGCTGACCAATCGCACGGCGTGGAAGGACTATACCCCCTACGAATGGCGGCTGGTCGGCGCCTATGTGCGACTGGGCCAGAAGGACCGCGCCCTGGCGGTGCTGGACTTCCTGATGGCCGACCGCCGTCCCGAGGCCTGGAACGGCTGGGCCGAGGTGGTGGGGCGCGACAAGCGTGAGCCCCGCTTCATCGGCGACATGCCCCATGCCTGGATCAGTTCCGACTATATCCGCTCGGCCCTGGACCTCTTCGCCTATGAGCGGGACCGCGACCATGCCTTGGTTTTGGCGGCGGGCGTGCCGGAGGTGTGGCTGGATACGAAAGAAGGCGTTGGGGTGCGGGATCTGCGCACCGCCTATGGGCCTCTGACCTATGGCTACCGCAAGGAACGGCAGGGGTATGTGCTGACCCTGGGCGACGGGGCGACGCCGCCGGGCGGGTTCGTGCTGCAATGGCCGGCGGGGCAGGGGCGGCCGGAACGGGTTCGGATCGACGGTCGCGCAGCGATGTGGGCGGGCGATGAACTGGTCATTCCGGCAGGGGCGCGACGGGTGGAGTTGCGCTGACCCTTCTCCCCTTGGGGGAGAAGGTGGGGCCGAAGGCCTCGGATGAGGGGTATCTATCCGCCTCGAAACGGCAAGGGCGAGGGTGCGGAAGCAACCCCCTCATCCGTCTCGCTCCGCGAGCCACCTTCTCCCCCGAGGGGAGAAGGGCTTAGAGGCGCTGAAACGCCTTACCGGTCGCGTCGAACAGATGCGCCTGTTTGGCGGAGACGTGCAGCGTCAGCCGCTCTCCCGCCTTGGCCCGCAGTTCACCCGCTAACTGAACCGTCAGCGTGTCTTGCGACGCCGGATGTTTCAGGTGCGCCATGGTCGTGGCGCCCAGGGTTTCGACGAACATGACCTCGGCGTTCAACGCATCGCCGTCGCCGGTCGTGGTCAGGTGTTCGGGGCGGACGCCCAAGGTCACGACGTCGCCGGGCTCGGCGGTCGCGGCGTTCACGGAGACGTGGATCGTCTCACCTGCGGAGGTCTTCACCGTCGCGCCGCTCGCCGAAGCCGCAACGATTACAGCAGCTAACAAATTCATTTTCGGGCTGCCGATGAAGCCGGCGACGAACAGGTTGTCGGGGTGGTCGTACAGGTCCATCGGCGCCCCGACCTGTTCGATCCGCCCGCCATTCAGCACCACGATCCGGTCGGCCAGGGTCATGGCCTCGACCTGGTCGTGGGTGACGTAGATCATGGTGGTCTTCAACTCGGCGTGCAGACGCGCGAACTCGTAGCGCATCCGCACCCGCAGGGCGGCGTCCAGGTTGGACAGGGGCTCGTCGAACAGGAAGACCTGGGGTTCGCGCACGATGGCGCGGCCGATGGCGACGCGCTGGCGCTGACCGCCGGACATGGCCTTGGGCTTGCGGTCCAGATAGTCGGTAATGCTCAGCGCCTCGGCGGCGGCGCGGACGCGGCGGTCGATCTCGCCCTTGTCCGTCTTGGCCAGCTTCAGGCCGAAGGCCATGTTCTCATAGGCCGTCATGTGCGGATAAAGCGCATAGGACTGGAACACCATGGCGATGCCCCGGTCCGACGGCGACAGGTCGTTGACCACGCGGTCGCCGATGGAGACCTGGCCCGTCGTCGCCTCTTCCAGACCCGCGATGGTGCGCAGCAGGGTGGACTTGCCGCACCCCGAAGGGCCGACGAAGACGATGAACTCGCCGTCGGCGATCTCCAGATCGACGCCCTTCAGCACCTCGACGGCGCCGAACGCCTTCTTCACGTCGACCAGACGGACGTTCGCCATGCTTCCTGCTTCCCTTGCCCGTTTCTTGGCCCGTTACCTTGGGCCGTTTCTGTTTTGCCGCACCGTAACCGGTTACATCGCCGGATCAATGGCGCGATAGGTCTCAGCCGAAATCGAATTTGCAAAACTGCAAAATTACTCTTTCGCAAATCCTTGGCGCTGGGTAGAAGCCCGCCACTGATCGCGGGGAGCATGGGATGACGCAGCGCAAATTTCTGATGGCGACGGCTTCGGTCGCGTGGCTGGCGGCCTCGGCCGTCCAGGCGCAGGACGCGTCACAGGTCGAGGACATCGTCGTCACTGGCTCGCGGATCGCTGGCGGTGACCGGATCGCCCCGGTCGAGATGGTGGGACGCCAGACCATTGCCGCCGCCGGGGTCGCCGACGCGTCGCAACTGGTCCGTCTGGTCACCGCCAACTCGGGCTCGGAAGCCCAGGTCGATCAACTGAACCAGCCGCAGAGTTCGGGGACGGCCCAGTTCAACCTGCGCAACCTGGGCCTGGGTTCGACCCTGGTGCTGGTGGACGGTCAGCGCTGGACCAACAGCGCGGTGGTGGCGGTCGATGGCTCGGCCTTCGTCGACATCAACTCGCTCGTGCCGATGATCGCGCTTCAGCGTGTCGAGGTGGTCAAGGACGGCGCCTCGGCCGTCTATGGTTCGGATGCGGTGGCGGGCGTGGTCAACTTCATCACGCGTCGCGATGTGACCCGGCCCGAGGTCAGCGCCAAATACGCCGTCGCCGACGGGTCGGAAGAGAGCGTCGTCGAAGCCATCGGCGGGTTCAAGCTGCTGGGCGGCGACCTCACGCTGGCGGCCTCGCATTTCCATCGATCGGCTCTGGGTTCGGACGAGAGGGACTTCACCCAGGCTGAACGCTACGGCCGCGCCGCCTGGACCGCCGTGACCAGCTATGGCCAGCCGGGCTCCTACTTCCGACCCAGCCGCAACGGGTTCTCGCCCGATCCGTCGTGCGGCGATCCGGCGTTCGCCAGCGCCTATCTGAACTCGCCGACGGATGCCTTCTGCCGGCTGGACTATTCCGACTTCTTCGACCTGACGCCGGAGGAGACGCGGACGCAGCTGTTTGCGGACTATCGTCGGCCGGTGGGCGACATGACCCTGTCGCTGCAGGCGGCCTGGTCGGCGACGAACACCATCGCGCGCCAGTCGCCGTCGCTGCCGATCCTGGCGCGGTCGCTGACCGTTCCGGCGTCGCATCCCGACAATCCGTTCGGCGAGGCGGTGCTGTTCCGGGGGCGTCTGCTGGGCGCGGAGGCAGGGGCGTCGCAGGCCGAGTTCGACTATCGCACCTGGCGCATCGCCGGCGGTCTGGACGGGCGGTTTTCCAACGGCTGGACCTGGAACCTGAGCGCGACCAGCAGCCGTCAGCACGTGGTCTATGACAAGCCCGACACCATCGGCAGCGCCCTGCAGAACGCCCTGAACGGCGTGGGCGGGGCGGGCTGCAACCCGGCGACTGGCGCGCCCGGCGTCGGCGCCTGTCAATATTTCAACCCGTTCGGCAGCGCCTATCTGGGGACAGGCACGGCGAACAGCGCCGCGCTGATCGACAGTTTGATCGGCTCGACCGGCCTGCGCGGCGCATCCACCCTGACGACGGCGGACGCCTCGACCAGCGGCGAGGCCTTCGTCTGGAGCGGCGGATCGGTCGATGTCGCCATAGGCGCGCAGTATCGCCGCAGCGCCTTCCGCCACGACTGGAGCGATCTGGTCAATGCGGGCGACCTGCTGACGGCGGGCGTGTCGCCCGACTTCGAGGGCGATCAGCAGGCGCTGGCCGCCTTCGCCGAGGCGCGCATCCATCTGGGCGACCGGATCGAGGCGCAACTGGCCGGCCGCTACGAATCCTATGACGGCGACGAGGGCCGATTCAGCCCCAAGGCCGCGATCCGATGGGATGTCACCGACGCCCTGGCCCTGCGCGCGTCCTGGGGGCAGGGGCTCCGCGCCCCGTCGGTTTACGCCCAGTCGGGAGCGCAGGCGTCGCAGCCGTCGGTGTTCGACCGGGGCGCCTTCGTCTTCGTCAACACCCTGACCTCGGGCCGGGCCGACCTGAAGCCCGAGAAGTCCGAGAGCCTCAGCCTGGGCGCCCTGTGGAAACCGATAGAAGGGCTGGAGCTGGGCCTCGACGCCTGGCGGTTCGACTATACCGACCAGGTGGTCAAGGAGTCGGCGCAGGCCATCATCGATCAGGCGGCGGCCGATGTGGCGGCGGGCCGTAGTGGCACGGATGCGCAGGGCCGCATCACCCGCTCGCCCAGCGGCGCCCTGACCTTCGTCCAGCTCTATTTCATCAACGCCTCGTCCATCGAGACGCAAGGGATCGACCTGTCGGCCCGCTATCGCCACGGGCTGTGGGGTGGGCAGGCCTCGGCCGCTGCGACCTGGACCTATGTGGACACCTACGACATTCGGCTGAACGCCTCGGCGGCCCAGGTCTCGGGCGTCGGTTCGACCAATCTGAACAACATCGGCCGGTCATTGCCGCGCAATCGCGGCGAGTTCGCCCTGGGCTGGAGCGGGGGCGCCCACGCCGTGACGGCCCTGGTCCACTATACCGACGGCTACGCCAACGACCGCAGCGGGATCACGGACGCCAGCATCGCCAGCCAGACGACGGTCGATCTGCTCTACAGCCGCGCCCTCGGCGCCGATCTCGATCTGGCGGTCGGTGTGGTCAATGTCGCCGACAAGGCGCCGCCGTTGGCGCAGTTCGCCCTGGGTTACGATCCGGTCGTAGCCGATCCACGCGGGCGGGTGTTCAGTGTCGGCCTGACCAAGCGGTTCTGATCGTCGCCTTGCGCGGTCAACCGGGCGGTGTATGCATCCCCTCTGGGGAGAATCCGATGACCGACGGCGAGACGACGCGCAAACAGGCGATCAAGGACCTGTCGGAGGATACGCTCGGCTTCGGCGCGGCCGAGGTGCGCACGGCGCGCGACCTGCTGGTGCGGCCGCGTCTGGTGCTGCAGGCCTGGATGATTGAGGGGCCGACCGGGGGCGGGCGCTACGCCAAGCCGCTGAAGCTGTATCTGACGCTGAACGCGATCATCATGCTGATCGTCTTTCTGAAGGGCGGGTTGAGCGGCTATCTGGAAGGCATGCCCGCGGAGATGCTGAACCCGCTGTTGGCGCAGGCCGGCAAGTCGCGCGACGCCTTCATGGCGGACGCCGACGGGTGGATGTCGTTCCTGACCATCCCGGTGATGGCGCCGCTCTATGCTCTGGCGGCCATGCCGCTGTTTCGGTTGTGGGACGCAGAGGATCTTGGCGTGCGCCGGGGGTTCCGGGCGTCCTTCGCCTATCTGAACGCCTGGACCGTGCCGATGCTGCCGCTGTCCTGGTTCGTGTTCGGGACCGGGCCGGCCGCCCTGATCGCCAGCCTGCTGATGGCCGTGCTGGGCTTCGCCGCCTTCCTGCGCATGGGACGGGGACGGTGGTATCGCGGCATCCTGCCGGGCGTAGGCAAGGCCTTGATTTTGTTCGTAGTCATAGGCTTGGCAGGGATATTGGGGACGTTCATCGTGTCCGTGATCGGCGTGTTCGCCGGGCTGGCGGCCTAGGCGGACCTCCCCGAAAAACAGGGTGCAATCTGTGCACTTCGTCTGAAATCGGCGTCAGGCGAAACTGCACTGCAACGGCGAAAACAGTGCAAGGTGCAAGAAAGTGCAACTTGCGAAAGCGGTGAGGTTTTCAAAGACCGGCCGGGATTATGGCACGGTTAGAAGGGTCGTGAGGTCGATTGACGCTGCTAGCCGAGGAGTAACTGAAAACGCTGCGGATCAGCTGAAAGATTATGATGGAATTGTCGCTGGCTGATCGCGTTCGATCAGACGCTCGCGGACATCGACCGGCGCCGCCTCGGCCCAGTTCAGCAGCTTGTCCAGCACGGGGCAAAGCGACTGTCCCCATTCCGTGAGGTGATATTCCACCTTGGGCGGAACCTGAGCGTGGACGATGCGCGCGACCACGCCGTCGACTTCCAGCTGACGCAGTTGCTGGATCAGCATCTTCTGCGACACACCGGGGATCGCGCGCTCCAGTTCCGAGAACCGACGAACGTTCGAACCGAACAGCTGGAACAGGATCACCAGCTTCCATCGCCCCTCCAGCACCCGGATCACGTTCTGCGTGCTCTGCGCCGCCGTCTGCGGGGTGTAGTCGATGCGCTCACCTTCAGGTGAGTACCTTACCTTTTCGTCCGTACTTGCCATCTCGCAAGCTTATTTCCAGTTTGGATCGAACGCAACGATCTAACCCGGAGCCCCTGATGATTGCCGACCTTGCCAAGCCGATCGCAAACTATGTGGAGGCCAATTCGCGCCTCGATGTCGATGGCATGCTGCACGCCTTTTCACCTGACGCCGTCGTTCAGGATGATGGGGGACGCCATCAGGGGCATCCCGAGCTGAGGCGGTGGATCGAGGAGTCCATAGTCGCCAGCAAGGCGGTCTTTACGCCGGACGCCATGCGCCATGAGGACGGTCAGGTTGTCGTCGAGGGCCTGACGTTTGGCGCGTTCAAGGGCAGTCCCTTGCGGTTCACCCTGCGGTTCACGCTGGAAGGCGACGCCATCCGCGCGCTGGAGATCTCGCTGTGACCGCGCGTCTTGATCCCTCCGAGTTCAATGGCCGACGTGTTCTGGTCACCGCCGGCACCAAGGGCGCGGGCCGGGCGACCGTCGCGCGTTTCCTGGCGGGTGGAGCGCAGGTCATGACTGCCGCGCGTTCGGCCCCGGAAACCTCGACCGGGGCTGAGTTCGTGGCGGCCGACCTGATGACTTTGGAGGGGTGCGAGACCTTGGCCGAAGCCGCCGTCAATCGGTTGGGCGGCGTGGATATTCTGGTGCATGTCGTGGGCGGATCGGCCGCGCCGGCCGGCGGTTTCGCCGCTCTGACGGATGACCACTGGCGCGCCGAGCTGAATCTGAACCTGATGCCGGCGGTTCGCCTGGATCGTCTGCTCGCGCCGCAGATGATCGCGCGCGGCTCCGGCGCCATCATCCACGTCTCGTCCATTCAGCGGACCTTGCCGCTGCCGGAATCCACGACCGCCTATGCGGCGGCCAAGGCGGCCCTGTCCACCTACAGCAAAGCCCTGTCCAAGGAGCTTGGGCCGAAGGGTGTTCGGGTCAATGTCGTATCGCCGGGCTGGATCGCCACGGAAGCCTCGGGCGCTCTTCTGGAGAGGATCGCGGAAGGCACGGGCGGCACGGTGGAAGACGCTCGCCAGGGCGTGCTGAAGGCCTTGGGTGGCATCCCCTTGGGGCGAGCAGCGCAACCCGAGGAGGTCGCCGAACTGATCGCCTTCCTTGCTTCGGACAGGGCGGCCGCCATCCATGGGAGCGAGTATGTGATCGACGGAGGCACGATACCGACGGTCTAGGCGAAGAGCGTGCGCCGGCGGAGCCCGCGCCTAGACTTGGGCGGCCAGACGTCTCACTGAGGGTCGAAAATGGCTATCAGCTGGCCTGCACGAAACCGACGGACGAGACACCCATGACCTACACCCTCTACGGCATTCCCAACTGTGACACGGTCAAGAAGGCGCGGGTCTGGCTGGAGCAGCAGGGGGTCGATTATGTCTTCCATGACTACAAGAAGGCCGGGGCGGATGCGGGGCAGCTGGGGCTGTGGATCGACGAGCACGGGTGGGAGACGGTGCTGAACCGGGCCGGGACTACGTTCAAGAAACTGCCGGATGCGGACAAGGCGGACATCGACAAGGCCAAGGCGATCGCGCTGATGATGGCGCAGCCGTCGATGATCAAACGGCCGGTGCTGGACCTGGGGGATCGGCGGCTGGTGGGGTTCAAGCCCGAGGTTTACGCCGCCGCGCTTACCTGAGCCGGACGGTCGCGGCGACGCCGAAGTGGTCGGAGGGGTATTCGCCGTTCGTGGGCGCGTCGCCGAAGACGTAGGCCTCGACGGGGGCGAAGAACTCCGGCTCGACGAAGATGTGGTCGATGACGCGGTTCGGGTGGCCCTTAGCCGGGTTCAGGGTGGTGGAGGCTGCATTGCGGGGCAGGGCGCTGAGGAAGCGCGGGCCGGTCATGGTGGCCAGGCCTGGGTCGTCCTGCGTCGCGTTGAAGTCGCCCATGACGATCAGGGGCACGCCCTCCTGCGGCAGCCAGCTGAGCAGGCTTGAGATTTGGCGCGCGCGCACCGGGCCGGCGTCGGGCTGCCAGGCCAGATGGGTGACGACCACATCGACCGGGCGTCCCTGAACCGAGACGCGAAGGCGCAGCGCGGTGCGGAAATCGTCCAGCGGGTCCAGCTTGATCGAATCCTCTGCCAGCACCGGCAGGCGGGTCAGCAGGGCGTTGCCGTATCGGCGCGGCGCCCCCTCGGCGTCGGTCGAGACGAAGGCGACGTGGTAGCCGCCCAGCTCACGCGCCAGCATCCGGGCCTGGTTCTCCAGCCCGACGGCGGCGTCCTCCAGCACTTCCTGCAGGGCGATGACGTCGGCGTCCTGGGCCTTCAGCGCCGCGATCAGCAGCGGCCGACGCGCGGTCCAGTCGCCGAGATTGTGCCAGATGTTGAAGGTGACGAGCCTGAGCCCGGCGGCCGGGCGGGCTGCCGGGGCGGAGGCGCAGGCAGCCAGCGGCGCGAACGCTGCGGCGGCCAGAAGGGTGCGACGCCCAATCACGCCGTGTTCAGCCCTCGACGTCCGTGATGGGGCGGTCATGGCCGTCGGCGCGCTCGGTCACCCATGTACCGTCTGCGGTCGCATATTCGATGGAGGCGGTCTCGTCCGGCACACGTTGCTCGCGCGAGACGCGGACGGCGGCCGCCTTGGCGTCGTCATGGGTGGCGAAGGTCTCGGAATAGGTGCCTCCGGACATATAGGCCCAGCCGCCGTCGTGTTCGACGATGCGATAGGTGACATGGGCCATGGGACGCGCTCCTGATGTTGATATTCGGACCCTAGACCGAACCCGCGCCGGCTGGAACGGCGACCTTACGAAGATTTCACGTAACGAAGCGCATCCGTGGAGGCGCCCTGCAGCCTCTTGTGATCAGAAGGCCGCCGCATCAGGCTGCTGCACACACAGAGAGAACCGTCATGGAATGGACCCCGGTCTTTATCGTCTTCACCATCTTCGCCTCGATCGTCGCGGTCGTGGTCGGTCCAAGCTATCTGAAGAGCCGCGAACGGCGTGAGGTGCAGCTGACCGTCCGCCATGCGGTGGACAAGGGCCAAACCCTGCCGCCCGAGCTGATCGACGCCATGACCAAGGATGTGCAGAAGGGGCTGCCGTCGCGCAGCAAGGACATTCGCAAAGGCGTCCTTAGCCTGGCGAGCGGCGTGGGCATCGCCGGATTTGCGTTCACGGTCGGTGGTTTCACCAGCCAATGGGGAGGAAACGGCGAGGGGGCTCTGCTGGGCATCGCCTGCATTCCCGCCGCCATCGGCGTCGCCTTCATCATCCTGGGCTTCTTCAACCCGAACAAAGACTGACGTCCGCCGGAAGGGGGAAACGTCATGGTCAAGACACTCAGAGACTTTCACGATGTCGAGCTGGCCGCCCAGGCGGCGGCCGGCGGACGGCGCGAGTATGGGGAACTGGTCCGTCGGCACGGGTCGGCGGTGCGGGGGCTGCTGCGACGGATGGGGGCCACGCCGTCCCTGTCTGACGACGTAGCGCAGGACGCCTTTCTGCAGGGGTTCCAGCGTTGCTCGGAGTTTCGCGGGCAGGGGACTTTTGCAGGCTGGATCAAGAAGATCGCCGCGCGGCTTTATCTGAAGCGGGTCGCCAGGGAGGCCCGCTATGTCGCGGAGGTCGAGACGGATCAGGCGGATGTCGTGGTCGATCATGGCGGCCTGATGGATCTGGACGAAGCGCTCAAGACGCTCAACGAAACCGAGCGGGTGTGCGTGTCCCTGTGCCACGGCGCAGGGATGTCCCATCCCGAAATCGCGGCGGCCATGAATTTGCCGCTCGGAACGGTGAAATCCCATGTCAAACGTGGTCTGGATAAACTTCGCGCGCGGCTTCAACCGGCGCAGGGCGACGGGAGGTCGATCCATGTCGGCTGATGAATTCGATCCGATGATCGAGCGGATGTTCGCGCAAAGCCCGCGACTGGCCGACGAGGCCCTGTTTTTGGCGACGCTGCAGGCGCGGATGGAGAAGCAGTCGCGCTGGCGGGTGCTGGCGTTGACGGCGGCCGGGCTGATCGGGGGGACGCTGGCGATTCGCGAGGGGCTGAACGTGAACTTCGCCTCTGGCGGCGATACGACGCTGGATCAGGGACTTCGCGCGGCGGCGGCGACGGCGCAGGGCGCGGCCCAGTCAGGACTGGACAGCCTGGGCGTCGGCTCGGTCGATCTGTCCAGCGGCACGGGTGTTCTGGCCTTCTGGATCGTGGCCGGGGCCATGGCTGCGGTGTTGGCAGCGGGCGCTGCGCGGTTGTCGCAGGACGTCTGAAGGTGACTTCGCCGGCGGGCGGGCCTATCTGAACCGCGTTCAGACAGGAGGCCCGCCGGATGTCCATTCAAACGCAGGAGACCGTGAAGCGGATCTCTGTTCCCGATATCGCCGGTCGCAAGGGCGGCGAGCCGATCGTCTGCCTGACCGCCTATGACGCGCCGATGGCGGCCCTGCTGGACCCGCACTGCGACGTGCTGCTGGTCGGCGACAGCCTTGGCATGGCGGTTCACGGCCTGCCCAATACGGTGGGCGTCACCCTGGAGATGATGATCCTGCACGGGCAGGCGGTCATGCGGGGCGCCAAGCGGGCCATGGTGGTCGTGGACATGCCGTTCGGTTCTTACGAGGGCGGCAAGGAGATCGCCTACGCCAACTGCGTGCGGGTGATGCAGGAAACGGGCGCCCAGGCGGTGAAGCTGGAGACCAGCATCGAACTTGCCGAGATCGTCGCCTTCCTGGTCAAGCGCGGCATACCGGTCATGGGCCACGTGGGCCTACGACCCCAGGCGATCCTGGCCGAGGGCGGGTTCAAGGCCAAGGGTCGCACCGATTACGAGCGTGAACGGGTGATGGCCGAGGCCAAGGCCACGGCAGAGGCGGGCGCCTTCTGCATCGTCATCGAGGGCGTCGCCGAATCGCTGGCGCGAGAGATCACCGAGGCCATCGACACGCCGACCATCGGCATCGGCGCATCGGCCGCCTGCGACGGGCAGGTGCTGGTGATCAACGACATGCTGGGCATGTTCGACTGGACCCCGCGGTTCGTGCGCAAATACGCCGATCTGCGCACAGAGATCGACCGCGCGGCCGCCGCTTTCGCCGCCGATGTGAAAACCCGCCGTTTTCCTGCCGAAGTCGAGACCTACTTCTCGAAAAAGCCGGCTTCGCAGTAACGGACGACGTTGCGGGCGGGGAGCCGACCTTCTAGGGTCCGCGCCGGTTTGCATTTCGCGATTTTGGGGCGACGTTTCAGTGGTTGATGTCTTCGAGCAGGTCGAGGAGGAGCTTCGCTCCGAAAAGGTGAAGCGCCTGGCCAAGACCTGGCTGCCCGTTTTCGGCGTGGTGCTGGTTGTCGCGCTGATCGGCGCATTGGGCTGGTGGGGCTGGGACAGCCTGAACACGAACAAGGCCGGCAAGGGCGCTGAGGCCTATGATCGCGGCATGGAGGCCCTGCGGGCTGACAAGCCGATGGACGCCCGCGCCGCCTTCGGGGAAGCGGTCAAGGAAGGCAACGGCGCCTACAAGGTCCTGGCCCTGCAACAGCAGGCCGGCCTGGCCGTCAGCGCCAACAAGTTCCCCGACGCCGTCCGCCTGTTCGACGAAGCCGCCAAGGCCTCCAGCGATCCGCTGCTGTCGGACCCGCCCGCGTTGAAGGCCGCCTTCCTGATCATGGACACTGCGCCCCTGGCCGATATCGAGGCCCGCCTGACGCCGCTGGCCGAAGACGACCGTCCGCTGCACGCCTTCGCCCAGGAAGCCCTGGCCCTGGCGCGCCTCCAGCACGGCAAGACCAAGGAGGCCCGCGAGGCCTTCGTCCTGCTGCAACTGGGTCAGGACGTGCCGGATTCGGTGCGTCAGCGCGCCCAGATCGCGGTGGAATCCATCGACGCCGGCACCGCAGGCGCGATCAAGCCCATCATCGACGCCGCCGCCAAGGCCACGCCCCCGGCCCCCGGCGCCGCGAATGCGATGACCCCTTCGGCGCCTGCAGCGGCCCCCGCCGCCGCCCCGGTTGCCCAATAGTGACGACCCCTTACAGGACGCCCCAGATGAACCGAGTTCTGAAAGTCGCGCTGATCTGCGGCGTCGCCGCGACCATGGCGTCCTGCGGCACCGTGCGCCGCAACCTGCCTTTCGGCCTGGGCGGCCAGGAGGAGGCCGGCGCGACCGCCTCTGCCGGTCAGCGGATTTCGGTGCTGGAGTTCGAACAGACGCTGACCCCGTCGGCCGCCCTGTCGGGCCGCGACTACTTCCTGCCTGGTCCCCAGGCGATCACGGCGTGGACCCAGCCGGGCGGCACGTCCGAAAACCTGGTCGAGCACGTTATCGCCGCTCCGAACTTCCAGATCGCTTGGAAGCGCAACATCGGCGAGGGCTCGTCGCAAGTCGGCAACGTCATGGCGCCCATCGTCGCCGCAGACGGCAAGATCTTCGTGCTGGACGGCGAATCGACCGTTTCGGCCGTGTCGGCCGACACCGGCGAAGTCCTGTGGAAGGCCAACGTCAAGAATACTGAGCGTGATCGCAACGGCGGCTTCGGCGGCGGCGTCGCCGTGGGCGGCGGCAAGGTATTCGTCTCCTCGGGCTATCGTTCGATGTCGGCGCTGGACGCCAACACCGGCGCGGTGGTCTGGACCCAACAGGTGGACGCCCCGATCCACGGCGCCCCGACCGTGTCGGGCAACCGTGTGTTCGTGGTCGATGTGGACAGCCAGTTGTTCGCCTTCGACGCCGCCACCGGCGCCCAGGACTGGACCTATCGCGGCATCGCCGAGCCGGCGCGCGTCATGCGCGCCTCCAGCCCGGCCGTCAGCGGCAATACCGTCGTCGCGCCCTTCGCTTCGGGCCAGCTTGTCGCGCTCAGCGCACTGAACGGTCAGGCCGTGTGGGAAGAGACCCTGTCGCGCACCAGCCGCACCAGCGCCCTGTCGGAAGTTCGCGACGTGGCGGGCCGCCCGGTCATCAGCCGCGGCATGGTCTATGGCGTCAGCCATTCCGGCGTCCTGTCGGCGCTGGACCTGCGTTCGGGCCAACCCAAGTGGCAACTGCCGGTGACGGGCGTGAACGCGCCCCTGCCGGTCGGCGACGCCGTCTTCGTTGTGTCCAAGTCGGGTCAGCTGATCACCGTCAACCGCGACACGGGCCAGATCTACTGGACCCGCGAGCTGAACGAAGGTCGCATCCGCAAGGAAGGTGGTTTCTTCGGCTTCTTCGATCGCGAACTGACGCCGCAATGGTCGGGTCCGCTGCTGGCCTCCAACCGCCTGGTGATGGTAAACTCGTTCGGCGAGGCCGTGGCCTTCGATCCCAAGACCGGCGCCGCGCAGACGACCCTGAAGCTGGGCGCGCCCGCCTATATCGCGCCTGCCGCCTACAACGGCGCCCTGTACGTGCTGACCGATAACGGTCAGCTGATCTGCATCCGCTGATTTTCAGCCCGAATTACGCTAGAAAGCCGACATGGCTCTGAAGGTCGCCATCGTCGGCCGCCCCAATGTGGGCAAATCGACACTGTTCAACCGCCTCGTCGGCAAGCGCCTCGCGCTGGTCGACGATCGCCCCGGCGTGACCCGTGATCGGCGCTATGCCGACGGCAACATCGGCGACATGGATCTGACGCTGATCGACACGGCCGGCTACGAGGATGTCACCGACGACAGCCTGGAAGCCCGGATGCGCGAGCAGACCGAGGCCGCGCTGGACGACGCCGAACTGGTCATGTTCATGATGGACGCTCGCGAAGGCGTGACGTCGCTGGACCGGATTTTCGCCGAGCGCCTGCGCAAGGTCCACAAGCCCATCATTCTGCTGGCCAACAAGTCCGAGAGCCGCGAGAGCGGCGGCGGCGTGGGCGAGGCGCACGCCCTGGGCTTCGGCGAACCCGTCGCCATCTCGGCCGAGCACGGCGAGGGCATGGCCGACCTATACAAGGCCATCCGCGCGGCGTCCGAAGACATCTTCATCGAAGAGATCGACGAACCGGACAAGCCGATCCGTATCGCCGTCATCGGTCGTCCGAACGCGGGCAAATCGACCCTGATCAACCGTCTGATCGGCGACGACCGCCTGCTGACCGGGCCGGAAGCGGGCATCACCCGCGACTCCATCTCGGTCGACTGGCAGTTCGAGGGCAAGAACATCCGCCTGGTCGACACGGCCGGGATGCGTCGCAAGGCGCGGGTGCAGGAGAAGCTGGAGAAGCTGTCGGTCGCCGACACCATCCGGGCCATCACCTTCGCCGAAGTCGTCATCCTGATGATGGACAAGGACGACGCCTTCGACACCCAGGACCTGCAGCTGGCCGACCTGGTCGAGCGCGAAGGCCGCGCCCTGGTCTATGTCGCGTCCAAATGGGATCTGGAAGAAGAGCCCCAGGCGCGCATGGCCAAGCTGAAGGGCATGGCCGAGGACAAGCTGCCCCAGCTGAAGGGTTCGCCCTTCGTGGTGCTGTCCTCGCACAGCGGGCGCGGCGTCGAACGCCTGATGCCGGCCGTGCTTCAGGCCTATGACACCTGGTCGGTCAAGGTGAAGACCAAGGATCTGAACACCTGGCTGTCCATGGCCACCCAGCGGCACCCGCCCCCCGCCGTGGACGGCAAGCGGATCAAGCCGAAATACATCGCCCAGACCAAGGCCCGTCCGCCGACCTTCGTGCTGATGGCCAACCGCGCCGAGTCGATGCCCGAGCATTACAAGCGCTATCTGGTCAACTCGATCCGCGAGAGCTTCGACCTGCCGGGCACGCCAATCCGCCTGAACGTCAAGTCCAGCGGCGTGAACCCCTATGCCGAAGGCGGCGCCAAGTCGGGACCGGAACGCTACAAGGGCGACGCCAAGACCGCGCCGCGCCGGGTGATCAAGAAGGCCGAGAAGGAAGAGGCCCTGTCCAAGCTGCCCGGCAAGGCGCTGGAGCAGAAGAAGACTCGCAAGGCCCAGCCCAAGATATTGGCCGGGCTGAAATCCAGCGCCTCGAAGAAGGCCGGCTCGTCCATCGCGGTCCAGAAGGGCGCCCGTGGCGGCGCCCGTCAGGTCTCGCGTTCCGGCCGGATTCGTACGGGCCAAAAGGGCGGCGCCAAGAAGTGACGGCGTGACCGACGCGGTCGGGCCCGTCCTTCCCGACCGGCCGACCTCGCGCTGGCTGATCCTGGACGGGCAGGGGCGGGTGCTGCTGTTGCACTTCGTCTTTTCCCAAGGGCCTCTGGCCGGCACGGCCTTCTGGGCCACGCCGGGCGGCGGCTGCGAGCCGGGCGAGACCTATGAAGACGCCGCTCGTCGCGAACTGTTCGAGGAGACGGGACTGGTCGTCGCCGATCCCGGCCCCCAGGTCGCCCAGGTCCGCGTCAGTTTCCGCCTGCCCGACGGCCGCATGGCTGATGTGGATCAGCGGTTCTTCCTGCTGCGCACCGAGGCTTTCGATCCATCGTCCGCCGGCTTCACTGAGGAAGAGCGGGACGTTCTTGTGGCGCATCGCTGGTGGAGCCTCATCGACATTCGCGCCTCGACCGAAACGATCTGGCCGGCGGAGTTGGCGGATATTCTAGAAGGGCTGTGAACCGTCTTTCGAGATGGGGCGAGGCGTGTGAAGCTGGTGCGGTGCCTCAGTCTCGGAACCCGGTATGCTCTTCGCAATTGTTTCGCTCCTTCTGGTCAGCCAGTCCCCCGATCATCTGCCCGCCGATTGCGCGAAGGCGCAGGACACGCTGGCCATCAATGCCTGCGCATCGCGTGACCTGTCGCGCGAGGTGGAACGGATGGATCACTATCTCGTCGCCGCCCGCCGAAACGCGGACGCCGCGGATCAGGGGGCGGGGAAAGCTACGGTTTCGTTGTCGCAACGCGCCTATCTGGATCAGGCCCAGGCGGCGTGGACTGCCTACGCCGACCTTGTCTGCAAGGGCGTGTACGACAAGTGGAACGGCGGTTCGATCCGCAACGTGGCGGCTCTGCGTTGCCGCATCGACATGACGCGAGAGCGTACCCACGTCGTGTGGCGCGACTATCTCACCTACGCCGACTCGACACCGCCAGAGCTGCCAGAGCCGATCCGCCCTGCATCCGAAGAGCTGTCCTACGAGGACTGAGTCAGACGTCGTCTGCCACTTTTGCGAGACCGATTTTCGCTCGCAAACATAGCGCTTGCCCCGCTGGGGAAAGCGGCGCTTGGGTTTTGACGCATTGGAGTGCGTCATGACCACGACACAGATTTTTGATCTTCAGGCGGTTCAAAAGGTGCGAAAGGCGGCGGTTCTCGTCGCTCTTCTCGGCCTGGTCGCCCTGACTATGGTGTCCCAATCCCTCACTGGCGTGGACAGTCCGCTGCATGAAGGCGTCGAGGCCATGGGCCTAGCCGCCATCGTCTTCGCCATCGTTGGGCGCGCCTGGTGCTCGCTCTATATCGGCGGGCGCAAGAAGGCCGAGATCGTGTCGCGCGGTCCCTATTCGATCAGCCGCAATCCACTTTATATCTTCAGCTTCTTCGGCGCGTTCGGGATCGGCGCCCAGAGCGGCAGCCTGACCCTGGCGGTGCTGTTCACCCTGGCGTCGCTGGCGGTCTTCTACCTGACCGTTCGACGTGAAGAAGCTTGGCTGGGCGCGACTTTCGGGACTGAATACGCGACATACAAGGCCCGGACGCCGCGTTTCTGGCCCAAGTTCGCGCTGTGGCGCGACGAGGCGGAACTGTCGGTGCGGCCGTCCTTCTTCCTGACGACCATCCGCGACGGCCTGGTCTTCCTGCTGGCGATCCCGCTGTTCGAGGCCATCGACTTGGCTCAGGCCGAGGGCTGGTTGCGGGTTCTGGCGCATCTGCCCTAAGCGGCTCGGCACTGACCGCGATCAGTCGTGAAGCGGCCTTTTCATCGCATCGATGAAAAGGCGCAACGCCGGAGGCAGGTTTCGACGCCCCGCATAATAGAGGTAGTTGGGCGGCAATCTGGGGCGCCACGCGTCCAGCACGCTGACTAGGGCGCCTGAAGCCAGCCAGGGCGCTGCCTGGGGCTCAAGAATACAGGCCACGCCCAATCCGGCCGCCGCCGCCTCGCACAACATGTCGATGTCGTTTGTCACAAGGCTGCTGGGCACATCCATGGTCGTGGTCTGGCCGTCCCGCTCGAACGTCCAACGATAGAGCGAGCCGGCGGTCGGGAGGCGATAGTTGATGCAGCGATGGCGTTTCAGATCCCGAGGGGTTTGCGGAACGCCGTGGGCGAGAAGGTAGGCGGGCGACGCCGCCATGGTCACGTGCACCCCGTCGTCCAGCCGGACCGACACCATGTCCTGCTCCAGTGACGGCAGGCGTCGGATACCGGCGTCCAGTCCGGCGCGGACGATGTCCACCAAGCCGTCATCGACGACCACCTCCACGGTGATCTCGGGATAATCGTCGGCGAACCGGTTGAGGCGCGGCAGGATCAGGCCGAACGCCGCAGAACGATGCGCGCTGACCCGGACCCGTCCTGCAGGTCGTGCGCGGTCGCTGCCCAGTAGAGTGAGGGCGGCGTCAATCTCACCCATGGCGGGGCGAAGACTGGCCAGCAGGCTTTCGCCGGCCTCGGTCATACCCACGCTTCGGGTGGTCCGGTTCAGCAGCCGAACCCCCATCCGCGCCTCCATCCGGCGCATACGGTGACTGAGCGCAGAGGCGGACACGCCTAGAACGACGCCGGCCTTGGTAAAGCCGCCTGCCTCGGCGATGGCGGCGAAGATCGCCAGATCATTCCAGGCGTCACGGTCCATTGTTGAACTCTGCTCAAAAGGCCTTGTGGGAAACTGGCGCTACTGCTCAACGCTTCCGGTGTCCACTTTAGGAGACGAAAAGACAGGAATCGTCTCATGCCTCTTACTCAATACCGTCCCCTTGGCCGCTCGGGCTTGGCCGTCAGCCCGCTTGCGCTGGGCACCATGACCTTTGGTGTCGCGCGCTGGGGCATGGCGCGGCCTGAAGCCGAGGCTGTGTTCGACGCCTATGTCGAAGCCGGCGGCAATATGATCGACACGGCCGATGTCTATGCCGGAGGCGCCGGAGAGACCATGCTGGGTGAGATCATCTCCGATCGTGGTTGTCGCGACCGACTGGTGGTGGCGACCAAGGCCGGCTTTGCGGCGGGGCAGGGTCCGCACATGGGAGGCAACGGCGCCAAACATATCCATGCCGCGCTGGAAGGCTCGCTGCGTCGGCTGAAGACTGACTATATCGATCTTTACTGGATTCACGTCTGGGACTCGATCACGCCCCCAGAAGAGTTGCTGGCGACGATGTCCGCCCTCGTCCAGTCGGGCAAGATTCGCTACTGGGGCATGTCGAACACGCCCGCATGGTATGTCGCGCGTGTCGTAACCCTGGCGGCTGCGCGCGGCCAGTCAGGCCCAATCGCTCTGCAATATTTCTACTCTCTGGTCAGTCGCGAGATCGAGGCCGAACACGCGCCCCTGGCACAGGACACAGGTCTGGGCATCATGCCGTGGAGCCCCTTGGCCTATGGCCTTCTGACCGGGAAGTATGATCGAGCGACGGTCGAGGCGGCGCCGTCACGTGCAGGGGGTTTGCCGAGCGAGGCCGCGAACGGTGAGAGCCAGGCTGCGAACGGCGCGCGGCTGGACGGCGCGAATCCATTTGGCGACAGCCTGTTCACGGACCGCAATTGGAAGATCGTGGATGTCCTGAAAACGGTGGCGGCCGAGATCGGCCAATCCCCCGCCAAGGTCGCTCTGGCCTGGGTCTTGTCCCGACCCGCCGTGGACACAGTTCTTATGGGGGTCAGCCGGGTCGCGCAGCTGAAGGACAATATGAGCGCCGTCAGCCTCGCGCTGTCTCCACAACACCTGGCCGCCCTGGATCAGGCCAGCCGGCCCGAGCTTCCCATGCTCTATGGTCTGTTCGGCGACGAGATGCGCAAACAGGTCGTTTTCGGCGGCGCGGCCGTAACCAGGCGCGCCTAGACCAGCGCCTCAACCGTCGGTCCGGCCTTCCAGTCGCGGAACCGGATCGTCAGCGGGGGCGTGGCGTCGCCTCTAGACAGATCGACGACCAGCGGCCCGATCTCGGACGGGTGGGGCAGGCCGGACGGGTCTTCGCCCGGATAGGCCTGGGCGCGCATGGCGGTGCGCATGCGGCCGGGATCGACGATGCTGACGCGGACAGGCGTGCTCTCGATCTCGTCGGCCCAGGCCTTCACCAGGGCCTCGGCCCCGGCCTTGGTCGCGGCGTACATGCCCCAGAAGGCCTTGGGCGCGCTGGCGACGCTGGTGGTGAAGTGGATGGCGCGACCGGCGTCCGAGGCGCGCAGCAGCGGTTCCAGCGAGCGGATCAGGCGATAGACGGCGGTGAAGTTGGTCTTCTCGATCTTGGCGAACTCGCGCGGGTCGGCGTGGGACACCGGCGTCAGGCCCGACGGTCCCATGGTGGCGGCGGCGTGGACCCATATGTCCAGCTTCTTGAACCGTTCGAAGATGGCCCCGCCCAGTCGGTCGATGGCCCCGCCGTCCACCAGGTCGAACGGGATCAGGGTCGCGTGGCGGCCTGTGGCGGCGAGGATGGCGTCGTCCAGTTCTTCCAGGCCGCCCTGGGTGCGAGCGGTCGCAATGACGTGCGCGCCCGCCTTTGCCAGGGCCAGGGCGCTCTCATAGCCGATGCCGCGCGAGGCGCCGACGACGAGGGCGATACGGTCGTTCAGGGGCAGGGCTTCAGTCATTACGGGGTGGTAGGAGTGGCGATGCGACGGGTCAATGTGTTATCCTGTGTTCAGATGTGCACAGGAGCATTCCGCCATGGCCGCCAGCACGACCGTCACTGTCCGCATGAGCGGGACGCTCAAGGAGCGACTAGGGCTGCTCGCCGAGAAGACCCAGCGAACGCAGTCCTTTCTCGCTGAACGCGCCATCTCGGGCTACGTCGATCGTGAGCTGGAAATGATGGCGGCCGTCGAGCAGGGCCTGGAAGATTTTCGCAATGGCGATGTCGTCTCGCACGATGAGGCCATGCGTCGGATTCGCGAGACTATCGCCAAATACGAATCCTGATGCGCGCCGTTGTCTGGTCGCGGCGGGCTTTGCTCGAACTGACCCATGCCATCGACTATCTGGCGCAGCGAAATCTGGTCGCCGCTCAGCGGATCGAGTTGAGAATCATCGAGACGACGGAAAAGCTGGCCAAGCGGCCCATCGGGCGACCGGGCAAGCAGCCAGGGACGTATGAGAAGCTGGTCACCGGCGCGCCATACCTGATCGTCTACGCTCTGACCGACGGCGATAACGGCGGCCAGGTTCAGATCATCCGCCTGTTCCATACGGCCCAGGATCAGGGTTGAGGTCCGTCAGGCGCTGACCAGCAGCGACAGTTGTTTGGCGCCGAACTCGCGGCCGCCTTCCTCGATCTCGCGATCCAGCAGGCGGGTGGGATAGTCGCCGGTGAAATAGTGGTCGGTGAATTGGGGTGCGGCGTTGTTGCGACCGGTCTCGCCCATCGCCTGATACAGGCCGTCGATGGACAGGAAGCCGAGCGAATCGACCTCCAGCAGGTCGCGCATCTCTTCCAGCGTCTTGTTGGCGGCCAGCAGTTGGGCGCGCTCCGGCATGTCGATGCCGTAGAAGTCGGGGAAGAGGATCTGGGGGCTGGCCGAGCGTAGATGGACCTCGGTCGCGCCGGCGGCGCGCACGGCGCGAACCAGCTTCAGGGAGGTGGTGCCGCGCACGATGGAGTCGTCGATCAAGACGACACGCTTGCCGGCAAGGGCCGACTTGTTCGGGCTGTGCTTCATACGCACGCCCTTTTGCCGGGCGCCCTGGCTGGGCTGGATGAAGGTGCGGCCCAGATAGTGGCTGCGGATGATGCCCATCTCGTAGGGAATGCCGCTTTCCTGGGCGTAGCCGAGGGCTGCGGGCACGCCCGAATCCGGCACCGGCACGACGATGTCGGCGTCGACGCCCAGCTCGCGGGCCAGGCCCCGACCCATCTCCTTGCGGACCTCATAGACCGAGCGGCCGTTCACGACCGAATCCGGGCGCGAGAAATAGACGTATTCGAACAGGCAGGGCCGGGCGACGCGGGCGGGGAAGGGCTTGAGCGAACGTAGGCCGCTGTCGTCGATGACCACGATCTCGCCGTGCTCGACGTCGCGGACGAAGGTGGCGCCCATCATGTCCAGGGCGCAGGTCTCGGACGCCAGCACCCAGGCCTCGCCGACCTGACCCAGCACCAGCGGCCGGATGCCCAGCGGGTCGCGCGCGCCGATCATCTTGGTGCGCGTCTGTGCGACCAGCGCGTAGCCGCCCTCGATCCGCGCCAGGGCGTCGATGAAGCGGTCGACGATCTTGGCTTTGCGACTGCGCGCGATCAGGTGAAGGATGACTTCGGAGTCCGAGGTCGACTGGAAGATGGCGCCTTCGCTGACCAGCTGGCTGTGCAGGAATTTGAAGTTGGTCAGGTTGCCGTTGTGGGCGATGGCGATGCCGCCTTGGTCCAGGTCGGCGAACATCGGCTGGATGTTGCGCAGGAAGCTGCCGCCGGCGGTGGAATAGCGGGTGTGGCCCACGGCTGCGCGGCCGGGCATGCGGGTCATCAGGTCGGCGCCGCCGAAGGCCTCGCCAACCAGGCCCTGGTGGCGTTCGGTGTGGAAACGCTCATCCTTGACGCTGGCGATGCCGCAGGCTTCCTGGCCGCGATGCTGCAGGGCGTGCAGGCCCAGGGCGACGATGGCCGAACCTTCGTCCTCGTCCGCCCCCCAGACGCCGCAGACGCCGCACTCCAGCCGCAGCTGGTCGTCCTCCGGCTCGCGCCAGTGCTCGCGGTGAACGACGGGATCGGCGATATGGTGGCGCATCGTGGGGCTCCGATGACCGGGGAAACTTAAGGGGCGGCTTCGCGCGGCGAGTTAGGCTCTGATTGCGTCCGGGGCAAGGCTTCGTCGTCCGAAAACCCCCTGCGTACGGACGAATCGACCACCGGAGTGATCGCGTCGGCTCCACGCCCGAGGCTGGGCAGGACGATCTGGATGGCGCGGGCGCCCATGGCGCTGACCGGATAGAGGGCCGCATTTGTCAGCCAGCGCGGCGTCCGCTCGCCCGGCAGGGCCGCCACCACGACCAGATGCACCGCGCCGATCAGGACCAGGGCGCGGATGCCCCCGATCAGCAGGCCGAACACGCGATCGACGCCGCCCAGATGCGGATTGTCCTTGGCGCTCTTGGAGATCATCGAGCCGACCAGGCGCAGGCCGAAATAGACGACGAAGAAGGTCAGGACGGCCGCCAGGATCGACCCGGCCCATTCGGGATCCACGAACGACCGGCCGATGCCGGCGGTCCACGGCAGGCTGATCAGCGCCACAAGGGCGGCCAGGGTCGCGCTGAGCAGGGTGATGATCTCGCGCACCCCGCCGCGCACCCAGCCGGCGGCGACGGAAAACAGGATCACCACAATGGCGAAGACGTCGTATCCGGTCACGCGTTCGGGATCCTGCAGTTGCTACCGGGGTCTAATAGCGGTTCTGCGAGATTCGTTCGACCACATCTGTCAGACGCGTCACCGATGTCACCTTCACGCCCTTGGTCTTGGCCGTCAGGGTGGGGCTCAGCACCTGATCGAAGCCCAGCTTTTGCGCCTCACGCAGGCGGGCCTCGGCGCGGCCGACGCTGCGGACCTCGCCCGACAGGCCGATCTCGCCGAAGACGACGCAGCCCTGCGGCAGGGAGACGCCTGTCGCCGAACTGATCAGGGCCGCCGCCGCCGCGAGATCCGCAGCGGGCTCGTTGATGCGCAAGCCGCCCGCAACGTTCAAATAGACGTCCTGATCGCCGAAGCCGAAACCGCAGCGGGCCTCCAGCACGGCCAGCACCATGGCCAGGCGCCCGGTCTCCCAGCCGATCACGGCCCGGCGGGGGGTGCCATAGGCGGATTTGGACACCAGGGCCTGCATCTCGACCAGCACCGGCCGCGAGCCTTCGATACCGGCGAAGACGGCGGCGCCGGGCGCCCGTTCCTTGCCCTCGCCCAGGAAGAGTGCGGACGGATTGGCGACCTCGCGCAGACCGCTGTCGCCCATTTCGAACACCCCGATCTCGTCGGTGGCGCCGAAGCGGTTCTTGCCGGCGCGCAGGATGCGGAACGGATAGCCGCGCTCGCCCTCGAAGGTCATGACGGCGTCGACCAGGTGTTCGACCACGCGAGGACCGGCGACCTGGCCGTCCTTGGTGACGTGGCCAACCAGGATGACCGCCACGCCTTGCGACTTGGCCAGTCGCACCATTTCGCCGGCGCAGGCCCGGACCTGGGTGATCGAACCGGGGCCGCTCTCGTGCACGTCGGACCACAGGGTCTGGATCGAATCGACGATGACGATGTCGAAATGCTCGCGCTTCAGCGTGCCCAGGATTTCGCGCAGCGCGGTCGCCGCCGCCAGATTGACCGGCGCGTCCGCCAGACCCATCCGCTTGGCCCGCGCCCTGATCTGCTCCACCGCTTCTTCGCCCGAAATATAGGCGACGCGCGATCCCTTCAGCGCCGCCTTGGCCGCGACCTCCAGCAACAGGGTGGATTTGCCGACGCCGGGGTCGCCGCTGAGCAATATGGCCGAGCCGGGCACCACGCCGCCGCCGCAGACGCGGTCGAACTCGGCGACGCCTGTGGTGATGCGCGGCGGTTCGGGGGTGTCGGATTGCAGGGTCTCGAACTGGATGCCACGCGACCGGGCCGAGGTCGCCGCCGACGGTTTGATCGCTCCGGGCGGAGCTGAATTGCTCTCTTCGCTCAGGGTGTTCCACTGGCCGCAGGAACTGCACTGGCCCGACCATTTGCCGTGAACCGTGCCGCAGGACTGACAGACATAGAGAGCGGAATCGCGAGCCATGGGCTTCCTTAGCAGATCGGACGGGGCAGATCGGATGGTTTGGGCCGCCTGTTCGACTGCGCATGGGGCTTATCCACGACAGTTTCGGTCGCAGGTGCAACCTTTGCCATAACAAGGTATTGAGAATCTGTCGCACGCCCTTGCTACTTGAGGCGACGCAACGTCAACATCCGACCCTATCCATAGCCGAGGCGCCCATGACCGATCCGACGTCCCAATCCCAACCCGCCGTCGATCCGGCGCTCGTCGCCAGGGTCAAGGGCATCCTGCTTCAGCCCAAGATCGAATGGCTACGTATCGACGGCGAGTTCGCCACCAACAAGAGCCTGTTCACGCGCTATGCGATGATCCTGGCCGCCATCGGTCCGGTCGCGACCCTGATCGGCAGTCTAGTCTTCGGCCATGCCTCGATCGTCAGCGCCCTGGTGCTGGCCATCGTGTCGTATGGACTGGCGCTGGCCGGCGTCTTCATCCTGGGTCTGATCATCAACGCTCTGGCCTCCAGCTTCGGCGGCACGCCCAATCCCGTGCAGGCGATGAAGCTGGCGGTCTATGCCTCGACCGCTTCGTGGATCGCAGGCGTGTTCAACATCGTCCCGCTGTTGGGCTGGGTCTCGATCATTGGCGGCATCTATACCCTGGTCCTGCTGTTCCTGGGTCTGCCGATCCTGATGAAGGTCCCGGAAGACAAGAAGGTCGTCTATTATATCGTCATTCTGATCGCCGGCATCGTGCTTTACGCCGTGATGGCCGCCATCCTTGGCGCCATCGCCTTGACCTTCGTCGCCTCGACGGCTGGTCTGGCCGCCATGGGCGCAGGCTACTGAGATAGGCGCGGCGCGCGGTGGGGATCGAGGTCAGCACTCCTAGCTGATGGTCCCCGCCGCGACCGGCCTCTAATCGCTTTCCCCATTTCCCTCCGCCGATTCCGTGGCAGGATCGGCGGATCACGGGGATTGGGATTTTCATGACACTCTGCAAACGCGCAGTCGCCGGCGCAGCGACGCTGGCGATGACCTTGATGGCGAGCGCCGCCTGGGCCGAGACGCTGGTCGTCACCGCCGACCGCATGGTCGATGTCGAGCGGGGCGTCTATGTCGCCGCGCCTGTGGTGGTGATCACCGATGGCCGTATCGTCTCTGTCGGCGACCGCGCGCCCGCCGATCTCCCAGCAGACGCCAAGCGTCTGGACCTGCCGGGCCTGACCCTGCTGCCCGGCCTGATCGACATGCATGTCCACCTGGGCGGCACCCCCTATGTCGCCGGGTTCGAGGCCCTGCGGTTCGCCGACGACTTCGAGCCGATCCTGCAGGTTCCGCATGCGCGCGCGACACTGATGGCCGGCTTCACCACGGTGCGGAATCTGGGCGGCCCGCCCTTCGCCGACGTCGCCCTGCGCCAGGCCATCGACGGGGGCTTCGTCGAGGGGCCGCGGGTCGTCCCCGCAGGGGTTTCCTTCGGCGCCACAGGGGGCCATTGCGACCACACCGGCATGCCGCATTCGATGGAAATGCGAAACGAATACAACGCCGACAGCGCCGACGCCGCGCGTCACAGCGTGCGCGAGGTGCGCAAATACGGCGCCCAGGTCATCAAGGTGTGCGCCACCGGCGGCGTCTTCTCCCACAACACCGAACCCGGCCAGCAGCAGATGACCGAGGCCGAACTGCGCGCCGTCGCGGACGAGGCGCATATGTGGGGGCTGAAGGTCGCCGCCCACGCCCACGGGACCGAAGGCATCAAGGCGGCTATCCGCGCCGGCATCGACACCATCGAACACGCCTCGCTGATCGACGACGAGGGCATCCGCCTGGCGCGCGAGCACGGGACGTGGCTGTCGATGGACATCTACAACACCGACTTCACCCAGGCGACGGGCACCGAGTTCGGCGTCACCGAGGACAATCTGCGCAAGGACCGCGAGATCGCCCAGGCCCAGCGCGACAACTTCCGCCGCGCCCACGACGCCGGGGCGCGCATGGTGTTCGGATCCGACGCCGCCATCTATCCGCACGGCCGCAACGCCGAACAGTTCGCCGTCATGGTCCGCTATGGCATGAGCCCGGCAGAAGCCATCCGCGCCGCCACCTGGAATGCGTCGCAGGCCCTGGGACGCGAGGCCGACGTGGGCGCGGTATCGGTGGGCCGTTATGGCGACCTGATCGCGGTGGCCGGCGATCCGCTGGCCGACGTAACCACGCTCCAGACCGTGCCCGTGGTGGTCAAGGGCGGCGAGGTGGTCAAGGATGCGCGCTGAAGTCCGGCGGGCCGCCTAATCCACGTAGCGACGCGGCACGCGTGTGGTGATCGAGGTCAGCAGCTCATAGCTGATGGTCCCTGCTGCGGCCGCTGCGTCGTCGAGCAAGCGGTTGGCACCGAACAACTCGACCGGATCGCCGACCGCGACCTCCAGGCCGGTGATGTCCACCGCGCAAACGTCCATCGACACCCGACCCAGCAGGGGGCGCGTCTCGCCTGAGATCCAGACCACGCCCTTGGGCGAGTAAGACCGCAGCAGCCCGTCCGCATAGCCCGCCGCCACGGTCGCGACCCGCATCGGGCGCTCGGCGATGAAGCCGCGCGAATAGCCGACGCTCTCGCCCGCCGGCACGTCGCGCACCTGAAGCACCTGGGCCGTCAGCGCAGCCACGGGGGCGATCCGCGTATCCGGCCGCCCCTCCGGTCCGCCGCCGTACAGGCAGATGCCCGGCCGCACGGTATCGAAGGCGAAATCGGGACCCAGGAAACAACCGCTGGAGTTGGCGAAAGACCGGATTACGCCCGGATAGCGATCCACCACGCCCGCAAAGGCGTCGCGCTGGCGCCGGTTCATCGGATTGGCCGGTTCGTCGGCGCAGGCCAGGTGGGTCAGGACCAGGGCCAGGCCGTCGAAGGCCTCGGGCGCATCTTCGGGCCGGACGCCCAGCCGGTTCATTCCGGTGTCGATCTGCAGACCGCACGTCCCGCCGCCCGCCGCCGCCCAGGCCTGCATCTGCGCCGGATGGTTCAGCACTGGCCGCAGGTCCGCCGCCTTCAGCCTCTCGGCGTCGTCGCCGTGGCATCCGTCGAGAACATAGATGACCGGTCCACCAGAGCCCTGCGGCCCCAGCGCGGCCCGCAGCCGCACCCCCTCGGCCGCCCGCGCCACGAAGAAGGTCCGCGCCCCCTCCGCCATCAAACGCGTCGCCACCGCCTGCGCCCCCAGCCCATAGCCGTCCGCCTTGACCACCGGATGCACCGGCTGGCCGCTGACGGCGCCCAGCGTGTGGTAGTTCCGCGCCAGGGCGCTGAGATCGACGGAAAGGACGGCGGGGGCGGGGACAGATACAGTCATCGCGCCCTTATGCGCCAAGTTCCGGCCGATGGAACAGCCGCCTACTCGTAGCTGACCTCTTCATAGCCGTGCGCCAGGTTGCCGAAGCGGACCGTGTCGGCGTCGAAGGCCAGTTTGACGATGCCGATGGGGCCGTGGCGTTGCTTGCCGATGACGACCTCGGCCTGGCCTTGCAGGCGGTCCATGTCCTGCTGCCATTGCAGGTGTTCTTCGGTGCCTTCGCGCGGTTCTGCGCGGCCCAGGTAGTAGCTCTCGCGATAGACGAACATCACGCAGTCGGCGTCCTGCTCGATCGAGCCGGATTCGCGCAGGTCGGACAGTTGGGGGCGTTTGTCATCGCGTTGCTCCACCTGACGCGACAGCTGCGACAGGGCGATGATCGGCACCGACAGTTCCTTGGCTAGGGCTTTCAGCCCGCCGGTGATCTCGGACACTTCCTGCACGCGGTTCTTCTGGCCGCCGGCGTTGCCGGTCGTGACCAGTTGCAGGTAGTCGACGATGATCAGGTCCAGCCCGTGTTCCATCCGCTTCAGACGGCGCGCGCGCGCGGCCAGCTTGGACATGGACAGGCCGCCGGTGGCGTCGATGTAGAGCGGAGCCTCGCCGATCTCGACCGCCGCGTCGCGCAGCTTGCCGAAGTCGGTGGCGTCGATCTCGCCCTTGCGCAGCTTGTCCGACGACACGCCCGAGGCGTCGGCCAGGATACGCATCGCCAGCTGTTCGGCGCTCATTTCCAGCGAATAGAAGGCGACCACGCCGCCGTTGACGGTCTTGCGACCCTCCGGCGTGGGCTCCCACTGATAGGCGCGGGCCACGTTGAAGGCCATGTTGGTGGCTAGGGCCGTCTTGCCCATCGACGGACGGCCCGCGAGGATCAGAAGGTCGGAGGGGTGCAGGCCGCCCAGTTTGCGGTCCAGATCGTTCAGGCCGGTGGCCAGGCCGGCCAGCTTGCCTTCGCGCTGATAGGCTTCGGCCGCCATCTGAACGGCGCCGGACAAGGCGTTGGAGAAGCTGACGAAACCGGACGACGGCTTGCCCGTCTCGGCCAGCGAATACAGGGTCTGTTCGGCCTGTTCGATCTGTTCGTCCGCGGGCGTCTCGGGATTGGGCGCCTCCTTGATCATCTCGCCGCCGATGCGGATCAGGTCGCGGCGCAGGGCCAGGTCATAGACGACGCGGGCATAGTCGGGGGCGTTGGCGGCGGGGGGCGCCCGATCGACCAGATCGGCGAGGTAGCGCAGGCCGCCGAACTCCTGGAAGGCCGGATCCTGCTTGAACCGCTCCATCAGAATGGTGGGCTCGGCCAGCATGCCCTGGCGGATGTGATCCTCGACGGCGTCGAACAGCCGCTGGTGGAAGGGTTCGTAGAAATGCACCCCGCGCAGCCGGTCGTTCAGCCGCTCGAACACGGCGTTGTCGAACATCAGCGAGCCCAGCAGCGCCTGCTCGGCCTCCAGATTGTGCGGCATCGAACTGACGCCGCCGTTTTCCATGGGCGAGGACGAGAAGGGCATGGGGGCGAAGGCGTTCATCGATTAACGCTTTAGCCCTCTCACGCGCCTGCGTCAGACGGGGACGCCGCCTGCGCCGTGGACAGATCGTTCGGGCTGGGGACGAACCGGAATTCTTCAATCGGATTTCGTCCGTCCTGCGAAGGATCGTCGATCCATCTGGCCTTATGGACAAGGGTACTCCGCCGCCATCCATTCGCGCATCGCCTGGGTCACGCTGATGTTGCGACGCGCGGCGGGGATGGCGTTGAAGCGGGCCAGGATCTGGTTCGGCGATAAGCCGACCTTGTCCGGCATGCAGGTCGCAGGCGAACGTCCCGCCGTCGTGGCCGCGGTCTGTTCGGTCCGAACCGTGCGGACGGCGCCGCGGAACTCGGCCATCAGCCGGCGCGTGTCGGAGCGCAGCAGGGCCGTCGGGTTCTGGGGGATGGCGTTGGCGGTCGTCAGGAACTCCTGCACCGTCATGGCGCTGGCTGCGCCGGCGATCAGCGAAAGCGCCAAGACGCCTGCAGCGATCAATATGGTCTTCATGGCGGTCCCCTCCAAAGCCCCCTCTGTCAAGGCCAAGGTTGAACGCCGATATGTGTCGCATCTGTGGCGCGGTGCCGCCGTTGGTTGGCGTCTCGGCGGCGGGCATCGATCCCGCAGCCAAGCCGTCAGACATCAGACCTGCGATGAGCAGCGGCGTCCCGGGATACTCAATACGCGGCCGTAAAGCGGGCGCGGCTGTGCTGGGGGTTTTCCAGCTCGTCGACCATGGCGATGGCGTAGTCCGAGAAGCCGATCTTGCTGTCGCCCTTGTCGTCCACAACCAGTTGGTCGGTTCCGGTGCGGAAATGGCCCAGGCGGGGCGTTTCCTCGATCACGGCGGCGGGCGAGAAGAAGGTCCAGTCGATCTCCGTCTCGTGGCGCAGGGCGTCCAAGAAGACGATGCCGCCCTGGGCGAAAGCCTTCCATTCCTCGGGGAACTCGGGCGTGTCGATCAGGCGAACGCCGGGCGCGACCTCCAGGCTGGCGGCGCCGCCGGTGACGAGCAGGCGAGGCACGCCGGCGGTCTTGAGCGCGTTCAGCAGGGTCTCGGCCGGCACGTCGAAGTGCAGGGCGCTGATGACGGCGTCCGAACCCTTGATCAGCTCCGCCAGTGCAGCGGCGTCCGAGGCGTCGCCCGCCACAGGCGTGACGCTGTTGGCGGCGGGGATGGCCTCGGGCTTGCGGGCGATGGCGGTGACGGCGTGACCGCGCGCGGCGAGTTCCCTGGTGATTTCCGAACCGGCGCGACCGCTGGCGCCGAGGACTGCGACTTTCATGGAAGGCTCCTTTAGGTATCCAATGGATACCAGGTGCGCTATGGGGTGCGGCCATGCAAGACGGCACCTTTCAGACACCTGGTCACCCGCAGGAAACCCGGACGCGCGGCGATGTGTTCGCGGCGAACTGTCCAACGCGGCAGTTGCTGGACCGGATCGCGGACAAGTGGAGCACTCTGATCCTGATCGTGCTGGGCGAGGGACCGATCCGGTTCAATGCGCTAAAGCACCGGGTCGATGGCGTATCGCAGAAGATGCTGAGCCAGACGCTGAAGTCGCTGGAGCGGGACGGTCTGGTGTCGCGATCCGTCGTGGCGACCGTGCCGGTGTCCGTAACCTATGCGGTGACGCCGCTGGGCTGCACCCTGATGGCGGCGATGCAGTCGATGATCGACTGGGCCGAGACGCAAATGCCCCAGGTCGCGGCGGCGCAGACGGCCTATGATCAGCGGTCATCCGAAGCCCACTGATTTTATTATCGCATGCGGCGAACGGCCACGCTCGACCTGCGTTCCTGTCGCGACCTTGAAGGGGGCGATATGTTCGGACTGGGAAGATTGATGGGCGATAAGGCTAATGTGGGCCTCGGCTCGGGTGGGGGCGATCCGTGGAAGGGGCGACTGGCGTTCGGCGCTATCGTGCTGGTCTCGGCCTATTTCGCCGTCCAACTGATCGTGACCTTGCAGACTCTGTGGCTGCTGATCTTCGGAGCCATCGTCGTCGCTGTGGTTCTTCGCGCCTTGGCCGATCCTCTCGTGCGCTGGCTGAAGGCGCCGGATCCGCTGGCGGTGTTTCTGTCGCTGGTAATCGTGGTCGCCGTGCTGGCGGGGATATTGACCCTTTTCGGCGCCCAGATCACCGAGCAGGTCGTGGCTCTGTCGGCCGTTGTGCCGCAAGGCTGGGATCAGGTGCAGTCCTGGATCCAGGCCCAGCCCTACGCCGCCCAACTGTTCGAGCAACTGCAGGGGTTGGGCGATCGGGCGGGCCAGGCCTTGCAGGTGGCGCAAAAGTTCGCCCTGGGCTTCGCCTCGGGCGTGACGACCCTGGTTCTCGTCATCGTCGCCGGCGTGTTCCTGGCCATCGAGCCGGCCAAGTCGCGCGAGGGTCTGCTGTCGATGGTTCCGATGGACCGTCGGGCCCGTCTGCGCGAGGTGCTGAACAGCTGCGGCAAGGCGTTGAAGGGTTGGCTGAAGGCGCAACTGTTCTCGATGGTGCTCGTCGGCACGCTGACGGGCGTGGGTCTGGCGATCATCGGCGTGCCCTCGGCGCTGGGCCTTGGGCTGCTGACGGGCCTTGCGCAGTTCGTGCCCATCGTCGGACCCATCGTGTCGACCATTCCGGCGGTTCTGGTGGGGGCGACCCAAGGGTGGGAGACCGCCCTGATGACACTGGCCCTCTATGTCGTGGTGTCCCAGCTGGAGAGCAACTTCATCACGCCGATGGTGCAGAAGAACGTGGCCAACCTGCCGGTCGTGCTGGGCATCTTCGCCGTGGTGGGGATCGGCACCCTGTTTGGGCCGCTGGGTGTGTTGTTCGCCACGCCGCTTGCCCTGGTGCTGCACACCTTGATCACGATGCTGTATCGTCAGGACGTCCTGGGAGATCCCGATGCGAAGGCGCCCGGCGAAAAATAGGACGCCTGCGTCAGTTCGCTTGACGCAGGCGGCGCGATCACCTTTGGAACGGGCTGATCCTTTCGCTGGTGCAAAACGTCGCATGGCCTGTCTCAAGACCCGACCCTCTCGGAACCGCGCCTGATGGCGTCGGGCGTCAAACGCACCGCGCGATCCGAGACCCGTCAGGTCGCCGCCCTGCCGTGGAGGCTGACGGACGAGGGTCGTCAGATCCTGATGATCACCTCGCGCGAGACCCGTCGCTGGGTCATCCCCAAGGGCGGCCGGATGGTCGGCAAGACCGATCCCGAGGCAGCCGCCCAGGAGGCCATGGAAGAAGCCGGCGTGCGCGGCGAGATGGACCAGATCTCCATCGGCGTCTTCCGTTACGCCAAGGGTCTGAAGGACGGCGGCGTGCGCCAGTGCGTGGTCTCGGTCTATCCGCTTCAAGTGCTGGTCCAGCTGGGAGCCTGGCCTGAAGCGCATCAGCGCGAGCGTCGCTGGATGAGCCTAAGCGAGGCGGCGGACCTGGTGCACGAACCGGACCTGGCCGCCCTGATCCGCGACTTCGACGCCACGCCCCTGGAAGATTGAACGACCTCAGTCGTCCAGTTCGGGATACCGGCGGAAGATGCCGTCTGCGTTGAAGGGGATGCGGCGTTCGCTGGCCAGATAGGTGGCGATGCGGGGCAGGGCGGCGACGCGGTCGCGCACGGCGATCACATGGGGCGTCGTCTTCAGGACACGCGCCGACGCCTTGGGAAAGGCGTAGCTCAGACCTTCGACCACCTGAAACAGTGACAGGTCGGCAAAGGTCAGTTGCGCATCGACCATCCAGTCCGAGCCATGCGGGTTTCGGTCCAGAACCTGTTCGGCCCAGCCCAGGAACTTGGCGATCCGTTCCTTGCGAAAGCCCTCGGCGCGCCGGGCGGCCTCGGTTTTCTGGTCGCCGTAATAGGCCATCAGATCGACGGGATGGTGGGTGTCGTGGGCCTCTGCGACCAGGTCGGCGAAGGTCAGCTGTATCTGGTTCAGCCAGGCGCGGTCGCTGTCGCCGTTCGGGCTGAGGCCCAGTTGCGGACCCAGCCAGGACAGGATGGCCGCGACCTGTCCGACGGTGCGGTCGCCCAGGCGCACGAAGGGCGGGGCGAAGGGCGGGTTGGCGGCGTCGGCCATCAACTTCATCATCGCCTCGCCATCGTCCTGGCGCGAGACATCGACATAGTCGGCGCCGGCGGCCTCCAGCGCCAGACGGACGAATTCGCCCCGTCCCTGGATGGTCGGCCAGTAGTAGAGTTCATACGCCATGCGATCCGCGCCTTGATTTCTGTGATCTGTCCCTGTAAGAGCGCCGCTTCCCGTCACAGGTTCATTCCTTTGACGGTCCTGTCCGAGAACTTCGGGGCGTGGGGGTCACCCAGGCCATAACTGTCAGAGAGCCCTCTGACGCCGTGGGGAGATGGGGACGCGACCCTGCGCTGTCAGCCCGCATTCCGGGACGGACGCCGTCAGACGCATCCTTCGGACAATACGACCGGCTTGAACGCTTTGCAGCGATGCACGGCGCTTTGGCCAATCCGTCGTCGGGAATAAGCCCGGCGGCGAATACCAAGACTGGAGTCCGCAATGGACCGCGCTCAAAAAGCCGAGTCGATCGAAACGCTCAAGGGCGTATTCGCCGACGCCGGCTCCGTGGTCGTGACCCAAAACCTGGGTCTGACCGTTGCGGAAATGGAAGATCTGCGTGGTCGTCTTCGTAAAGAAGGCGGCGCGTTCAAGGTGGTCAAGAACCGCCTGGCGCTGAAGGCGCTCGAAGCCGAAGAAGGCAGCGAATTCCACGGCCTGTTCAAGGGTCCCGTGGGCATCGCCTATTCCGAGAACCCCGGTACGGCCGCCAAGGTCGCCACCGAGTTCGCCAAGGCCAATGATCGCTTCAAGATCATCGGCGGCTTCATGGGCGACACCGTCGTCGACCAAAAGGGCGTGGAAGTTCTTTCCAAGCTCCCGACGCTCGACGAAGTGCGCAGCCAACTCATCGGCCTGCTCAACGCGCCTGCGACCAAGATCGCCGGCGTGCTGCAAGCACCCGCCGGTCAGCTGGCTCGCGTGTTCAACGCCTACGCCACCAAGGAAGCCGCGTAAGCGGCCCAGCCTTTCATCTCTGCATCACTCTCTAAAACCAATCCTCCGAAGGAACACTGACAATGGCTGACCTCGCCAAGATCGTCGAAGACCTGTCCGCTCTGACCGTTCTCGAAGCCGCTGAACTGTCGAAGCTGCTTGAAGAAAAGTGGGGCGTCAGCGCCGCTGCTCCCGTCGCCATGGCTGCTCCGGCTGCCGGTGGCGGTGCTCCGGCTGAAGCTGCCGAAGAGCAAACCGAATTCACCGTCGTCCTGCTGGACGGTGGCGACAAGAAGATCAACGTGATCAAGGAAGTCCGTGGCGTGCGTTCGGACCTGGGTCTGAAGGAAGCCAAGGACCTGGTCGAAGGCGCTCCGCAGAACGTCGTCGAGAACGTCTCCAAGCAAAACGCCGACGAAGTCGCCAAGAAGCTGACGGAAGCCGGCGCCAAGGTCCAGATCAAGTAAGATCTGACTTTCGGCATTTGCTGAATATCGGAAAGGCCCGGCGGGAAACCGCCGGGTCTTTTTGTTTGCTGGGCCTACCGCGCGTGGCGCGACTTGAGGCCGATTGGGGCCTCGCGATTTGGCGGGCGTAAGGTCTGCGGCTGTGACTGTCTCAGCGCTGCGGTCGGGTGCGCGGGGCGAAGAAGGCCCAGAGGGCGTCGTTGTCGGCGACCCAGCTGTGGCCGCCGCCGGCGGTGATGCGCCCCACAACGTCCGCGCCGTCGCGGCAGGCCGCGTAACCTTCTTCATAGACCGTGTCGGAGACCCAGCGGGTGTCGCGGATTTGTGTGCAGCCGTTGATCTGGGCCCAGCGCTGTTCGGCGGCGTGCATGGTGTAATGCCAATAGCCCGCGCCCCCGCCCTGAATCGGATTGGTCGTGTCCGCGTCGCCGGCGAAGGCGATGACCGGCATGGGGCGCGAGGGACGGCAGGTGGCGGGGTCGGGCTCTTCCGGTCGGTCCTTGCGCGGATTTCCGGCGCGCAGGCCCACGACAGGCGCAATAGCGGCGAACCGGTCGGCGGCGACGCATGCCAGCCAGGACGTCATCCGTCCGCCGCCCGACAGACCCGTGGCATAGACGCGGCTGTCATCGACGCAGCCCTGATCCGCGAGCACCCGGATTGCGGTCGTCAGATAGGCGACATCGTCGGCGTCGTTGGGGCCGGGAACCGCGCCGGTGATGGTCGGGACGCCGGGAATGTTCCACACGAATCCCCGTTCGACCGGGATGCCGGCGTCGGGCGCGGCGACGATGAAGCCGTGCCGGTCCGCCGCTTCCGCCAGGCGAGACGAGGCCAGCATCTTCTCGCCCGTGCCGCCGCTGCCGTGCAGCAGGAAGACCAGAGGCGCGGGCGTGTTCGGATCGAAGCCGGTGGGCAGGTGGAGCAGCATCGTGCGGCCGGTTCTGCCGATGGCGACGGCCTGGGTCGCGCCCGCCTGGCCGATGCCGCAGGGCGCTGCCGCGTGGGCGGTCTGACTGAAGGTCATCAGGCCCAGCAGGGCGGCGAACAGACCGATCCAACGCTTCATGCGACTTCGCCTCTCGTGAGTGGAACCGGCAGGGTGGTGTGTTTCCCGCTCGGAGGCCAGTCTTGAGGGATGGCGCTCGCCTTCCCATCTGTGGACACCCCAAGAGACGGAGCCTTCCTTATGAACATCCTGCTGGTGCTGACGTCGCACGATCAACTCGGCGACACGGGCAAGAAGACCGGTTTCTGGCTGGAAGAGCTGGCGGCCCCCTATTACGCGCTGAAGGATGCAGGCGCGCAGGTCGTGCTGGCCTCGCCCAAGGGCGGACAGCCGCCGCTGGACCCCAAGAGCGACGACGCCGACGCCCAGACCGACGACACGCGCCGCTTCAAGGCCGATGCCGAAGCGCAAGCCGCCCTGGCCTCGACTGTCGTCCTGTCCTCGGTGAAGGCCGATGATTTCGACGCCGTCTTCTATCCCGGCGGTCACGGGCCGCTGTGGGACCTTGCCAATGACGCGGACTCCATCGCCTTGATCGAAGCCTTCGCCAAGGCGGACAAGCCGACTGGCTTCGTCTGTCATGCGCCGGGCGTGCTGAAATCCGTGACCGGCGCGGACGGCAAGCCGCTGGTCAACGGCCGCAAGGTGACGGGCTTCACCAACTCCGAAGAGGATGCGGTGGGCCTCACGGACGTGGTGCCGTTCCTGGTCGAGAACGTGCTGATCGCCAATGGCGCAGACTATTCCAAGGGGCCGGACTGGGGGTCGTATGTGCAGACCGACGGCAAACTGGTGACCGGCCAGAACCCGGGCTCGTCGCGTGAAGCGGCCGAGGCCCTGCTGGGGCTGTTGAAGGCGTAAAACTCACCTCTCCGCGCGCGAAGGCGCGTGGGGAGGACAGATCGCGCTAGCGATCAGGAGGGGCGACTCCGACGGTGGGGATGACCCCAAGAGCTTCAGCCACCGTGTCGCCCCCTCCTGGCGCTCGCTGACGCTCCCGCCTGTCCTCCCCGTCGGCCTTCGCCGACGGGGAGGTGGCCACTCTAGCGCCGCCTCGGCGCGAGGATGTCCGACAGGCGGTCCGGCGTTCCCTCGATCCGTTCCAGGCGCGGGTAACGCAGACCGTCGTGGTAGGCGAAGGCCACCGTGCGGAAGCGGTCGCCGGATTTCAGCAGCAGTTCGATAGGGGCGTCGGTCCCTTTCGCGGCGGTCACGGCGTCGCGCAAAGCCTCGGCCGAACCGGCCTTGCCGTTGACGGCGACCAGGCTCCAGCCCGCGCCGATGCCCTGTTCGAAGGCAGGGCCGCCCCAGCGGATGTTGGTCAGCTTGTCGCCGCTGAGGGTGAAGCCCAGCGAATACTGGAAATCGTTGGCCCAGCCGGTCTGGACCGACTTCTCCGCCGCCGACGGCGTGTCGGTGTAGGTCAGCCTCCAGCCGCCGCGTTCGATCCCGGCCAGGGGCGCCTTGGCGTCCGGACCGACGGCATCGAGGCGGCTGCGCAGGAACTCGGCCCAGTCGTGCGGGTAGACGGCGTTCAGGGCGGCGACAACGTCTTCGAACCTGTATCCCTGGGGCGCCCATTCGCCGTCGTCGTGGCCGAAGAAGCCCTTGGCGAAGTCGTCCAGGGACTTGCGCCCATTCGTGCCCTCGCGGATCAGGGTGTCGGCGTCCAGCCAGACCAGCAGGCTTTCACGGTAATAGTCGCCGGTGCCGCGCATCCACGAGGGGAACTGGCCCGGCACGCGATAGCCCAGCAGATTGTGGTTGTTGGTGTCCTGCAGCGCGCGCCACTGGCGGCCCGGCTGCTCGTCATAGAAGGCGGCGACATTGGCCAGGGTGGCCAGCGCCACTTCCCTGGAATGCAGGCCTGAACGGGCGGCCAGCACATCGCCCCAGTATTCGGTCTGGCCCTCATAGACCCACAGCAGGGTGTTCTGGGTCGGAACGTTGTGGTTGGCGGTCAGCTCGTCCGCCGGGCGCATGAACTTGCCGTTCCAGGAGTGGGCATACTCGTGGGGCAAGAGGCCCCGGTCGCCGGCGCTCTTGGTCCAGTCGGTGAAGAAGCCGGGGGCCCCGGTGTTCTCCGAACTGCGGTGATGCTCCAGGCCGATGCCGCCCATCTGGTCGGTCAGGGCGAACAGGAACTCGTAGTTGTCGAAGTGGCGGGCGCCGAACAGATGGTCGGCCTGCTGGACCATGTTTTCGTACAGCTTCAGCTGCTCGTCCGTGGCGGCCAGACCCTTGGCCTCGTCGGCCAGCAGGTTCAGGTGGACGCGGTCGCCCGTCGGGTCGATGTCCACGCGGCGATAGTGGGCGCCGGCGAAGATGGGGCTGTCGATCAGGGTATAGAGGTCGGTCGGGGCGAAGGTCGCCACGTCGCCGTCTTGCGAGGCCGTGCTCAGGGCGGTGCCGTATTTCCAGCCGGTGGGCAGGACCACGCTGGGGGCGACCTGAATCTGGCGGCTGAAATAGCCGGCCGGATAGAGGATGGCCTTCTCCCACTGAAGATTGACCATGGCCGGCGTCATCAGCACGCGCCAGTTGGAACTGTCGGGCTGGGTCAGCTGCTGGAAGGCGACGTCGATACTGGTGACGCCCGCCGGGATGTCGAGGTGGAAGGCGTAGGGGTCCAGCGTGTCGCGCAGCCACTCGATTCGCTGACCATCGGCGGTCACGGTCAGGCCGGAGATCAGCTGGATCGGGCCGGTGGCGGCGTGGTTGCCGGGCAGGAACTTCGGGTAGAGCAGGGTCAGTGGGCCGGGGCCGGCGACGGGAATGGTCTGGCTGACGCTGATGATGCGGCGGTCCAGATCGGTGATGTCGGCGCGGTACTGGATGACGCCGGGATAGGGCTTGTCCTGCGGCGCCGGGATGGCCGGCTGGGCGCGGGGCAGGGCCAACGGGGCCTGGCTAGCGTCCGTGACGACGGGCGTGGACTGGAAGGTCTGGGCCAGGGCCGGAGCGGCGGCGGCTGTCATCAGAACGGCGAGGCAGGCGGCGGTCAGGCGGGTACGCGGCATCAGGTCATCCGAACTGGAGGGCAGGCGCGCACCGTCGGGGGCGCGGCGCGATGCGTCAAGGGACACAACGTCACCTCTCCGCGCGCGAAGGCGCGTGGGGAGGACAGGTTGCGGAGCGACCAGGCGGGGGCGACTCAGGCCGTAGTGATGACCACAACAGCGTCTGACACCGACACGCCCCCTCCTGGCGCTCGCTGACGCGATCGCCTGTCCTCCCCATCAGCCTTCGCCGATGGGGAGGTGAAGTGGGTCAGCGCCGGCGCGGCGTCAGGATGTCGCCTAGGCGGTCAGGCGTGCCCGCGATCCGTTCCAGGCGCGGGTAGCGCAGGCCGTCGTGGTAGTCGAAGACGACCGTGCGATACTGGTCGTCGTCCTTGACGATCAGGGTGATGGAAGTTGCGGGGTCCTTGGCGGCGGTGACGGCTTCGTTCAGGCGGTCGGCGGTGGCGGCCTGACCGTTGACGGCGACGATCTCCATGCCCGCAGCCAGGCCCGACTTGAAGGCCAGGCTGTTCCACTGGACGCTGCGGATCTTGTTGGTCTCGCCGGTCTGGAAGCCCAGGGAATAGGTGAAGTCGTTGCGCTTCAGCTCGGCATACAGGGTCTTCATATAGTCGGTGGGCGTGTCCGTGTAGGCCAGTCGCCAGCCGCCGCGCGCCAGGCCGTCCAGCGGGGCGCGGGCGTCGGGACCGTCGGCGTCCAGGCGGGTGCGCAGGAAGGTCGCCCAGTCGTTGGCGACGACGCCGTTCAGGGCCGCGACCACATCCTCGAACGTATAGGGAGCCGGCGCATAGTCGCCGTCCCGGACGCCGTAGAAGGCGCGGGCGAAATCGTCGAGCGACTTGCGGCCGCCGGTCTTCTCCCGGATCGTGGTGTCCACGTCGAGCCAGATCAGCTGCCCTTCCGAATAGTAGTCCTCGTCGCGCTGCCACGACAGCCAGCCCTTAGGCTGGCGCTGGCTGATGATGGGGTCGTTGGTAGTGTCCTGCATTGCGCGCCATTCGCGACCGACGCGGGTGTCGAAGGTGGCGGCGGTCATGGCCAGGGAGTCCATCGCCTGCTGTTTGGTCAAAAGGCCCGAGCGGGCGGCGACGACCTGACCGTAATACTGTGTCTGGCCCTCATAGACCCACAGCAGGCTGTTCTGCAGCGGGCTGTTGAAGTTGGGCACATACTGGTCGGCGGGACGACGCCATTTGCCGTCCCAGGAGTGGTTCATCTCGTGGCTGAGCAGGTCGCGATCCGCCAGATGCGTGTCCCAGCCGGTGAAGAAGGCGGGATCGACGGAGTTCTCGGAGCTGCGGTGATGCTCCAGCCCGATGCCGCCCAACTTGTCGGTCATGGCGATCAGGAAGTCGTAGTGGTCGAAGTGGCGCGCGCCATACAGGCGGTCCATCTGATCGACCAGATTGCGCAGAATCTGGATCTGGTCGTCGGTGGCCTCAAGGCTCTTGGCGTCGTCGGCGACGAAGTTGGCGCGGACCGGCGAACGGCCGCCGGGGTCCAGGTCGATCTGGCGATAGTGGAGGCCGGCGAAGACGGGGCTGTCGATCAGGACTTCCAGATTGACGGGCTTGAAGGTCTGAAGGTCGCCGGCCCTGGTTTCGGGCTCCAGCGCCGTGCCGAACTGCCAGCCCGTCGGGAACTTGACCGTGGGCTGGACCGTGATGTTCCGCGACCAGTGGCCGGCGGGATAGAGCAGCATCTTCTCCCACTGAATGTTCAGCATCTCGGGCGTCATCGTGATGCGGCCCTGGGCGCCGGTCGTCGGCGACAGGTGCTGCATGGTGATGTTCAGCGCGGTCGCGCCGGCCGGGACGACGACGTGATAGGCGAAGGGGTGCAGGGGATCGCGCACCCACTCGACGCGCTGGCCGTTGGCGGTGATCTCGATGCCCGCCAGCTGGGCGATGGGACCGACGGGGCCGTGGTTGCCGGGCAGCCATTCGGGAAAGAACAGGGTCATCGGACCCGCCTGGGCGACGGGGATCGTCTCGGTCACCGCGAAGATGTGCTGGGCCAGGTTGGTGGCGTCTACGTCGAGGGTGATGACGCCGGGGTAGGCCACGTCCTGGGCGTCCGGGATCGCCGGCAGAGGCGCGGGCAGGGCGGGCGAATAGGTCGAGGCCTGTTGCGCCAGTGCGGCGGGGGCGGTCGAGACGAGCAGAAGGGCGAGAGAGGCGGCGCGCAGGCAGGGACGGATCATCGGGGACTCTTGCAGACTGGATCGGGGGCGCCGCGACAGTCCGCCGCGGGGAGTTGGGCGTCAAGGTTCGAGCCTCTGCTGAGCTGTAATATTATCCAGAGCGCCGGGCGGAACAGGCCGAAAGCTTGTCCGTTGATCGGAGCTCCACGCCTTGATCCGGCCCGAAACCGGGTGCGGTATGGCGTCGCTTGAAGCCTGACTTTCTGGATGCCCATGAAGACCCGATCGATCGTGCTCGTCGCCGCCTTTGCCCTGTCGGCGTGCGGCAATCCCAACAGTTCGAAAGCGCAGGAAGGCGAGTTCGCCCAGCCGACGCGCACGGCGCCGTCCGACGCGGCGGGGATGAAATCGAGCTTTGCGCCCGTGGTGCGATCCGCCGCGCCCGCCGTGGTCAATATCTCGGCCCGCAGCGTGCAGCGGGTCCAGGCCGATCCCTTCTTCCAGTTCTTCGGCGGCGGCATCCCCCAGGCGCGGGTGGCGGAATCGGTCGGGTCAGGCGTCATCGTCCGTTCGGACGGGATCGTGGTGACCAACAATCACGTCATCGACGGCGCCCAGCAGATCAAGGTCGTGCTGAACGACCGGCGCGAGTTTCCCGCCACCGTCATCCTGGCCGACGAGCGCAGCGACATCGCGGTGCTGAGGCTGGAGAACGTCAGCGACCGCCTGCCGGTCCTGGCCATCGACGATCAGGAGGAGCAGCAGGTCGGCGACCTGGTCCTGGCCATCGGCAATCCGTTCGGCGTGGGCCAGACGGTGACCAACGGCATCATCTCGGCCCTGAACCGGACCGAGACCGGCATTTCCGACAGCGGCTCCTTCATCCAGACCGACGCGGCCATCAACCCCGGCAATTCGGGCGGGGCCCTGGTGGATATGGACGGCGACCTGATCGGCATCAACACCGCCATCTTCTCGCGTTCGGGCTCCTCGGCCGGGGTCGGGTTCGCCGTGCCGGCCGCCATGGTCAAGCGCGTGGTGGATTCGGCGCTGGGCGGTGCGACCACGGTCGTTCGGCCGTGGCTGGGGGTCAAGGGCGACACGGTCACCGGCGACATCGCCGGCAGTCTGGGCCTGACGCGGCCGCAAGGCCTGGTCGTCACAGACGTCTACGCCAATGGCCCGGCCGCCCGGGCGGGCGTGCGTCAGGGCGACGTGATCACCGCCGTCGATGGCCAGGAGATCAACGACCAGGGCGGGCTGAACTACCGCGTCGGCTCACGCAATCCGAACGACCAGGTTCAGGTGGCCATCCTGCGCGACGGGCGGCCGGAGACCCTGACGGCCCGCGTTCAGCCCCTGCCCGGCGACGCCGACCCGAAACAGGGCGTAACCATCGAGGCCGGTCCCTTCGCCGGGGCCGAGGTCGTGGCTCTGAACCCGGCCCTGGCCGACCGCTTGGGGGGAGATCCGTTCGCCACGGGCGTCATCGTCACCGGCGTCTCGGGCCGAGGCTACGCCGCCCGCGCGGGCTTCCGCCAGAACGACCTGATCGTCAGCATCAACGGCCGCGCCATCGCCAGCGCTCGCGACGTCGAGACCGCCAGTTCCGGTCGCGGCCCGTGGGAGGTCGTCGTCAACCGCGGCGGCCGTCAGATTCGCGGCGTGCTGCGTTAAGTCAGGCTGGACACAGTCTTCGGTTGTGGCGATGTTAGGCCATGAGTGAGCCCACGATCTTCGGACTTTTCATTGGAACAGTAGGCCTTGCTGTCTTCGTGATCGCCGCCTGGAAGATGGCGTCATGGCTTGCTCGGAGAGGCCACGTCATCCGCCCCGCTACCTGGATGGATCACCAGATGACGAAGATTGAGAATGCGGCGGCGGAGAAGAAGCGCGCGGCGGAGATGCTCGACAGGGACTGACTATCCTCAGCCCTTCGTCGGTCCGCCTATGGACCAGGTGTGGCCGAAGGGGTCGCGCAGGACGCCGTAGCGGTCGCCCCAGAACTGGTCGGCCATGTCCATGACCGGCTCTGCGCCGCCGACGGTCATGGCGCGGGTCCACCAAGCGTCAGGATCGAGGACCTGAAGGTGAAGGGTGACGCCTGCAGGCCGCACGTCCTGGCCGCCTGCGTATTCCGGGAACTCGTCGTTCAGCATGACGCTGGCGCCGTTGATCTTCAGATGGGCGTGGATCAGGCGTTCGCCGTCGTCGGCCAGCTTGCGGTCCAGCACTTCGGCCCCGAAGGCGATGATGTAGAAATCCGCCGCCGCCGAGGCGCCGCGCGACGGGATCGTCAGATGGGGCGTCAGGCCCGCAGTCGGACCCTGGTTCGGATTGGCGGCGGTCATGAAGGCGGTCTCCTTGGCGGGCCGCCATACTAGCGCGTGAAAAGCGCCCCGCGAATGACTACATAGGTCGCACCCATGACCGATCTGTTCGAAGCCTCCGGCATTCTGCCCCCCGACGCGCCCCTGGCCGACCGCCTGCGCCCGCGAACGCTGGACGAGGTGGTCGGCCAAGATCACCTGCTGGGCGCCGGCGGTCCGATCCGGCGCATGATCGAGGCCGGACGGCTTGGCTCTATGATCCTGTGGGGGCCGCCCGGGACCGGCAAGACCACCATCGCCCGGCTTCTGGCCCAGGCGGCGGGCTATGAATATCATGCGATCAGCGCCGTCTTCTCGGGCGTGGCCGATCTGAAGAAGGCGTTCGAGGCGGCGCGGATGCGGCGCGCGGCGGGGCAATCGACACTTTTGTTCGTGGACGAAATCCACCGGTTCAACCGCGCCCAGCAGGACGGCTTCCTGCCCTTCGTCGAGGCCGGCGTCGTCACCCTGGTCGGGGCCACGACCGAGAACCCCAGTTTCGAGCTGAACGGGGCGCTGCTGTCGCGGTCGCAGGTCTATGTGCTGAAGCGGCTGGACGACGCGGCGCTGGATCAGCTGTTGACGCGGGCCGAGGCGCATATGGAGAAGGCCCTGCCGCTGGCGCCGGAAGCGCGCCAGGCCATGCTGGCTCTGGCCGACGGCGACGGTCGCTATCTTCTGACCATGTCGGAGGTGCTGTTCGACCTGCCTGAAGGCGAGATGCTGGACGTGCAGGGGCTGGCCGGGGTGCTGCAGCGGCGGGCGCCGGCTTATGACAAGTCGAGAGAAGAACACTACAACCTCATATCCGCCCTGCATAAATCGGTGCGAGGCTCGGACCCGGACGCCGCCCTGTACTGGCTGGCGCGGATGCTGAATGGAGGCGAGGATCCGCTGTATCTAGCGCGTCGGATCGTGCGAATGGCGGTCGAGGACATCGGCGAGGCGGACCCCCTGTCAATCCTGGTCGCCAATGCGGCCAAGGACACCTACGATTTTCTGGGCAGCCCCGAGGGCGAACTGGCCCTGGCCCAGGCCGTGGTCCACCTGGCCACCGCGCCCAAGTCGGTGGGGGTGTACGAAGCCTTCAAGGCGGCCAAGAAGGCGGCCTATGAGACCGGCTCGCTGATGCCGCCGGCCCATATCCGCAACGCCCCGACCAAGCTGATGAAGTCGCTGGGCTACGGCAAGGGCTATCAGTATGACCCCGATACGCCCGAAGGCTTTTCCGGCGCGAACTTCTTCCCCGACGAGATGGAGCGCCGCATCTTTTACAAGCCCAAGGGCGAGGGGCATGAGGAGAAGGTCAAGGCGCGGCTGGACCGCTGGGCCGAGATGCGGGCGCGGATGGCGGTGGACGGCGCTGTGGACGCGGCGGGCGACTGACCTCTAGAAGCCCCCGATGACAACCCGCCAACCCGTCGTCCTGTCCGAGGATGAGATCGCCGCCGTCCGTTCGTGGGTGATCCACGAGGATGCGCATGTCATCGCCTTTTCCAAGCCGCCGGGCCTGTCCAGCCAGGGCGGGCGGATCAAGGCGCATACACTGGACGATCTGCTTTGGGCGTTTGCGCGGTCGAACGGCAAGCGGCCGGAGTTGGTGCATCGGCTTGATCGCGACACCTCGGGCGTGATCCTGGCGGCCAAGACCAAACCGGCGGCGAGTTTCCTGGGCAAGGCGCTGCAGATGCGGCGGTTCAGAAAACAGTATCTGGCCCTGCTGTCGGCCGCACCCGAACCGGCGTCCGCGACCATCGACGCGCCGCTGCGCCGCGAGGAGATCGGGCGCGAAAGCTATATGCGCGTCGTCGCCTTCGATGCGCCGGGCGCGCAGGGCTCGCAGAGCAAATACCGGACCCTGGCCTCGGGACCGGAAGGGGCGGTGGTCGAGCTGGAGCCGCTGACCGGGCGGATGCACCAATTGCGGGTGCATATGGCCCATATCGGTCGGCCGTTGATCGGGGACGTGCGTTACGGCGGCGCCCTGACCACGGCGGTGGGGCCCGCGCCGCGCTTGATGTTGCACGCCGCCAGGCTGAGCTTTCCCCATCCCGAAGGCGGCACGACGACGGTGGAGGCGCCGCCGCCCGAGGACTTCGCCAGACTGCACACGGCTCTGGGCCTGTAGGTCGCCCGTCTCTTGAGGGAACGTCGTGTCGGTTTTGGCGCTATGTCGTCGAAAGGATACCTATGATGAAGCGTCTCGCCATCGCCTTGACCGGCCTGTCCGCCCTCGCGCTGAGCGCCTGCGCCAGCCTGGCCCCCTACGGCGCCCAGCAGGGACCGAACGGGCAGGGGTTCTCTGAACAGAGGATCGAGTCCAACCGCTATCGCGTCAGCTATAACGGCGTCGGGGCGACCGGGCGCGTCGCCGACTGGGCCTTGGTACGCGCCGCCGATCTGACGACCGAACAGGGCTATGACTGGTTCGAGGTAACACAGAGCTGGACCGATGGGCGGCCGGGTGGGGCGGGCGGGGTTCGCCCCAGCGTGTCCATCGGCGGCGGCAGCAGCCGCTACGGCGGCTATTCCGCCTCGGGCGTCGGGGTGGGCGTGGGTCTGAACTTCAGCGGACCGCAACCGACATCGACCACGCTGGAAGTCGTTCTGGGTCGAGGGCAGAAGCCGGAGCGGCCCAACGCCTATGATGCGCGCTCGGTCCAGGGTTCCATCCCGCGCTGACCATCGCTTTCGGCGCGTGCGGCGTATAGAAGGCCGCACGATGACACGTTTTCTTCTCGTTGCGGCGGGCGGAGCCATAGGCTCCATGGCCCGCTATGGGCTGGGGCTCGCCGTGGGCCGGCTGGCGCCCAACGTCGGCTGGCCGCTGGGCACGTTCGCGGCCAATGTCATCGGCGGCCTGTTGATGGGGCTGCTGGTCGGTTGGCTGGCGTTCCGGGGCGGGGCGCAGCAGGAGGCCGTCAGGCTGTTCGCCGCCGTCGGCGTGCTGGGCGGGTTCACGACCTTTTCGTCCTATTCGCTGGAGGCGGTGCAGATGATCGAGCGCCGCCAGATCGGCCTGGCCGCCGCCTATGTGGTCGGCTCGGTCGTCCTGGCCATCGTCGCCCTGTTCGTCGGCCTGATCATCGCCCGCCGCGCCCTTGGAGCTCCGCTTTGACCGATTATTCTCCAGCGGACGAGCCGCATGACGCTGAAAAAGACGCCATCAAGGACGCCCCGAAACGCGAAGTCCTGACGATCTACGTTGCGGAGGACGAGGACGGCATTCGACTGGACCGCTGGTTCCGCCGCCGCTGGCCGCACCTGTCGAACATCCAGGTGCAGAAGATGGCCCGCAGCGGCCAGATCCGCGTGGACGGCGCCCGCATCAAGCCCGAAGGCCGTCTGACCGCCGGGGCCGCCGTGCGGGTGCCGCCGATCCCGGACGACACCTCGCGCCAGGCCGGGGACATGCACACCCTGTCCGAACAGGACATTCGTTTCGTCAAGTCGCTGGTCCTCTATGAGGACGACATGGTCATTGCGATCAACAAGCCGCACGGCCTGGCTGTGCAGGGCGGCACCAAGACCAGCCGCCACGTCGACCGTCTGCTGTCGGCCTGGGGCGAGGGGGTCAACCGGCCCCGTCTGGTCCATCGTCTGGACCGCGACACCTCGGGCGTTCTGCTTTTGGGCAAGGGGCCGGAGGCGGCCAAGCGGCTGGCCGGCGCATTCGCACGGCGTCAGGCCAAGAAGACCTATTGGGCCATCGTCATCGGTAATCCGAAGCCCTATTCAGGCCAGATCGACATGCCGCTGAAGAAGACCGGCATCAACGACTTCGAGATGATGCGCCCGGCCGAGCGCAAGGACCCCAAGGCCGAGCCGGCCGAGACGGCGTTCAGCACCGTCAGTCGCGCCTCGCACCGTGCCTCCTGGATGGCGCTGCGGCCCTTCACCGGACGGACGCACCAACTGCGCGCCCATATGGCCGGGATTGGTCACCCGATCCTGGGCGATCCGAAATACGGCGACGAGAAATCCAAGGAACTGTCCGGACCGCTGAAGCTGCAACTGCATGCGCGCAGTATTGAACTGGACCACCCTCGCGGCGGGACACTGAAGGTCACGGCGCCGCTCAGCCCTGAGATGAAGGCCGGCTTCGCCCACTTCGGCTTCTCCGAGGACGAGGCGGAGGACGATCCCTTCCTGGGCGTGAAACGAATCCGGTGACGGCGGTCGGGCAGTCACAGGTCGAGCAGGCCCAAGCCTTAGCCGCCGTTGGGCGGCTGAATGAGGCGTTGGACGTGCTGACGCCGGTGGTCGCAAATGCGAACGCGCCGTGGCAGGCGCTGTCATTTCAGGCCGACTTGCTGAAACGTGCGGGGCGTCTGGCGGACAGCGCGGCTGCCTCACAGCGACTGGTCGCGGTTCGACCGCACAGCGTGCCGGCGCGGCACAATCTAGCTTCCACCCTGGGCGATCTGGGCCGGGCGGCCGAGGCGGAGGCCGCCTGTCGCGGCGCCATGGCCATCGGCGGGGATGCGCCGGAGACCTGGCTGGTGCTGGCGCGTGCACTCCAGGCGCAGAGCCGGTTCGATGAGGCTGAAGACGCCTGTCGTCAGGCGCTGGCGCGGCGGCCCGGCTATGGCGATGCGCTGAGGGATCTGTGCCAGTTGATCTGGATGCGCGATGCCGATCTTGAGGCCGCCTGCGCGCCGCTTGACGCCGCCATCGCCGCATCGCCCGCCGCGCCCATGCCGCGTCAGATCAAGGCGCGGCTGCTGGAATACGCCGGGGAGGCGGAGCGGGCGTATCGCACGCTGGTCGCCGGGCCATTGGATGGGCCGGGCGAGTTGGCGGCGGCGCAGGCGTGCCTGATGCTGGATGCGCGACGTGCCCTGGATCATGCGAACCGGGCGGCGGCCCTGGCCGGCGGTGGGGTCGCGGCGATCATGGTGACGCAGGCCGAATGTCTGCTGGCTCTAGGCCAAGCAGACGCCGCGCTGATTCCGATCGAGGCGCTGCGGGTGCGAGAGCCGTTGAACCAGCATGTGCTGGCCTTCCATGCGACGGCCTGGCGGATGCTGGGCGATGATCGCTATGGCCGGATGTACGACTACGACGCCTTCGTGCGTTCCTATCGGCTGGAGACGCCGCCGGGGTGGGCGTCGCTGGAGGCCTATCTGGTCGATCTGGCCCGGGCGCTGCATCGGTTGCACACGCTGAAAACCCATCCGGTGGGGCAGTCATTGCGCGGGGGATCGCAGACCGTCGCCGCGCTGGCGCAAAGCGATGATCCGGCGATCAAGGCGTTCTTCCAAGCCATCGACAGGCCGATCCGCGACTATATGGAGGGGGTGGGTAAGGGTGACGATCCGTTGAGAGCCCGCAATACCGGCGACTATCGCATCCAGGGCAGTTGGTCGGTGCGATTGCAGCCGAACGGGTTTCACGCCGACCATATCCATTCGAACGGCTGGCTGTCGTCGGCCTGCCATATCGAACTGCCTCCTGCAGTGGCGGGGGAGGGGCGCGAGGGCTGGTTGCGATTCGGCGCGCCGCCCGGCTTGCCGAGCCTTGCAGCCGAACACCATGTGCAGCCCCAGCCGGGAACGTTGGTGCTGTTTCCTTCCTATATGTGGCACGGCACCCAGCCGTTCGGCGGCGAGGCGTCGCGTCTGACGCTGGCGTTCGACGTCGTGCCGGCCTGATTTCAACGGACCTCTGATGACTGACAAGCCCGCCCCGCATCGCCCGCGTTTCGTCGAACAGTCGCCGGACCGAATCTCGCGCTTCTGGAAGGAGGCGGTCGTCGGTCCGCATGCAGACGGCGGCTGGGCCGTGCTGCTGGACGGGCGCACGCCCAAGACGCCGGACAAGGCGGCGCTGGTTCTGCCGACGCAGGCCGCAGCCCAGCTGGTCGCCGACGAATGGGCGGCGCAGGGCAAGTTTCTGGATCCCTCGACCATGCCGGCGACGCGGCTGGCCTCGACCGCCATCGACCGGATCGGTCAGGCGCGCGAGCCGGTGGCCGACGAGATCGCTGCTTATGCGGGATCGGACGTGGTCTGCTATTTGGCCGAACATCCGACGCCGTTGGTCGAGCGACAGGCGCGGGAATGGGGGCCGTGGCGCGACTGGGCCGCGCGCGAGATGGGCGTGGTGCTGGAGCCTGTGGCCGGCATCGTGCATCGGCCGCAGTCGCCGGACGCCATCGCGCGGGTAAAGGCGCACGCCCTGTCGCTGGATGACTTCCGTCTGACGGGGTTGGCGACGGCCGTGCCGTTGCTGGGGTCGGCGGTGCTGGCCCTGGCGGTGGAGCGGGGAGTGCTGGACGGCGGCGGGGCGTTCGACCTGTCGCGGATCGACGAGCTGTTTCAGGAAGACCAGTGGGGCGTGGACGCGGAGGCGGCCGAACGCACCGAAGCGCGACGCGTCGAGGCGCAACTGCTGGATCAGTGGTTCAGGGCCCTGGATTAGGGCGCTGAACTCAGGATGCTGAGTGGGCGATGAGCATCGCGCGCTCTTCGTTTGTCAGGTGACGCCAGCGGCCCTCGGGCAGGTCGCTCAACTCCAGCGGGCCGATGCGGGTGCGGTACAGGTCCACGACCTCCAGCCCCACCAGTTCGCACATGCGACGGATTTGGCGGTATTTGCCCTCGTCTAGGATGAACCGCAGGCGTTGCGGCCCGATCTGGGTGACGCGGGCGGGCTTGAGCGGCTTGTCGTTCAGTTCCATGCCGTGCCGCAGGCGGCTGAGCTTGCCTTCGGTGATCAAGCCTTCGACGACGACCAGATACTCCTTGTCCAGTTCGGAAGCCGGGCCGATCACCGCCTTGGCGACGACGCCGTCAGACGACAGCAGCAACAGACCGCGCGAATCCTCGTCCAGCCGGCCGATGGGGGGCAGGGAGGCGTCGCGAGCAGGAATCTCGCCCTCGCCGATACGGTTGGGTTTCGTCAGCAGGCGCACGGCGGGGATCTTGCCGGGATCGGGCTGGCCCGAGACGTAACCGACCGGCTTGTGAAGCACCAGGGTCATGCCCGACGCCAGGGCCGCTTGGGCGGTGTCGTTCAAGGTCAGGGTCTCGCCCGGCTGAATCTTGCGGCCCGCGTCGCTGATGGTCTCGCCGTCGATGGAGACCAGGCCGTTTGCGATCAGGGTGTCGGCCTCGCGCCGGGAACAGACGCCGGTCTGGCCCAGCCACTTGTTCACGCGAACGGGTTCGTCGCCATCATAGGTGCGGGTGAAGGCCATGCGATTCCGTCGTCCAGTCGATGTCGCTGTCTAGAGCCGGGCGAGGTCGCGAGCAAGCCGGACACGGTTTTCAGGATTAGGATGGCCAGCCTGTCCTAATTGGCAGGTTGATCCTGACGGGATCTCCACTATATGTGACAACATTCCACAAATGATCCTGAGTGCGGGACGACAGGCGTCGAACCCGTCGATTTCCCTTTTTCTGATCATTGGCGTGGGCGGTTCGACAGCCTCGCATGTCGGATCTGGATCAGTATTGAAACATTTCAAGGAGACGTCTTGTTCGCTCAAAACAAATCTTCCGCAGGCCCCCGTCGCACCGGTTACAACCGTCCTGTTCCTACCCGTTTGCGCATGGGGCTGGTGATGCGGCGTGACATGGAGTTCGGCGAGCTGGGCGACGTGGAGGGCGCGTTGCGAGCCGAAGGCGTGGGCCTGGCCCCGATCTCGACGGGCGACGCCAGCCTGATCACCGGCGGCGTGACCGTGCTGGCCACCGCGACGGCCAAGGACATCGTCGAAGGCCGGCTGAAGGGTTTGATCGTTCCGGGCGGTTCGACAGACGAGGCGTCGCTTGCCGCCGTCCGGTCCCTGCTGGATTTGGCGCGCGCCAACGCCCTGACGGTCATTGCCTTCGCTGATGGCGTGGCCTTGGCGGCCGAGAGCTTCGGCGTTTCGGCTGAGGCCGACGGCGCGGTGTTCAAGGACGGCGCCGTGACCATGCTGAGCGACAACGGCGCACTGTCCAAGATCGTCGGCGCGATCGCCTGATCAAACGGCGCGGAACAGCAGGATAAGGTTGTTCGCCGGCACCTGAACCCGCAGCGTGGCCGCAAGACCATGCGAGCGGGCCAGGGCCTCGACCGTTTCACGGTCGCGTAGACCCCATTCAGCGTTTCGCGCCTTCAGACTGTCGTCGAAGGCGGCGTTCGACGCCGCCAACTCGACTTTAGCCTCGCGATACGGTCCGTAGAGCGCCAATAGACCGCCGGGGCGTCGCAGGACGCGACCGGCTTGTTCCATCAGCCCCTCGGTCGCCGACCAGGGGCTGATGTGCGTCATGTTTGCACAATATATCGCATCGACTGGCCCCTGCGGCCACGTCGCCGGATCGGCCGCGTCGAGCGCCAGCGGCGAATTCAGGTTGGTCAGCGCCAACTGGCGCGTCCACGCGGCGATGCTGTCGCGCGCCTGTTCGCTGGTGTCGCTGGGCGTCCAGTCCAGGCCGGGCAGTGCGGCGGCGAAGGCGGTGGCGTGTTCACCCGATCCCGAGGCGATCTCAAGCACGCGTCCGCGCGCCGGCAGATGGGCGCGCAGGACCTGCAGAATCGCCTCCGCATTGCGACGAGCAGCGGGCGAGCTGAGGGCGCCGTCAGGCAGGGCGGAGAGGGAATCCAGCGTTTGCACACGCTCTTCTAGCGCCCGATCGCGCCGCTGACACCTGCGATCTTTTGCCAGAGACACCGGTGGACATCGGCGCTTTCTTGCACGGTTTGACGTGGCGGAAAGACCGGAGCATCTCGCCTGTAACAGTGCGTGATCGTCGCGTGCTGAAGGTCACGACGGCGTCAGATCGTCGGGCCTGTTCGCTCAGGAGACGCCCTTGCCCCTTTCCGCCACGCCCGGACTCCATCCGTCGCCGACCGCCCATTCCGGCCTCGTCGCTTGGGTCGAGCAGATCGCCGCCCTGACCAAGCCCGCCCGTGTCTACTGGTGCGACGGTTCGGAAGAGGAGAAGGCGGCCATAACCGCCGACCTGCTGGCCAAGGGCACGCTGAGGGCGCTGGATCAGGACAAGCGGCCGGGCTGCTATTACGCCGCGTCCGATCCCCGCGACGTGGCGCGGGTCGAGAGCCGGACCTTCATCTGTTCGGACGACGAGGCCGACGCCGGTCCCACAAACAACTGGGCCGATCCGATCGAAATGCGCGAGCGTCTGGACGGGCTGTTCGACGGCTGCATGGCGGGGCGGACGATGTATGTCGTGCCCTTCTGCATGGGGCCGCTGGGATCGGCCATCAGCGCCTTGGGCGTCGAGATCACCGACAGCGGCTATGTCGCCCTGTCGATGGGGGTGATGACCCGCATGGGCAAACCGGCCTTGGACCAGCTGGGCGACAGCGGCGTCTTCGTGCCCGCGGTCCATACGCTGGGCGCGCCGCTGGCCGCGGGTCAGGCCGACGTGCCCTGGCCCTGCAACGATGACAAGTGGATCGTGCATTTCCCCGAGACGCGGGAAATCTGGTCCTATGGCTCGGGCTATGGCGGCAACGCCCTGCTGGGCAAGAAATGCTACGCCCTGCGCATCGCCTCAATCATGGCCCGCGACGAGGGGTGGCTGGCCGAGCATATGCTGATCCTGAAGCTGACCGATCCGAAGGGGCGCGCGAAATATGTGGCCGCCGCCTTCCCAAGCGCCTGCGGCAAGACCAACCTGGCCATGCTGCAGCCCAGCCTGCCGGGCTGGAAGGCCGAGACCATCGGCGACGACATCGCCTGGATGCGGTTCGGCGGCGACGGGCGGCTGTATGCCGTGAACCCCGAGGCCGGCTTCTTCGGCGTCGCGCCCGGCACCAGCCGCAACACCAACCACAATGCGCTGGAGACCCTGGCGACCAACACCATCTTCACCAACACCGCCCTGACGCAGGACGGCGATGTGTGGTGGGAGGGGCTGACCAAGGAGGCTCCGCAGGGGCTGACGAACTGGAAGGGCCAGCCGCACGATCCCGCGTCCGGTGAACCGGCGGCGCATCCCAACGCCCGCTTCGCCGCCCCGGCAAGCCAGTGTCCCGCCATCGCGCCGGAATGGGAAGATCCCAAGGGCGTGCCGATCGACGCCATCCTGTTCGGCGGTCGGCGGGCCAGCGCCGTGCCTCTGGTGACCGAGGCGTTCTATTGGGAACACGGCGTCTTCATGGGCTCGACCGTGGCGTCCGAAGGCACGGCGGCGGCGGAAAACAAGGTCGGGGAACTGCGCCGCGATCCCTTCGCCATGCTGCCCTTCTGCGGCTACAACATGGGCGATTATTTCGCCCACTGGCTGAAGATGGGGCAGGGGCGCGACGCGTCGAAACTGCCGCGCATCTTCTTCGTCAACTGGTTCAGGAAAGATCAGGACGGGCGGTTCGTCTGGCCCGGATTCGGCGACAATGCGCGCGTGCTGAAATGGATCAGCGAACGGATCGACGGCGAGGCCGAGGCGGTGGACACGGCGGTCGGTCGGGTGCCGTCCGTGGCCGCGCTGGACCTGTCGGGCCTGGACCTGACGCCGGCTCAACTCTCGATCCTGCTGGATGTGGACGCGAGCGTCTGGGCCGAGGAGGCGGCGCTCATCCCGGACTTCTATCGCCAGTTCGGCGACCGTCTGCCGACCGCCCTGTGGGACCAGCATACGGCCCTGGTCGCGCGCCTGGACGATGCGGGCGCGGCCTCAATGGCGGCGGAATAGCCTGAAGGCATCTTGCAATGGGGGCGTTGCGGGTCAATCAGACGGCCCGTGATGTCTTTCCCTCCCATCGTGATCGTCGGCGCCGGCGTGCTGGGCCTGTGTACGGCGTTCGAACTGCATCGACGCGGCGGGGCGGTAGTGGTGGTCGATCCGGGCGAGGTGAACGCCTCCCTAGTCGCGGCGGGGATGATCGCCCCGGCGATGGAATCGGCCATTGACGACGTGTCGCCCGATCACGCCCGGCTGTTCCGGGCGGGCCGAGATCTGTGGCCTGCATTTTCGGCGGCGGCGGGGATCGCTCTGGCGCATCGACCGGCCGAGTGGCGGGGAGGCGATGTCGACGGGATGGAGGCGCGACTGCGCGCGCTGGGCTTCGACGTTCGCCGCGAGGGCGAGCGTGTCACGACCGACGAGGATTATCAGGTCGATCCTGCGCAAGCGCTGGCGGCGCTGAAACAGGCGCTGGGCGAGGCCGTCATCATGGGGCGGTTGACGGAGATCGTGCGCACCGACAACGGCTGGCGGGTCTCTGTCGGCAACCGGATGCTGGACGCCGAGGCGGTGGTGCTGGCGACGGGAGCGGGTGAGGCTGTCGCGGGTTTGCCTGAGGCCGCGCGGGGTCTGATCGACGCCATCCAGCCGATCCGGGGACAGATCGGCGTCGCCGCCCGGAATCTGGTGGATCATGTCGTGCGCGGGCCGGGGGCTTATATCGCGCCGATGGCCTCAGGTGCGGTGATCGGGGCGACGATGGAGCCGGGGCGGCGAGACACCGCGCCGGATGACGAGACATCCGACCGTCTGACACAGGCGGCTTGGGGCGTGCTGGATCGGACGCCCGAACCGCTGGACATCGACTGGCGCGCGGGCGTGCGCGGGGCGACGGCGGACGGTCTGCCGCTGGCGGGCGCTGCGCCGGGCGAGCAGGGTCTGTTCATGGCCTTGGCTCCGCGTCGGAACGGCTGGCTGCTGGGGCCGCTGGTGGGTGCAGTTGTCGCCGATGCGATCGAGGGGCGGGCGGCCTCGACGGAAGCCCGCGCCCTCGATCCTGGTCGGTTCTAGCCCGCCATCGCGAAGCGGACGGTGAAGTTGACCGTCGCCCCATCGACGGGGCGGCCGTCGACCGTGCGCGGGTTCATGCGGAAGTCGCGCGTCAGGCTCTGAGCCGCACGACCGAAGCCCTGGCCGCTCGGTGTCTCGCCCACCACGCGGCAGCCGGTCAGGCCGCCGTCCATGCGCACCATGCAGCTGAGGCTGGCGGAACCCGGCGTGCCGTTCTCGGCCGCGCGGGTGGGATAGGCGCGCGCCATCTGCGCCGACGACGGGCGGCTGGCCCAGGTCGGGTTGTTGATCACCGAAGGCGGACGCGGCGGCGTTTCCACTGTCGCCGTGCCGCCTTCGACGCCGGTGGGCGCCGTGCTGACGATCACCTGTCCGGGCGGCGCCGTATTGGTCGGGTTATCCGGCGGGGTCAGGGCGAGCGTCGGCACATCGGCGGGCACGGTCAGCGCCGGCTTGTGAATCGGCGTCGGCGGGGCCGCCGTGACCGTGGGCGGAAGCGGCTTGGGCTTGGGCGGAGTCTGGAAGAAGACATCGATGGGCTTGTCGGGCTCGGCGGGTTGCGTCATCCCGCTCAACTCGAACCGCTGATTATACAGCGCCACCCCCGCCCCGACGTGCAGGACGACAGAGACGCAAATGGCGCCCAGCATCCAGCGCGGGATGGGCTTCTTGCGTTCCCCGAAGTCGATGGGGCTGATCAAGCCGGGGCCACCGGCGGCACGGATCATCATAACTTCACTCCCTCGTTCACCGCCCCCGCAGCGCCCGTAACTGCAAGTTGAGCGCGCTGGTTGTGGCGGCTTTGCGGCAGAGGTTCGGGGTTCGACCAATGTCGATCCGTTAACGGCCGCGTTAAGAATTAAGGGTTGGTTAACTACGTTCGTCGACCATCCGCACATGGGCATCGGAGCGATTCCATCGACAGGCGGGGTAGAGGCGGCCATTCGGCGCGCGTCTAACGCTGTGGGCGTGGACTACGACTTTCTGATCAAGACGGCGCGTCGCGAGAGTGCGATGAACCCGTCCGCCAAGGCGCCGACCTCTTCGGCGGCCGGCCTGTTCCAATTCATCGAACAGACTTGGCTGGGCACCGTCAAACAGCACGGCGCCCAGCACGGCTATGGCCAGTACGCTGATCTGATCCATCGTGGATCGGACGGGCGCTGGCGGGTCGAGGGTTCGGCGCGCAATGTGGTGCTGGACCTTCGGTTCGATCCCCATGCCGCCTCGACCATGGCGGCCGAACTGACGGCCTCGAACGCGGCATACCTGCGCGGTCGGACGGGCAAGGAGCCGGGGGCCGGCGATCTTTATGCCGCCCACTTCCTGGGGCCGGCGGGAGCGGCGGGCCTGATGCAGGCGATGGATCGCAATCCGGGCGCCAGCGCCGTCGCCATGTTCCCCGAGGCCGCGCGGGCCAACCGAAGCATCTTCTATCGCAGCGGACGCGCCGCCACGGTCGCCGAGGTTCACGCCAATCTGCAGCGCACGGCAGGCGAGGGCGCCCCGGCGGCCGGGACGGGCGAAACCAAATACGCCGTGCCGAATCTGAGCGACAAGGATCAGATGCTGGCGGCGCGGATGGACCGGCTGAAGCAGGACCAGGGGCTGCTGGCCCTGCTGCTGGGCCAGGACGGATCGTCCAGCAACGGCTTCGGCGGCGCTTTCTCGCCGAATGGCAAACAATCGACCTGAGTCGTCACTTGGCAACCGATGGTAAACTGCCCGTTAAGCATGGCAGTCTCATTCTGGGATCCACGCCCGATTCCATGACGAGCCGTCCATGACCGCCTTCCGCGCACGCCTCACAGAAGTGGACATTCGACGCCTCATCAAGGCGACGGACGACGATGAACGGGCCGAGGCGGCGCACAAGCTGTGCCGCAACATGGAACGCGCCGAGCTGGACGAGGACGACCGGGCCGCGGCGCAGAAAATCCTGCGCCTGCTGGCCAACGACGCAGCCGAACTGGTGCGGCGCGCCATGGCCGTCACGCTGAAGGCGTCGGACCTGATCCCCAATGATGTGGCGCGCAAACTGGCTGGCGATCTGGACAGTATCGCCTTGCCGATCATCGCCGCCTCTCCAGCCTTCAGCGACGAGGACCTGATCGAAATCGTGCGCGCCGGCTCTGTCGTGCGTCAGGTCGCGGTGGCGGGACGGTCGCGCGTGTCGCGCGATGTGGCAACGGTGCTGGCCGAGGAAGGGTGCGAACAGGCGGTTCGCACCGTGGCGGCCAATGACAACGCGGACCTGTCGGAAGCCGCGCTGGCGGCCGTGGTCGATCGCTTCGCCGAGGCGCCCGAGGTGCTGACGGCCCTGGCCTATCGGCAGGTCTTGCCGATGAGCGTGACTGAGCGCCTGATCCAGCTGGCCAGCGATGCGGTGCGCGAGCACCTGATCAGCCGCCACGCCGTCGCGCCGGAGACGGCCATTCGTCTGGCCCAATATGCGCGTGAGCGGACGACTGTGGATCTGGTCGATCAGGCCGCCGTCAGTTCGGATCTTGCGGCCTTCATGACCCATTTGAATGCGCGTCGCGTCCTGAACGCCTCGCTGCTGTTGCGCGGCCTGGCGCGCGGTCAGATGGCGATGTTCGAATATGGCCTTGCCGAACTGGCCAACACGCCCCATCACCGGGCCTGGCTGATGGTGCATGACGCGGGGCCGCTGGGGCTGAAGGCCATCTATGATCGGGCGGGCCTGCCGCCGCGCCTGTTCCAGGCCTTCCGCGCCGGGGTCGATACCTGGAGGACGCTGGCGTCCGAGGGGATCGACACGTCCAGCGCCTATTTCCGCGAGCAGATGCTGGAACGGTTCCTGACTCAGCGACCGAACGTGCTGCGCGACGATCTGGCCTATCTGATGGAACGGCTGGATCAATCGCCGTCTCCGGCGCTTTCCGCCGCCAACGCCGCATAAAAAGAGGCCCGCCATTCGGCGGGCCTTTCGCATCATGGCTGAGGGGGACGTTTCAGCCTGCGAGATGGTCTGCGACGCGCGCTTCCAGGGTTTCGGCCAGGGCGCGGCCGGTGGGGTGTTCGTCGGTCTTGATCTGGTCGCGGACCACGGCGCGGATGGCGTCAATGTGGGCGTCCAGTACGACGACCGGCGCGGTCATGCGACGGTCGGCGTCGTCCAGCATCTTGCACAGCGAACCGGCGATGCGCGTCACCAGCGGGTATTCGTAGGTCGTGCCGAGGCCCTTGAGGTCATGGGCGCGGAAATATAGGGCTTCGGCAGTGGTCGGATTGTAGCCCTGTTCGCGAATGTCGGCCTGGGCCTTGTCCAGCTTGACGATCTCGTCGTTGAGCCACTGGCCGAACTGAGCCGCCATAGCCTTCAGCGCCTCCTCGGCCCTGGCGATGGCGTCGGCGTTGATGCCGAAACCGCCGCCGACCTTCATGCGCAGGGCGTTCGTCGGGGGGGTGATCTGCGCCGGATTGCTCATGGCGGGCTCCATAGGACTTTGAAGGCAAGGTACGGGATCGGGCTTAAGAACCCGTGACCGGATCAGTTGGCGAACTGTTCGGCCATCACGCGTTCGTCGAACGATCGTCCGGCGTCGAACAGCATGGTCAGGCTGAGGTCACGCCGTTCGCGCACCTCGACGCGGGCGACACGCCTGACTTCGAAGTTGTCAGCGGTGGCCGAGACGGGCCGTTTGTCGGCCTCCAGCACCTCGAACCGCACCTTGGCGCCGTGCGACAACAGGGCGCCGCGCCAGCGCCGGGGCCGAAACGCGCTGATCGGCGTCAGGGCCAGGATGCGGGCGTCCAGAGGAATGATCGGGCCGTGCGCCGAGAGATTATAGGCGGTCGATCCCGCCGGCGTCGCCACCAGGCAGCCGTCACAGGACAGTTCTTCCAGGCGCACGCGGTCGTCGACCGTGATCCGCAGCTTTGCGCTCTGTCGCGTCTGACGCAGCAACGAGACCTCGTTGATGGCCAGGCCGGTATGGACCTCGCCGCTCTCGGTCCAGGCGTCCATCTGCAGCGGATGGATGACGGTGCGTTCGGCGGCGGCGATTCGCTCCAGCAGGCCCTCTTCCTCGTAGTCGTTCATCAGGAATCCGACCGAGCCGCGGTTCATGCCATAGACCGGCGTGCGCTGGCGCAGGTTGGCGTGCAGCGTCTCCAGCATCTGACCATCGCCGCCCAGGGCCACGATCACGTCGGCCTCCTGCTCGGATACCGCGCCATAGCGCGCGATCAGGGCCTTTCGCGCCGCCTGGGCTTCAGGGCGATCGCTGGCGACGAAGGCCAGCGCCGGCGAGCCTGGAATGGGGGAGGAGGGAGTGGGCTGGGTCACGGCGGGACGTGAGCCGAGCTTGACGGCGAAGTCAAACGATCGCGGGCTTTTCCATCATCTGGCGGAAAGCACGCGAGGCGGAATGGGCGTTCATCGGCGTCGCCGTCCAGCCGCCGTCGGCGGGCAGGCCGCCTGACAGTTTGCGCACCTCGACCAGCAGGGAGGCGAAGACGGCCTTGTCCACGCCCACGGCGATACAGGCCAGATAGAGGGGTTCGGCGGTCGGGGCGCGCACGGCGTGATGCACCTGGGCGTCGCTGAAACCGCCCAAGGCGGCGAGCGCCTGTTCGAACAGTTCGAACCGCTGTTCCCGCAGGGCGCGGATGAGCAGGCCGGGACGCAGTTGGCCGGCGGCCTCCAGCTTGTCCACCAGGCGACGTTCCATGTCAGAGCGTTCGCGATCTTCGGCCAGCCGGCTGGTCGGCGCCGTGCGCCATTCGGGGCTGCCGACGGCCTTGGCGGCGGCCTGCTGGACGGCGGCGTTCAGCTGGGCGTCGTCGATGCGGAACCGTTCGCCGATCGACTGGCGCAAGGCCTGGCCGACCCATTGATACAGCTGCTGGGCCAGTTGTTCGTTCAGTCGGGGATGCCGCGTCAGCGGCGCGCGCAGGCCTGCGAGGCGCCGCGAATGATCGACCAGCTTGCGCATGGCGTCTTCGCTGATGTCCGCCGAACGGTTCGACGCCAGGGCGGTCATGGTCACGGCCTCGCCCCGGTCGATGATCGTGTCCGCCACGGGCCGGGACAGCTGGGGCCGGCGCGCCACGGCGATCTGATGCTCCAGCGTCGCCTCGATCAGCAGCCGGATCAGGTCGGTGTCCTGCAGCAGCGGGCTGGAGGTGATGACCGGCCGGGCGATCTCGATCTCGTCCAGCGCCAGCATGTTGATCAGGGCGGGCGGGGCCCAGTCGACGCCGGCGATGCGCTCGGACAGGGCCAGGCGGATGTCCCGCTCGGCCTGGGCGGCCAGGGTCAGGAAGATGTCGCTGAGCAGCGGGCCGACCTCGGCCGGCGGACGCGTCGCTTCGCAAAGGCATGTGACCTTCAGCAGCAGCCGTTGACGGTCTTCCGCCGAGCGGCTTTGCGCCAGGGTCAGAAGTTGGGAAACGGTCCGGTCGTCCCAGGCGTCGCGGGGCGGCTCCAATTGAACGACAGACACAGCGGCTCCCCGAACCGACGACGATGCTTAACCATAAGGCGCGGTCGTGAAGACGGCGTTAAGCAAAGCTAACGGCCGCCTGATGACGCAGCGTCAACATCGTTCAAGGCGGGTTGACGGCGCATGCGGGCAGGGCGACGGTTTCTCAAAGCCCGTTCAGAGGCAGGAGGAAACCATGGCTGACGGAACGAGTCCTTCGATCAAATCCCGCGTGTCCGAGGCCGAATGGCAGGTCCGCGTCGAGCTGGCGGCCCTGTATCGGCTGGTCGCCTTGCACGGTTGGGACGACATGATCTTCACCCATATCTCGGCGCGGGTGCCGGGGCCGGAGCATCATTTCCTGATCAATCCGTACGGCTTCTATTTCGACGAGATCACGGCCTCGTCGCTGGTGAAGGTCGATCTGGAGGGGAACATCGTTCAGGACACGACCCACTTCATCAATCCGGCGGGCTTCACCATCCACTCCGCCGTCCACGCCGCGCGCGACGACGCCAAGTTCGTCATCCACCTGCACACAGTGAACGGCGTCGGCGTGGCGGCTCAGGCCGAAGGTTTGCTGCCGATCAGCCAGAACGCGTGTTTACTACAGTATCAGGTTGCGTATCATGGGTACGAGGGGTTGGCCCTGAACCATGACGAACGCGAACGTCTGGTAGCCGACCTGGGGGACAAACCGCTGATGCTGCTGCGAAACCACGGCACGCTGGCGGTCGGGGAAACGGCGGCTCAGGCATGGATCGGCATCTTCTTTCTGGAGAGGGCCTGCGCGCAGCAGGTCGCGGCCCTGTCGGGCGGGCGTCAGCACATCCTGCTGGCCCCCGACGAGGCGCAGGCGGAAACCAGGGAACAGGGACGGGGCATCGGCTTCATCTCGTCCCTGACCTGGCCGGGCGCCCTGCGTCAGCTGGACCGCAAGTCGCCGGGCTACGACGCCTAGGTCTCGTCGGGGCTGCGGCGGTGCTTGCGCTAGGTGCGCTGGCGCCCGTCCAGGCCCTCGCCGGCGCCTGGGTCCAGCCCAAAGGCAAAGGGCAGGCGATCGTCAAATATGAGCGGCTGAGCGCCGATGGCGGTTTCGACGCCTCTGGCCAGGAGCGCGACCTGCCGGCCGAACGGCGCGACGCGGCGCTGGGCCTGTTCGCCGAATATGGCGCATCGGACCGGCTGACCCTGCAGTTGAAGGCCGACTGGCAGGACGGCGAGGACGCCTTCGTCGATTACAACGGGCGCGGCCCCATCGAGATCGGCGCGACCTGGCAGGTCTGGCGTGACGACCGCAACGCCGTCAGCCTCTACGGCGGCTACACCTGGGCCGGGGAGGGGCGCAACGCCGGCTATGCCCAGCCGGGCGTTGGCGAGCACGACTGGGAGGCGCGGGTGTCGGTCGGCCGATCCTTGGGCGAAATGGGCGCGCGCTGGGGCATGGACGGATCGTTCGTCGAGCTTCAGGCCGCGCGGCGTCTGCGTGACGGCCTGCCGGACGAGACGCGCATCGACGCCACGGCGGGCGCCCGGATCGGTCGCGACTGGATGGTGCTGGGCCAGGCGTTCGGCGGGGCGGCGGACGGCGGGTCACGCTGGCTGTCGCTGGAAACCTCGGTGGTGCGCGATTTCGGGGGCTGGAGCGTGCAGGCCGGATGGAGACAAACCGTCGCAGGCAGAGAAGCCGCAATCGCCCGTGGGCCTGTTCTGGCGGTGTGGCGTCGTTTTTAGAGGGAGATTTCTGCGACGGAAAATGTGATCCGCCACGTTACTGATACGTAACATTGCGCGCACTTCATTACCCGGTAATGCATGCGGCGTCCCCCTGACCGAGAGACCCCCGCGTGATCAAACGTCACTTCTTCCTCATCGCCGCAGCCGTTCTGCTTGGGCTGATGGTCATCGCAGCCATCGTCAAGATCGCCACCGGGGACGAAAAGTCGGCCCAAGGGCCGGGCGCCGCAGGCGGCCGACGTGGCGGCCAGGAGGTGTCGCAGGCCGTCGTGGGCCAGCGTCAGTTCTCGGACCAGATCCGGGTGCTGGGCGTGGCGCGCGGGCAGCGGTCGGTGAACATCACCTCCTCGACCACTGAACTGATCACGCGCGTCCTGTTCGCCGACGGCCAGCTGGTGTCGGCCGGCGCGCCGCTGGTTGAGCTTCAGGCGCGCGAGGAAGACGCCGCCATCATTGAGGCCCGCGCCAACGTCAATCAGGCCCAGCGCGAATATGATCGCTACAAGGCCCTGGCCGACCGGGGCATCGCGCCCCAGGTGATGCTGGAACAGGCCGAGACGGGGCTGGAGACCGCCCGCGCTTCGCTGCAAGCGGCCCAGGCGCGACGCGGCGACCGCGTCATCCGCGCGCCGTTCGCTGGCCGCATGGGTCTGACGACGGTGACGGCGGGCACGCTGATCAATCCCGGCGCGGTGATCGCGACCCTGGACGACACTTCGACCATTCGCGTCGATTTCCCCCTGCCGGAACGCTACCTGAACGTGCTTCAGCCGGGCGCCCAGCTGACGGCGACGGCGGACGCCTATGGCGACGAACCCTTCCAGGGTCGGATCGCCCTGATCGACACCCGCGTCAACGAAACCACCCGCGCCGCCACGGCCCGCGCCGAGTTCGCCAATCCCGGCGGTCGCATCCGCCCAGGCATGCTGCTGCGCGTCGTGGTCCAGCAGGGCCAGCGCCAGGCGGCGGCGGCCCCGGAATCAGCCGTGCAATATGAGGGCGCCGGCGCCTTCGTCTATCGCATTGCGCCCGGCCAGAACGGATCGACCGCACAGCGGGTCGAGGTCGAGGCCGGCGCCGTCGAGAACGGCTTCGTCGAAATCCTGTCGGGCATCGAACCCGGCGACCGTATCGTCGGCTCGGGCCTGAACCGCATCCAGCCGGGGGCGCCGGTCAGCGTCGCGGGCGCAGATCGCAAGTCGGCTGCCGACCGCAAGTCGGGCGCCGCCCAATGATGCTGTCCGACGTTTCGGTCCGGCGGCCGGTCTTCGCGGCCGTCGCCGCCATCGTTCTGTGCGTGATCGGCGCGGCGGCCTTCTTCTTCCTGCCAGTGCGCGAACTGCCGGACGTCGACCCGCCCATCGTCTCGGTCAACACCACCTATGCCGGCGCCTCGGCCGAGGTGATCGAGAGCCGGATTACTGAGCCGGTCGAACAGCAGATCGCCGGCATCCAGGGCGTCGAGCGCATCAACTCGACCAGCCGCGACGGCCGTTCGAATGTGAACATCGAGTTCTCGCTGGACCGTAACATTGACGACGCCGCCAACGACGTGCGTGACCGCGTCAGTCGCGTGGTCGGCCGCCTGCCGGACCAGGCCGACCCGCCGGAAGTGGCCAAGGCCGATTCCGACAGCCAGCCGATCATCATCGTCTTCCTGCGCTCGACCAGCATGAACCGGCTTCAGCTGACCGACTATGCGGACCGGTATCTGGTCGACCGGATGGCGACCGTGCCCGGCGTGGCCCAGGTCAACATCTATGGCGAGCAGCGCTATTCGATGCGGATCTGGCTGGATTCCGCCGCCATGGCTGCGCGGGGCCTGACGGTCAACGACGTCGAGACGGCCCTGACCAACCAGAACGTCGAACTGCCCGCCGGTTCGCTGGAATCCACGGATAAGGACTACACCGTCCGCGTGGCGCGCACCTATGCCTTGCCGGAAGACTTCCGGCAGTTACCCATCGGTACTCGCGGTTCCGCCTCGGCCTCGGCGTCCGTCGCCACCGGGACGGGCAGCGGCTCCTCGGCCATCATCCAAGGCCAGCCGACCTACGTCACCCGTCTGGGCGACGTCGCCCGTGTCGAGGAGGCGCCGGAGGAGGATCGCCGCCTGTTCCGCGGCAACGGCATGGACCAGATCGGCCTGGCCGTGACCCGTCAGGCCCAGTCCAACGACCTCGCCATCTCGGATGGCGTCCATGAGATGATCGACGAAATCCGGCCGACCCTGCCGCCGGGCGTGACCATCGAGATCGGGTCGGACAACTCAGTCTTCACCTCCCACGCCATCGACGAGGTCTGGATCACCATCGGCATCTCCATGGCCCTGGTGGCCCTGGTCAACTTCATCTTCCTGGGCAGTCTGCGAGCGGCGCTGATTCCATCCATCGTGGCGCCCATCTGCCTGCTGGCGACCTTCATCGTGCTGGCGCCTCTGGGCTTCTCGCTGAACCTTCTGACCCTGCTGGCTCTGGTGCTGGCCATTGGCCTAGTGGTGGATGACGCCATCGTCGTGGTCGAGAACATCCAGCGTCGTCTGGACCTGGGCGAGCCGCCCCTGGTCGCCGCGGAACGCGGCGCGCGTCAGGTCTTCTTCGCCGTCGTGGCGACGACCATCGTGCTGCTGTCGGTGTTCGCGCCGCTGCTGTTCCTGCCTGGCTATGTCGGGCGTCTGTTCGTCGAACTGGCGGCGGCCATCGCGGCCGCCGTGGCCTTCTCTGCTTTCCTGGCGCTCAGCCTGTCGCCGATGCTGGCGTCCAAAATCCTGAAACCGGCGCATGGCGGCGGCTGGGTCGCGCGTCGGGTGGACTGGGGTATGGATCGGCTGAAGTCGTCCTATGCCCGATCTCTGGACATGATGCTGGGTCGGCGTATCGCGGTGATCGGCGTCGGCGCCCTGATCCTGCTGGTAGCGGCGGGGGCGGGCGGCATCTTCCTGACCCTGCCCAACGAACTGGTGCCGGACGAAGATCGCGGCCGGGTGACCGTGCGCGTCGCCGGCCCCGAGGGCGCCGGTTTCGACTATACCCGCAAGATCATGTTGGGGCTGGAACCTCTGCTGGCCGAATACAAGGCGAACGGCGAGGCCGACAGCTATCTGGTCTCCGCGCCGGGCTTCGGCGGCGGCAGCTTCAACTCCGGCAACGCCGTCCTGACCCTGGCCGACTGGTCCATGCGTGATCGCACGGCGGCCGAGATCGCGCAGGAGCTGAACGGCAAGTTGCGCGGCCAGACGGACGCCCAGGTCAACGCCTCGACCCCCGGCGCCTTCCAACGCGGGGGCGGCAACTCCAACTCCATCGAGCTGATCGCCACGGGCACCGACTACCAGCAGATCTACAACTGGCTTCAACCCATGTTGGCGGCGGCCCAGGCCAATCCCGGCTTTTCGCGTCCGCGCCTGAACTATGAGCCGAACTCGCCGCGCCTGCTGGTCGATGTCGATCCGCAGAAGGCGGCGGCGCTGGGCGTGTCGTCCCAGTCCATCGGCCGCACGCTGGAAACGATGTTCGGGTCGCGGACCGCCACCACCTACATCAAGGGCGGACAGGAATACGACGTCATCCTGCAGACCGAGCGCGACAACCGGCGCGAGGTCGCTGACCTGGAGGCTCTCTATGTCGCGACCGGTGGCGGGCAACTGGTGCCGCTGTCGGCCGTGGTCACGACCAAGACCAGCGGCGACACGCCGGATCGTCGCCGTCTTGATCGTCAGCGGTCGATCTCGCTTCAGGCCGACCTGAACCCCGGCACCACCATCGACGACGCCATCCAGTTCCTCGGCGCCGAGGCGGCCAAACAGCCCCAGGGCGGTGTCGTCACCCAGTGGGGCGGCGCTGCGCGCGACCAGCAGGAGGCGGGCGGAGCGGTGTTTGCGGCCTTCGGCTTGGCGCTGCTGCTGGTCTTCCTGGTGCTGGCGGCCCAGTTCGAAAGCTGGATCACGCCGGCGGTCATCATGCTGACCGTGCCGCTGGCGGCGGCGGGCGGGCTGTTCGGCCTGTTGATGGCCGGGTCCAGCCTGAACATCTACAGCCAGATCGGACTGATCATCCTGATCGGGGTCGCGGCCAAGAACGGCATTCTGATCGTCGAGTTCGCCAACCAGCTGCGTGACCAGGGCCGGTCGATCCGCGAGGCGATCATCGAGTCGTCGTCCTTGCGTCTGCGGCCGATCATCATGACCTCGATCGCCACCGCCTTCGGCGCCTTGCCGCTGGTGCTGTGGCAGGGTGCGGGCGCGGGCAGCCGTCAGACGATCGGCGTGGTGATCTTCACCGGCGCCATCTTCGCCACCGTCCTGACCCTGTTCGTGGTGCCCGTGATCTATGGCGTCCTGGCGCGCTTCACCAAGTCGCCGGAATGGACCTCGCGCAAGATCGAGGAGTGGGAAGCTCAGGAAATGCGCGAAGGCGGACCCAAGGAACTGCCGGAAGGCTGATTGATCAGGAGGCGGGCGCCGGCTCCGGCTTGTAGCCCGTCTCCACCTTCAGGAAGGCGATGACGTCACGGCGATCCGTCGCGTCGGGCAGGCCGGGGAATGTCATCTTGTTGCCGGGCAGGAAGGTGCGCGGGTTCTCCAGCCAGTGATCCAGCTTCTCCGCATCCCAGGTGAAGTCTGCAGTGCGCATGGCGTTGGAATAGTTGTAGCGCGGCCGATCCCCCGCCTTTCGCCCGAACACGCCGTACAGGTTCGGGCCCGCCATGTCTGGGCCGCCTTCGCCGATGGTGTGGCAGGCGCGGCAGCGCGCGAAGGCGCGGCGGCCGTTCTCCAGATAGCCCGCATTGTAAGGAGCGGGCAGGGAGGCCAGCAGTGTCGCCTTCTCCGTCTCCGTCAGGACATGAACGGGCTTGGTCGGGGCCGTTGATGACGGCTCGCCCTGACCACAGGCGGCCAAGGCGAGGATGGAGGCAAGAAGAAGCGGGGCGACGAGGGCGAAACGGATCATGGCGGCTCCTGTTCAGCCTGTGATAGCGAAATACGCTGGCGCGGCAATTGGTCAAGCTGTCCTGCTGGACGCGGGGGCCTCGCACCTGATAATCAGTGTCAAAGAAACGCGGAGCCGCTGGGGAGCGGCCTCGCCCGTGCGAGCGTAAAATTGACTGACACCATCAAGCTGAGCCAGGCCCGACGCGGCGATCGCGGCGTCATCGTTCAGGTGGGCGCCCATTGTCACCATCAAGGAGAAGCGGTCGAGCTGGAACGCCGCCTGCTCGAACTGGGCTTCGTCGAGGGCGCGCAGATCGAACTGCTGCACGAAGGCCTGTTCGGTCAGGACCCCATCGCCATGAAGGTGGACGACATGCGCGTGGCCCTGCGCCGCCATGAAGCCGAGAGCCTGACGATAAAGCTGGACGCCGCCCAGTCTGAGGCCAACTGATGGACATCGCCCTGAAGACAGCTCGCGTCGCCCTGGTCGGCAATCCCAACAGCGGCAAGACGGCGCTGTTCAACGCCCTGACCGGCGCCCACCAGAAGGTCGCCAACTACGCGGGCGTCACGGTGGAGCGTAAGGAGGGGCTGATCCGCGCCGCCTCGGGCCGGACCATGTCCGTGCTGGACCTCCCTGGCACCTATTCCCTGCGCGCCCGCAGCCCAGACGAGGAGGTCACGCGCGACGCCGTGTTGGGTCGTCTGGCCGGAGAGACGCCGCCGGACGTGGTGGTCTGCGTCGCCGACGCCACCAACCTGCGTCTGGTCCTGCGTCTGATCCTGGAGCTGAAGGCTGTCGGCCGGCCCATGGTTCTGGCGCTGAACATGTACGATATCGCCCAGCGTCAGGGGCTGCGGATCGATCTGGAGAAGCTGGGCGCCGAGCTGGGCGTGCCGATTATCACCACGGTCGCCACGCGCAAGCGCGGCATCGACGATCTGATCGTCGCCATCGAGGACCGGGCCGCCGCCGCTGCCGTTTCGGAAAGCCAGTGGCACAGTCCCGACGCCGCCGAGCTGCGCACCGCCGCACGCGAAGCCGAACGGATCATGAAGGCCTGCGTGCGCCCGCCGGAGCGCCCCGACACCCTGACCGGCAAGATCGATTCGATCCTGCTGCATCCGGTCGCCGGCCTGGTCATCCTGTTCACCCTTCTGTTCTTCATGTTCCAGGCCGTGTTCAGCTGGGCCGCGCCCCTGATGGACGGCATCGAGGCCGGCATCGGCTGGCTGGGTGGTCTGGTCGCGACGGTCCTTCCCGACGGTCTGTTGCAAAGCCTGATCGTGGACGGAATCATTTCCGGCGTCGGCAGCGTGCTGGTCTTCCTGCCGCAGATCCTGATCCTGTTCCTGTTCATCATCGCCCTGGAAGACTTCGGCTACATGGCCCGCGCGGCCTTCCTGATGGACAAGATCATGGGCGGGGCGGGGCTGCACGGCCGGGCCTTCATTCCTCTGTTGTCCAGCTTCGCCTGCGCCATTCCCGGCGTGATGGCGGCGCGGGTGATCGATTCCAAGCGCGACCGCCTGACCACCATCCTGGTCGCGCCGCTGATGACCTGCTCGGCGCGGATCCCGGTCTATACGCTGATCATCGCCGCCTTCATTCCCAATGAGACGGTCTGGGGCTTCGCCAATCTGCAGGGACTGGTGATGTTCGGCCTCTACGCCGCCGGCATCGTCAGCGCGCTTCTGGTGTCGCTGGTGATCCGCAAGGTGTTCTGGCGCGGCGCGGTCGAGCCCTTCATGATGGAGCTGCCGACCTACAAGACGCCCGACCTTAAGAGCGTGGGCTTCAACCTGTGGCTTCGGGCCAAGATATTCCTGAACCGTGCGGGGCGTATCATCCTGCCGGCCGTGATCATCCTGTGGGTGCTGGCGACCTTCCCCTATCCGCCCGAGAACGCGACCCTGCCGGCCATCGACTATTCGTTCGCCGGCATGCTGGGCCGGGCGCTGGAGCCGATCTTCGCCCCCATCGGCTTCAACTGGCAGATGGTGATCGCCCTTATCCCCGGCATGGCGGCGCGCGAGGTGGCGGTGGCGGCTTTGGCTACCACCTACGCGATCGCCGACACCGAGAACGCCACCGGCCTCCTGGCCTCGACCCTGTCGGCGCAATGGTCGTTGGCGACGGCTCTGTCCTTCCTGGCCTGGTACATCTTCGCGCCCCAGTGCGTGGCGACCCTGGGCGTGGTCAAGCGCGAGACCAACTCGTGGAAATGGACCTGGATCATGATCGGCTACATGTTCGGTCTGGCCTATCTGGCGTCGCTGGTGACCTATCATGTGGCGGTGGCGCTCGGGGGCGGCTAAGCCAGAGCGGTTCGCCGCCGTCTGGACGTCTCGATGCATCCTGTGATCGCCGCCGCCGTCATGGGCGGGCTGGGCCTGATTTACGGCAGTTTTATCGCCGCCGTCAGCGTGCGCCTGCCGCGTGACGAGGACATCGTCGTCGCCCGCTCGCGATGCCGGGGTTGTGACCAGCCTTTGCGCGCCTGGGAATTGGTTCCGCTGTTCAGCTGGCTGGCGCTGCAGGGCCGTTGCGTGCGGTGCCAGACCCGGATTTCCCGGCGCTATCCGCTGATCGAGTTGGCCGCAGCCGCCATCGGCGTCTGGGCGGGGCTCAGCGGAGCCTCGTGGCTGATGGCGGGGGCGACGGCCGTCCTGGGCTGGCAACTGCTGCTGATCGCCATCATCGACGGCGAGAACTTCTGGCTGCCCGACATCCTGACCTGGCCTCTGGTCGCGACGGGATTGGCGGCGGCGGCGATGATCGGCTGGGATCTAGCCTTGTCGCATCTGATCGGGGTCGTGATCGGGTTCGGCGGCCTGTGGCTGGTTGGCTGGCTCTATAGGGCGATTCGCAAGCGCGACGGCCTGGGCGGGGGCGACCCATTCCTGTTCGCCGGGGCAGGGGCCTGGGTCGGCTGGATCGGTCTGCCCAGCGTGCTGCTGTGGGCCTGCGCGGTCGGGCTCAGCCTGGTGTTCGGAATGCTGGTGGTGCGTCGCACGGTCAGCGGAAGCGAGAAGCTGCCGTTCGGCGTCTTTCTCGCCGTGGGGATCTGGCTGACCTGGCTCTATGGCCCGCTGGGGCTTTAACGCCCTGTCGTCAGCTTGACGATGATGATGGCCGCCGTGTCCAGAATGGCTTCCGGCGTGTCGGCCCGCCGCAGCAAGTCGAAACTGGCCGCAGTCGATTCCGCGATCGAGGCGATCTGGTACGAGGCCAGGCGCGGATTATAGTCCTTGGGGTGCAGGCCGCTGGCGTGGGCCTGGGCTACGCGGCGTTCAATGGCCAGGTGCAGACGGCGAAGGCGGCGCACCCGGCTTTCGACGAAGGCCACGTCGCCGTTGTCCGCCAGCATGTGTTCGACCCGCAGCACCTGGCCATGGCTTCGCCAGATCGCCATCACGTCCAGAATGAAAGCGCGAGCGATGATGAAGGCTCGGTCGCCCGGCCAGTCGGCCTGAAAATGCGTCGCCAGACCCTGGAAATCGTTCGCCGCGACCTCGCACAGCGCCAGAACGGGCTCTTCGACCGTCTTGAAATAGGTGTAGAAATTCGACGGCGATACGCCCGCCGCCAAGGCCAGATCGGCGACGCGGATTTCGCCGTAGTGCCGCTCGTTCAACAGGCGTTGGGTCGCGTCGAGGATCGCCTGGCGGGTTCTCCCGCCGCGCGCACCGATCTTGTGGCCCAGCTTGTTGGTTGTGTCGGCCATGTCCCCGATGGTCGCATAGAGATGGTGCCGGCTGCAGGAATCGAACCCGCGACATCCAGTTTACAAAACTGGCGCTCTACCAACTGAGCTAAGCCGGCCCGCGTGTGCGGTGCTTGGCCCTTATGTCCAGCCTCGCGCCGGGACGCAAGACGACCTTGTGTCCGTTGGCTGACAAACTGCAATATCCGGTCTTGTCCTAAGGAGAGCGGTTTCTCAAAGGCCGCGCGGTAACCGGTGTCTTTTTGTTCGTGACACGGTATCTGCGGGATCAAACTCGCGAGGCGATCCAGCGCCTCCGTATTGAGGACAAGTGAAGGACGTCATGGCTCATCCGCTCAAGCTCAATCCCGACCGGCTGTTTCCGGCCGACGCCGATACCCGCACGGTCGCGCGTCGCCTGTATGCCGAGATCAAGGGCCTGCCGATCATCAGCCCGCACGGCCATACGGACGCGAGCTGGTTCGCCTTGAACGAGCCCTTCGCCAATCCGGCCGAACTGCTGATCACGCCCGACCACTATGTCTTCCGCATGCTGCACTCGCAGGGGATGGCTATGGAGGACCTGGGGGTGCCGCGCGCCGACGGCGGTCCGGTCGAGACTGATCCGCGCAAGATCTGGCGCCGGTTCGCCGAGAACTATCACCTGTTTCGGGGCACGCCGTCGCGGATGTGGCATGACTGGGTCTATGCCGAAGCCTTCGGCATAGACGTGCGCCTGTCGGCCGAGACGGCGGACCACTACTACGACGTCATCGACGCCGCGCTGAAGACCGACGCCTTCAGGCCCCGCGCCCTGTTCGAGCGGTTCAATATCGAGGTTCTCACCACGACGGAGAGCCCGCTCGATACGCTGGAACATCACAAGGCCATCAACGCCTCGGGCTGGAAGGGGCGGGTCTTGACCGCCTATCGCCCCGATCCGGTGCTGGACCCCGACTATGAGGGCTTCCGCGACAATCTGAAGATCCTGGCCGAACAGACCGGCCGCGATACGCTGTCGTGGGACGGCTATCTTCAGGCCCTGCGCGATCGCCGGGCGGTCTTCATCGCGATGGGCGCGACCTCGACCGATCACGGCCACCCGACCGCCTTCACCGCCGACCTGCCCAAACATGAGGCCGAGGCTCTGTTCCGCCGCATCTCGACGGCTCACGCGACGCCGGCCGACGCCGAACTGTTCCGGGGGCAGATGCTGACCGAAATGGCGGCGATGTCGGTCGAGGACGGGTTGGTGATGCAACTGCATCCCGGCAGTTTCCGCAACCACTCCGCCACCGTCTTCAACCGCTTCGGCCGAGACAAGGGCTGCGACATCCCCACACAGACGGATTACGTGCGGGCGCTGAAGCCGCTACTGGACCGGTTCGGATCGGATACGCGCCTGTCGCTGATCCTCTTCACCCTGGACGAGACCAGCTACAGCCGCGAACTGGCGCCCCTGGCCGGCCACTATCCGGCGCTGAAGCTTGGCCCCAGCTGGTGGTTCCACGACAGCCCCGAAGGCATGCGTCGCTTCCGCGAACAGGTCACCGAGACGGCCGGCTTCTACAACACCGTCGGCTTCAACGACGACACCCGCGCCTTCCTGTCGATCCCCGCCCGTCACGACGTCGCCCGACGCATGGATTGCGGCTTCCTGGCCAAGCTGGTGGTCGAACACCGGATGGAGGAGGACGAAGCCCACGAACTGGCCCACGCCCTGACCTATGGCCTGGTGAAGGCGGCGTATAAGCTGTGAGCAGGCTGAATGACGCGGCTCTGAAGAGCCTGCCCGCCGATGTCGCCATTCCCGGTTATGACCGCGCCCAGGTGAAGACCGGCGTGGTCCATCTGGGCATCGGCGCCTTTCACCGCGCCCACCAGGCGGTGGTGTTCGATGATGCGATCAGCGGAGGCGACCTGCGCTGGGGCGTGTTGGGCGCCTCGCTTCGGTCGCCCGGCGTGCGTGACCAGTTGAACCCGCAGGACGGGCTCTACACCCTGGTCGTACGTGACGGATCGGACGAGCATCTGCGCGTCATCGGCGCCGGTCGGGGCGTTCTGGTCGGGCCGGAAGACCCCGCCGCCCTTGTCGCGGCCATGGCCGACGCGGATGTCCACATCGTCACCCTGACGGTAACGGAGAAGGGCTATCGCCTCGACCCGGCGACGGGCGACCTGCTGCTGGATGAGGCGGATGTCGCCGCTGACCTGGCCGACATCGACGCGCCTCGCACAGCGCCCGGCTTCATCGTCGCGGCGCTGCGGGCGAGGAAGGCTGCGGGGCTCGAGCCTTTCACCGTCATCAGTTGCGACAACCTTCCCCACAACGGCAAGCGCATCCGCGCCGGGGTGCTGGCGATGGCGCGCCGCCTCGATCCGTCGCTGGCCGACTGGATCGAGGCGAAGGGCGCCTTTCCCCAGACCATGATCGACCGCATCGTCCCGGCGACCATCCCCGACGACATCGCGCGCCTGACAGCCCGTCTCGGCGTCGAGGACCAGGGCATGGTCAAGGCCGAGCCCTTCACCCAGTGGGTGATCGAGGATCGGTTCGCCGGCGAGCGACCGGATTTCGCCGCGCTGGGCGTGCAACTGACCGACGCGGTCGAGCCGTGGGAGGATGCCAAGCTGCGCCTGCTGAACGGCGCCCACTCGGCAATCGCCTATCTGGGCGCCCTGTCGGGTCATGAGCATGTCCACGAGGCCGTCGCGGTTCCCGCCTTCCGCGCCTATGTCGAGGCCCTTTGGGACGAGGCGCAGACGACGCTGAACCCGCCGCCCGGCTTGGACATCCCCGCCTATCGCGGCGCCTTGATGGGCCGGTTCTCGAACGCGTCCCTGATGCACCGGACGCGCCAGATCGCCATGGACGGGTCGCAGAAACTGCCTCAGCGCCTGCTGGCCGGGGCCGCCGAGCGTTTGGCGGCCGGGCAGGATATCGAGGCCATGGCCCTTGGCGTCGCCGCCTGGATGAAATGGCAGTCGGGCGTGACCGAGAGCGGCGAGACCTTCGTCGTCGACGATCCGCTGGCGGGCAAGACCGCCGAACTGCTGGCCGGCGCCAACAACGACCAGGCGCGGGTTTCGGCCTTGCTGAGCCTGTTCGCCGTCTTCCCGCCCGGGCTCGCCGCCGACGACCGGTTCGCGGTTGCGGTCACGGGCGCCTATCTGTCGCTCAGCCAGAACGGCGCGGTCGAGGCCGCGCGTCTGGCAGCGGAGTAGACCATGTCTCGCGTTCTGATTCTGAACCCCGCCGACGACGTCGCCATCGCCCTGGATGACATCGCCGTCGGCGATACGCCCGACGGTCTGGACGCGCCGGCGCGCGCCGACATCGTCACCGGGCACAAGATCGCCCGCCATGCGGTGGAGGAGGGCGGCCTGGTTCGCCGCTACGGCCAGGTCATCGGACGTGCCAAGGTGGCCATCGCCGCCGGGGATCACGTCCACATCCACAACCTGGCCATGGCCGAGGATGGGCGCGAGGCCGAGGTCGGCGCCGACATTCATCCGCCTAGCCCGCTGTCGGGTGCGACCTTCAACGGCATCGTTCGCCCGGACGGTCGGATCGGCACCCGCAACTATATCGGCGTCCTGACCAGCGTGAACTGTTCGGCGACTGTGGCGCGCCGGATCGCCGACGCCTTCCCAGATTCCAGCCTGCCCAAGGGTGTGGACGGCGTCGTCGCCTTTACACACCAGGGCGGCTGCGGCGGCTCGTCGCTCAGCAGCGACGTGACCCTGCTGCAGCGGACATTGGCGGGTTACGCCCGTCATCCGAACTTCCATTCCATCCTGATCGTCGGCCTGGGCTGTGAAGCCAACCAAATCCCGGCCTGGCTCGCCAACGAAGGCCTTCAATCCGGCCCGCATCTGCGCGCCCTGACCATCCAGGAGGCCGGCGGAACCGCTCGCGCCATCGAGGCCGGGGTCGAGGTCGTTCGCGACCTTGTCGCCGAGGCCGCCAACGTCCAGCGCGAGCCGGTGTCCGCAGCCCACCTGACCGTCGGTCTGCAGTGCGGCGGTTCGGACGGCTGGTCCGGCGTCACCGCCAATCCCGCTCTGGGTGCGGCGGTAGATCTGCTGGTCGCACACGGCGGTTCGGCCATGCTGTCGGAAACGCCCGAGATCTGGGGCGCCGAACACCTGCTGCTGCGGCGCGCGGCGTCTCAGGACGTGGCGAACAAGTTGAACGCGCGTCTGGAGTGGTGGCGCGACTATGCCGAGCGGCACCAGATGGAGCTGAACAACAATCCCTCGCCCGGCAATCTGAAGGGCGGCCTGACCACCATCCTGGAAAAGTCGCTGGGCGCGGTGGCCAAGTCGGGTTCGACCCCGCTGAACGACGTGATCGGCTATGCCGAACCGCTTCAGGCCAAGGGCCTAAGCTTCATGGACAGTCCCGGCTACGACCCGTGCTCGGCCACGGGCCAGATCGCCTCGGGCGCCAATCTGATCGTCTTCACCACGGGCCGGGGCTCGGTCTTTGGCGCCAAGCCCGCCCCATCGATCAAGGTCGCCTCCAACGCCAAACTGGCGAACTGGATGGACGAAGACATGGACATCGACGCCTCGCCCGTCCTGACCGGGACCAGCCTGGCCGAGGTCGGCGCCGTCATCTTCCAGAAGATACTCGACGTCGCCTCGGGGGAACCGTCCAAGTCCGAGGCCTTGGGCATCGGCGACAACGAGTTCGTGCCCTGGCAGGTGGGGGCCTATCTCTGAGGAGAGGGTTGAGGGCTAAGCCCCCAACGCCTCGATCAGGTCGCCCATGTTGCGGATGAAGACCGAGGTCGAGACGCCCTCGACCGGGAAATCGGTCTGATAGGGCGAGGTGTCCCACAGGTCGCCGACGCGGGTCATCTGATACTCGCCACCGGTCACCGCCGTGGGGGAGGGGCCCTTGTAGGGGTTCGAGGTCGTGGTCAGAGGCGTGGACCAGTAGCCGCGCGCGTTCAGCCCGGCCATCACCTCGGCCGCGCGGTTGGCGTGGGGACGGCTCAGACGTCGCGCATCGCTGGACATGTCCCAGACATCCACGTCCTGAAGCGTGAAATACTTCGGCAGGTTCAGCGAGCCGGGGCGGGCCTTCAGCGGCGAGCCTTGGGTCGCCTCCTCGACGGACAGGGCCGACAGACGAGCGTATTCGGCCCGCAGGGCCGGGGTGTCGACGTTGCGGAACGAGCCATAGTGGACGATCAGATTGGTCGGATTATCGTCGGCGTAATACTGGCCGTTGGCGATGTTGGACCCGCGGCGGTGGATGTAGATCGGCGTGTTGGCGCCCTCCAGGATGAAGGTCGGGTGGGTGCGGCCCGGCGTGTTCAGCGGCGGCTTGGTCGCCACCTGATCCAGCCAGTCCATCGCCTCCGGCAGGCGCGCCAGATATTTCCGGTCGCCGGTCAGGCGATAGAAGCCCAGCATCGACTTGATGTTCGTGCCCGTCGCATGGGTGACGAAGGCCTGGGGTTCGATGGTCCGGGCGCCGGCCGGCTTCAGCGTGTCGGGGAAGTGCTGCAGGCCCCAGGCGGGTTGCGGCTGGGGCTGCTGGGTCTTCACGAAGATGTCCATGCCGCGGCTGATCGCGTCCAGGATCTTCGCATCGCCCCGGCCGTTCCGCGCCAGGCCGTGATAGGCATAGATCAGGAACTCCAGGTTCTCGCCCGCCACATCGTCGTTGAAGGTGATGTAGGGCGTATAGTCCGCGCGGCCATGCAGGCCGCCGTTTTGAACGAACGGATAGCGTTGGGGCCAGCCGCCGTTTTCATATTGGCTTTCCAGCACGAAGCTGATCGCCTTGTTCAGGGGCGCCAGATATTTGCGGTCCTTCTTCTCCAGATAGACCCGCAGCAGCAGTTGCGACGCCTCAGCCGTGCCCGCATCGTCGAAGGTGGCGTTGCCGTAGTAGTGCTGGAATTCTTCCAGCCGCCAGGCATTGGCGCCGACCGTGGCGTACCACTGCTTCAGCGACTCTTCACCGGCCGTGTCGATGACGTAGTTCCAGCCGCCGGCCGGGTGTTGGCCCTTGATCAGGGCGTCGGCGGCCTTCTTGGCGGCCTCGTAATAGAAGACGTCGCCGGTGGCGTGATAGGCGTCCAGGAACAGGTGGCCGACGGTGGCCGTGCCGGGCGGCTGGACCCAGATCATGGTTGGGCTGGCTTCCAGTTCCCCCCAGCGGCGCGAGAAATCGGGCAGATATTGCCAGACATAGCCGCCATCCACGGCGGCCTCCTCGCTCATGAACCGGGCGGCCCGCTTCATGGCGTCCAGAACGGCGGCGCGGTCGGGCGAGGCCTGGGCGTGTGCGGCCAGGGCGGGGGCCGAGGCGGCGACGAAGGTAGCGGCGGCGCCTGCGGCCAGCAGGGCGCGGCGGTTCATGGACGGTGCGGGCATGGGAACTCCTGGGTGACCTCTCGAACGGCTCTTGGCGACCGTTTCGAGCGACGACTGAAGCACGATTGACACCGGTTTCCTAGCCCCGACGGGAATGGCCTGGTCACAGGCCCGTCAACGACCTTGCCCCGCTTTGAAGGCATGGAGCAGACGCGCCTGAACTGGACAATAGCTGGAGAAACCCTGGAGATAATTTCCAACTTCTATCGTCGGATATCGAAGCCTTGGTGCTGCATCGCCGATTTGACGTCTTCAGCGGAGAACAGATTGAAGTCGCCGGGAACCGAGTGTTTGAGCCCGGCGGCGGCGAGGCCGAAGTCGAGCGCCTCCTGGTCGGTCCATCCGCTCCACAGTCCGAACAGGACGCCGGAAGCGAAGGCGTCGCCGCCGCCGACGCGGTCGATCACGCCGGTCAGTTGCAGGGGCGCGGCCTGGGTCTCGATTACGCTGTCGTCGCCCCGCGTCAGCATGACGGCGGACAGGGTCTGGTCGGCGACGCTGTCCTGGACGCGAAGGGTGCAGGCGATGCGTTGCAGGCGGGGGAAGGCGGCGAAGGCGGCCTTGGCGGCATCGCGACGACGCACGGCCGGATCGGCGCTGTCGAACTTCGTCTTCAGCACCAGGGCGAAGTCGCGATCATCGGCGAAGGCGACCGTGGCGCCGGCCAGCATCTTGCCCAGGGTCGCGGGGGGATCGCCGTCCCACTGTTCCCACAGCTTGCCGCGGAAGTTGCCGTCATAACTGACCTTCACGCCCTTACGGACGGCGGCCTCGGTGAGGGCGACGGCGGCGGCCGAGCCGTTGGGTCCCGTCGCCGGGGTCACGCCCGAGGCGTGCAACCATTCGACCCCGTCCAGCAATTGGTCCCAGTCGAAGGCGGTGTTCACATGTTCGACGAAGGCCGAACCGGCGCGGTCGTACAGCACCTCGGACGGCCGCCGCACCGCGCCGGGCGTCAGGAAATAGAGCCCCATCCGCCCCGACTTGAAGACCACGGACGAGGTGTCGACGCCGTGCTGGCGCACCTCGTCTCGCGCCGCGCGGCCCAGGGCGTTGTCGGCCAGGACGGTAGCCATGCTGGTCGGTACGCCGAAATTGGCCAGCGACACGGCGACATTCGCCTCGGCCCCCGCCGGACGGACCGTCAGGGCGGGGGACTGCATCAGCAGTTCGTTCTGATTCGGCGAGAGCCGCAGCAGCATCTCGCCAAAGCAGAGGATGCGGCGGGGAGATGCGCTTTGGGTCATGCGTACAAGTTTAGCCGTGTCTCAGCGCGCCTGCCAGCCGCCATCGACCGGCAGGATGGCGCCCTGGACATAGTCCGAGGCCCGGCTGGCCAGGAAGACGGCCGCGCCGCCCAGGTCCGACGGCTCGCCCCAGCGCCCGGCCGGGATACGGCCCAGGATTTCGGCCGAACGGACCGGATCCTCGCGCAGGGCCTGGGTGTTGGCCGTGGCGAAATAGCCGGGGGCGATGGCGTTGGCGGTGATGCCATGCGGCGCCCACTCGTTGGCCATCAGCTTGGTCAGGCCGGCGACGCCCGACTTGGACGCCGTGTAGGACGGTACGCGGATGCCGCCCTGGAAGGACAGCATCGAGGCGATGTTGATGATCTTGCCGCCGTCGCCCTGTTTGATGAACAGGCGGGCGACCACCTGGCTCATGAAGAAGACGGTCTTCAGGTTGATGTTCATCACCAGATCCCAGTCGGCCTCGGTGAAGTCCACCGCGTCGGCGCGACGAATCAGGCCAGCGTTGTTCACTAGGATGTCGATCCGGCCCATGGCGGCCAGGGCTTCCTCGACCACCCGTCCGACCGGCTCGATCGAGGTCAGGTCGGCGCTGATGGCGTGAGCGCGGCGGCCCATTGCCATGACCTTGGCGACCGTGTCGTCGGAATCCGACAGGGCGACCGAGACGATGTCGGCGCCGGCCTCTGCCAGGGCCAGGGCGATGCCTTGGCCCAGACCCGTGTTGCCGCCGGTGACCAGGGCGACCTTGCCGGTCAGGTCGAACGGATTGCTCATGTTTTTCTTCCTCTTGTCCTGATTACTTCAACTGACAGATGTCGAGCTTGTACATGTCGGTATAGTCGAGATTTTCGCCGCCCATGCCCCAGATGAAGGTGTAGTTCGAAGTGCCTGCGCCCGTGTGGATCGACCACGGCGGGCAGATCACGGCCTCGCCGTCGGCGATGACGATGTGGCGCGACTTGTCCGGCTCTCCCATGAAGTGGAAGACGCGGTGGTCCTCGTCCAGACCGAAGTAGAGGTAGGCTTCCGAGCGGCGGTCATGAATGTGGGGCGGCATGGTGTTCCACACCGAGCCGGGCTTGAGCACCGTCACGCCCAGCAGCAGCTGGCAGGACTTCACCTTGGCCGGCACGACATACTGGTAGATGGTCCGTTCGTTCGACGTCTCCAGCGCGCCCATTTCCAGTGGCACGGCCTCGTCGATCGAGATCTTGGTCAGGTCGTAGCGGGCGTGGGCCGGGGTGGCGACCAGATAGAATTTCGCAGGCTCGGCGGCGTTGTTCGAGGCGAAGCTGACGTCCCTCGATCCCATCGGCACATACAGGCCGTCGCGGAAGCCCAGTTCGATCGTTTCACCATCGACGGTGATCGAACCGGCGCCGCCGATATTGACCACGCCCAGTTCGCGGGCCTGCAGGAAGGGGGCGCCGGCCAGCGACGGCGGCTCCGAATGGGTAGGCAAGGCCAGGGCGGTCTCGGCCGGGGTCGCGCCACCGATGATCATCCGCTCGTGGTGGGAATAGTTCAGGCTGATCTTGCCCGGAACGAACAGGCCCTCAATCAGATAGCGATCCCGCAGCTGCTGGTTCGTGGCGGCGTCCATCATGTCGGGATGGGTGGCCTGATAGACCTTGTCGTACATGGGGTCGTACATGCGGCTCTCCCTGGAAGCTCGCAGCGCGAGCCACTGACGGATCTTGCGTCCGTCCTTCTGTAGACTAGGTAACCGGTGTCATATTATGATGCAATGGATTACACCATAATCGCCGACATCTGTTCCGGCATCGCTTCGCCACCGTCTTGAGGATTCCCCCATGAAGATCGCTCTCATCATCGAAAACAGCCAAGCCGCCAAAAGCGAGACGGTGCATGCCGCGCTGACCGCCGTCGCGGAGCCCCTCGGCCATGAAGTCTTCCACTATGGAATGTATGCGGCCGAGGACAAGGCGTCGCTGACCTATGTGATGAACGGCGTGCTGACCGGCATCCTGCTGAACTCGGGCGCGGCCGATTTCGTCGTCACCGGCTGCGGCACGGGCACGGGCTCTATGCTGGCCGCGAACGCCATGCCTGGCGTCTTCTGCGGTCTGATCATCGACCCGACCGACGCCTTCCTGTTTGGCCAGATCAATGACGGCAACGCCATCGCCATGCCTTACGCCAAGGGCTTCGGCTGGGCGGCGGAACTGAACCTGCAGGACGTCTATCGCAAGCTGTTCGAAGGCGAGCGCGGCCTGGGTTATCCCAAGGAGCGGGCCGAGATCATGCGCAAGAACCGCGGCGTGCTCAGCGACCTGAAGGCCGTCACCTGCCACGACATGCTGACGGTGCTGAAGACGATGGACCAAGACCTGCTGAAGGCCGCCATCGCCGGCGAGCGCTTCCAGGAATACTTCTTCGCCAACGCCACCGACGAAGGCATCCGCGACTATCTGAAGGGCGTTCTCTCCGCCAATCCCGTCCTCGAAACGGCTTAAGGCATAGAGGTCGGCGCGCGATCGCGCGCGCCGACCGACCCTTTTTCAAGCCGCAGGGATCGCGGACTTGCGCACCACCAGGGCGGGGCGGACTTCCGGCTGCTGCATCTTGGCCGGATCGACGCCGCGCATCGGCGCTAGCAGCTTCTCGGCCGCCATCCGCCCCATGTCGCGGATCGGCAGGCGCACCGACGTCAGGTTGGGCCAAACTCGCGCCGCCATGGGCAGGTCGTCGAAGCCCACGACCGACAAGTCGCGCGGCAGTTCCAGCCCGCGATCCCGCGCCGCCTGCATCACGCCGATGGCCATGTCGTCGTTCAGGGTGAAGATGGCGGTCGGAGGCGTGTCCAGCGCCAACAGGGCGTGCCCGGCCTCGACGCCTGATTCGAACGTATAGGCGCCCTTGAAGTCATAGATGGGGTCCAGCGGTATGCCCCGCTCGGCCAGGGCGTCCAGGAAGCCCTTGCCGCGCACGGCCGACGACCGGAACAGGTCAGGGCCGCGCACCAGGCCGATTCGCCGGTGTCCCAGGTCCGCCAGATGCGCCGCCGCCTCGGCCGCGCCGATCCAGTCGTTGGTGACCACCATGGCCTGCGGCTCGTCCAGCGACACCGAGGCGATGCGGACATAGGGGCAGTCCAGGTCTCGCAACAGGTCGATGACCTGTTCGTCTTCCGACACCGACGGCGGCATGATGACGCCATACAGACGCTGGCGCTCGACGAAGCCTCGAATGTCTTCTAGCAGGGTAGGGGAGTTGCGATTGCAGGGGTGGACGACCAGTTCCAGCCCCGAACCCTTCAGCGCATCCAGAACGCCCTGCTGCATGTTCACGACATAGGTCGGGCTGGGGTTGTCGTAGATCAGACCGACTAGGAACGAGCGCCGGAACGCCAGGCCGCGCGCCTGGGGATCGGGGGTGAAGCCTAGGGTCTTGATGACCGCATTGACCCGTTCGCGCGTGTCTTCCTTGACGAACGGCGATTGGTTGATGACCCGTGAGACGGTCTTCTTGGAGACCTGCGCTTCTCTGGCGACATCGTTGATCGTGGCCCGCTTGCCCGGTTTGCCGGATCGCGGATCGTCCTGAGCCAAGGTTCGGCTCCTTCTCTATGTGCAATGCAAAGGCATAGCCGCGAGTCGCCGTCAGCGCCATGGGGCGTTGCTAAAGCGCATTGACACCGGTTTCCTTCGCCGCTCTTATCGAAGCTTATTCACGAGGCGACTGCTTTGACTTCGACCCCTTCATTCGCGAGCCACGGCCGATGAGCGCGACGTCCGTCCCTGATTCCGGTTCAGCCGCCGCTCTGACGGCCGGCCACGCCGACATCGCACGACAGTTCGTCGAGGCGCGCCTGGCGGCGCGCTGCACGCCCGACTATCCGGGCGCGATTCCCCAAAGCATGGCCGAATCCTACGCCATTCAGGACATCGCCATCGGCCTGTTCCCCGGCGAGGTCGTGGGCTGGAAAGTGGGCGGGGTGCCGCCGGCGCAGCAGCCGAAGCTGGGCATCCACCGCCTGGCCGGCGCCATTTTCGCGCGCAACGTCTGGCCCGCGCCCGGCGACACCGTCGTGCCTCTGCCCGAGATCGAGGGCGGGTTCGCCGCCGTCGAATCGGAATTCATCGCCCGCATCGGCGCCGACGCCGATCCCGCCAAGACGGACTGGACCATCGAGGAAGCCACGGCCGCCGTGGACAAGATCTTCATCGGCGTCGAACTGGCCGGCAGCCCCCTGTCGGCGATCAACGACCTGGGCTCGGCCGTCGTGGCCTCCGACTTCGGCAACAACGGCGGGCTGATGATCGGCCCCGAGGTCGAGAACTGGCGCGAGCGTCTGGACGGCATCGAGGTCGAGACTGTCATCAACGGCGCCAGCGTCGGCACGGGCGGCTCGCTGTCGTTAGCCGGCGGCGCGATGGAATCGGTGCGCTTCCTGCTGGAGCATTGCGCGCGCTGGGGTCGTCCGCTGAAGGCGGGCACGCTGGTGTCGACCGGCGCCGTCACCGGCGTCCACCGTGTTCACGCGGGCGACGAGGCCGTGTGCATCTTCAAGGGTATCGCAGAACTTCATTGTTCGGTCGTCAGGGCCGAGGCCAAGTAAACATCATCGGACGCCCACCCCGCCGCCGTTCAGGGACGGAAAAGAGCAGGGACGCGTCGAGGACTACAGGAACGGGTGCTAAACCATGACTGACGCTGCAAGCGCAGGTCCAATCAAGATCAAGGCGCCATCACCGGGACGATACCGGTGGGTGGTCGTGTGGCTGCTGTTTGCCGCCATGGTGATCAACTACGTCGACCGTCAGGCGATCGGGGTTCTGAAACCCACCCTGATGGAAGAGTTCGGCTGGACCGAGACCAACTACGCCGACATCATCTTCTGGTTCCAGGCGTCCTATGCCGTGTCCTACCTGCTGTGGGGACGGATTGTGGACCGGATCGGCGCCCGCTGGGGCTTCGGTCTGGCCTTCATCATCTGGCAGATCGCCTTTATCGCTCATGCTGGCATCCGCGGCATGGGCGGCGCCATCGCGGCCCGTGTGGCCCTGGGCATCGGCGAGGGCGGCGGCTTCCCTGCCGGCATCAAGGCCGTAACCGAGTGGTTCCCCAAGAAAGAGCGGGCGTTCGCCGTCGGCATCTTCAACGCAGGCACCAATATCGGCGCCATCCTGACGCCGCTGCTGATCCCGCTGATCGCCACCGTCTGGTTCGGTTCGCGCGAGAACCCGGCCTGGGAAATGGCCATCATCATCCTGGGCGTCGCGGGCCTGATCTGGGCGCCAATCTGGTTCCTGATCTATCGTGAACCCCGGCAGCACAAGAAGGTCACGCCGGCCGAACTGGCCTTCATCGAGCAGGATCCCGCCGATCCCGCCGAGAAGGTGGGCTGGCTGAAGCTGCTGACCGTCAAGGAAACCTGGGCCTATGCCCTGGGCAAGTTCCTGATCGACCCGATCTGGTGGTTCTTCCTGTTCTGGCTGCCGGGCTTCCTGGGGTCGCAGTACGATCTGGACCTGTTGACCTTCGGCCCTCCGCTGATCGCCATCTATCTGCTGTCCGACGTCGGTTCGGTGGGCGGCGGCTGGCTGTCAGGCCAGTTCCTGAAGCGCGGCATGAGCCTGAATGCGGCGCGCAAGCTGACCATGTTGATCTGCGCCCTGGCCGTCGTGCCGGTCGCCTTCGCAGGCATGGCCGACAGCGTCTGGGTGGCCGTGCTGATCATCGGCGTCGCCACAGCCGCTCACCAGGGTTTCTCGGCCAACCTGTACGCCATGCCGGGGGACGTCTTCCCGCGCTCGGCCGTGGGGTCGGTCGTCGGCATCGGGGGCATGATCGGCGGCATTGGCGGCATGGCCATGGCCAAATACGCCGGCTACGTCCTGGATCAGATCGGCAGCTACACGCCCATCTTCATCGTGGCGGCCTCGGCCTATCTGGTGGCGCTGCTGGTGATCCACCTGATCACGCCGAAGTACGAGCCGGCCAAGCTCTGAGGCTAAGTCGGGTTCGCCCGGCTTGACCAATGCGATGAGAGCGGCCGGGCGAGCGATCGTCCGGCCGTTTTCCGTTCAAATATGCGAGGCACGACGATGGATATGGAACGCAGAACGCTCCTGGGGCTGGCCGCAGGGGCCGGGATGGCCATGAGCGTCAAGGGCGCACAGGCGCAGACGATCGCCGACGGCGGACGCGCCGGCCCGGCCGATCCGACCGAGATCATCCGCTTGTGGCCCGACGGCGCGCCGGGCGGGGAGGGGGTGACGGTCACGCCGATCGTGCCCGAGCGCTCGACCGATCCCGCCTTCCATGACCGCTACGCCCAATACACGACCGATCCGATCCTGACCGTGTTCCGGCCGGAGCGCTCGAACGGTTCGGCCATGCTTCTAATCCCCGGCGGGGGCTATCGCTGGGCGGTGCTGGACAAGGAGGGTTACGATGTGGCGCGCGTCTTCGCGGCCAGCGGGGCGACCTGTTTCGTGCTGCGCTATCGTCTGCCGGCAGACGGATGGGCCGCCGGCGCCGATGCGCCGCTTCAGGACGCGCAGCGCGCCATCCGGCTGATCCGCAGTCAGGCCGCCGACTATGGGGTCGATCCGAAGAAGATCGCCGTCTTGGGCGCTTCGGCCGGCGGGCATCTGGCGGGTCTGGCCAGTGCACGCACGGATGCGACCTATGCGGCGACGGACACCGCCGACGCCCTGTCGCTTCGCCCGGACCTCACCGTCCTGATGTATCCGGTAGCGACCATGGCGGATCCCTATGTCCACGCCGGATCGCGCACCCACCTGCTGGGCGAGACGCCGTCGTCGGAGCGTATCGCGACCTATTCTCTGGAGCGGATGGACTGGCGGGGCGCCGCCCCCGTCTTCCTGCTGCACGCCATCGACGACGCCTCGGTGCCGGTCGAGAACAGTCTGCAACTGCTGACCACGCTCAAGGCCGCCGCAGTCCCGACCGAGGCGCATCTGTTCCAGGAAGGCGGCCACGGCTTCGGCGTCCGCCTGATCCAGGGCAAGCCCGCCCAGGTCTGGCCCGATCTGGTCCGGGCCTGGGCGGGCCGTCTGGATTTCGCGCTCTAGGTTCCCGGCTGGATGTAGGGGATGGTCGAGAAGAGGGTCCGTTCGTCGCCGCGCGGGTCGTCGGCCATTCGCGGCTGCACGTCCATCAGCATTGTCTGGCGGCGCGGCAGCTCATAGCGGTCCCAGCGCGGCAGTCCGGCATGGTTCGGATCGCCGTCGCGGGCCAGGGCGATGAAGGCGTCGCTCATCCGGTCCGACAAGCCTTGCGCACCCGGTCCCCGCGTCCGCGAGCCGGCCGCCTCGATATTGTCGAACACCAGGGGGATGTCGGCGGTGTGGAAGGCGCCCTTGCGACCCGAGGCCATTTCGCCAGGGAAGTCGAGCTGATAGACCCAGGCCGGCGCCCCGGCCTTGGCCCGCTCCTCGGCCTCGATCACCGCCCCGCGCCAAGACCGGCCCGCCGTCGTGGCGGCGATCAGCACCTGATCGGGCGTCCAGTCGGGATGCATGGCGCGATAGCCGGCGATCACCGCTTCGGGCGTGATGTCGATCCGCATGACGCCGGGCGATAGCCGCGCGGCCAGGGTCTCCCACGTCAGGCCGACATTGTTGGGATCATTGCCCATGAAGCCCAGCGTCTCTTCGCGGGTATTGCCGATGATCATCGGAATCGACCGACCCAGAGGCGCCGCGTCGGGATAGAAGGGATGGCGGGGCAGGGTGCGAAAATCGAGCACCGGCCCGAAATACAGGCCGCCGAAACCCAGGATCGGATCCTCGGCGCTCTGCGCTTCCAGCAGCCGTTCGACCGGCATCGTCGCCGCCTCGGCCGCCCGGTCCGGTGTCAGGCCCAGGGCCTTCAGCCAGGCCGTCGCCCGCGTCGTGGCGTTGATCGGGCCGGACGCCGTGACCTGCTGGCCGCTCATGGTCGCGGCGCGGTGGAACAGGCCCTGGGCAGCGGGCGTGGCCATCAGGGTGGCGATCTTGGCGCCTCCGCCCGACTGACCGAACAGCATGACCCGCGACGGGTCGCCGCCGAAGGCCGCGATATTGTCCCGCACCCATTGCAGGGCCAGGATCAGGTCCAGTTGACCGACGTTGCCCGAGTCCTCGAACCCTGGCGCGAGCCGCGCCAGATAGGCATAGCCGAAGACGTTCAGCCGGTGGTTCAGCGTGACCACCACCACGTCGCCCCGCGCCGCCAGTCGCGTCCCGTCATACAGCGGGTCCGATCCTGACCCGCTCGAATAGGCGCCGCCGTGGACATAGACCATCACCGGCCGTCGGGCGGCGTCGGTGCCCGGCGTCCAGACGTTTAGGAATAGGCAGTCCTCGCTCTGATTCGCCTCCTCGCCGCGTTGGGGACTGGCCGCGCCGTATTCGGTGGCGCGGATTGGCGCGCGCCAAGTGGCGGGCCGCTCCGGCGGCTGGAAACGTCGTGTCGGCGCGCCGTAACGCACGCCCTTGAAGACGTTGACTCCCTCGCGTCGCATTCCGACCACCGGCCCAGCCGTGGTGCGCACCTGGGGATCGCGAGAATCAGCTCTTGCCCCGAAGGGTAAGGCGGCGCCTGCGAGGCCGATGGCGATAGCCGAGCGTCTGGTGATCATGTCGCAACACCGACAACGGGCTGGAACACCGTTCTTACCGTCGTCGGCGTGTAAAACACTGAAGTGTATGTCTTGAAGATCATTCTTCCCTCCTCTCGCCAGCGTCTTGCGCGCTTGGCGTTGGTTCAGAAGCCTCTGATCACTGCTGTATTCGCTAGATTACAAATTCTAGATCATGGCGGTCACGTTCTTGCCACACGCCAACATCTGTGGCTAAACATTTATGACACCGGTGGCAGCAGCTTGGCGAACAAGCGTTGACACCGGTGTCGCCCGCCAGCAGCGGGCGGCTGGAACGGGGACATTTCGATCCCCGAGATCGCCACACTTGGGAGGAGACAAGAGAATGACCCAACGCCACAAATTTGCGCGCCACGCGCTGGTCGCCACTGCTTCGCTGGGCGCGCTCGCCCTGGCCATGATGGCGCACGACGCGGCCGCCCAAACGGCCGAGCAAACCCCCGAGGCCGTCGCGCCTCAAGACGCCGACGCCGCCGAAGTGGACGATATTGTCGTCACCGGCTTCCGCGCCAGCCTGCAGAACTCGCTGAACATCAAGCGCCGTGAAGCCGGCGTCGTAGACGCCATTTCGGCCGAGGATATCGCAGATTTTCCCGACACCAACCTAGCCGAATCCATTCAGCGCATCCCCGGTGTGTCCATCGACCGCGATGCGGGCGAGGGACGCACCATCACCGTGCGAGGCCTGGGGCCGGACTTCACTCGCACCCGTATCAACGGCATCGAGACGCAAGCCAGCACCGGCGCGACCGATTCCTCGGGCGGCGTGAACCGTGGGCGCGGCTTCGACTTCAACGTCTTTGCGTCTGAGCTGTTCAATAACATCACGGTTCGCAAGACCGCTGCCGCCGAGGTGGAGGAGGGGTCATTAGGCGCCACGGTCGATCTTCGTACCAGTCGCCCCTTTGACAAACCGGGCTTCAACGCCGTCATGTCTGGCCAGTATGGCTATAATGATCTGTCCGAAAATTGGGATCCGCGTTTCGCCGGCTTGATTTCGAATACCTGGGCGGACGGCCAACTCGGTGCGCTCTTCTCTCTGGCCTACAGCGAAAAGAACAGCCTCGAAGAGGGCTTCAGTTCCGTGCGATGGGGGCCGGCGAACGCCGATGGCGGATTCGCCAATCCTGCGGCTCTGCCGGGCGGGGCTCCCGCCTCGGGCGCCATCTTCCATCCTCGCATTCCGCGCTTTGGTCGTCTCGAACATAACCAGGAGCGGCTGGGCGCGACGCTTTCGGTTCAGGCGCGGCCCGGCAATGGCCCGACTTTGTTCACCTTCGACGCCCTTTATTCGAAGCTGGATTCGACCCGCACGGAGAACTTTCTTCAAGCTTGGTCGCTTAGCCGCAACGCATCGCAGGGCGGCAAGCCGCAGGTCATCATTCGTGACACGGTGGTCGATCCGCAGACCGGCGAAATGGTCTATGCGCTGCTCGACGACATGGATATTCGCTCGGAAAGCCGTTTTGACGTGCTGGAGACCGAGTTCAAACAGATGACCTTTGCGGTCGAGCATAAGTTCTCTGAGCGGGCACGGTTCGACGGCTTGATCGGTCGTTCGGAATCCGACTTCGGAAACCCTGTCCAAGTCAGCGCGATCATCGATCGCCAGAATACCGACGGCTACAGCTGGGACTTCCGCGACAACCGCAACCTGCCGCTGATCAACTACGGCTTCGACGTCAACAACCCGGCGTCCTGGACCATCACGGGTCCCACCGGCGCTCAGCCCAGGTCGGAACTGCGGTCCAGTTCGGCCTTCGTCAGCAATGCCTATACGACGGCGGAAGGCAGTTTCGCCTTCGACGTAAACGACGCGTTGACTCTCAAGGTAGGTCTGAGCCGCAAGGAATATGAAAGCAGCGGTCGCGCGTTTGCGCGTCTGGACAATACCGCGCCCGCATTGCCAGCCGGTACGACTATCGGTCAGGTGACCAATCTTCTCGAAGGATTTGGCCGTAACCTGGGCCTGCCCGCCGGTTCGGCGCTGAGCTGGGTCCGGCCGGATTTGGCCGCTCTGGACCGCGCATTCAACTACAGCTGCAACTGCAATACGGGCGTTGCGGGCGGCGACTTCCGATTGTTGGGCCTCGAAAACCCATCGACGCTCGCCAACTGGAGCGATGTGACCGAGACCGATACGGGCGGCTACGTTCAGGCGGACTGGAACACGACGATCGCCGACATGCCTTTCCGCGGCAACATCGGCGTGCGTCAGGTCAAGACGGAGATCGAGGCTACGGGCTATTCCGCCGTTGCGGGTGTCGCGACCGCGGTTACGGGAACGAACGAATACATCGACACCTTGCCCTCGATTAACGTCTCGGTGGAGCCGTTCGAGAACCTGATTGTCCGCGCCGGTGCAGCAAAGGTCATGTCGCGGCCGCCCGTGACGAGCCTCATTCCGGTGTTTGCTGTCAGCGCTGTAAACGCGGCTAACAATACGGCCTCCCTTGGCAACGTCGAGTTGGAGCCGTATCGCGCCAAAACTTACGACCTGTCCGTGGAATGGTACTTCCAACCGGAAGCACTTCTGTCTTTCGCCTACTTCTACAAAGACATCTCGACCTATGTTCAGAGGACCCAGCAGCGCCTGAGCTATGCCCAGTTGACGGCGCTAAACCCCGTCGCCTTCCCGGCGGGCGGCGGTCGAGATCCGGCTCTGGAGTATGTTTTCAGCACGCCGGCCAATACGCCGGGCGGCCCGCTGAAGGGCTTCGAAGTCAGCTATCAGCAGACGTTCACCTTCTTGCCCGGGCCACTTGCGAACCTGGGAACACAGTTGAATTACACCCACGTCGAATCCGAGATCGACTATTGCACGACACCCAGCTGTGGGGCTTTCGTTACGGCCGATCTCATCAACCTCTCACCGGAAGCCTGGAACGCCACGCTCTATTACGACGACGGCAAGCTCAATGCCCGCATTTCGGCCGCATATCGGGACACCTACCTACAGAACGTTCCGGGGTCGAACGGCGGTACGAACGGTATTCCCTTCCAAGGCAAAACGGAGACGACCACGATTGATGCGTCGGCCTCGTACAACCTCACCGACAATCTCAGCATTTCGATCGAGGGCCTGAACCTTACTGACGAGTTCAATCGCCAGAATCATGGCGAACTGGGCGGCTCGCGCGACAGCACCTATGTCTATCACCACACCGGTCGCCAAGTATTCCTGGGCGCGCGGTATCGCTTCTGATGGAAGCCGAGCCGC
>NZ_JBKBOC010000013.1:0-93924 GCF_046295075.1 Brevundimonas sp. | reverse complement strand
ACGGTGGAGCAGAACGTCAAGGCGGTGGTCGAGCTGAACTACCCGCGCGACCAGATCCGCGCCGAGACCGACCGGCTGCTGAACGAACTGCATATCGACCACCTGCGCCATGCCGGGGCGACCGCCCTGTCGGGCGGCGAGCGTCGCCGGGTCGAGATCGCGCGGGCGCTGGCCGGGCGGCCGTCCTTCATGCTGCTGGACGAACCCTTCGCCGGCATCGACCCCCTGGCCATCGCCGATATCCGCACCGTGATCCGCTATCTGGCCAGCCAGGGCATCGGCGTGCTGATCACCGACCACAATGTGCGCGAGACCCTGGACATCACCGACCGGGTCTCGATCATCTCGAACGGCGCCGTGCTGTTCGAGGGCACCTCGGACGAGGCGGTCCAAGACGCCGAAGTGCGCCGGGTGTATCTGGGCGAAAACTACATTTGATCAGCTCACCTCCCCGTCGGCGAAGGCCGACGGGGAGGACAGGCGATCGCGTCAGCGGGCGCCAGGAGGGGGCGACTCGGTGTCAGAAGCCGGCCAGGTCATCACGACCGTCAGAGTCGCCCCCTCCTGGTCGCTACGCGACCTGTCCTCCCCCCGCGCCTTCGCGCGCGGAGAGGTGACGCCGGCCCCTTTCGTCATTCCGGGCGAAGCGCAGTGGAGACCCGGAAGCCAGCGGCGCGCGAGAGCGCGACCCGAAAGGCGTCGCGTAGATCTGCGGAGGACGGACTTTACCTTTGACGCGTTTGGCGCGGTTTTCCCGCCGCCAGCGCCAGAACGGGCGACCCACGCACCGTCGTTCGTCTGGCGTTAACCGTTTAGGCGACATTCTGCCCCAGCAAGTTCCGGGCCACTTGGCGGACGGGCGGGAAGATTTCGAACGTGATCGGGCAAAGGTTAGAGATCAGGCAGGGGCAGGGGCAGGGGCTGGTCATCACGCCCCAGCTGCAGCAGGCGATCAAGCTGCTGCAACTGTCGAACCTTGAGCTGGACGACTTCGTCGAGGCCGAGCTGGAACGTAATCCGCTGCTGCAACGCGAGGAGCCTGAGGGCGAAACGCCCGAGCCGGCCGAACGCGTCGAGGCGGCGTCCGACAGCGAAATGTCTTTCGGCGACGGGGTCGGGCATGAGTCCGTGGCCTCGATGGATGCAGGCTCAGACGATGTTTACGGCGACGCTGCGCCTGGCGAGCGCACCAGCGACCGGATGACCGATGAGGCCCAGCCGGGTCTGTCGGACTGGTCCAGCGCCGGCAAGGGCGGCCAGATGTTCGAGGGCGACGGCGAACGGCCCGACACGCACGAGCCGACCCTGTGGGAGCATCTTCAGGCCCAGGCCTCCTCGGCCGGATTTTCGCCTTCCGATCACGGGATCGCCCTGACCCTGATCGATGCGACAGACGAGGGCGGCTATCTGCGCGGCGAGTTGGCCGAGTTCGCCGACCGGCTGGGCGTGCCGCTGGAGCGGATCGAGGCGGTGCTGGCCGTGTGCCACGGGTTCGAGCCGACGGGCGTCATGGCGCGGTCTGTGCCGGAATGCCTGAAGCTGCAGCTGATCGAGCGCAACCGGTTCGACCCGGCTATGGCGGCCCTGCTGGACAATCTGGACCTGCTGGCCAGGCGCGACCTGGCGGGGCTGAAGAAGGTCTGCGACGTCGACGGCGAAGACCTGACCGACATGATCGCCGAGTTGAGGGCGCTGACGCCGCGCCCCGGCGCCGGCTTCGGCGGCGAACCGGCCCAGACGGTGGTGCCCGACGTCCATGTGCGGCCCGACCCGGCCGGCGGTTGGCGGGTCGAGCTGAACGCCGACACCCTGCCGCGTCTGCTGGTGGACAAGCGCTATCATGGGTTGGTTCAGGCGGGCGCGCGGTCCGATACGGAAAAGACCTTCGTCGCCGACTGCGCCGCCCAGGCCAACTGGCTGGTCAAGTCGCTGGACCAGCGGGCCAAGACCATTCTGAAGGTGTCGTCCGAAATCGTGCGCCAGCAGGACGCCTTCCTGGCCTTCGGCGTCGAGTTCCTGAGGCCGCTCAATCTGAAGACCGTCGCCGACGCCATCGGCATGCACGAATCGACGGTCAGCCGCGTCACCTCGAACAAATATATCGCCACCCCGCGCGGCGTGTTCGAGCTGAAATTCTTCTTCACCGCCGCCATCCAGTCGGTGGACGGGGCCACGACCCATTCGGCCGAGGCCGTCCGTCACCGGATCAAGTCGATGATCGACGGCGAGGGCCTGGAAGGCGACGTCTTGTCCGACGACAAGATTGTGGAAATCCTGAAGGAAACGGGCATCGACATCGCCCGCCGGACGGTCGCCAAATACCGGGAAGCGTTGAGAATTCCATCGTCCGTCGAGCGCCGCAGGATGATGAAGACCGCCTAAGTCCAATCGCCAAGCGTAACCACAAAACGGTGATCCCGATTGACACCAAATCCGGTCGGGAGCGTTCTATGCATATGCAAGTCCAAGTGAGCGGCAAGCAAGTGGATGTCGGCGAAGCGTTAGGCTCGCGCATCTCCCAGGAACTCGAAGACGGGGTCGGAAAATACTTCGCCCGAGGCGGTGAAGACGCCGAGGTCGTGGTGTCCAAGGACGGCCACAACTTCAAGGTGGACTGTTGGGTCCGCCTCGCGTCGGGCCAGACTCTGGTGACGACCGGCATGGGCGGCGACGCTCATTCCGCCTTCACCGAGGCGCTGGATCGGCTCGAAAAAAGGGTCCGTCGCTACAAGCGTCGGCTCAAGGATCACCACATCGGACCCAAGGGTCTGTCGCCCGAGAAGACCGAGAACGCCGCCCGTGAAGTCGCACGCAGCATCGTGCTGCGTGATCCCGACAGCGTGGAGGACGACGTCTTCGGCGACACCGGCGAGAACGACGGCCCGCCGCCAGTGGGCATGGTCATCGCCGAGACCGAGCACGAAATCCGCACCATCACGGTCGGACGTGCGGTGCTGGAGCTGGACATGACGGGCTATCCCGTCGTTCTGTTCCGCAATGCGGCCCATGGCGGTCTGGCGGTCGTCTATCGTCGCCCGGACGGCAATGTGGGCTGGATCGATCCTGAAATCGCCAGCGCGACGAATGGTAAGGCCAAGACCAACGGCTCAGTGAACTGAACAGCCAAGTTTGACTTCGGCGCGGGAGCCTCTAAACGGGCGCCCGCGCCGTGTCTTTGCGTGTATCGAGGTTGTCTGATGGACATCGGTGATCTGCTCGCGCCCAAGGGCGTGGTGCTGCGCGGCGGCGCGTCGTCAAAGCGACAGGCGCTGCATGCGCTGGCCGAGGCGACGTCTCATGCCTTGGGCATCGACGAATCGCGGATTTTCGACGCCCTGATGGAGCGCGAGGCGCTGGGATCGACCGGGCTGGGGTCCGGCGTGGCCGTGCCGCATGCGCGTCTGGACGAAGTCAGCCAGGTGACGGCGGTCTTCGTGCGGCTGGATACGCCCGTGGCCTATGACGCCGTGGACGATCGTCCGGTGGACCTGATCTTTGGGCTGTACGCCCCGTCCAAGGCGGGTGCGGAGCATCTGCGCGCGCTGGCGGCGGTGTCGCGCGCACTTCGGTCGCCGGAACTGCGCGAACAACTGCGCCAGGCCCGTACGACGGATGCGATCCGGGCTCTTTTCGTCAAGGATACGGCCGCGACCGCTGCCTAAACTTAATGGAGGCGGCGGTCGTCACGCCGCCTCATCATTCACAATCAATGAACCGAAACCGGCTCCAGTTCGTGCGCCACGGCGGCGGCGAAGGCGGTGTCGCGGTCGATCATGACCGCCAGACGTTCGCCGTCGGCGCTGTGGACGGCATAGAGGGACTGACCGGGATTGAGGTCCACGTCCTTGATCTCGACCGCTTCTTCAAGCAGGTCGGCCGCCTTGATCTCTCGCACATAGACGAGGTCGGGCGCGCCCAGTCCTGCAAAATCTTCCTTGGTCATCGTCATCGGCGTCATTAGGACCGCCTCCTTTGAGTTTTACAACGCCCGGATCGCCGGGCGGTTCGAACGGCTGCGCTTTTCAGCCGACCGTGATCGGAATGCGCCGCACCTGGCGTTCGGCCTCGGGACGGATCAGATCGACGTGCAGCAGGCCGTGCTCCAGCCGGGCGCCTTCGACCTCCAGCCCATCGGCCAGGACGAAGTTGCGCACGAAGCCCCGCGCCGCGATGCCGCGGTGCAGAAACGCCTGTTCCCCCTTGCCGGCGTCCTCGCGCTTGCCCGCGATGGTCAGCTGACGGCCGTCCAAGGTGATGGCCAGTTCGTCGGGCGCGAACCCCGCGACGGCCAAGCTGATGCGCACGCCCGCCTCGCCGATCTGCTCGACGTTGTAGGGCGGATAGCTTTCGGCCGTCGCCTTGGCGGCACGGTCGATCAGGGCGCGGGTGTGGTCGAACCCCAGCAGGAAGGGGCTGTCGAACAGGATGGTGCGCGTCGTCGTCATCTGGGTCCTCGAATAAAGCGACCGAGCGGCCAGTCCCCCGCAATCGGCAAGACCTTCCGTCACAGATGAAGATGGGGGCGGAGCGGGGCGGGATCAACTGTCGGGCGCCGGTCTTCCCCAATCCCGTCATCCTCGGGCTAGACCCGAGCACCAGGCGCCTGGAGCATTCGGCGGCTGAGTTGGAATGGGCAACGCATAGGGGTTCGTCACAACGGACACGGCGAGGTCACGGCGAACACAACGGAGCCGTGCTCCGGTTCGGCAAGTCTTGAGGGCCTGCGGCGGCGAAGCCGCAGATTGATTGACGGCTTAGGCAAGAGAACCATGAGACGACACGTGTTGGGTCTCGTTGTGGTCTCCGTGACCTCGCCGTGTCCGTTGTGATGAACGCCTCTCAGGCCCGCATCAACTCAAGCGCCGATTGCTCTAATGGATGGCCTCGCCGTGCTGGGTATAGTCCAGCCCCTCGACCTCTTCGTCCTTGGTTACGCGCAGGCCGGTGGTGAACTTGCAGATCATCAGGACGACGAAGGTGCCGGCCGCGCTCCAGACGATGACGCCGCCCAGGCCGACGGCCTGTTTCCACACCGTGGCCCCTTCGGACAGGGCGTTGACCGTGGTGGTGGCGAAGACGCCGGTCAGCAGGGCGCCGACGATGCCGCCGACGCCATGCACCCCGAAGGCGTCCAGGGTATCGTCGTATTTCAGCGCGCGCTTCAGCCAGACCGCGCCCGCATAGCAGGCCGGGCCGGCGATCAGGCCGATGAAGAAGGCGCCCTTGGGATCGACGAAGCCTGCGGCGGGCGTGATGGCCACCAGGCCGCCGACGACGCCGGACAACAGGCCCAGCAGGGTGGGCCGCTTGCGGTCGAACCATTCGATGGTCATCCAGCCGAGCGCCGCAGCGCCGGCGGCCAGAATGGTGTTGAAGGCGGCCGTGGCGGCCAAGGCGTCGGCGGCGCCGGCCGAACCGGCGTTGAAGCCGATCCAGCCGACCAGCAGCAGGCCGGTGCCGATGGCGCTATAGACCAGGTTGGCGGGGGCCATATTGTCGCGCCCGAAGCCGTGACGCGGCCCCAGCACCAGGGCGCAGACCAGACCGGCGATCCCCGCATTGACGTGGACCACCGCCCCGCCCGCGAAGTCGAGCACGCCCAGCCCGCCCAGATAGCCGCCGCCCCAGACCTGATGGCAGATCGGCGCATAGACGATCAGGTGCCACAAAGCGAAGAACAGCAGGCTGGCCGAGAACTTCATCCGCTCGGCGAAGGCGCCGGCGATCAGGGCCGGGGTGATGATGGCGAAGGTCATCTGGAAGCTGACGAACAGCAGTTCCGGCAGGCCGGGCAGCAGGCTGTGGGCCGTCTGGGCCGTCACGCCGTTCAGGAAGGCCGCCTGGACCCCGCCGATGAAGCCGTTGACCGCATCCGGCCCCTTGCCGAACGACAGGCTGTAGCCGACCAGGAACCACAGCACAGAGACGATGGCGAAGGCCGCCGCCGACTGGGCGATGACGCTGATGATGTTCTTCTTGCGCACCATGCCGCCGTAGAACAGCGCCAGGCCCGGCAGGGTCATCAGCAGCACCAGCGCCGTCGAGGTCAGAATCCAGGCCGTCGCCGCATTGTCGATGACCAGCGGCGTCTGGTGCGCCAGCAAGGCGGGCGCCGCCAGAGCGGGAGACGCCAGCGACGCCGCCCCCGCGACGAGTGTGGCGGCGAGGGCGGCGTGTCGGGTCATGGATTCGTCTCGGGGAGGAGAGGAAGAAAACGAGGTCAGGCGGAAGTCTTAAGCCGTTCCGACCGGGTGACAATGTCCGTCAGCGGAACGATCCGCACGAACCTTTGCAGCGTGTTGTCCCAGTCGCCCAGCAGGCGGCGCGCCAGCGGCGATGCGGTCGCCGCCAGGTGCGCCTCGACCAGGGCGCGCAGCCGTTCGGCCGCCGCCGCGTCGATGTCGGACACGCCCGCCAGGTCGCCGTTCAGAGCCCGTTCTGCAAAGCCCGGCTGGTCCAGCACGAACAACTCGCCGCCGCTCATGCCCGCCGCGAGGTTCCATCCGACCGAGCCCAGCACCACCACGCGACCGCCAGTCATATATTCGCAGCCGTGCGCCCCCAGGCCCTCGACCACCGCCTCGGCGCCCGAGTTGCGCACCGCGAACCGCTCGCCCGCCGCGCCGGCCACGAACAGCCGACCGGAGGTGGCGCCATACAGGGTGGTGTTTCCGCAGATCAGCTGATCCTCGCGCCATTCCGGCGTGCGGATCGAAATTTCGGCCCCTGAAAGGCCCTTGCCGACATAGTCGTTGGCCTCGCCCGTCAGGTGCAGTTCCAGACCCCTGGCCGCAAAGGCGCCGAAGCTCTGGCCCGCGATGCCTTCCAGACGCAGTTTCAGACGACCGGCCGGTCCCTGAGGGCCAAAGCGCCGCACGATGGCGGACGAGACGGCGGCGCCGACCGTGCGCTGGGTATTGTTCAGCGGATAGGACAGTTCCAGCGTCTGGCCGCGATCCAGGAAGCGGACGGCGTCCTGCAGCACTCGCGCGTCCAGGCTGTCGGCGATGGGCTTGCGGGTCGTCTTGTCGGCCCATTTGCCGGCCGCGCCCTCGTCCACCTGAACCAGCAGCGGGTTCAGGTCCAGGTCGTCCAGATGCGACCCGCCGCGACGCACCTGACGCAACAGGTCGGTGCGGCCGATGATCTCGTCCATCGTGCGCGCGCCGATCGAGGCCAGGATTTCGCGCGTCTCCTCGGCGATGAAGGTGAACAGGTTCACCACCTTGTCGGGCGTGCCGGTGAACTTCTCGCGCAGGCGCTCGTCCTGGGAACAGACGCCGACGGGGCAGGTGTTGGAATGGCACTGGCGCACCATCAGACAGCCCATGGCGATCAGGGCGGCGGTGCCGATCCCGTATTCCTCGGCCCCCAGCATGGCGGCGATGACCACGTCGCGCCCGGTGCGGACCCCGCCGTCGGTGCGCAGCGTCACCGTGCCGCGCAGATTGTTCAGCGTCAGCACCTGATGGGCCTCGGCCAGGCCGATCTCCCACGGCAGGCCGGCGTGCTTGATCGAGGTCTGGGGCGAGGCGCCGGTGCCGCCGTTGTGGCCTGCGATTAGGATGGCGTCGGCGTTGGCCTTGGCGACGCCCGACGCGATGGCCCCGATGCCCGAGGCGGACACCAGTTTCACCGTCACCCGCGCATCGGGGTTGATGGCCTTCAGGTCATAGATGAGCTGGGCCAGGTCCTCGATCGAATAGATGTCGTGGTGCGGCGGCGGCGAAATCAGGGTCGTGCCGGGCACGGCGTGGCGCATCCGGGCGATGAACTCGGTCACCTTGAAACCGGGCAGCTGGCCGCCCTCGCCGGGCTTGGCGCCCTGAGCGACCTTGATCTCGATCTCGCGGCACTGGTTCAGATATTCGGCCGTGACGCCGAACCGGCCCGAGGCCACCTGCTTCACCGCCGAGTTGGCGTCGTCGCCGTTGGCGCGCGGGTGATAGCGTTCGGGATCCTCGCCGCCCTCGCCCGAGACCGAGCGGGCGCCGATGCGGTTCATGGCGATGTTCAGCGTCTCGTGCGCTTCGGGGCCCAAGGCGCCCAGGGACATGGCCTGGGTCAGGAAGCGGCGGCGGATGTCCGACACGCTCTCGACCTGCTCCACCGGAATGGCGACGCCCTCGCGGAAGTCCAGCAGGTCGCGCAGGCTCAGGTCGGCCTGGGCGCGGACGGCTTCGGAGAACTGCTTGAAGCGGCGGTAGTCGCCCCGGTTGCAGGCGTCCTGCAGCAGGTGGATGGTCTTGGCCTCGTGAGCGTGGGCCTCGCCGCCCGAGCGGATCTTGAAGAAGCCGCCGATGGCGGGGGAGGGTAGGGCCTCGCCCCAGGCCACCTTGTGCCGCTTCATCGCCGCCTGTTCCAGACCGGCCAGGCCGATGCCGGAAATGCGCGACGGGGCGCCGGGGAAGAATTCGGCTGTCAGGGCGCGCGACAGGCCCAGCACCTCGAACTCGCAGCCGCCGCGATAGGCGGAGATGACGCTGATCCCCTTGCGGGCCAGGGTCTTGAGCAGGCCCGCCTCGATGCCGGCCTTGTAGTTCAGACAGGCGTCGCGCAGCGTCAGGCCGGGATACAGACCCCGGTCCAGACGCTCCTGGAACAAATCCTGGGCCAGCCAGGCGTTGACGGTGGTCGCGCCCACCCCGACCAGGACCGCGAACCCGTGCGGGTCCAGCGTCTCGGCCGTGCGCACCACGATGGAGCAGTAGGAGCGCAGACCCGCCTTGGTCAGGCGGCCGTGGACCCCGGCGGTGGCCAAGATCATCGGCGCGGCCAGACGCTCGGCTGATCCGGCCTGGTCCGTCAGCACGATCAGGGCCGCGCCGTCGCGGGCGGCGGCCTCGGCCTCGTCCATGATCCGGTCCAGCGCCGCGCGGAGGCCTGCGCCCGAGCGGGCGTCGTCGGACGGCACGTCGTAGCTGCAGTCGATGACCACGGTCGAACCGGCCCCGACGGTCTCGACCATCCGCTCGTACATGCCGTTGGTCAGGACGGGGCTGTCCAGCACGAAGACGTCGGTCTGGGCCTCTTCCTCGGCCAGGATATTGCCCAGGTTCTTGAACCGGGTCTTCAGGCTCATGGCGCCCGCTTCGCGCAGCGAGTCGATGGGCGGGTTGGTGACCTGGCTGAAGTTCTGGCGGAAATAGTGGCTCAGGGGACGCGGCAGGGCCGACAAGACGGCGGGCGGGGCGTCGTCGCCCATGGAGCCGACCGCCTCCTTGCCGTCGCGCACCAGGGCGTCCAGCAGCAGGTCCAGGTCCTCGCGGCTGTAGCCGGCGGCGATCTGACGGCGGGTCAGGGCCTCGCCCGAGGCCGAGCGAGGCTCGGGTCCGGGGCCGATGATCGGCTCCAGATCGACCATATTGTCCAGCCACTCAGTATAGGGGTGGGCGGCGGACAGGGCGTCGATGGCCTCGTGTTCGTCGTACAGACGGCCGTGCTTCATATCGACGGCGATCAGCTTGCCGGGGCCGATGTGCAGGCGGCGCTTCACCCGGCTTTCGGGGATCGGCACCAGACCGGCTTCCGACCCGGCCATCAGCAGACCGTCGACCGTCTCGACCGCGCGCAGGGGGCGCAGGCCGTTGCGGTCCTTGCCCGCCACGATCCAGCGGCCGTCAGCGGCGCAGATGGCGGCCGGGCCGTCCCACGGCTCCATTACCGCATTGCAATAGGCGTAGAAGGCCCGGTGCTCGGGCGGCATGACGACGTCGTCCTTGGCCCAGGCCTCGGGGATCAGCAGGGCCTTGGCCATCGGCGCGGGGCGACCGGCGTGGACCAGCACCTCCATGACATTGTCGAGCGCCGCCGAGTCTGACCCGCCCGGCTGGACCACCGGCTTCACCTCGCGGTCACGGTCGCCGAAGGCCTGGGCGGCCATGCGGATCTCGTGCGACTTCATCCAGTTGAGGTTGCCCTTCAGCGTGTTGATCTCGCCGTTGTGGGCCATCATGCGGAAGGGCTGGGCCAGCTTCCATTCGGGGAAGGTGTTGGTCGAATAGCGCTGGTGGAAGACGGCGTAGGCCGAGACGAAACGCGGGTCCTCCAGGTCGGGATACAGGTCGCCCAGCAGCTCGGCCCGGACCATGCCCTTGTAGGCGATGGAGCGCGCGGACAGGGTGCAGATATAGACGGCAGCCAGGTTCTCGGTCTTGACCGTCTTCTCGATGCGGCGGCGGCACAGGTACAGCTCGCGCTCCAGCGCCTCGCCGTCCAGCGGCTGGCCGGCGTCGTCCAGGGGCGGGGCCAGCATGATCTGTTCGATCTCGGGCCGGGTCGCGCCGGCCTTGGTCCCCACGACCGACAGGTCGATGGGCGTCTGGCGCCAGCCATAGATCCAGAAGCCCGCGCGCAGGGCCTCGGTCTCGACAATGGCGCGGGCGCGGTCCTGGGCGCCCAGGTCGGTGCGCGGCAGGAAGACCTGGCCGACGCAGATCGGGCCGGGACGCAGGGACTGGCCGATCGAGGCCACCTGTTCGGCGAAGAAGCCCTGGGGCAGTTCGCACATGATGCCGGCGCCGTCGCCGGACAGGCCGTCGGGATCGACCGCGCCCCGGTGGGCCACGGCCTTCAGGCTGCGGATCGCATACTCGACCACGTCGCGGCGCGGCGTGCCGTCGATGGAGCAGATCAGGCCCACGCCGCAGGCGTCGCGCTCGGAGGCGCGGTCATAGGCGTTGCCGGCTTCCAGTCGGTCGCGGGTCGCGTTGTACTTGTTCAGCCAGGTCATGCCGCGACCTCCTCGGTGCGGGTCTTGAAGTAGCGGTCGATCTCGGCGGCGGCGTCCTGGCCCTCGCGGACGGCCCAGACGACCAGGGAGGCGCCGCGCACCGCGTCGCCGGCGGCGAAGACCCCGGGCAGGCTGGTGGCGAAGCTGACGGAGCCGACCTTGATCGTGCCGTCGTCGCGTAGACGCAGATCGGGTTCATGCGCCGCGAACGGCTCGGGCGAGAAGCCCAGGGCCTCGATGACGATGTCGGCCGGAATGTCGAAGTCGGCGCCGGGCACGGGCACGATGTCGCGCCGCTGGCCGGGGGCGGCTTCTGTCAGCTGCATCCGCGCGGCGCGCACACCGGTGACGCGGTCGCCTTGCGACAGCAGGGCCTTGGGCGCGCCCAGCCATTCGAACACGACGCCTTCTTCCTCGGCGTTGACGACCTCGCGGGCCGAGCCGGGCATGTTCTCGCGGTCGCGACGATACAGGCAGGTGACGGAGGCCGCGCCCTGGCGCACGGCGGTGCGGACGCAGTCCATGGCCGTGTCGCCGCCGCCGATCACCACCACCCGCTTGCCCCGCGCCTCGTGCCAACCGTCTTCCTCGGCGTCGCCCAGGTCGCGCCGGTTCTGGTGCGTCAGATAGGACAGGGCCGCGACGGTCGAATCCGGCCCACGCCCCGGCGCCGACAGGATGCGCGGCTGATAGACGCCCATGGCCAGCAGGACGACGTCGTGGCGGTCGCGCAGCCCGGTCAGGGTTACGTCCTTGCCGACCTCGCAGCCCAGCACGAACTGGACCCCGCCGTCGATCAGCCGGTCCACGCGGCGCTGGACGACGTGCTTCTCCAGCTTGAAGCCGGGGATGCCGTAGATCAGCAGGCCGCCGGCGCGGTCGTGTCGGTCATAGACCGTGACCTGATAGCCTTCGCTGCGCAGACGGTCGGCGGCGGCCATGCCGGCCGGGCCCGCGCCGACGATCCCGACGCTCTCGCCGCGTTCGGCGGCCGGGCGGATCGGTTCGACCCAGCCGTTGGCGAAGGCCTGATCGCCCAGCCAGGCCTCGACCGAGCCGATGGTCACGGCGTCCCAGCCGGACTGGTTCAGGGTGCAGGCCCCCTCGCACAACCGGTCCTGCGGGCAGATGCGGCCGCAGATTTCGGGCATGGTCGAGGTCAGGGACGCGACGCGCCAGGCCTCGCGCGGCTCGTTCTCGGCCGACAGGCGCAGCCAGTCGGGAATGTTGTTCTGAAGCGGGCAGGCGTTCTGGCAGAACGGCACGCCGCAGTCGGTGCAGCGCGACGCCTGTTTCTCGGCCGTCTCGGTCGAGGGCGGAATCGTGATCTCGCCGAAGCCGCGCGCGCGCAGTTCGGCCGAGGCCTTCGAGAGGCGGCGTGGTTCGACGACGAAAGTCCCGCCTTGCTTCAGGGTCTTATGCATACCGCGCATATGCCGCAAACGCTCGGTTCAAGGCAAATATTATTGCCGCGAGCGGTTCTCGGGCGCTGAAAAAGAAAAAATCATCCAATTGCGGATGTTTCGTCGTCAAAAGTTGCTCTGGTGAGCGGTGTGCAGCGCAACGGCTTTTGGTTCCTGGGTGCGACAATTAGGAACCCGCGCGGCGCCCAAACGTTGCCGAGGCTCAATATGCAGCCAGAGAGTGCGATCATGCCGCGATGGACAACCCCGACCGGACCGGGAGGGTGGCTGACCCTGCTTCTCGGTCTTCTGCTGGCCGTTATCGGCCTGGTCCTGACCGTCGGGGGCGTGCAGCTCGCGACGCTGGGCGGCTCCTGGTACTATCTGCTCGCGGGTCTGGGACTTATAGTTTCGGGCCTTTTGCTTGTCTGGCGCGACGTGCGCGGGGCGTGGGTCTATGGGGCGGTCTTCGTCGCCACGGTGATCTGGGCGCTGTGGGAAAAGGGCCTGAACGGATGGGCCCTGGTGCCGCGTCTGGTCGGCCCACTGGTGCTGATGTTCCTGGTGCTGGCGACCCTGCCGGTGCTGCGGTCGCGCGGCGGGGGCAAGACGGCGGGCTTCGGGGCGCTGGGGCTTGCGGTTCTCACCGTCGTCTTCGGTTTTGCAGTCGCCCAGGCCAATCAGGCCCAGGTGATGAGCCCGGTTCCGGGCGTGCGCGGCGGCTACAACGATCCGGCCCTGCTGAAGACCGGCGCCGACTGGCCGGCCTATGGCGGCACCGACAGCGCCCAGCGCTATTCGCCGCTGAACCAGATCAACAAGGACAACGTCGGCCAGCTGGAACGGGCCTGGACCTTCCGCACCGGCGATCTGCCCGGCGAACGCTGGGGGGCGGAGACCACGCCGCTGAAGGTGGGCAACACCGTCTATCTCTGCTCAGCCCGCAACAAGCTGTTCGCGCTGGATGCCTCCACCGGCAAGCAGATCTGGACCTATGACCCCCAGGTCGCCGACGACCAGATCCCCTATACCGCCGCCTGCCGCGGCGTGACCTATCATGCGCGCGCAAACGCCAATCCCGCCGACCCTTGCGCGACCAAGATCGTCGAGGGCACGCTGGACGGCCGCATCGTCGCGGTCGACGCCCGGACGGGCCGGCCGTGCCCGGCCTTCGGTCAGAACGGCGCCGTCAGCATCAAGACCGGCATGGGCGATCCCTATCCGGGCATGGTGTCGATCACCTCGGCCCCCGTCATCGTGCGCGGGATCATCGTCACCGGGCATCAGGTGCTTGACGGTCAGAAGCGCTGGAACGCCTCCGGCGTGATCCAGGGCTTCGACGTCGAGACCGGCGCGCTGCGCTTCGCCTGGGACATGATGCGCCCCGACCGCAGCGGCCTGCCGCCCGAGGACGAGACCTACACGCCGGGCACGCCGAACATGTGGACCACGGCGACGGGCGACGAAGCCCTGGGGCTGGTCTATCTGCCGATGGGCAACTCGGCCGCCGACTACTGGTCCAGCTCGCGCCGTCCGCTGGAGAAACAGTATTCGACCGCCCTGGTCGCGCTGGACGTGACCACCGGCAAGCCGCGCTGGCATTATCAGACGGTGCACAACGACGTCTGGGACTTCGACCTCGGCTCGCAGGCGACCTTGATCGATTATCCCACCGCGAACGGCGTCGTGCCCGCCGTGCTGCTGCCCTCCAAACAGGGCGACATGTATGTGTTCAATCGCGCCACGGGCCAGCTGCTGCACGGGGTCGAGGAGCGCCGCGTTCCCACGACCGGCGGCACGGAACAGGGCCAGCGTTCGCCGACCCAGCCGTTCTCGCTGTTCGCCACCCTGCGCAAGCCGAACCTGGTCGAGGCGGACATGTGGGGCATGTCGCCGATCGATCAGATGATGTGCCGCATCAACTTCAAGAAGGCGAACTATCAGGGCTACTACACCCCGCCCTCGACCAACCACTACATCAACTATCCGGGCTATAACGGCGGTTCGGACTGGGGCGGTGTGGCGGTCGATCCGGCGCGCGGCGTGATTGTCGCCAACTATAACGACATGCCCAACTACAACCGGCTGGTCCCCCGCGCCGAGGCGAACGAGAAGGGCTGGTTCCCGCGCGACGACCCCCGCTACATCGCCCAGCAGAAGGAAGCGGCGATGCGCGGCGGCAACCTGTCCAAGGGCGAAGGCGCAGGCGACCCGCAGATCGGCGTGCCCTACGCCATCGACGTCAATGCCGGCTGGCGCGTGAAGTGGACCGGCCTGCTGTGCAAGGAGCCTCCGTACGGCGGCATCACCGCCATCGACATGCGCTCGGGCAAGACGCTGTGGGACCGTCCGTTCGGCACGGCGCGCAAGAACGGCCCATGGGGCATCCCCTCGCACCTGCCGCTGGAGATCGGCACGCCGAACAACGGCGGCTCGGTGGTCACGGCGGGCGGCCTGATCTTCATCGCCGCAGCGACAGACGACCTGATCCGCGCCATCGACATCGAGACGGGCAAGACGGTCTGGTCCGACGTCCTGCCTGCGGGCGGCCAGGCCAACCCTATGATCTACGAGCAGAACGGCCGCCAGTATCTGGTGATCATGGCCGGTGGCCATCACTTCATGGAGACGCCGGAGGGCGATTACGTCATCGCTTATGCTTTGCCCAAGGGCAGAGCATAAGCTCTCTTGCTGGGCCTACCGCGCTTCGCGCTGCTTGAGACCAGAAGGACGTGAACGTCAGAGGTTGGCGCGGATGACAGCCATCGTCCGCGCCAGCCGCTCGTCGTCGATGCGGCCGAGGTGGGTCGCGACGGCGGCGTCTATGGCGGCGATCTTGGCGGGTCGGACAACTGATGGCGCGGGCAGGCCGGCGTCGGCATAGCTGTCGCCGAACGGCACATCGTCGGCCCACGGCCGGTTGTCCGCGCTGGTGATCATGACGACCCACAACAGCCGGTCGCCGTCGCCCAGCGGCCCGTCGGATACGACTAGTGCGGGGCGATGCTGGCGGGTGCTACGGTCTGTGTAGGGGAAGGGGACGCGGACGACGTCGCCGCGCTCAAAGTCCGGCATAGGCCTTGCGGTCCGCTTCGCCATCCCATTCGTCGAACGCCGCGAAGGGATCTTCCGCCGGCGCCCTGCGGGCCTTTCGCAGGATCACCCGGTCGCCGTCCAGATCGTATTGAAGCTCGTCCCCGTCCTGCAGGCTCAGCGCAGCGCGCACGGCCTGGGGGATGGTGGTTTGGGCCTTGGATGTCAGGCGACTCTTGATCATGCATGAGAAGGTAAGGAATTTCCTTACCGACGGCAAGTCAGGGCCTGATCTGGCCCTGGCCGCGCACGACGTATTTGTAGGTGGTCAGCTGTTCGGCGCCGACCGGGCCTCGGGCGTGTAGGCGGTTGGTGGAGATGCCGATTTCGCCGCCGAAGCCGAACTCGCCGCCGTCGGCGAACTGGGTCGAGGCGTTGATCAGGACGATGGCGCTGTCCACCCGCGCCGCGAATCGTTCGGCGGCCTCGGCGTCGGTGGTGACGATGGCCTCGGTGTGGCCCGAGCCGTAGCGGGCGATGTGATCGGTCGCGGCGTCCAGATCGTCCACGATCCGCACCGACAGGATAGGCGCCAGATATTCTGTGACCCAGTCGGCGTCGTCGGCGGGCTTCATCTCGGGGACCAGGGCCAGGGCCTCGGCGTCGCCGCGCAGCTCGCAGCCGGCGGCGATCAGGTCGGCGGCGACGGGGGGCAGCAGACGTTCCGCTCCGGCCCGGTCCACCAGCAGGGTCTCGGTCGCGCCGCACACCGAGACGCGGCGCATCTTGGCGTTCAGGACGATGGCGCGGGCGGCGTCCACATCGGCGGCTGCGTGCAGATAGGTGTGGTTCAAGCCTTCCAGATGGCTGAGCACCGCCGTGCGAGCCTCGGCCTGGACGCGGGCGACCAGGCTCTTGCCGCCGCGCGGGATGATCACGTCGATGGCGCCGTCCAGGCCGGTCAGCATCAGCCCCACGGCCTCGCGGTCGGGGGTGTCGACCAGCTGGATCGCATCGGCCGGCAAGTCCGCCTCGGCCAGGGCCTCGGCGATCAGGGCGGCGATTGCCAGGGACGACTGGAGACAGTCCGAGCCGCAGCGCAGGATGGCCGCATTGCCCGAGCGGATGCACAGGGCGGCGGCGTCGGCGGTGACGTTGGGCCGGCTCTCATAGATGACGCCCAGCACGCCGATGGGGGTGCGGACGCGGGCGATGTCCAGGCCGTTGGCGGGGGTCCAGCGCTCGGTCTCGACGCCCAGGGGATCGGGCACGGCGGCGATGGTCGCGACGGCCTGGGCCATGCCGGCGACGCGGGCGGACGTCAGGGCCAGCCGGTCGATCAGGGCCTCGGTCATGCCGCCCTTGCGAGCAGCGTCCACGTCGCGGGCGTTGGCGGCCAGGAGGGCGGGCTCGGCCGCCGCCAGCTTTGCGGACAGGAGTTCCAGCGCGCGGGTGCGGGCGGCGGCCGGCGCTTCGCGCAAGGCGGCTGCGGCGGCGCGGGCGCGCTGGCCCATCTCCAGCATTTGGGCGTCGAGCATTCGGGTCTTCAGATCGGTCATCGGTCGTCCAGCACCATGTCGTCGCGGTGGATCAGCACCGAGGCCCCGCGATAGCCCAGCAGGGCCTCGATCTCGTCGGAACGGCGGCCCCGGATGCGCACGGCCTCGTCGGCGGCGTATGCGGCGAGACCCACCCCGACCGCGCGGCCGTCCGGGTCGATCAGGCGCACGCAGTCGCCCTTCTCGAAACCGCCGGACACGGCCGTGACGCCGGCGGGCAGCAGGCTCTTGCCGGCCTTCAGCGCCGTGACCGCGCCGGCGTCCAGCGTCAGGGTTCCGGCCGGCGACAGGCTGCCGGCGATCCACTGTTTATAGGCGGCCATCGGCCCGTCGGGCGCGGCGATCAGGGTGGCGCGGGCGCCGTCGCGAACGGCCGACAGTGGTGCAAGCGTTTGGCCCGAGGCGATGATGGTGGCGCAGCCTGCCGAGCGCGCGATCTGGGCCGCCGCCAGCTTGGTCGCCATGCCGCCGGTGCCCACGCCCGCATCGGCGTTGGCGCCCCCGCCCATGGCCAGGATGTCGGGGCTGAGGGTCTCGATCAGGGGCAGGTGGGCGGCGTTTGGATCACGGCGCGGATCGGCGGTGTAGAGGCCGTCCACGTCCGACAGCAGCACTAGCAGATCGGCCCGCGCCAGCTGGGCCGTCCGCGCCGCCAGCCGGTCATTGTCGCCGTAACGGATCTCCTCGGTGGCGACCGTGTCGTTCTCGTTGACGATGGGGATGACGCCGTGGGCCAGCAGGGCCTGGATCGTCGCGCGGGCGTTCAGCCAGCGGCGGCGGCGTTCTGTGTCGTCGCGGGTCAGCAGCACCTGCCCGGCGATCAGGTCGTGGGGAGCCAGGGCTTCGGACCAGGCGGCCATCAGCAGGGATTGTCCGACCGAGGCCGCCGCTTGCTTGTCCGCCAGCCGCGCCCCCAGGTTCGGCAGACGCCCCCGGCCCAGGGCGATGGAGCCGGACGAGACGACGATGACCTCACGCCCCTCGGCCTTCAGCGCGGCGAGATCGGAGGCGACGGCGGCCAGCCAGTCGTGCGTCGGTCGGCGCGTGGCGGCGTCGATCAGCAGGGAGGATCCGATCTTGACCACGACCCGCCGGGCGGCGCCCAGCGCCGACGCAGCGTTCGGGCCGGCGGGGAGGGCGGCGCGCTGGGACATGACGATTTCTCTAACGCGAGTATTCGGGCTTGTCTCTTGCCGCATCGCGCCGCAATGCAGGCGAATGATGGAATCTCTTTCCCCGATTGCGGCGGGTGGTCTCGGCAGTCTGGCGGCGGGCATGATGACGGCCGTCGGCGCCGTGCCGTTGTTGTTCTTCCGCAAGGCGGGCGTCCAGACCCAGAGCGCCCTGTTGGGTTTCGCCGCCGGGGTCATGCTGGCGGCGTCCTTCTTCTCGCTGATCATTCCCGGCGTGGACGTGTTGCAGGCCGGCGGGGCCAGCCAGGCGGCGGCGGCAGGGGTCATGGGAACGGCGGTGCTGATCGGGGCCACGGTGATCGGCCTGATGAACCGGTTCGCGCCGGTGGACATGCTGGCCATCGGCCCGGCGGGATCGCGCGACCTGTCGCGGCGCATCTGGCTGTTCATCATCGCCATCACCCTGCACAACTTCCCCGAGGGCGCGGCCGTGGGCGTCAGCTTCGGCGGCGGCGACATGCAGCAGGGCCTGTCCACGGCGCTCGGCATCGGCATCCAGAACATGCCCGAGGGCCTGGCCGTTTCGGCGGCGATGGCGACCCTGGGCTATGGGCGCTGGCCGTCCTTCCTGGCGGCGCTGGCGTCGGGCTTGGTCGAGCCGGTCGGGGGACTGATCGGGGCCAGCGTGGTCGATGTTCTGCCCGGCGCCCTGCCGTGGGGCCTGGGCCTGGCGGCCGGGGCCATGATCTATGTCGTCACCGCCGAGATCATTCCCGAGACCCGCGAAAAGTCCAAGGGCGAGGGGTCGATGATCGGTCTGATGATCGGCCTGGTGGGGATGATGTTCCTGGACATCGCCCTGGGATGAAGCGGGGCGATGAAGCGGGGGCAACGCCCCTGCATGAAACGCGGCGTGACCGCGCACCGGGGCGTTACATCGATTTACATCGGGGGCGGGGGTTGAAGCCGCCGGGGGCGAGAGGCTAGGCCTGCGCTCTCGCTGCTCGATTAGTCCCCCGCAAGGAGCGCCACCCGTATGACGCGACCTCTCAAGCCTGCGGCTTCCCGTAGAAATTTCTTGTCTGGCCTGGGGCTTTTGGCCCTGATGGGCGCCGGAGTTTTCCCCATGCCTGTATCCGCCCAAGCGTCCCGCACCGTCGCGCGTCACCGCCAGAAGATCGAGGATCTGATCGCGGCCATGACGGTCGAGGAGAAGGCGGGACAGCTGAATCTGCTGGCCGATCCGTTCCGGTGGATGCCCACGGCGGTGAACCCGCTGGACGGCACGGGGGACCCCGCGCGCGTCACCGCCCTGATCCGCGAAGGCAAGGTCGGCAGCCTGTTCAACGGCATCGGCGCCGAGACGGGCCGCCGCATCCAGCAGGTGGCGATGGAGGAAAGCCGGCTGAAGATTCCGCTGCTGTTCGCGGCGGACGTGATCCACGGCCTGTCCACCATCTTCCCCGTGCCCCTGGCCGAGGCTGCAGCCTTCGACACCGACCTGGCGCGCCGCACCGCCCGCGCGGCGGCGGTCGAGACGGCGGCGTCCGCCGTGCACCAGACCTACGCCCCCATGGTGGACGTGGCGCGCGACCAGCGCTGGGGCCGCAACGTCGAGGGCGCCGGCGAGGACGTGCTGCTAAACAACCTGCTGGCCGCCGCCCGCGTGCGCGGCTTCCAGGGCGACAAGGGGCTGGACGACCGTGACGCCGTCCTGGCCACCGCCAAACATATGGCCGCCTATTCCGCCGCCGTCGGCGGGATGGAATACAACACCACCGACATGAGCGAGCAGACGCTGCGCGGGGTCTTCCTGCCGCCGTTCAAGGCCTCGGTGGACGCCGGCGCCCTGTCGATCATGAGCGCCTTCAACGACGTGAACGGCGTGCCGGCGTCGGGCAGCCGCAAGCTGCTGACCGACATCCTGCGCGGCGAATGGGGCTTCGAGGGCTTCGTGGTCTCCGACTACACCTCCGAGCAGGAGCTGGTGGCCCATGGCTTCGCCGAGGACGGTCGCGACGCCGCGCGTCTGGCGTTCAACGCCGGGGTGGACGTGTCGATGGTGTCGGGCCTGTATCTGGAGCATCTGCCCGGCCTCGTCGCCTCGGGCGAGGTGTCGATGGCGCGTCTGGACGAGGCGGTGCGCCGCGTCCTGAACACCAAGGCGGCGTTGGGCCTGTTCGACGATCCCTATCGCGGCACCGATCCGGTGCGCGAGAAGGCCGTGGTGGGCGCGCGCGAACATATCGAACTGTCGCGCGAGGCGGGCCGCAAGTCGGTCGTGCTGCTGAAGAACGACAATGGGCTGTTGCCGCTGAACAGGAGCCAGAAGATCGCCCTGATCGGCCCGTTCGCCGACGACGTGGATAATGTCTGGGGGCCGTGGACCATCTGGGGCGCGCCCGAGCGTCGGGTCTCGCTGGAGGCCGGCTTCCGTGCGGCCATGAGCGATCCCCAGCGCCTGACCATCGCGCGCGGTTCGGGCGTCGAAACGCCGCTGGCCGGGGGCATCGACCAGGCCATCGCGGCCGCCCGCGACGCCGACGTCATCGTCCTGGCCATTGGCGAGGCGACCAATATGTCGGGCGAGGCCCAGTCGCGCACCGAGATCGTGGTGCCAGCGCCGCAGGTCGCGCTGGTGGACGCCATGACGGCCCTGGGCAAGCCCATGGTCATCCTGCTGCGCAACGGCCGGGCCCTGGCGCTGGAAGGCAATGTCAAGAACGCCCAGGCCATCGTCGTGACCTGGTTCCTGGGCGAACAGATGGGCCATGCCGTCGCCGACGTCCTGTTCGGCGATCACGGCCCGTCGGCGCGCTTACCCGTCAGCTTCCCGCACAAGTCGGGCCAGCAGCCCTATTCGTATGACCGAAAGACGACCGGCCGCCCGGCCAATCCCGATCTGGCGACCGAGGAATACAAGTCCCGCTATCGCGAGACGCCCAATACGGCCCTGTATCCGTTCGGCTATGGCCTGACCTACGGCGCGATCAGCTATGGGCCGATCGAGATGGAAAGCGACAAGCTCCAGTGGGCCGGCACGCTGGACGTCACGGTGACCGTGACCAACACAGGATCGCGCGCGGCCGAGGAACTGGTGCAGCTCTATATCCACGACCGGGTCGCGAGCCTGACCCAGCCGGGGCGGCTGCTGAAGGACTTCAAGCGGGTATCGCTGCGTCCGGGCCAGAGCGAGAAGGTGACCTTCACCCTGAACCCTCGCCAGCTGGGCTTCATCGGGGCGGACGAGACCTGGCGCATCGAGCCGGGCCTGTTCGACGTGTGGCTGGCGCCGCACGCCCAGGGCGGGGCGACGGCGACTTTCCAGCTGATCGGACCGGCTTCCATCACCGATGGTCGTTGACCCAGGCGACTGCAGGGCTTAACGACGCCGCCGTTTGCGTCCGGCCGCCTTTCGGGCCGGATTCGTGTGTAGGAGCGCGCCCATGACGACGAAGATTCTTCCGGGCGCCACGGGCGTCCTCGCGCTCGCCGACGGCACGGTCCTGCAAGGGATCGGCGTCGGCGCGGTCGGTTCGGCCCTGGGCGAGGTGGTCTTCAACACCGCCATGACCGGCTATCAGGAAATCCTGACCGATCCGTCCTACATGAGCCAGATCCTGGCCTTCACCTTCCCGCACGTCGGCAACACCGGCACGAACGTGGAAGACATCGAACAGATCGGCGGCGGGTCGGACACCTCGGCGCGGGGCGCCATCTTCCGCGACGTGCCGACCGATCCGGCCAACTATCGTTCGGACGCCAGTTTCGACGACTGGATGAAGCGGCGCGGCGTGGTGGGTCTGGCGGGCGTGGACACCCGCGCCCTGACCAAGATCATCCGCGACAAGGGCGCCCCCCACGCGGTCATCGCCCATGATCCGGACGGCCAGTTCGATCTGGACGCCCTGATCGCCCAGGCCCGCGCCTGGACCGGCCTGGTCGGTCTGGACCTGGCCAAGCCCGCCTCGACGCTGCAGGCGTTCGAATGGGACGAGGGTCTGTGGGAATGGCCGGAAGGTCACCCGAAGACTGAAGGCCGCAAGCAGGTGGTCGTCATCGACTATGGGGTGAAGCGCAACATCCTGCGCGCCCTGGCCTCGACCGGCGCCAAGATCACCGTGGTGCCCGCCACGACCACGGCGGAAGAGGTGCTGGCCCGCAATCCCGACGGCGTCGTCCTGTCGAACGGTCCGGGCGACCCGGCCGCCACCGGCGAATACGCCGTGCCCGAGATCCAGAAACTGGTCGCCAGCGGCAAGCCCCTGATGGGTATCTGCCTGGGTCACCAGATGCTGGCCCTGGCCCTGGGCGCCAGGACGGTGAAGATGGAACAGGGCCACCACGGCGCCAACCATCCGGTCAAGGATCTGACCACAGGCAAGGTCGAGATCGTCTCGATGAACCACGGCTTCACCGTGGATCGCGACAGCCTGCCCGACGCCGTCACCGAAACCCACGTCAGCCTGTTCGACGGCACCAACTGCGGCATAGCGGTCAAGGACAAGCCGATCTTCAGCGTCCAGCACCACCCCGAGGCCTCGCCCGGGCCGGCCGACAGCCTGTATCTGTTCGACCGGTTCGCCGACCTGATGGGCCCGCGCTGACGTCATGAAAAAGGGGGCGGTTCGGTCGGACTATCTGGACTGGCTGGCCCAGGCGCTGGAGGTCGGACGCGGCATCGCGCCCCTGCCCGACGGGGACGTGGTGGTCGGCTACGCCACCGGATACGACGCCGCCGACATCGCGCCCTTCGTTCTGTCGCTGAGGGCCGTGTTCGACGGGCCGGTCGCCCTGGTGGTCGACGCCGACCCTGACCTGCGCGCCTTCCTGGCCCAGAATGACGTGACCACCGTCGATGCGCCGGTGTGGCGGGGCTGGGCGCCGCATCCGGTGATGCAGAGGTTCGTCGCCTTCGCCGGTCTGCTGGGGGATCGTCCGGGCGCGGCCCTGGCGTGCGACGTGCGCGACGTGATCTTCCAGGCCGCGCCGTTCTCGCCGGCGCCCGAGGGTCTGGAGGCCTTCGTTGAGGCCGAGGCGCCGCTGGCCGATCACGCCTTCAACATGAAATATCTGCGCGCCCTGTTCGGCGAGGGGATCGCGGCGTCTTTGGCCGACAAGCCCTGTCTGTGCGTCGGCACGATCCTGGGGCCGCGCGCCGAGGTCTCGCGTCTGTCGCGGCTGATCCTGTCGCTGGCGGCGACGCCGCGTTCGGAGTTCGGTGGGGCCTTCGGCGCCGATCAGGCGGGTTTCAACATGGCGATCCATCAGGGCTTGGTCGGCGCGTCGATCCGACCCAACTACGGCCGCGTGGCGACCTTGGGCCTGACGCCGGGCGACGCTCTGACCTTTGCAGACGGCAAGGTGATCAATCCCGACGGCAGCCTCAGCCCCATCGTCCACCAGCACGACCGCCATCCGCATCTGGATGCGCCGGTCCATGCGCTGTGGGGCGGCGGGCTGGAGCACCGCAAGCGCGTACGGCCCAAGTCTGCGGGCCAGAAGCTGGAGAAGCTGAAGGCCTCTCTGCGCCGACGGACGCCCGAACTGCGATAGGTTTTCCCCTGCAATTCCGTCATCCTAGGCCTTGTGCCTAGGATCCATACGCCCGGTATCGACGATGGCGCACCCTGCGGACGCACCGGGAGTCTGGATCCTCGCCACAAGGGCGAGGATGACGGGCTGTGGTGTTGGCCGGCGTCTTACGGCAGGGGCGCGAAGCTGCGCTCTTCGCGCAGGGCGCTGGCCTTTCTGACCGCCATGGGTGCGGCGTGCAGCCAGTAGTCGGCGTCTTCGAGCCGCTGTTCGCGACGACGTTCCTGCCCGCGCATCCGGCGCAGGGCGGCGTTTTCCAGCAGGCGCGCATGCAGGGCGCGGGGCGACAGTTCGACGATGGCGGGGGAGCCGGGGACGGCGACGGCGTCGGGGCCTTGGGGCTCCACCGCCGGACGGGCGATGGCGATGAACATGGGTGTCTCGGTTCAGGAGGGAGAGGCGCTTCTGCGCCGAGCTAACGATGGGTTAACCACAGTCCCTGTGGATAGTTCCTGAGTGCGTCCGAAAAAAGTCCGTGAATCGAAGGGCTTACTGCCCGGTTCCGAACAAAATAGTTACTGAAATCTTAATCCGGGGTCGGAGCGATCACTTCACCACATCGGAAAAGGTGTTGCCGTTTGGCTCCCATACAAACGTCCGCACGACCCGCTCAATAGGGATATCTGCCGTATAGCCAGTCTCTAAGCCAGCAATGAGTCGAGAGCCTCCAACGCCAGTAGGCGGCCTGCTGCGAGCTTCATTGAACTCGTCCACAAGGCTCGCTGCGGTAGGCACAGGAAGGCCAGGGTCGACTTGTAGAAAGACCACGTGCCCGCCTGGAATGCCATCCGAGAAGCCGAGCCACAGGCCTCTTTCTATAGCATCAAAGAGGCCTGGTGCTTCCCGGAAGTCAAACAAGCTAACCCGTCCGGTGTATTGGCAGAACGTGTTTGGATATTGATGAAGGGGTGGGCGAACTCGGATAAAGCCATCCACCATAATAGCTTTAAAACGCTCAACAGAGGTGGCGTGCCACACCCCTTCGTAAAGAACGTCGATCAACTTGGCGTGGGTATGCATAAGTGATGCTCGCTGACCCGAAGTTTGTTCTGTCGGAGCGAAACCCGGTGGCAGTCCCTAGGGGAGTCGAACCCCTCTTTTCAGGTTGAAAACCTGACGTCCTAACCGATAGACGAAGGGACCGCGGCCGGGGCGGCGCATTTGCCCCGGTTTGGCCCCCTCTGCAAGCAAAAAATCAGGCGGCTTCGGCCTTTGCCGGGATCACGGCGTCCAGGGCGGGGAAGAGGTCGGCGATCAGGTCCTCGACATGCTCCAGCCCGACCGACAGCCGCAACAGGCCGTCGCCGATGCCGGCGGTCGCGCGCTGCTCCGGGGTCATGGCGGCGTGGGTCATTGTGGCGGGGTGGGCGATCAGGCTTTCGACGCCGCCCAGCGATTCCGCCAGGGTGAAGATCTCCAGCGCCTCGACCAGATCCCGCACGGCCTCGGTTCCGCCTTCCAGCTCGAAGCTGAGCATGGCGCCCGGTCCGGCCTGCTGGGCGGCGACCAGGGCGTGGTTGGGGTGGGACGTCAGGCCGGGATAGTGGACGACCTTGACCGCCGGGTGGGCGTTCAACAGTTCGGCGATCTTGCCCGCCGTGGCCTGTTGCCGCTCGATCCGGGCGAACAGGGTGCGCACGCCGCGCAGGGTCAGATAAGCGTCGAACGGCGAGCCGGTCACGCCCGTGCAGTTGGCCCACCAGGCCAGGGTCTGGTGATCCTCGGCGTCGGCCGAGATGACGGCGCCGCCGACCACGTCGGAGTGGCCGTTGATGAACTTGGTCGTGGAGTGGACGACGAAGTCGGCGCCCAGCTTGATCGGGTTCTGCAGCGCCGGCGACAGGAAGGTGTTGTCGCAGACGACCTTGGCGCCGGCCGCATGGGCGCGGGCGCAGATGTCGGCCACGTCCACCAGCCGCAGCAGGGGATTGGACGGGGTCTCGACCAGGACCAGTTTCGGCTTCAACGCCAGGGCCGCCTCGAAGGCGACGGGATCGCCCTGATCGACCAGCAGCAGGTCGAAATGACCCTTCCTGGCGCGGGCGTTCAGCAGGCGGCAGGTGCCGCCGTAACAGTCGTGCGGCGCGATCAGCAGGTCGCCGGGCTCCAGCAAGGCCAGGGGCAGGTCGACCGCCGCCATGCCGGTGGCGGTGATGACGCAACCGGCGCCGCTCTCCAGCTCGGTCAGGGTCTCAGCCAGGACGTCGCGGGTCGGGTTGCCCGACCGGCTGTAGTCATACTTCCGCTTCTGCTCGAAGCCGGCGAAGGAATAGTTGGACGACAGATAGAGCGGCGGCATGACCGCGCCGTGGGCCGTGTCCGTATCCACGCCCGTGCGGGCGGCGATGGTGTGCGGGTCGGCGGGGCGGCGGGCAGTCATGCTTTGATGTCCTTGAAAGCGGCGCGGAGGATGTCGCCGACGAAGGCGTCCTCCTTCAGAAAGGCGTCGTGGCCATACAGGGAGGGCGCCTCGACGAAGCGCCACAGGGTCGGCAGCCGCGCGGCCAGCTCGCGGATGTCGTCGATCGGCACCAGCCGGTCGGAGGTGAAGCCGATCAGGGTGACGGGGGTCTTGATGGCTTCCGGCGTCACGCTGTGGCGGTCCAGGGAATCGGACATCGACAGCCAGCGGGCCGGGGTGGTGTGGGTCCGGTACGCCTGGCCCCGCGCCGTCAGATAGTCGCAGACGGGATAGGCGCCGCCGACGGCCTGGGGCGCAGTGGTCTCGAACCGGTCGTGGAACTCTTCGGCCGTGCGGTAGGTGGTCATGGCCAACTCGCGGGCCAGGGCGACGCCTTCCTCGGGACGGCCGGCGGCGACGGCGAACTGAAGGATGCGGCGCTGAATGCCGCGCCAGGCGGTGGCCTGGGGGTGGGCGCGGTGGGCGGCCGAGACGACGATCAACTGCTCGGCCCAGTCGGGGAACAGTTCGGCGAAGGCCAGGCCGACCATGCCGCCGTAGGAGCAGCCGACGAAGGCGGAGACGCGCTCGATCTTCAGATGGGTCAGGACCAGGGCCAGCAGGCGGGCCTGGTCGTGGGTGGTGATGGTGACGGGGGTTTCCAGGAACTCGGCGCCGGGGGCGAAATCGACGGCCAGGACCTGGAAACGGCTCAGATCGATGGGACCGCGCACCGACACGGCGCCTGACCACCAGCCCAGGCCGTTGGTCTCGGTGCGGTGGACGAACCGGCCGGCCGAGATGCCGCCGGCGACGACGACGACGGGCGCGCCGATCCGGCCGTGCAGGCGGCCGACGATATTGGGCTGGTTCAGCCGTTCGCCCGAGGCCAGGCGGAAGTCGGCGGGGATGGGCACGATGACATCGCGTGCGCCGCCGCGTTCACGGGAAGGCGTCTTGGCTGTCGTGGTGCGACAGTCGGGGTCTTCGAACAGGGAGGTTTCAGCCAGTGTCATCGTCGTTCCGCATCGTTCTCGCTCAGCAAGGCTCGATGCGGTGACAGATCGTGGAGCGTCGTCTCGCCGATGCTCCACTCATCTCTCGCGATCCCGAAGGATCTCGCAGGAGTTGGCACCGTTTCGAGCTGTGAGACCCGATGGTTGCCCCAGCGTCAAAGGGCCTAATCCCTCGGCTGGTCTTGATGAGTGACTTTACGTTGATCAAACTGGCGGCGCCGGTCAAGCGGAAAATTCATGCCATTAGCGGCTGTTGGCCGGTGCAGTCGGGTGTGAAATGAGCCAAAATCGGCCTGTCGCGAAAAAATCATCCATCGCGGCTTGACAGGATGGGGGTGGTCCGATCACCCTAGGCTCAGATTTCAACCGGACCTGCCCTGTGCAACAGCGCTCGCTCATCGCCGAACTTTCCACCGTCGCCGGCCTCGCCGCGACGCGTGTCGGCATGACCCTCGGCGGCACGACTATTGGCGGCACGACCACCACCACCATCACCATGCCCTCACGGGCGGGACGAGTTTAGCGCGCCGAACCCCGGCAACCGCAGAACCCGAACCCCGCCCGGTCCGCCTGGCGGGGTTTTTCTATTTCACCCCACCTCATCCCGACTTTTCCGAGAACCCCAATGTCCGCCACCCTCGCCGTCGTAGAGAAATCCGAGAGCCTCGATCCCAGCAGTCAGTCCTCCCCAGGCTTGGCCGCCCCCGAAGTGGTGGTGCTGAAGTTCGGCTCGTCCATCCTGCGCAGCCCGGCGGAGGCGCCGCTGGTGGCCTCGGCCGTCTATGGCCATGTGCGGGCGGGGCGGAAGGTGGTGGCGGTGGTCTCGGCCTTCGGCGGGGCGACCGACCGGCTGCTGGGCGAAGCGCGGGCGCTGGGCCTTGCCCATTCCAACGACCTGCTGCCCGGATACGTGGCCCTGGGCGAGGAGAAATCGGCGGCCCTGGTGGCCATCGCCTGCGACCGGATCGGCCTGGACGCCTGCGCCCTGTCGGTGCGCGAATTGGGCATTGTGGCGGAGGGCGAGCCGGAGCATTCGCGCCCCTGCGGCCTGCGGCCCGACCATCTGAAACAGGCGCTGGACCGGCATGAGGTGGTGGTGGTGCCCGGCTTCGGCGCCGTGCGGCCCGACGGCAAGGTGGCCCTCTTGGGACGCGGCGGATCGGACTTGACGGCGGTCTTCCTGGCGGCCGAGCTGGGGCTGAAGCGGGTGCGGTTGGTCAAGGATGTGGACGGCCTGTACGACCACGATCCCAACGACAATACCGCCCCGGCCCTGCGTTATCGTCGCGCGTCCTGGGACGTGGCGCGCAAGCTGGGCGGGGCGCTTGTTCAGCATGACGCCATCGACCTGGGCGAAAGCCGGGGGGTCGAGATCGAGGTGGCGGCGCTGGACCGGGCCGACGGCACGGTCATCGGCGACAAGTCGGCGCCTCCGGGCCCGGCGCCCGCCCTGCCGCCGCTGAAGGTGGCGGTCGCGGGCTGCGGCGTGGTCGGCGGCGGGGTGCTGGGGCGGCTGCTGGCCGATCCGCGCTTTGACGTGGTCGGGGTGCTGGTGAGAGATCCCAAGAAGGCGCGCGACGTGGCTTGTCCGGCCTCGCTGTTCACTGCAAACCCTGCGGATCTGTGGGCGAAGAAGCCCGACATCGTGCTGGAGGCCCTGTCGGAAGGCGAGGCGGGTCATGCGGTGATCCGCGCCGCGCTTGAGGCCGGCTGCGACGTGGCCAGCGCCAACAAACAGGCGGTCGCCCGCGATCCCGGCGGGCTGCAGTCCTTGGCCCAGGCGCACGGCCGGCGCATCTTCTGGTCGGCCTCGGTCGGGGGCGGATCGCCGATGATCGAGACGGTGCGCGCCGCCCGCGCCGCCGGCGAGGTGGTCGGGTTCGAGGCGGTGCTGAACGGCACGGTCAACTTCATGCTGGAGCGGCTGGGCGACGGCGCGGCCTTCAACGAGGCCCTGGCCGATGCGCGGGCGGCGGGCTTTGCGGAAGAGGACCCCTCGTCGGACTTGGAAGGCCTGGATGCGGCCGCCAAGGTGCGGCTGCTGTGCCACGAGGCCTTCGGACGCTCGCCCGACGGCGAGGTGCCGCGCGACCACCTGACCGAGGCCACCCCGGCCGAGGGCGGTGTGCGCCAGATCGGCGCCGCCCACTTGAAGGACGGGGTCATCAGCCCGTCGGTGTCGCTGAACGCCGACCACGGCGATCCGCTGTTCTCCAACCTGCGCGGCGAAGGCAATGCGTTGAAGGTCTACGGCGCCGACGGCCGGGTGTGGCGCTGCCGGGGCCGGGGCGCCGGGCGCTGGGCCACCACCGAGAGCATCATGGCGGATCTCGCCGAGATCGTGCGTGCGCGCCGCGCCGATGCCGGCCTAAACTAGACCCATGGCCGTCTTCACCCCCGTTTCCCTGGCCCAGGCCAGTGGGTTCCTGTCCGCATACGACATCGGCGAAGTGGTCGAACTGACGGCCATCGCCGAGGGGGTGGAGAACACCAACTATCGGCTGGACACCACGCGAGGCCGGTTCGTCCTGACCCTGTTCGAGGGGCGGACGGACGAGGCGTCGCTGCCCTTCTGCCTGGGGCTGACGGCGCATCTGGCGTCGCGCGGCTTCGCCTGTCCCACGCCGATCGAGAACCGGGCGGGCGGTTGGCTGGGGCGGCTGAACGGCCGGGCGGCGGCGGTGATCGAATGGAAGACCGGCGCCTGGTTGCGCTCGCCGTCTGCGGCCGATCAGGCGGCGGCGGGTGCGGTGTTGGCGCGGCTGCATCTGTTGGCGGCCGACTTCGAACTGGGGCGCGACAACCCGGTCGGACCGGCGATGTGGCGCAGGCTGGCGGATCGTTGTGCGGGGGGCGCGGCGAGGGCGTCAGTCGAGGATCGGGGGCTGCTGGACCGGGTCGAGGCGGCGCTGGCAAGGCTGGGTGATCCGTTTGCGGACGATCTGCCGGGCGGGGCGATCCATGCCGACTATTTCCCCGACAACATCCTGTTCGAAAACGGGGCTGTGTCGGCGGTCATCGACTTCTATTTCGGCTGCACCGGCGCCTTCGCCTACGACCTCGCCATCGCCTTGTCCGCCTGGGGGTTCGACGCCCAGGGGCGGGCGATGCCGGAAGCGTTGGCGGCGTTCCAGCGCGGTTATGAGGCGGTGCGGCCGTTGAGTGCGGCCGAGCAGGCGGCCCTGCCGCGCCTGGGCGAGGCGGCGGCGCTGCGGTTCACGGTGACACGGCTGCACGACCGGATCTTCCACGACCCGACCAATCTGGTGACGCCCAAGGATCCGGCGGTCTTCCTGCGTCGCATGGACCACTGGCGGGCGGTGGAGCCGGCCTGAGACAGGCGAAAAACACAGTGCAATGTGTGCACTTCGTCTCAATCTGGAAATTGCATTGCACCCGGAAAACGCGTGCAAAGTGTAGGAAGGTGCAATTGGGCGCGGCGATGTCAAAGACCGGAGGGACAGTGTCTCACGGTTTCGGGGCGGGATGGTCGATTGCCGCTGTCGGCCGGTAGGTGATTGAAATCACGACGCCTCGCTTCCAGAAATAGGAGGGATGCACGTCCCTTTCCCTCCCCGTTCGGGGAGGGTGGCCGAGCCGCAGGCGAGGTCGGGTGGGGGCGGCAAAGTAACCGCCCACCGATCTGATCCCGATCCAGCATCTGCGTCCCTGCCGGGCCGCCCCCACCCGGTCGCTGCGCGACCACCCTCCCTGGAGCGGGGAGGGAGAATTTGCAGCGCCCTGCGTCTGTGCGTCGCTGGAACCGAAAGCGTCACCGGGCTTTTGATGCAGCAACGGCGAGATCGCCGCTCTCTCCCCAAGGATGACACCATGACCGACGAACAAATCAACGGCGCCGCCTCGCAAGCTCAAGGCAAGGCGCAAAAGGCTTTCGGCAATCTGGTCGGCGACCAGAAGATGCAGGTCGAAGGCGCCTATAACGACGCCAAGGGCCGCTCGTTGGAAACCTTCGGCAAGGCGATGGATTCGGTTGATCGCCTGGTCGACAAGGTCCCCGCCGATTATCGCGACAAGGCCCGCACCGTCGCCGCCGAAGCCCGCAAGCGCCCGCTGGTCACGACCCTGTCGGTCGCCGGCGTCGGCCTGATGCTGCTGGGCATGCTGACCCGCGGCGGCCGTCGTTAATTTTTAGATAACAACGTTTGACAACTTGTGATTGCTAAATCAGTCTCCCCTTAGCTGGGGAGGCTGAAATCATGTTGTCAAAATATCTGGCCGGTTTGGCGCTGCTGGGGTGTGTGTCCTTCGCTGGCGGATGCACAACCTTAAATATGAAGAACACCAGCCCGCTGGGCGCCGGAGGGTCTGGACATCCTCTCGGATCCGACGTGGTGACGTCATCGACGTCTGGCCCCGCCGAAATCCTGATGGATGCGGAATGGGCGAAATGGGATGCTGCGACCCGGGGGCGGCAACTGGTCTATGCCTTGGTCGCCGAATCCGACCTTCGATGCGACCGCTATCTGACCGCCGTATCGGTTGATCGAAACGCCACTAGAGGCAGCCTCGACATCGTGGGTCTGGCGCTGGGCGCCATCGGCGGCGTCGCCTCGCCGAACGCTTCCGCCAACTGGTTTTCTGCGGGATCGACCTTCGCCCAATCTTCGCGGCGATCCCTGGAGGACAGCGTCTTGGGTGGTCGAGACTTCACCCTGATTCACACCGCGATATGGCAGGGCCGCGAGCTGGCTGCGAAGGACCTGCTTTCTCGTGCCGACAAGGACGAGTTCAAGAACTGGAACTGGCGTCCCATCCTATCGATCGCACGTCAGTACGACGTGAAGTGCGGGATCAACTACGGTCTGTCGCGATTGAGCCAAGCCGTAGCAAGCCAAAGCTAGGCGTCAGCGCTTCAAGAGGTCCAGCACTGCGGCCAGATCGGCATCGACCACAGTCATCCGCTCCGGCTTGTCGCCCAGGGCGGCGATGACGTTTGCGGGTTCGGGTTCGAAGCCCAGGACGTCGGAGACGAAGGCGCCGAACTTGGACGGGTGGGCGGTGGACAGGGCGACGACGGGGCCTTTGGAGCGGTCCTGGCGACGGGCGGCGGCGAGGGCCACGGCCGTGTGCGGGCAGACGACGCGGCCCCAGGCCTCATAGGCGTGGGCAATCTCGGCGCGGGTTTCGGTCTCGTCGATGGAGACGGCCGAGACTTGGGCGCGCAAAGCCGCCAGCAGGTCGGGATCGAAGGCGACGGCGCCGTCGTGGGCGAAGGTCTCGAACACGGCGCGCGTGGCCTCGGCGTCGCGGCCGGTCGCCTCGAACACCAGACGTTCGAAGTTGGAGGGCGCCTGGACGTCCATCGAGACGCTGCCGCTCTCGACCGCAGGGCGGCGCGAGTAGAGGCCATCGTTGATGGCGCGGGCCAGGGCGTCGTTCTGGTTCACCGCGGCGACGAAGCCGCCCGTCGGCAGGCCCATCTTCGTGGCGGCGATGCCGGCGAAGGCGTCGCCGAAGTTGCCCGTCGGAACGATGAAGGTCGCGGCCTCGCCCAGCTGGGCGGTGGCGGAGACATAGTAGGGTATCTGGCCCGCCAGCCGCGCCCAGTTGATCGAATTGACCGAGGACAGGCGGCCGCGTGCGCGCAGGCTTTCGTCCGCGAGCAGGCTCTTCACCAGACGCTGGCAATCGTCGAAATCGCCGCGCACGGCCAGGTTCAGGACGTTGTCGGCCTCGACGGTGGTCATCTGTTTGCGCTGCACTGGCGAGACGCGGTCCAGCGGGTGGAGCACGACCAGATCGACGGACTTGGCGCCGGCGAAGGCGCGGACGGCGGCGGCGCCGGTGTCGCCGGATGTGGCGGTCAAGATTGTCAGGCGCTCGCCCGAGACGGCCAGGGCCTCGTCCGTCAGGCTGGCGACCAGCTGCATCGCCAGGTCCTTGAAGGCCGCGGTCGGGCCGTGGAACAGCTCCAGCACGAACAGGCCGGGCTCAAGCTCGACCAGAGGCGTGACAAGCGGATGGTCGAAGCCGGCGGTCAGGCGGTCCAGGGCGCGGTCCAGGGCGCCGGCGGGCAGGGCGTCGCCGATGAAGGGGGCGATGGCCTGGAGCGCGATGGACTTGTAGTCGGCCGCGCCGGTCCAGGTTTCGGGCGACAGGCTCGGCCAGGCGGTCGGCATATAGAGGCCGCCGTCGGGGGCGATGCCGCGCAGCAGGGCGTCAGAGAAATCGGTTTCGGGCGCCAAGTCCGAGACTGGGCCTCGGGTCGAGACGTAGCGGGCGCTGGAGGTGCTCATGATAGTTGAGGTCGTAACCAGACGGGGCGGCGGCGTCATCCGGTTTCTGCCTGCATCAGGGATGATTTTGTCGGGTTTTCGCAGGCTGTGGCGCGTTGGTCGCCGGGCTTCGACTTCTGACGGGCGTTGAGCGCATGTTCTTGCCCAAAGGGCGTTGCGACCATTCCCCCGCTGGCGCCCGTCGTCGCGACGGTCCATGTCTGGCGTATGAGACGACGCGATCTTCTGATCCGGCTGGGACTGGTCGCCGGCGGTGTGGGCGGGGCCTGGTGGCTGCGCGACCATGTGGTGTGGAAGGGGCCGTCGGTCGTCTTTGCGGCGGGCGGATCGACCGGCTGGCTGCCCTATGCCGAGCCGCGCGCGCCGACGCCGACGGTCGAGGTGATGGTCAACGGCAAGCCGGTGCGGGCGCTGGTCGATTCCGGGGCGCAGTATTCGGTTATCGACCGGTCGCTGGTCGAGACGCTGGGGCTGACGAACGTCTTCAATATTCCGATGGTGGCCTACGGCGTCGGCGGCGATGCGCAGGTCGGGCGCGGGACGACGTTGAATATCGCCTTGGGCGGCCTGCGACTGGACGGATTGCGGGCGGCGATCCTGGGGCTGGGGCCGTTGGCCGGCGAACAGGGGCTTGGGGCGGCGCTGATCCTGGGCCAGGACGTGCTGCGCGAACTGGTGCTGGAGCTCGACACGGCCGAGCATCGGATGCGGTTCCTGGCGCGCGAAGGCTGGACGCCGCCGCCGTCGCTGGCGCCCATAACCGTGACCCGGGCGGGCAAGGCGTTGCAGGCGGCGATCACGATCGAGGCGGCGACGGTCAATGCGGTGATCGATACCGGCGCCTCGGCGGTGCTGGCCGTGACGCGCGAGACGGCGCAGGCGGCGGGGCTGTTGGATGGGCGCGAACGGACGGCGGGCCAAAGCATCGTCCTGGGCGGCGTCGTGAGGGCGGAGACGGTCATCGTCCGCACCCTGACGATCGGCGACGAACTGTATCGCCAGGCGGCGGTGGCCATATACGACGACGTCGCCGTGCCGGGCTTCCCCAAGGCGCTGGTTGGGATGGCGGCGTTCGAGAACCGGCGTCTGGCGCTGGACCTGGGCGGGCCGGGCCTGTTCGTCGAACGGCCGATGGAGATCACGGTCGGGGGCTGAAGACATCGGGGCTGGATCGGCGGCGAACAACGGCCTAGGTCCGCGCCATGATCGAGTTCGCCCCGGAAATCATCGCCCTGTTGTTCGCCGCAGCCGTGGCGGCGGGGTTCGTGGACGCCATCGCCGGGGGCGGCGGCCTGATCACCGTGCCCGTGCTGCTGGCGGTCGGGGTCAATCCGGTCGCGGCCATCGCCACCAACAAGATCCAGGGCAGTTTCGGTACGGCTGCGGCGACCTGGACCTTCTGGCGCAAGGGGCGGATCGACTTCGCCCTGCTGAAATGGCCGCTGATCGCCACGGTTATCGGCGCCGCCCTGGGGGCCGTGGTGGTCAGTTTCGTCGATGCGACCTGGCTGATGGTGCTGCTGCCGCTGCTGCTGGCAGGGATCGCGGTCTATTTTCTGGTCGGACCCAAGGCGAGCGACGAGGATGTCCATGCGCGACTGACGCCCTTCGCCTTCGGGGCCGTGGCGGGCGGGATCGGCTTCTATGACGGCTTCTTCGGTCCCGGCGCGGGGTCGTTCTTCGCCCTGGCTCTGGTGACCCTGATGGGAATGGGGCTGACCCGCGCCACGGCCCATACCAAGGCGCTGAACTTCTCCAGCAATCTGGTGTCCGTGGCGGTGTTCGCCATCGGCGGCCATGTGCTGTGGGCCATCGGCCTGATCATGGCGGTGGGTCAGGTGCTGGGCGGCTGGCTGGGATCGCACGCGGCCATGCGGTTCGGACCCAAGCTGATCCGGCCGCTGCTGGTGGTGATCTGCATCGGCATGGTGATCAAGCTGCTGTCCGATCCCGCCAACCCGCTGAGGGCGTGGGTCGAGGGCCTGGTCTGAAGCCTAGGCGGGGCCTTTGATCACTGTCACCGGACGCACTGCGCCGGGCCAGAGCTGAATGCGATAGCGGTCGTCGCCGTCCAGGCCGTCTTCGGAGAGCGTATCCAGTCCGCCGTGCGAAACGCGGGCGGCATAGTCGCCGGCGGGCAAGTCGATGCGTTCGGCCTGATCGGGATCGTCGGTGCAGCCGAACACGATCAGCGTGCCGCTGGACAGGCTGAGGCCGCAGTCGCGGACCTGATCCCAGGCGTCCGGGTCGGGCGTCGGCTCGGCGGGCAGGATTTCAAGTTCGACCGGCACCAGCATGTTGCGAACCGTGCCGATGGCGATCAGGTCGGGGCCGACGGCCAGCATGGGGTCGCTGGCCGGGCTCCACAGGGCGGCGGTGTCGGTGACATAGGTTTCGTCGCAGACGTAGAACTGGAAATAGTCCGCGAAAATCTCGAAGCGGCGGCCGGTCAAGACGTCAGCCCGCCAGCGCCGTCGCCACCACGGCCTTGGCCTCGGCCTGGACGGTCGCCAGATGGTCGGGGCCGAGGAAGGATTCGGCGTAGATCTTGTAGACGTCCTCGGTGCCCGAGGGGCGGGCGGCGAACCAGGCGTCGGCGGTGACGACCTTGAGGCCGCCGATGGCTTCGCCGTTGCCGGGGGCCTTGGTCAGGATGTCGGTGATCGGTTGCCCGGCCAGGGTGGTGGCGGTGATGTCCGAGGGGCTGAGGGCGGCGAGGCGGGCCTTTTGCGTGCGGTTCGCCGGAGCGTCGACGCGGGCGTAGACGGGCGCGCCGTATTGGTCGGTCAATCCGGCGTAGAGCTGGCTGGCGCTCTGGCCCGTGCGGGCCTGAATCTCGGCGGCCAGCAGGCACAGGAGGAGACCGTCCTTGTCGGTGGTCCAGACCGTGCCGTCGTGGCGCAGGAATGAGGCGCCGGCCGATTCCTCGCCGCCGAAGCCGACGGTTCCGTCCAGCAGGCCGGGCACGAAATGCTTGAAGCCGACGGGGACTTCCAGCAGGCGGCGGCCCATGCCGGCGACGACCCGGTCGATCATCGATGACGAGACCAGGGTCTTGCCCACAGCCACGTCCGCGCCCCAGGCGGGCCGATGGGCGAACAGATAGGCGATGGCGGCGGCCAGGAAATGATTGGGGTTCATCAGCCCGGCGTCGGGGGTGACGATGCCGTGGCGATCGGCGTCGGCGTCGTTGCCGAAGGCGACGTCGTAGGCCGAGCCGCCCTTCATCATGCCGATCAGATTGGCCATGGCGCAGGGGGACGAACAGTCCATGCGGATCTTGCCGTCGGCGTCCAGCGGCATGAAGGCCCAGCGCGGATCGACGGCGTCGTTGACGACGGTCAGGTTCAGCTTATGACGCTCGGCGACCTCGCCCCAATAGGCGACGGCCGCGCCGCCCAGCGGATCGGCGCCGATGCGGACGCCGGCGTTGCGGATGGCGTCCAGATCCAGAACGCTGGGCAGGTCGTCGATATAGGCGGACAGGTAGTCGAACCGGCCGGCCGCCGCATGGGCCTGGGCGAAGGGGACGCGACGGACCTCGGTCAGGCCGTCCTCGATCAACTGGTTTGCGCGGGCGGCGATGGCGGAAGTGGCCTCGCCTCCGGCCGGGCCGCCCGAGGGAGGATTGTATTTGATGCCGCCGTCGCGGGGCGGATTGTGCGACGGGGTGATCAGGACGCCGTCGGCCTGGCGGCTGTTCGTGCGGTTGTGGGTCAGGATGGCGTGCGACACGGCAGGCGTGGGGGTGAAGCCGTCGCGGGCGTCGATCAGCACCTCGACCCCATTGGCGATCAGGACTTCCAGCGTGGTGCGGAAGGCGGGCTCGGACAGGCCATGGGTATCGCGACCAAGGAACAGCGGGCCGTTGACGCCCTGGGCCGCGCGGTATTCGGCGACGGCCTGGGCGATCGCCAGGATGTGAGCCTCGTTGAAGGCGCCGTCCAGGCTGGAGCCCCGGTGGCCCGAGGTGCCGAACACCACGCGCTGCATCGGGTCGGTCATGTCCGGCCGCACGGCCTCATAGGCGCCGAGCAGGGCGTCGAGGTCGATGAGGTCTTCGGGGCGAGCCGTCTGGCCGGCGCGATCATGCATCGTCAGTTAATCAATCGTTGTCGAAAAAGCGGAGCGATCAGGCGCCGGAGAAGGTGTCGCACGACGCAGGGTCGCCCGACTGATAGCCGCGTTGTAGCCATTCGACCCGCTGGGCCGAGGAGCCGTGGGTGAAGCTTTCGGGCGAGACCCGTCCGCCGCCGCGACGTTGCAGGGCGTCGTCGCCGATGGCCTGGGCGGTCTTCATGCCCTCCTCGATGTCGCCGGGCTCCAGCGCGACCTGACCGTTCGAGACGGCCGCGGCGTTCTTGGCCCAGACGCCGGCGTAGCAGTCGGCCTGAAGCTCCAGCGCCACGGAATACTGATTGGCCTCGGCCTCGCCCTGGGCGCGTTGCTGGGCCTCGCGGACCTGAGCCGAGGTGCCCGTCAGGGTCTGGACGTGGTGGCCGAACTCGTGGGCGATGACATAGGCGCGGGCGAAGTCGGCGCCCGAGGCCCCCAGTTGCGTCTCCATCTCCTGCCAGAAGCCGAGGTCTAGATAGACGGTCTTGTCGCTCGGGCAATAGAAGGGGCCCATGGCGGATTGGCCATAGCCGCAGCCGGTCGATGTGCCCTGTTCGTAAATGACGACATTGGGACGCTGATAGCCGTTCAGCTTTTGCGTCCAGACATCATCGATATTGCTGCCGACGACATCGACGAAGCGTCCAGCTTGGTCTTTCGGCGTGCCGACCTCGCCCTGTTGCTGCTCCGCGCCGACGCCGCCGAACTGGCTGGCCAGCTGGGTCGTGGTGGAGGGATCGATGCCGAAGACAAGGTAGCCGATGATGGCCAGAACCCCGACGCCCAGGCCGCCGCCCGCGATGGCGCCGCCGCCCATTCCACGCCGATCCTCGACGCCGCCGCCTGTCCGTCCACCCTGCCAACGCATGTCGTCTCTCTCCGCCCGATGCTCGATAAGCTAGGCCGGAACGCAGGGGCGAGGGAAGGGATGCGTCAGGTGGCGCGCTTCATTGCGCCTTTACTGAGGACGGGCCAGCCAGTCGTCGATCTGGCTCATGCCCTGGGCGGTCTGCTGGCGGCGTTCGGCGGCGGACTGGCGCAAGGCCCGCTCCTGCTCGGGGCTGTAGAGCGGGCGGGGCGGCAGGGCGTAGGAAGCCGTCGGCTCGCGCGCAGCCTCAATGCCGCGCAGGCGAAGCTGGGTCTCCATCTGCTGCTGGCGGGCCTGGTCGGCGTTGGACTGGGATTGGGCGCGCAGGCGGTCGTTCTCGTAGCGATGCTGGTCGGCAATGGCCGCAGGGACGCCGCCGGGATAGGCGCCGTAGGGCCGGCCCGATTGGGGGTGGGGCTGGGAGTAGGTCTGGGCCAGGACGGGCGTCGCGGTCGCCGCCAGCAGGGCCGTCAGGGTCAGGATGCGTCGCATGGAAGGGATGTGGGAGCGCCGGCCGGTCGCGCCAAGCGGAGCCGCAACCCTTTGAGTTTTTGTGGGTTCATCGCGCCGAACCCCTTTCTCGAACGGAGATCTTCCCATGGCCCAATCCCTTTCCGGCAAGACCGTCGCCATCCTGGCGACCGACGGCGTCGAACTGATCGAACTGAATGAACCGATGAAGGCGCTGAAGGATGCAGGCGCCGTGGTCGAGATCGTGTCGTTGCAGGCCGGCGACTTCCAGGGCTTCGATCATCTGACTCCCGGCGACATGGTGACGGCGGACAAGGCGGTGGCGGCGGTGGATGCGGCGTCGTACTCCGCCCTGCTGCTGCCGGGCGGGGTGGCGAACCCGGACCTGCTGCGGGCCGATGCGGATACGGTGAAGTTCGTGCGGGCCTTCTTCGATGCGGGCAAGCCGGTCGCCGCCATCTGTCACGCGCCCTGGCTGCTGATCGAGGCGGGGGTGGTCGAGGGGCGAACGATGACATCGTTTGAAAGCATCCGCACCGACCTGAAGAACGCAGGCGCGATCGTAGTGGACGAAGAGGTGGTGGTGGATCAGGGCCTGGTCACCAGCCGCAAACCTGACGACATCCCGGCCTTCAACGCCAAGATGATCGAGGAATTCGGCGAAGGGCGGCACGACGGCCAGTCTGCATAAGCGGGGGCAGCCTAAGGCATGGCCCAGACGGAGGACCGCTTGATCTCCTGGTCTTCCAGCTCGCGCGAGGTCGGGACGCGGTATTCGGCCAAAAAATCCAGGCCCGTGCGCGGGAAATAGGTGCGTCCCGGATCGCCGATCAGGACGCGCGTTCCCCTGGCGCGGGCCTGGGCCAGCCAGGCCAGGACCGCGTCGGTCATGGGGCGTTCGTAGCAGATGTCGCCGGCGCAGATGACCTCCACATCCGGCGGGGCGGCGTCCAGCAGGTTGGTCTGGGTGAAGTCCAGCGTGACGCCGTTGGCCCTTGCATTGGCGTCCACCGCCGCCCGGCAGAAGGGATCGATGTCGGCGCACAGGACCGAGGCCGCGCCGGCCTGCATCGCCGCCACGCCGACCAGGCCCGAGCCGGCGGCGAAATCCAGCACCCGCTTTCCGGCGACTTCATGCGGGTGATCCAGGATATAGCGGCTGAGCGCCTGTCCACCCGCCCAGGCGAAGGCCCAGAAGGGCGGCGGCACGCCCATCTCGTCCAGCTCCTCCTCCGTCAGCCGCCAGATCGGGGTGATCTCATCGGCCAGCCACAACGAAATCTCCGGCGCATGCGGCACGGGCTGGAGCCGCGTATTGGCGCGGATGAAGGCGGCGGGATCGAGGACGGTCATGACCGCATCCTACGGGTCCGAAGGATGGCGGAAAAGCTAATGCGGAATGTGGGGCAGGCCTGACAAAAAGTCAGGTTGACATGACATTGGGTTGGTGTCAGGTTGTCCTTACACAAGGAGAGCCAAGATGTTTGCTGCCTGGAAAGACGGAACGCCCGCGCACCGACGCTACATCATCCGCACGATGGCGTTTTCCGTGCCCTATGTCGCGATCTGCATATCGATGATGACGACGGACGCGTTCGATCAGGTCGTGGGCACGCCGGCGGCCTGGGGGCTGGCGGCGGTGCTGTCGGCGCCGGTGATCGGTCAGATCTGGGCGACCCTGGCGCTGATGCGCGAGAGCGATGAGTTCGTGCGCGGCGTGACCGCCAAACAGTTCATCGTGGCTGCGGGCCTGGCGATGGCCGTGGCGACGTTCTGGGGCTTTGGCGAGAGTTTCGCCGGGGCTCCGCATATTCAGACCTGGCTGATCGTTCCGCTGTTCTGGGCGATGTACGGGGTCGTGTCGCCCTTCATAAAGACCAGCCGATGAAGAACCGTCTGAAGCTTCTGCGGGTCGAGCGCGGCTGGACGCAGGAACAGATGGGCCAGGCGCTGGGCGTGTCGCGCCAGGCGGTGATCGCCCTGGAGACCGAGCGGCACGATCCGTCGCTGGACCTGGCCTACCGCATCGCCGCCGTGTTCGAGCGGCCGGTGGAAGAGATCTTCGAGAACCCGCACGCCTGAAGGCGGCGGACCACACCTAAAAACCAAGGGAGACTTTCGATGTTCAACGCCTTCTTCAAGGCGCGCCCCCGCTTGCGCGCCGCCCTGTTCGGTATGGCGGTCTGCGCGCCTTCGCTGGTGGTGGGCGTGACTGCCGCACTCGCCCAGTCGGAGGTCTCGGCGCCCTTCGTCTCGGACCGGCTGTCGGTCGAGGTGGTCGGGGCGGGGCCTGACGTGATCCTGATCCCTGGTCTGGCGTCCTCGCGCGAGGTGTGGCGGGTGACGGCGGATCGGCTGAAGGCGACGCACCGGGTGCATCTGGTGCAGCTGACCGGGTTCGCCGGCGAGCCCTGGACCCATGGCGACGGGGCCTTCGTCCAGCCCGAGGTCGAGGAACTGGCGCGCTATATCCGCGAGGCCGGGTTGGATCGACCGGCGGTGATCGGCCATTCGATGGGCGGGTTGAGCGGCCTGTTGCTGGCGCAGCAGCAGCCGGGTCTGGTCGGGCGGGTGATGACGGTGGATTCACTGCCCTTCTACAGCGCCATGTTCGGGCCGACCGCGACCGCCGAAAGCGCACGACCGTTCGCGGACCAGGCGGCGGGCATGATCCTGGGGGCGGACGCGGCGAGCTTCCGCACGCAGCAGGAGGCGACGGCGCGCGCCTTGTCGCGGACGCCGTCGGAACAGGCGCGGATCGTGGCCTGGTCGATGGCGACCGACCGGCGCGCAATGGCCTCGGCCATGAAGGATGTGATGACCACCGACGCGCGGCCGGGGCTGGCGGCCATGACGACGCCGGTGACGGCGCTCTACGCCGCCGATGCAAACGGCGGCCCGCCGCCGGCGATGGCCGACGGCATGTGGGGACGGGAGTATTCGGCCCTGCCGGGCGTGACGCTGATCCGGGTCGATGGGTCGCGGCACTTCATCATGGCCGATCAGCCGGAGCGGTTCGCCGAACTGGTGGAGGCGTTTCTGGCGCAGTGATGCAGATCCTCCCCCGAGCAGCGTAGCGAAACGGGGGAGGATTGGTTCAGCCGTTCTTCGGCGTCACGTCGCCGGCCTTGGCGGGGGCGCCGTCGAACTGGTCGGCGTAGGCAGGGGCGAGCAGGGCGCGGAAGGCGGACTGCGGCAGGGCGATCCAGTAGGGGCCGTCCGAATAGGGGCCGATCTGATACGGTCCCATCAGGAAGGTGACGCCCCCCGCCTTGCCCGGCGTCGTGCCCGGCGTCAGGACGAACGGGGTCGAGACGGCCTTGGGGCAGGTCCACATCTTGCCGTCCAGGGTGGCGGTCTCCGATCCCGGCGAGCGGGCCTGTTTGGCGGCGTTGGCGGCGGCGCACAGGGCCTTGTCCAGCACCGACAGGTCGGCGCCCGGCCGGAACAGGTCGGCGAAGCCCAGCCGCTTGTTGGTCGTCTTGTCCCAGATCACCGAGGCGAAGCTGGTGTTGGGGTGGGCGCCGCCGGTGAACTCGAAATCGGTGCGGGCCAGGCTGACCAGTCTTGCGGTCTCCGCTCCTGGAGCAAAGGCGATGGTCTTCTCATAGGGGTTGGGGCCGCCGCCGGCCTCGCTGAGATCGGCCTGGGCGCCTTCCTCGAACTGCTTCAGGTCGCGGACCATGTCGGCATAGAGGGCGGCGTGCAGGGCGGGGGTGGTCTTGACCGCCTGGGGCAGGGTCAGTTTGACGGTGGCGTAGGGGGTCTTGCTGTCATAGCCGACCGGGGTGTTGGAGACGGCCGGCGCCACGGCGGCGGGCGTCGCCTTGGCCTGGGCTGGGGCCTTGTCTTCCTTGCGCTGGCAGGCGGCCAGGGTCGCGGCTACGGCGGCGGACAACAGCAGGATACGGGCGGTTCGCGACATATGAAACTCCATCATAGGGCGGGGGTCACAGGGTCAGGGTCACAAGGTCAGGGATCCGAGCGCGATGGCGGCCAGCAGGACGAAGCCGGCCTCGCGATTGGACTTGAACAGTTTCAGCGCCAGGGCGCCGTCGTTGCGGTCTAGGCGGACGACCTGACACGCCAGATGGACGGCGTAGATGACCAGACTTAGCCAGAACAGCGGCCCAAGCCCGGCGGCGAGGCCGGTCAGGGCGGCCATGACGACGGTCAGCACATAGAAGACCGCTACGCCGGGGCGAACGGCCGAGGCCAGGCGGCGGGCCGAGGATTTGACGCCGATCATGGCGTCGTCCTCAATGTCTTGCAGGGCGTAGATGGTGTCGTAGCCGAGGGTCCAGAATACGCCCCCGAGGTAGAGAAACACCGACGGCAGATAGTCGATGGGGCCGAAAGTCACATAGACGTCGTGGCTATCCAGACCCGCCATAGCCATCGTCGTCTGTGACCACGCCACCTTGGCCGCAACCGAATATGCGGAAGCGAACCCCATCAGGGCGCCCCAGTTGAAGGTCAGGCCCAGCCAGGCCTGGGGCCACCAGGTGATCCGCTTCATGAAGGGATAGGCGGCGACCAGGGCCAGCGAGCCGACGCCCAGCAGGATGGCGACGGTCGGCAAGGTCAGCAGGATCGTCAGGCTGATCAGGCTGCACGCCACCACGAAGGCCCAGGCCTGTTTCACCGAGATGCAACCCGAGGGGATGGGGCGCTGGGCGGTGCGGGCGACCTGGGCGTCGAAGTCGCGATCGACGATGTCGTTGAAGGCGCAGCCCGCCGCCCGCATCAGACAGGCGCCGATGGCGAAGCCGACGAACAGCCACAGGTCATAGAGGCCGGGCGGTTGCCGATACTGGGCCAGCGCCAGGGCGATCCCCTGCCAGCCGGGCAGCAGCAACAGCCAGATGCCGATGGGCCGGTCGAACCGCCCCAGCTTCAGCCAAGGCTTCAGCCCCTCCGGCGCGTGCCGATCGACCCAGTTGGCGCCGGCGTCGGGAAGGGGGGCGAAAGTCATGCGACAGGCTTAGCGGGAATGGGGCGGGGGGTGAAGGGCGGAGCAAATATCCTTCTCCCGGTGGGAGAAGGTGGCCCGGAAGGCCGGATGAGGGTCGGGCGGTGGGCCAGGTCGCATCATTCGACCCTCACCCTTTCGCGCCAGAACGACGGCTATCGCCGTCGTGCGCTCAAGCCCTCTCCCAATGGGAGAGGGAAGAAAAAGGGGGGGCTGGATGGATCCAGCCCCCCCTTTCGTCAGACCTGTCGGCGGTTCAGTCCTGATACACCTCGCCCGAACCGGTGACGGTGCTGTTCACATTGGCGGCGCGGGTGGCCAGGGCGACGTCGCCGGAGCCGGCGATGACGACCTTGACCTGGCCCGTCGGGGCGATGCGGGCGTCGCCGGAGCCGGCGATGTCTACCGAGGCGTCGCGGGTGGTCAGGTCGCCCAGGGAGGCGTCGCCCGAGCCGGCGATGTCCACCTTCAGATCGTCGGTGCGACCCGAGGCCGTGACCTCGGCCGAGCCGGCGATGTCCAACGCCAGCGACGGCTGGTCATAGGCGTTGATCAGCAGATCGCCCGAACCATTGGCGTTGAAGCGGTTCACCTTGGGGGCGGTGATCACGACCTTCAGCTCGTCGCGCTCGGAGCGGGCGGTGAAGTTGCCGCTGCTCCAGCCGAACACGACCCGCTCGTCGCCGTCGCCCAAGTCCAGCCGGCCGTCGACCAGGCGGACCCGGTCGGTCAGACCCTTGGGCCCGGTGATGACGACGGTGTTCGCTTCGCCCTGGATGTATTCGACGTCGATGCTGGAATCGACGGTCAGACTCTCGCCGCCGGTCCAGGGGAGGGTGCGGGTGGTGAGGGGGCCGAGGTCGTCGGTCCCGCCGCCCTTGACCCGCTCGAAGCGGACGCTCTCGCCGTTATCGTCCTTGAAGGTCCAGGCCCAGCCGTGGCGCTGGAGATCGTGGCCGCCGATGGCGAGGGCGCCGCCGACGGTGACCAGGCACAGCACCAGGGCGGCGCCGGCGATGATGAACAATGTGCGGATCATGCCGAAACTCCCGAGGCAGGGGTGGATTGAGTAGGCGAGGACTCCAGCGCCGGCTTCAGCAGGCGATAGTGCAGGCGGGCGAACCAGACGACGCCGTTGACCAGCCAGATGGTGAAGATGGCCAGCAGGGCGCCGATGAAGACGGAGCCGGCCATCAGGCCCAGACCCATCAGGATCGCCGCGAACGGTCCGCCGGGGAAGCCGGCGAAGGGTCCGGCGACCATGATCACGCCGCCGCAGATGAACAGGGCGATGGCGGCGATGAAGAAGCCGAACACGGTCCCGACCACGCCCATCAGCAGGGGCAGCAGGATCAGGATGTCGAGCGCCCCCAGACCCAGGACCGCGAAGACGGCGGCGGCGGCGGCGGAGGGGTTCTTCTCCTGATGCCAGCGCTGGATGCCGGCCTCGGCCTTCAGCTCGCGGGCCAGGCGGATCGGATCGCCCAGAGCGGCAGCGACCTCGGCCTCGGTTCGGCCGGCGGCGATGCCGTCGTCGAAATGGGTCTGATAGTCGGCGATGATGTCGTTGGCGGTCGCGGTCGGCAGGCCGACGAGGCCTTCCTTCAGACGATCGATGAACTCGGCGCGCGTCATTGTGCGGCTCCCTGATCGGCGTCGTTCGCCACAACGGCGTCGACGGCCTTGGTGAAGGCGGACCATTCGGCAGTCTGGGCGGCGAGGGCCCCCCGGCCCGCTTCGGTCAGTCGATAGTATTTGCGTGAAGGCCCGGCGGAGGATTCGACCAGATAGGTCTCCACCTGTCCGTCGGACTGCATGCGGCGCATCAGGGGATAGATGGTTCCTTCCCCCATATCGATCGCGTCCGACAGGCGGCTGGCGATCTCGTAGGCGTAGCTGTCCGCCCGGTTCAGAAGCGCCAGGACGCACAGTCCAAGCACTCCTTTCTTCAGCTGTATCTCGATGGTTTCAGGCACCTCGGCTCTCCCGTTGATATCCATTGACTACGGCAAGGTATCTGTTGATGCAAGGTAGCTGGCGAAACATGACAGCGATTTAATCGAGGCTGGTTGAGGGCGGCTTTGCGGCCTCTGTGGCGTTGATCGCTTGGCAAGCGGAAAGCGATCCGATAGGTGACCGACATCGCCGGGCGTGGGAATCGCGCCAGCGTGATCTCTTGCGAGCCATTCGCAAGTATCTGCTGCAAAACGGTTTTATGGGGAAGTCTCGTATGGGGATGGGCAAGCGAGCCCTAGGGACGCTCAAAGGGGCTTCGGCTTCTGCGTCTTCGATCGTTCTGGGCGCCGGACTGGCGATCTTCGCCGCGTCGCCGACGTGGGCGCAGGACCTGATGGGCCAGCCGACGCCGGGCGGCATCGGCTTGCAGCCGGCCGCGTCGCCGCTGAAGCACGATGCGCACTTCTTCCACGACGTGATCCTGATGCCGATCATCACGGCCATCACCCTGCTGGTGCTGGGCCTGCTGGCGTGGATCGTGTTCCGCTACAACAAGAAGTCCAATCCGACGCCTGCGCGCTGGAGCCACAATACCACGGTCGAGATTATCTGGACCGTGCTGCCGGTGGTGATCCTGGTCTTCATCTCCCTGTTCTCGTTCCGCCTGCTGTTCGCCTATCACGACATGCCGACGCCGGACGTGACGGTGAAGGTGACCGGCAACCAGTGGAACTGGGCCTATGAGTACCCGGACCAGGGCGTCGCCGAATACATCTCCAACATGCTCCCGGAAGAGGAAGCCAAGGCCAAGGGCGTGCCGTATCGCTTAGCCGCGACCGAGCCGATGGTCGTGCCGGTCGGCAAGACCGTGCAACTGGTCATCACCGCCTCCGACGTCATTCACGCCGTCGCCCTGCCGGCGTTCGGCCTGAAGACCGACGCTGTTCCCGGCCGCATCAACACCACCTGGTTCAAGGCCGAGCGCACCGGCGTCTTCTATGGCCAGTGCTCGGAACTGTGCGGCGTCGACCACGCCTTCATGCCGTTGGAAATCCGGGTCGTGACCCAGGCCCAGTTCGAACAGTGGATCGCCTCCAAGGGCGGCTCGATGACCCCCAAGGTCGCCGAGCCCGCGCCGGCCGCCGCTCCGGCCGCCGCCGCGCCCGCCGCCGGTGAAGCCGCCGAGGCCGCTCCGGCCGCCGCACCCGTCGGCGCCACCGCCGACCAACCCGTTCCCGCCGCGGCGCCCGCCGCGCCGGCCGCCCAGTAAGAGGCGAACAGACATATGGCTGACGCTATCGTAACCCGCGACGCGACCGACCTCGGTCACGCTCACGACCACCATCACCACGACGACCACAAGGTGGGCTTCTTCACCCGCTGGTTCCTGTCCACCAATCACAAGGACATCGGCACCCTGTATCTGATGTTCGCCATCATGGCGGGCATCGTGGGCGGCGCCCTGTCGGGCCTGATCCGCTGGGAACTGGCCGAGCCGGGCATCCAACTGTTCAGGGAAGGCTCGTCGATCCAGCTTCTGGGTCTCGTGGAGCAGTCCAAGCACGGCTACAACGTCACCGTCACGGCCCACGCCCTGATCATGATCTTCTTCATGGTCATGCCCGCCATGATCGGCGGCTTCGGCAACTGGTTCGTGCCGATCATGATCGGCGCGCCGGACATGGCCTTCCCGCGCATGAACAACATCTCGTTCTGGCTGCTGGTGGCCGCCTGGTGCCTGCTGGTCCTGTCGATGTTCGTCGACGGGGGGCCGGGCAAGGGCTTCGGCGGGGGCTGGACGGCCTATCCGCCGCTGTCGACCACGGGCCACGTCGGTCCGGCCTTTGACCTGGCCATTTTCGCCCTGCACGTCGCGGGCGCCAGCTCGATCCTGGGCGCGATCAACTTCATCACCACCATCCTGAACATGCGCGCGCCGGGCATGACGATCCACCGGATGCCGCTGTTCGCCTGGTCGGTGCTGATCACCGCCTTCCTGCTGCTGCTGAGCTTGCCGGTCCTGGCCGGCGCCATCACCATGCTGCTGACGGACCGCAACTTCGGCACCCACTTCTTCGATCCCGCCGGCGGCGGCGATCCGGTCATGTACCAGCACCTGTTCTGGTTCTTCGGCCACCCGGAAGTGTACATCCTGATCCTGCCGGGCTTCGGAATCATCAGCCACATCGTCTCGACCTTCAGCCGCAAGCCCGTGTTCGGCTATCTGGCCATGGCCTACGCCATGGTGGCCATCGGCTTCGTCGGCTTCATCGTGTGGGCGCACCACATGTACACGGTCGGCATGAGCATCAATCTGCGCGCCTATTTCATCGCCGCCACCATGATCATCGCGGTGCCGACGGGCGTGAAGATCTTCAGCTGGATCGCCACCATGTGGGGCGGGTCCATCAGCTTCAAGACGCCCATGCTGTGGGCCATCGGCTTCATCTTCCTGTTCACGGTCGGTGGCGTGACGGGCGTGGTGCTGTCGAACGCCGGCATCGATTACAGCCTGCACGACACCTATTACGTCGTGGCCCACTTCCACTACGTCCTGTCTCTGGGCGCCGTCTTCGCGATCTTTGCGGGCTTCTACTACTGGTTCGAGAAGATGTTCGGCGTGAAGTACAACGAGTTCCTGGGCGCGACCCATTTCTGGATCATGTTCGTGGGTGTGAACCTGGTGTTCTTCCCGCAGCATTTCCTGGGTCTTCAGGGCATGCCGCGTCGCTACATCGACTATCCGGACGCCTACACCCTGTGGAACCAGGTGTCGTCGGTCGGCTATGCGATCACGGCCTTCGGCGTGCTGGTCTTCCTGATCATGCTGGCCGAGGCGGCGATCCGTCGTCGTCCGGGCGTCGCCAACCCGTGGGGCGAAGGCGCCACGACCCTGGAGTGGACTTTGTCCTCGCCGCCGCCGACGCACCAGTTCAACGAGCTGCCGGTGGTCAAGGGCGACGAACACTGATCCCTTTCCTGCCTATCTGAAACAGCGGGCCGCTCTTTCCATCGGGAAGGGGCGGCCTTCTGCTTTTGGGTATGCTATGCGGCGCGCACAGATGACTGACGTTCAAACCCAACCCGCCATCTCGACCGCCCAGCCGGAAGATTTCTTCCAGCTGTTGAAGCCACGTGTGATGTCGCTGGTGGTATTCACCGCCGCGACGGGCCTGGTGGTGGCGCCGGGGTCGATCAATCCGCTGGTGGCGGCCATCGCCGTGCTGTGCATCGCCGTGGGCGCGGGCGCGGCCGGCGCCCTGAACATGGCGCTGGAAGGCGAGACCGACGCCCTGATGCGGCGCACGCGCGGCCGTCCGGTGGCGGCGGGGCGGGTCAAGAAGAACGACGCCATGGCGTTCGGCGTCATCCTCAGCCTGTTCTCGGTCATGCTGCTGGGCATGAACACCAACTGGCTGGCGGCCGGTCTGCTGGCCATGACCATCGTCTATTACGCCGGCTTCTACACCCTGCTGCTGAAGCGTCGGACGCCCCAGAACATCGTCATCGGCGGGGCGGCGGGCGCCTTTCCGCCGGTGATCGGCTGGGCGGCGGCGACGGGCCAGGCGCCGTGGCAGGCCTGGCTGCTGTTCGCCATCATCTTCCTTTGGACCCCGCCGCACAGCTGGGCGCTGGCGCTGTATTCGGCCGGCGACTACGCCAAGGCGGGCATTCCGATGATGCCGGTGGCGAAGGGGGCAAAGTCCACGCGGTTGCAGATCCTGCTCTACACCCTGGTCTTCGTGCCGGTCGCCATCGCCCCGGCCTTCGTGGGTCTGGGCGGCCTGATCTATCTGGTGGTGTCGGTCGCCGGCGGCCTGGGCTTCCTGGGTCTGGCGTTGCGCCTGTACCGCTCGCGCGCCGGCGACGAGCCGGACAAAGCCGAGGCCGTGGGACGCGAGGCCGCATTGTATGATGTGCGCGCCCAGGCCAAACCGGCGCGAGACCTGTTCGCCTTTTCCATCCTCTATCTGATGGCCCTGTTCTCGGCCCTTCTGGTCGAGGCCTTGTCCGGTCTGGGAGCGTAAAACCATGCGTCTGACGCCTGAGGAACTTCGCGCGCGCAAGCGTCGCAACGTCTGGATCGCGGCGGCGCTGGTCGCCTTCATCGTCCTGGTCTTCACCACCACCGTCCTGCGGCTGCAGCAGAACCAGGCGAGCGAGCGGGCGCTGCTGGAGGCGGCGACGGGGACCACGGCGCAATGAACGCGAACCGCAAGAATCTGATCGCCATCGTCTGCGTCTTCGGCGTGATGGGGATGACGGGGGCGGCGTTCGCGGCGGTGCCGCTGTACCGGATGTTCTGCCAGGTCACCGGCTTCGGCGGCACGACGATGAAGGCGGACAAGGCCTCGGACATCGTGCTGGACGAGACGGTACTGGTGCGGTTCGACACCAATGTCCGCGGCCTGCCGATGACCTTCAAGGCCGAGCAATCGACGCAGCGCGTGCGGATCGGCGAGACGGGCCTGGCCTATTTCGACGTGACCAACACCTCGGACAAGCCGATCCAGGTGCGGGCCAGCTACAACGTCTCGCCCGAACAGACGGGGCCGTATTTCCAGAAGCTGCAATGCTTCTGCTTCACCGACCAGACGCTGGCGGCGGGCGAGACGCGCCAGTTCCCGATGCAGTATTTCATCGCCCCCGAACTGGCCACCGACCGAGAGGCCAAGGGCGCGCGCGACATCACCCTGAGCTACACCTTCTATCCGTCCGTGGACGCGCCCAAGGCCTGATGAACAAGCCCGGCGTGGACTTTCCCGGCGTGGGTTGCGGCCTGGTGATCCAGCGGGCCGACGGGCGGGTGCTGCTGTGCAAGCGGCTGAAGGCGCCCGAGGCCGGGTTCTGGAACATCGTCGGCGGCAAGGTCGATCTGATGGAGACTTCAGACATCGCCGCGCGTCGCGAGGCCGAGGAGGAGAGCGGGCTCAAGATCGGCGCCGTCGACTTCCTGTGTTTAGCCGAAGAGGTCATTCCCGCCGACGGCCAGCATTGGGTGTCGCTGATCTATGTCACGGGCGACTTCACCGGCGAGGCGACGCTGACCGAACCGGACAAGCTGTCGGAGATCGGCTGGTTCGACCTCGACGACCTGCCCCAGCCGCTATCGGCGTTTTCGGCCAAGGCGTTTGCAGCGTTGATGGCGCAATAATCACCGCCGTCACACTTGGGCTTGTCCCGAGGGCCCACCGCTGACGAGGCTCCATATCGCCGCTGGGCCGCCGCCCGTGGGCAACTCTCCATGTCCGAGACTACACCCGCCGTGGGCCCTCGGGACAAGCCCGAGGGTGACGGTTTAGGGGAAGGGGCCGTTTGCGTCGGCGCGCGTTAAGCTCCAGCGTGCGGTCTTGCACGGCGAAATGACGGAGACGGGATTTGCGCGGTCTGGACTTCACCAACTGGCACAGTCTGCTGCTCACCCTGCTGGGGCTGGCGCTGGTCACCCTGATCGGCATGGGCATCCGGCTGGTGATGATGTTCACCATCCAGCAGCGGCGCGAGCGGATGAACCGCCAGATCAACGAACGGCTGAAGACGCTGATCGCGGCCTACAAGGTCCTGGGCGGGTCGTTCACCGGCGACCTGACCGTCGATCCGACGCACAAGCGCGATCTGAGCCGCCGCAATGTGTCGGACGGGGACGCGGGGCTGGATCTGAGCGCCGAGGCGGCGGCGGGCTCGGATCGCACCCGGCGCATCCGCGATGCGGTCGAGGCCTGTCTGGCCGACATCATCCTGCTGGGCACCGAGGATCAGGTGCGGCTGGCGCAGCAGGCGGCGCGCGAGCTGGTCGCCGGGCGGCCTGTGCGGACGCATGAGCTGGTGGTCTCGCTGCGCGACTTCATCCGCCAGGCGTTGGACCTGGCGCCGGTTCCGACGGGTGCGGACATTCCGCTGCAAGGACCGACACGGCCGTCGTCGAGCGGAGGCCGGGGCGGCGGGGCCGGCGGCGGGGGAGGCGGCGGTGGCGGAGGCGGCATGGGGGGCGGCATGGGCGGAGGAATGGGCATGGGCGGCGGCATGGGCTCAAGCCCTGACGACCCCGCCGATCCGCCGACGCGCAAGGCCTGAACCCCGTTCGCGACCCTGAACAAGGCCGAAACACGGCGTGGCTCTGGCGTCGGACAAATGGGGACGCTATAGCCGCTATAACAACCGACTCTGGCCGACGAAGAGACGCGATACATGGCTGACGCCCACGCCACTCCGCAGCACGACTACCATCTGGTGCCGCCCAGCCCCTGGCCGCTGCTGTCGTCCGTTGCGGCGACCATCATGTTCATCGGCGCGGTGATCTGGATGAAGGGTCTGGCCCCGGCCGAGAACGGTCCGATCGCCGCCAACTTCCTGGCCGAGGGCAAGTCGGGCGTCTTCTTCGCCGGTCTTGCGGGCGTGCTGATCTCGGCCTTCGGCTGGTGGGCGGACGTGATCAAGGAATCCAAGGCGGGCGACCATACGCCGGTCGTGTCCATCGGCCTGCGTTACGGCATGATCCTGTTCATCGCGTCGGAGGTGATGTTCTTCGTCGCCTTCTTCTGGATGTTCTTCGACATGGCCCTGTTCCATGAATCGCGGGCGCTGACGCCGGAAGTCGGGACCTGGGCCGACACCGCCAAGGCCTGGTCGACCTGGCCGCCCAAGGGCGTCGAGGTCCTGAGCCCCTGGCAGCTGCCGCTGCTGAACACCGTGACCCTGCTGCTGAGCGGCTGCACCGTCACCTGGGCCCACCACGCGATCCAGGTCGGCGACCGCAAGGGCGCCAAGATCGCCCTGGGCATCACTGTGGCGCTGGGCGTGATCTTCACCTGCGTTCAGGCCTATGAATATCACCACATCCTGCACGAGCACCTGTTCTTCAACGAAGAGGCCGTGAACTCGGGCCTGTATGGGTCGATCTTCTTCATGGCGACGGGCTTCCACGGCTTCCACGTCCTGATCGGCACCATCTTCCTGGCGGTCTGCCTGATCCGCCTGCTGGCCGGCGACTTCACCCCGCAGAAGCATTTCGGCTTCGAGGCGGCGGCCTGGTACTGGCACTTCGTGGACGTGGTCTGGCTGTTCCTGTTCGCCTTCGTCTATGTCGTCTTCGGTTGATCCAAGACGGTCCTGAAGACCTCAAGACGGCGCGGGACGAGGGATCGTCCCGCGCCGTCGTCGTTTCCGAAACACCGGTTCGCGCGGCCCTGCGCGGGCGCTGTCCCCGATGCGGGCAGGGCGCGCTGTTCGCGGGCTTTCTGAAGGTGGCGCCGGCCTGTGCGGTCTGCGGCCTGGATTACACGACCATCCAGACGGGCGACGGCCCAGCCAGCTTCATCATGCAGATCGCGGGCTTTATCGTCGGCTTCTCGGCCCTGTTCGTCGAAATCAAATACCATCCGCCCATGTGGCTGCATCTGATCGTCTGGCTGCCTCTGGTCGTGGCCCTGTCGCTGGTCTTGATGCGGCCAGGACGGGGGCTGATGATCGGGCTGCAATACCGGAATCAGCGATGAAGCGTTTTCCCTGGATACTGACCGTGCTGACGGTCCTGGCCCTGATCCTGCTGATCGGCTTGGGCGTGTGGCAGGTCGAGCGGCTGAAGTGGAAGGAAGGGCTGATCGCGGCGGCCGATGCGGCGGCGGCGAAACCGCCCGCGCCGCTGGATCAGGTGTTGGCGGAAGGCGATCTGGAGTTCCGTAAGGCGCTGATGGTCTGTCCGGGCCTGGCCAGCGCGCCCTTCATCGAGCTGCAAAGCATCCATGACGGCGAGGCCGGGGTGCGTCTGATCTCGACTTGCAAACCGGCGGGGGTGGATTTCAGCCTGCTGATCGACCGGGGCTTCGTCGGCGACGGCGTGACCGCGAGGCCGCGCGTGGTCGAAACCACCCTGCCGCTGGTAATGGTCGGGGAGTTCCGCACCTTCGACAAGCCGGGCGCCATGAGCCCCGCCCCGAGGGACGGCCGCTTCTACGCCCGCGACACCGCCGCCATGGCCAAGGCGCTGAACGTCACGGGGCCGGTGCGGCCGGAGGCGGTGTTCGCCGTCACCACCGTCAATCCCGAGTTCCCGGCCCTGAGGCCGTCCGCGCCGCCTGCGGCCTTTTCGAACAACCATCTGGGCTATGCGATGACATGGTTCGGACTGGCGATCGCGCTTGTGGGTTTCTATGTGGCCCTGCTTCGGCGTCGAACCAAGAAAGACATCTCCTGACCGCTTCTCTGCACACCCTGTCCAACGGCGTCCGCGTCATCTGCGACCCCATGCCGGGGCTCAAGACTCTGGCCGTCGTCGTCACCGTCAAGGGCGGGGCGCGGTGGGAGGCGGAGGATCACTCCGGCTGGTCCCATCTGCTGGAGCATCTGGTGTTCAAGGGCGCCGGCGACATGGCCGCGCGCGAGATCGTCGAACGGATCGAGGCCGAGGGCGGCACGATCAACGCGTCCACCGGCTATGAGCGGACCAGTTTCGAGGTGCGCGGGCTGGCCGGCTCGCTGCCGCTGGCCATGCAGGTTCTGTCGGACCTGGTGTTCCGCCCCACCCTGGACCCCGCCGAGATCGAGCGCGAGAAGGATGTGGTGGCCCAGGAGATCGCCGAGGCCTTCGATACGCCCGACGACCACGTGTTTGAGATGGTCCAGACCCGCGCCTTCACCGGCCAGCCGCTGGGCCGGCCGATCCTGGGCTCGGTCGTCAGCCTGAAACCGGCGGACAAGGCGACGGTCGAGGCCTGGCGCGCGCGGCTGTATTCGCCCGACCGGATGGTGGTGTCGGTGTCGGGCTCGGTGAACGAGACCGAGCTGCTGGCCCTGGCCGAGCGCTGGTTCGGCGACGCCGTCGCGACCCCGGTCCAGGCGCCGGCGCCGGCGGCCTTCGTCGGCGGCCAAGCGAAACTGACGCGTAAGATCGAACAGGCCAATCTGGTGTTCCAGCTGCCGGCGCTTTCGGCGACCGATCCGGCCCTGTCGGCGATGCGGCTGTTCGGCGAGATCCTGGGCGGGGGCATGGCCTCGCGCCTGTTCCAGAGCGCGCGCGAGGAGCGGGGCCTGGCCTACGCCATCGACGCCTATCAGGAGCCGTACGAGGACACAGGCGTGCTGGGCATCTACGCCGGCGCGGCGGCGGATCGGGCGAAAGAATTGGCGCAGGTGGCGGCGGCCGAGGTGCGGGCCCTGGCCGAGACCGGCCCGACCGAAAAGGAACTGTCGCGGGCCAAGGCGGTGATGAAGGCCGGTCTGTGGATGTCGGACGAGAACCCGATGAGCCGGGCGGGACGCAACGCCGCCCAGACGCTGATCTTCGGCGCGCCGCGCTCCAGCCTGTCGATGACCGAACAGCTGGAGGCCCAGACCGTCGCGGACGTGCGGGCGGTCGGCGGGCGGCTGCTGGCGTCGGGCCAGGCGGCCAGCGCCGTGCTGGGGCCGAAGTCGGCGGGACCGGCGGGCGAGGCGTTCGCGACGGCCCTGTTCGGGGGCTAGGCTTTTGGCTCTTCTTTCTTAACTTCCGTCCCCCTCGGGCGGGAGTTCACCGGGACAGACAATTCCTAGCGGTGGCCATCTGAATGTCCGGGTCAGGGGGCGGGGTAAACTTCTCTTCACGACCCAAAGCCGACATCTATTTTGCGCACGTTTCCGCCACCACCTTACGAGAGAGGCTTCGGTTATGCTGCGCGATCTCACGTTCGCGGGCGATTGCCGTCGCGTGATCCAGAGTTTGGACATTTACGCGAACCGCACTTGGGCTGGGAATAATCAAGCAATCTATGCCGGGCGTCATCCAGATGAGCCCCTCCGTGGTCGCTCGCTCAATCCAAACTACTTGGTCGCTGAAAAGCGTGGGCCTTCGTTCACAACTCGCCAGCCAAGCTGTGGCGGATAGAATAACCGACCAACGAATGAGACTTGAGCTGAGCATGATGGAAGGATGTCCTATCCCGCTTTTGCCATCTACCCGAGATGATCATGACCCTGGCGATTTTTCGACCTGGAAGTTGCGTCCGCTTTCGGCTCTGAAGCCTAAGACCGAAATCGACCCATTGTAGTCGTTCATCGCCTCTTAGATGGTTTTCGGCCATTGCTGCGAGCCCGCGCTCATGGAGCAGAAAAATGCTAGCAGTTTTGGTGACGATTGCGGCGATGCAGCTCGGTGAACAGGGTGCGCTTTTATCGGACATCGATCGTTTCGGTCGACTTTTCATAGTGTCCAGCGGATGCGCGCGTATGGGATATGAAGTTAACTTCGACCCATTGCACGACATGCAGGGGCGGGTCGAAAGCCGAGCGTCAGAAGCCGGTATGCCTGAGACTGAAATCAGCCGGCTCATAAACGAAAGCATAGTGCGACACGAGACCGACTTACCGCCTCGTAACCTTCCTGAAGACGCATCTCCTTCACAGTTCGAGCAAAGTTTTCGGGATGCAAAGAAGGCCTATCCACTTCTCTGTAGTCAACTGGCGCGGGAAGCGCCTGAGGTGCTTACATCCGAAGATTTGAAATCAGGGGATGCTCAGCTCATAGAACGGATGAGTTTTTTCGAAAACCTTTCTGCGCGAGCGCCAGGCAGACAATAGGTCCGCGTTCCACCCCGAACAGCCCGTCGCAATGTCCGCTTCTGTGCTGTCGACCGGGTTTGCCAGTGTCGGTGTATCCCCCTCATTGGAGGGCTTGTCCCGAAGGCCTACTTTTTATCACACGCGGCCCGCCGTTGCAGCGACAGGATCGAGATCAGCGACCGGCCCCGCCGTGGGCCCTCGGGACGAGCCCGAGGGTGACGGGGGGTGGGTTGAACGGAACATCCGACCACCGGATCGGTTAAGCTGGCGCTTGAACCCGTCCAGCCCGGAGACTTCCCATGCCCGTCCGCGTCGCCCTGATCGTCGGCAGCCTACGTGAGGGATCCTATTCCCGCGCCATCGGCCTGGAAATTAAGGCGCTCGCCGCGCCGGGGCTTGAACTGGAACTGATCGAGATTGGCGACCTGCCGCTCTACAATCCCGATCTGGAGACGGACAACCCGCCGCCAGTCTGGGAACGGTTCCGCGAGGAGGTCGAGACGACCGAGGCCGTGGTTTTCGTGACACCGGAATACAACCGCTCCATCCCCGGCGCGCTGAAGAACGCTCTGGACGTCGGCTCGCGCCCTTATGGCCACAGTATCTGGCAGGGCAAGCCCGCCGCTATCGTCAGCGTCTCGCCCGGCGCCCTGGCCGCTTTCGGCGCTAACCACCACCTGCGCCAGCCCCTGGTCTTCCTGAACATGCCCACGATGCAGCAGCCCGAAGCCTATATCGGCAATGTCGCCGACCTGCTGGATGACGACGGCAAGCTGAAGAAGGACGATACGAGGGCGTTCCTGAAGAGCTTCACCGATGCGTTCGCCAAGTGGATCGACATGACGAAGGGCTGATCGCCTCTGTTGCGCCGTGGCGCTGCTTCCCGCCGACAGGGGCGTAATTGGCGCGCGTTGGGGAACGGACGCGGACTATCGCGCGGACTGAAAGACGAGGCGCTGCGCGTCGCCAAGGCGCTGTTCGCTGCGCTGGAGTTCGACGGCGGTCACAATCCGTCCGAGGCCTCGGCTGCTGCGCAGAGCTTCATCGAACGGACCTGTTTCGGGCGATAGCGGGCGGCAGACGGTCCTTCGGATCAGAACCGGAAATCAAGGCGGCGGCTTCGTAAGGAGCCGTCGTCGTCAATTAAGCATCAGCCGATATTCCGCCTGGTCAGGCAGAATATTCTTGTGGTCGGACCTGTCCAGCGCCTGATACTGGTTCAGTATTTATCGGGAAGAATTGTCAAATCGTTCGCCGACTTATTTTCCGGTCGAAAATATTGCGTCGTCGATATCAAGGACATAGCGCGCAACGACAGGCGATATTGGGATTTTTATTTCCCAATATCCAAGTAAAATGGAACGAAATGCTTTCCGGAGCGCTGATATGGGGAACAGCGTTATTGGACGCGAACCCATGTGCCTAGCTATTACGATGAAGATCAATTCGACCATCAGGTTCTAGATTTCCGCGACCTGTTCGTACCGCTGCTCGACAGCCTGGGTATGGGCTTGAGGCGTGGCGATCGGGTCACGACCGATCTCAACGTGGATCAGCAAGAGGTTTGGGCCGAAGATTGCAGTCTTGAGCCCCAAGATAAGGCTGGCTGAGGCCGCCGCTGGCGTTCTGACCTAGAATTGAAAACGGCGGCTCCGTGAGGAGCCGCCGTCGCCATATCAGCTGTGAAGCTGAAATCAGCCGATGGTTTGCAGCTGGCCAGCGGATTCCTTGCCCGAACGCTTGTCGCGTTCCAGCTCGTAGGAAACCTTTTGGTTTTCATCCAGGCCGCGCAGGCCAGCGCCTTCAACGGCCGAGATGTGGACGAAAACGTCCTTGCCGCCGTCGTCGGGTTGGATGAAGCCATAACCCTTGGTGGGGTTGAACCATTTAACAGTGCCGGTAGCCATTTTGAGACCTCCGTTAGAAATTGACCGAGGGAACGTCCGTTCGGCCTGTCGGGTCTGAATGGGAGCGGCCTTGACTCGTGCGTTCGCAGAGAGAGTGGGCGTTACGCAGAGAGATCGACGAGCGATATGTGCGCAGATATTCGCGGTGGATGCAAGAGTGACTCATGTGAAGGAAATTCAACGGTCGGAACGGTTTAGCTTGGCGGGCGTTGTTAAGGATCACGAAAGGCTCCCATCATGAACCGCACCCACGTCGTGGAGCGCGCCTACCAGCTCGCCCGTTCGCCCGATTGTCTGAACACCGGCGACGTCGTCAAGGCCTTGTCAGGCGAGGGTTATTCCGGCGCCGAGATTTCGCATTTCCAGGGCAGTTCGATCCGCGCCGACCTGAACCGCATCTGCAAGATGCCCAAGCCGGACGTGGTCGCCAACGCCGACGCGGAACAGGCTTCAGACGCCGCCTGACGCCTCCTCAGTGCGCGCCGGTCCCGTCCGGCAGATGCATTTTCTCGAACCGCCCCACCCGCGTGACCAGGGTGCGGGCGGCGTCGTTCATGCCCACCACCTCGACCTGGGCGCCCTGGCGGCGATAGCGGAAGACGACCTTGTCCACGGCGGCGACGCCGGTCAGATCCCACAGATGGGCGTCGCTGAGGTCGATCTCGACGCGTGTGGGATGGCCGTGATGCTCGAAGCTGGCGGCGAACAGGTCGGCCGAGGCGAAGAACAGCTGGCCTGAGACCCGGTAGCGCAGCACGCCGTCCTCCGGCGTCTCGATCTCGGTGACCGTGATGGTCTTGCCGACCTTGCGCATGAAGAAGACCGCCGACAGCAGCACGCCCAGGATCACCCCCTTGGACAGGTCATGGGTGAGGACGACGGTGACGGTGGTGGCGATCATCACCAGGGACGACTGGAAGGGCAGGCTGCGCAGGTTCCGCAACGAACTCCAGTCGAACGTCCCCACCGAGACCATGATCATGACCGCGACCAGGGCCGCCATCGGGATCTGCGCGACCCAGTCCTGAAGCACCAGCATCAGGAACAGCAGGAACAGGCCGGCCCACAGGGTGGACAGCCGCCCGCGCGCGCCGGACCCGACGTTGATCATCGACTGGCCGATCATGGCGCAGCCGGCCATGCCGCCGAACAGGGGCGACAGGATGTTGGCGATGCCCTGGCCGCGCGTCTCGCGGTCCTTGTCGGACGGGGTGTCGGTGATGTCGTCGATCAGATTGGCGGTCAGCAGGCTTTCCAGCAAACCCACGAAGGCCAGGGTCGCCGAGATCGGGGCGATGATGACGAAGGTCTCCCACGTCAGGGGCACGGCGGGCAGGTGGAACATCGGCAGGGTCGTGGGCATCTGGCCCATGTCGCCGACGGTGCGCACGTCCAGCTTCATCACGATCACCACCGCGCTGATGGCGACGATGGCGACCAGGGGCGAGGGCACGGCCTTGGTGATGCGGGGAAAGCCGTAGATGACGACAAGGGCCGCCGCGACCAAGGCGTAGGTGATCCAGCCCCTGCCGATCAGTTCGGGCATCTGGGCCAGGAAGATCAGGATCGCCAGGGAGTTGACGAAGCCGGTCATGACGCTGCGGCTGACGAACTTGATGTAGCGGCCCAGTTTCAGCAGGCCGATGACGATCTGGAATACGCCGCACAGGATGGAGGCGGCGAACAGATATTCCAGCCCGTGGTCGCGCACCAGCGTGACCATCAGCAGGGCCATGGCCCCGGTGGCGGCCGAGATCATGGCCGGGCGACCGCCGACGAAGGCGATGGTTACGGCGATGACGACGCTGGCGTAGAGGCCGACGGCCGGATCGACCCCGGCGATGATGGAAAAGGCGATGGCCTCGGGGATCAGGGCCAGGGCCACGACGGTCCCCGCCAGCAGGTCGCGGCGAGGATTGGCGAGCCATTGCTGGCGCGCAGAGGCGATGATGGACATTTCAGGATTTCATCTGGATGAGCCGTACCGATGCTTCGGTTTTGGGGCTCGGTTTCCCAGCGGATCGGCGGCGGGGATAGCCACCCGTCGCCTGCGAACAGGGCCGGGTCCAAGGTGATGGCGTCCTGATGCGATGTTGCGCCGCAAAAAGCAAGTGTCGCGGCGGGGTTTGGGCTAGACCAGACCGTCCATCGCGTGCGCCTCTGCGGCGCTGCCGGGGAAGACGCGGGTGTCCAAGGCGGCGCGATCGACGCCCATATGATCGCGCAGCACGCCTTTGAACACGGACCGGATATCCATCGTCGGCGCCAGGTCGCGGTTCTCGAACAGACGGTTGTCGGCCAGGGTCGGCCAGTCGCCGATGGGGCCGCCGCGCTTGATCGCCCCGCCCGCGAGCAACAGCGAGGAGCCGGTGCCGTGGTCGGTGCCTTGCGTGCCGTTGGCGCGGGCGGTGCGGCCGAACTCGGTGGCGACGACGACCACCGTGCGCGACCATGTTTCGCCCAGCCCGTCCTTCAGACCCGTGACCAGTTGATCCAGGCCGGTCAGCCGCGTCTGAAGCTGCGCGCGCTGGCCCGCATGGGTGTCCCACCCGTCCAGCGAGACGGCGACGATGTCGGCCCCCTCGGCGCCGGACATCAGTCGGGCGACGGCGCGGCCCAGGCCAAGGACGTCGTTTCGGCGCACGCGCGCCGCGTCGCCGTCCATGTTCTGCCCCTGGCCGACCAGCTCCTCGGTCGCCAGGCCCCGCGCCAGGTTCTGACCCAGCATCGGATCCTCGACATAGAGGTCCTGAAGCAGGGAGGCGATGCGGTCGCCGCCGCGCACCTGGCCGCCCGGCGCCCAGCTGGAGACGGGGGCGTCGCCGCGCAGGATCAGCGGCGTCTGGGCGCCGATCGACAGGCCCTTCAGCGACGCGCCGCCCGCCGCTGTGATGGCGCGATTCAGCCAGCCGTCGGTCTGTTGACGCAGACCCTCGCCGCCGTTCTCCAGCACGTCCTGGGCGTCGAAATGCGAGCGGATGCGGACGGGCAGGGCCACGGCCGGGGCGAACCGCATCTGGCCGGCGCCATACAGGTCGTGCAGGCCGGCCAGCGCGGGGTGCAGGCCGAAGCCCTCGCCCAGCGCCAGGGCGCCGTTCGCCTCGCCGGGGGCGGGGATGGCCAGGCCGCCACGCAGCGGAACGTAGTTTGGGTCGCCATAGGGGACGGTGACGGACAGGCCGTCCATGGCGCCGCGCGCGATGACGACGACCAGCTTGTTGGCCGGTCCGTTGGTCTGGGCGGCGACCCGTCCGGCGAAGGCCAGGCCGACCCCGGCCGAGGCGGCGGCCAGCAGGTGGCGGCGGTTCATGTTGAGGGCGGTCATCGGCGTTGGAACTCCGGCGACATGAAGAGAAGGGTGAGGGCCTCGGGCCGGCTTTCGGCGCGGGCGACGGCGAGGCGCGTGCGTTCGCCGAGGCGCGCACTGAGGGCGGCGGCGGCGACGGCGTTCGGGTCGGCCGCCTGGGCCGCGTCGGCGGCGGTGCGCGACCAGTTCAGCCGTTTGACCAGGGCGTCGGGACCGGCCCAGTCGGCGGCCGCGTCGGGCCACCCCTCGGGCGAGGGGGCGGCGAACGGCGGCTGGCCCATGTCCAGCAGGGCCTGGCGCAGGGGCTGGATTCGCTGGGGCCGGGTTCCCAGGGCGCGGTGGGTGGAGACGACGAAGTCGTAGGGCGTCTTGATCTTGGCGGGCTGGGGCGTCCAGGTCTCGGGCGCCTCGACCAGGGCGCGGGCGACCTGGGCCAGGTCGCCGCCCGAACGGGTCCAGGCGTCTTCCAGCCGGGCGACCAGGGCCGGTGGCGGGTCGTCGGCGACGAAATGGGCGGCGAGGCGGCGCGACAGGCGTTTGGCGGTTGCCGGATGTCGGGCCAAGTCGCGCAGGATGTCCTGACCCTGGGCCAGGCCTGCGGCCGGATAGGTCTTGCCCATCACCGTGCGGTCGCCCGGTTCGTGGACATTGGGGCGGAAGACGAATCCGTTCGCCGCAGGCTGGGCCTGTGCGGCCGCCATGCGCGCCCTTCGTGGGCGGGCGGGCTGACGTTGATCGCGCGCTGTGGGAATCGACCAGCCGGTCAGGGCGCGGGCCAGTTCGGTCACGTCGGCCTGGGTGTAGCCTGCGTCGGCGCCGACGGTGTGCAGCTCCATCATCTCGCGGGCCAGGTTCTCGTTCAGCCCGGCGTTGCGGCGGGCGCCGGCCACGCTGTCGGGACCGACCGAGCGGGCCTGATCCAGATACAGAAGCATGGCGGGATGCTGTTCGGCGGCCAGGACCAGATCCTCGAACCGGCCGAAGACGTGCGGGCGGATGGCCTCGCGCTCGTACTGGCCGACGAAGGCGCCGCTGGCGAATTTGACGGCCGAGACGGTGACGGCGTTGGCCCAGAACAGCGTCCACCGCTCGGCGAAACCGTCGTCTGTGGTCGCGCCCAGCTGCGCGCGGGCCAGGAACTCCTGCGCCGTATCCTGGGTGATCTCTCGACGCGCGGCCTGGCGGGCCTCGCGCCGGGCGACGGCGTCTGGATCGGTATCGGGGGCGGGCGCGGTCTGCGCCATTGACGTGGACGTGGCGCCGACCTGTGGCGCAGAGCGTCGATCGCGGCGGACCTGACCGGCGTCGCTTTGATAGTCGACATACTGGGCGACGCGCTGGGCGGTGTCGGCGAACTGGCCCGACGGCTGAGGCGCGCCCTGGGGCCGGATCTGGGCCGTGGCCCAGCCGCGTGGATCGGCGGCGACGCGTTCGATCTCGCCGGGCCTGGCGCCGAGACCCAGGCGGGTCAGGGCGATGGCGGCGTCGGTCGGTGATGAAGCCATGGCCTTCTCCTCGTCCGTCCCCGCAGAGTGTAACGCAGCCGGTGCGAAAACTCCGTCGCGAGATCGGATCGAAGGGTCAGGCGGCCCGTATCAGGCGGCCCGTATCAGGCGGGTTGTGCCAGGCCCGCCTCGGCGTCGGCGATCAGGTCGCGGTCGTCCACCTGCCACGGGTGGAAGTCGGGTTTGTAGAAGGCGACATAGTCCCCGATCATGCGGCGATAGAGACCCGGCTTCAGCCACAGCCAGCGGAACAGGCCCAGGCGCGCCTTCCAGCCGACGATGCCGTCCTGCTTCAACAGCATCAGGGTCGTCTCGCGCACCGTTTTGGTGAACAGCAGGGTCGTCAGGAGCATGGCCCAGCGCCGCAGCCGCCAGCGGTTCAGCGGCGACATCTCGCGGGTGGCGTGCAGGAAGACGTCATAGGCCACGCCCTTGTGCTCGATCTCCTCGATGGAGTGCCAGCGCCACAGGCGGGCCAGGTCGGTGGGCGAGCCCTTCAGCAGGTCGGGGTCGGCCAGCAGCCGATGGGCGAAGGCGGCGGTGAAATGCTCCAGCGCCATGGTGGCCGCCAGTTGGGCGATGGCCGGGCGGGCGCGGGCGATATCCAGGCGGGCCGTGACATAGGCCTCGATCTCGGCGGTCTCGTAGCCGGCGCGGGCGGTGATGGCGTTGAAGGCCATGTGTTCGCGCGTATGGGCGCCTTCCTGGACGGTGAAGGCGCGGATGTCGGCGGCCAGGTTTGCGGGCGTATCCTTGGCGAACCGCTTGACCGACTGGATGAAGAACCGCTCGCCGTCGGGAAAGGTCAGGCTGAGGGCGTTCATCACGGCCGTGCCGAACGGGTCGCCGTTCAGCCACCAGCGTGGCGTCGGGGCCTCGCGGTCGATATGCAGGTCGCGCGGCCTGATCTGGAGATCGGCGGGGGTGGCGGATTTCGCCATGTTTCTGCTCCTCGATTTCGAGAGGAATATGGAGTTAACTGACATCAATGTCAACTAATGGTCCGGTGAAGCGGCGGCGCGGGGCGGTGGCGCGCGAAGAGGCGCTGGAGGCGGCGCGCGACCTGCTGCTGTCCGGCGGCCCGGCGGCGGTGACGCTGAAGGCGGTGGGCGAGCGGATGGGCGTGGGCCACGCCAATCTGATCCACCATTTCGGCTCGGCGGCCGGGCTTCAGGGCGCGCTGATGGACGCGATGGTGCGCGATCTGGCCGAACGGATCGAGGCGGGCCTGAACGAAGGATCGGGCGAAGGGCGCGAGGGGGTGGAGCCGGATCGGTTGATGACCGTCGTCTTCGACGCCTTCGGCAAGGGCGGGGCGTCGCAGATGGCGGCCTGGCTGGCCCTGGCGCGCGAGCAGGGGCGGGCGGAAAGCTTCGGCGGGGTGGTGCGGGACCTGGCCGACCGGCTGGCGGCCATGGCGCCCGACGATCCCAGGGCGGCCGAACGGGCGCGGTCGCTGGTCATGACGGCGGCCTATATGGCCTTCGCCGAGGGGCTGATCGGCGACATCCTGACGCCGATGCTGGGCGCGCCCGAGGGCCTGGGTCGTGAGCTGGCGTTGAAGTTGACGGCGACCGTCTTGGCGGAACCGTGAGTTCAGGCCACAGTCGTCCTGTTGTATGAGGCGTCATGGCCCTGCTGGACTGGATGAGCGATGTGGCCGGGCCGGTGGTCCGGGGGGACGGCGTGCTGCTGCGGCCGCCGCGCGCCGGCGACTATGCCGCCTGGTCCACGCTGCGCGACGGGTCGCGCGACTATCTGCAACCGTGGGAGCCGGCCTGGCCCGAGGACGACCTGACCAAGGCGGCGTTCCGGCGTCGGCTGTCCATCTATGCGCGTGAGATGGAGCTGGGCCACGCCTGGCCCTTTTTCGTGCTGGTTGACGGCGGCAAGACCCTGGCGGGGGCGGTGACCCTGTCGAACGTGCGGCGCGGCGTCGCCGAGACCGGGACGCTGGGCTACTGGATCGGCCAGCCCCATTCCGGCCAGGGTGTGGCGACGGCGGCGGTGCAGGCCGTGGTCGGATACGCCTTCGACAAGCTGAAGCTGCACCGGCTGGAGGCGGCCTGCCTGCCCACCAACCACGGTTCGCGTCGTGTTCTGGAGAAATCGGGCTTTCGCAACGAAGGTCGGGCTAGGGCTTATTTGAAAATTAACGGCGAGTGGGCAGATCATCTGCTGTTCGGCCTGGTCGAGGACGAGCGTTGACGGCCGGGGGCCGTCTGGAAGGGCGAGACGCGTGACACCACGATCCCGATCGCTGGCCTGGGACGCCACGACCGCCATCGAGGCGTTGGCGGCCGCCGACACGGCCCTGTGGGTCTGGACGCCGGCGACGGACGAACTGCGTTTCACCGGCGCGACGCGGTCGCTGGGCCTGGGGCCGCTGGCCCCGGAATGCACCGCCGCCGGCTTCGTCGCCCTGGCCATGCCCCAGGATCGCAGCCTGGCCGAACGCATGCTGAAACCGCAGGACGAGGGGGCCGAGGTCGCCGTGCGCCTGCGGATGCGTGGGTCCGAGACCTGCCTGTGGCGCGGCGTCTGGCTGGAGGACGGACTGCGCGCCGCCGGGGTCGTGGCGCTGGAGACCAAGTTCGCCGGATCGGATCGGGATACGCTGACGGGCCTGCTGGACCGTCGCGCCTTCATCGCGCGCGTGGGCGAGGTCCTGACCCAGCCCGGCGAATACGAGATTGTGGTCGGCGACGTGGATCGTCTGCGGCGCCTGAACGAGGCGCTGGGGCATGAGCGCACCGACCTGGTGCTGTCGGCCTTGGGCTCGCGTCTGGCCGCCGCCTTCAACAAGGACGCCTCGGCGGCGCGAATCGGCGAGGACGAGTTCGCCATCATCGTGCCCAGGACCGCCTCTCACACCAGCTACCGCGTCCGCGATGCGCTGGAGCAGCCGCTGCGGGTCGCGGGCTTCGACATCTATCCGACCGTCTCCATCGGGGCGGTGATGGTGGAGGGCGGGCCGGATGCGCCCGACGCCGCCGAACTGTTGCGCCGGGTCGAGCTGGCGGTGGAATCTGCCAAGGGCGCCGGGCGCGGCGGATCGGCCGCCTATGGCCGGGCGCTGGAGAGCGATTCCTTGAGCCGCCTGGCGCTGGAGGCGGATCTGAGGAACGCCTTCGTGCGCGGCGAGATCGTGCCCTTCTTCCAGCCCATCGTGAACCTGAACACCGGGGCGGTGGCGGGCTTCGAGGCCCTGGCGCGCTGGCGTCACCCGCGCCGCGGCCTGGTGCCGCCGGACGAGTTCCTGGGCCTGACCGCCGACCTGGGCATGATGAACGACCTGGGCCTGCTGATGATGACCCAGTCGGCGCGTCAACTGGCGGAATGGATCGAACGCCATCCGCTGGCGGGCAAGATGTTCTGCAGCGTCAACCTGTCGGTCGGCGAGATCGAACGCCCGCACCTGTGCGAGGACGTGGCGCGCATCATCAAGGAAAGCGGCCTGCCACGGGGCGCGCTGAAGCTGGAAGTCACCGAGGGCGACATCATGCGCGACACCGCGCGCGCCGCCGAGGTGCTGCAATCGCTGAAGGACGTCGGGGCGTCGCTGGCGCTGGACGATTTCGGCACCGGCTTCTCGTCCCTGTCCTATCTGGCGCGCCTGCCGTTCGATACGCTGAAGATCGACCGCTATTTCGTCCTGACGATGAACAAGGACGAGGGCTCGGCCAAGATCGTCAAGTCGGTGGTCAACCTGGGCCGCGATCTGGAATTGGAAGTCGTCGCCGAAGGGGTCGAGAACGCCGAACTGGCCGCCCTGCTGCTGGAAGCCCAATGCCACTACGGCCAGGGCTTCGGCTACGCCCCCGCGCTCCCGGCCCAGGAGGCGGAGGTTTATCTGGCCGAAAGCCTGGCCGACGGCACCGCCCCGCTGAAGCAGCGGTCGGCGTAAGCCGTCAGATCGCGTTTAGCGGCAGGCGCAGATAGCGCTGTCCGCCGGCGTCGGGCGGCGGAAGGTCGCCGGCGCGGATGTTGACCTGGAGCGAGGGCAGGATCAGCTGGGGCGCGCCCAGGGTGGCGTCGCGGGTTTCGCGCATGGCCACGAAATCCTCTTCCGAGACCCCGCCGCCGACGTGGATGTTATGGGCGCGCTGATCGGCGACGGTCGTCTCGAACCGGTAGTCGGTGCGGCCCTGCGGCAGATAGTCGTGGCCGACGAAGACGCGGGTGTCGTCGGGCAGGGACAGCAGGCGCTCGATCGACCGATAGAGGGTTCGGGCGTCGCCGCCGGGGAAGTCCGTGCGGGCCGTGCCGTAGTCCGGCATGAACAGGGTGTCGCCGGTGAAGACCGCATCGCCGATCCTGTAGCTGACGCAGGCGGGGGTATGGCCCGGCGTGTGGATCACCTGGACCGACAGGTCGCCCAGAGCGAATAAATCACCGTCGCCATAGAGATGATCGAACACCCGACCGTCGCTGCGCACGTCGTCCGCGCCGAACAGAGGGGCGAAGGTCGATTGCACCTCGGTGATATGGGCGCCGATCCCGATGGAGACGCCCGTCGCGCGTCGAAGATGGGCGGCGGCCGTCAGGTGATCGGCATGGGCGTGGGTTTCCAGCACCATCGCCAAGGTCAGACCCGCCGTTTCCAGCGCCGCCATCACCGCGTCGATCGATCGGGTGGAAGTGCGGGCGGACGCGGCGTCGAAATCCAGCACCGGGTCGATGATGGCGGCCATGCCGGTGGCCGGGTCGCTGACCAGATAGGTCACAGTATGGGTCGCGGGGTCGAAGAAGCCGCGAACGTCGGGGATGTGGGCCATGGAGAAGGCTCCTTTCGCGTTTCAACATATTAGGTATTGCTAATTTAGCAAGTGCGAATATATTGCGGCTCATGATCGACCTTCAAACCATCGGACTTGAGCGTTTCCAGGCCAGCGCGGGCGAGGCGTCGGCCCTGCTGCGCGCCCTGTCCAACGAGAAACGGCTGATGATCCTGTGCCAACTGGGCGAGGGCGAGATGTCGGTCGGCCAGCTTCTGCCGCTGGTCGGCCTGTCGCAGTCGGCCCTGTCCCAGCATCTGGCCAAGCTGCGGGACGAGGCCCTGGTCGCCACGCGGCGCGACGGCACGGCGGTGTTCTACCGCATCGCCGACCCGGCCGTGCTGAAGGTGATCGCCGTCCTGGCTGAAATCTACTGTCCCCCTCTTGCTCCCGAAAAGGAATGATCCCGATGACCGTCCTGACCCCCTTGTCCCCCGCCGAGGTCTCGCGCCGCCTGATGGAAAACAGCGCCGTCCTGATCGACATTCGCGAACAGGACGAGTTCGTACGCGAACATGTCGCGGGGGCGGTCCATGCGCCGCTGTCCAGTTTCGATGAGTCCGCGCGCACTCTTGCGGACGGGCGCGACGTGATCTTCACCTGCCGGACCGGAAACCGGACGGGCGTCAACTGCGACCGCCTGGCGGCCCAGGTTCCGGGTCAGGCCTTCGTCCTGGACGGCGGGCTGGACGCCTGGAAGAGGCAAGGCCTGGCGACCCGCACCGACCGGTCCAAGCCCATCGAGCTGATGCGGCAGGTCCAGATGGCGGCGGGGGGGCTGATCCTGACCGGGGCGGCGCTCGGCCTGTTGGTGCATCCCGCCTTCTGGGGCCTGTCCGCCTTCGTCGGCGCGGGCCTGTTCGTCGCGGGGGCCACCGGCTTCTGCGGCATGGCGCGCCTGCTCGCCGTCATGCCCTGGAACCGAAGCGCGGCTGGGGTCGCCTGACGCCATGACGACCGATCTGCTGGCCCTGAGCCTGGCCGCCTTCAGCGGCGGCGTCGTCGCCCTGCTGCTGACGCTGTTCGGCGGCGGCGGGTCGGTGCTGGCGGTGCCGTTGCTGCTCTATCTCGTCGGCGTCAAAGACCCGCATGTCGCCATCGGCGTCTCGGCGGCGGGGGTGGCGCTGAACGCCCTGACGGCCCTGGCCGGCCAAGCGAAGGCCGGGCGGGTGCGCTGGCCCTGCGCCATCCTGTTCGCCGTCACCGGCGCGGCCGGCGCCTGGGTCGGCTCATCCCTGGCCAAGATGATCGACGGCCATCAGTTGCTGCTGATCTTCGCGGTGGCCATGGCGGCGGTCGGCCTGTCGATGCTCCGCCCCAAGCCCGTCGTTGTTCGCGCCGAGCCCCGGCTCAACTGGGCCATGTCGCCCAGGATCGGCCTGGCCGGGGCGGGGGTCGGGTCAGCGGCGGGCTTCTTCGGCATCGGCGGCGGGTTCCTGATCGTGCCCGGCTTGATGGCGTCCACGGGCATGAGCCTGGCGACCGCCCAGGCGACGTCCCTGCTCAGCGTCGCGGCCTTTGGGGCCACGACGGCCGGCAACTACGCCCTGTCCGGTTGGATCGACCCCGGTCTGGTCGCGGCCATGACCGTGGGCGGGGTGGCGGGCACGGCGGCCGGCCTGCCGCTGGCGCGCCGACTGGGCGCCAATGTGGCGCTGGGCCGCGCCCTGTTCGCCGGGCTTATCCTGGTGGTCGCCGTCTATGTCGCGGTGCGGGCGATCCTGGCGCTTTGAGGCCGAGGCATCGTCCGTGAGGCGTCTAGCCATAGGGCCATAAATCCCGGACACTCCCTGCCATGACCGACGCCAGACTGGAGATCGCCGCCGGCTTTGCGACCTTGCAGGGGCCCAAGGCGGACAATCAGGATTTCGGCGGCGTCCATATCGGCACGGCGGCCGAGCAGCGCGAGCATGGGGTGGTGGCGGTGATCGCCGACGGGGTGTCGGGGTCAAAGGCCGGGCGGATGGCGGCGGAGCTGACGACGCGCAGCTTCATCGACGGCTATCTGGATCAGAATCCGCTGAACGGCATCGCCGCCAACGGGATCAAGGCGCTGCGGGGCTTCAACCGCTGGCTCCATTCGCGCGGCAAGATCGATCCGGCGATGGAGGGGGCGGCGACCACCTTCACGGCGGTGATCCTGCGCGGGCGCGAAGCGACGGCCCTGCATGTCGGCGACAGCCGCGCCTGGCATTTCCGCGACGGGGTGCTGACGCGGCTGACCGAGGATCATACGCGCGCCCAGCAGGGGCTCAGCCATGTGCTGTACCGCGCGGTGGGGATCGAGGCGGACGTGAAGCTGGACGTGCGTCAGGTGCGGCTGGAACCGCACGACCGGCTGCTGTTGACCACCGACGGGGTGCATGGGGTGCTGACCGATGCAGTGATCGCGGGCTTGCTGGGGCGGCGCAGCTCGCCCGACGCGGACGCAAAGGCGATCCTGGCCGAGGTCGAGGCGGCGGGGGCGCGTGACAACGCCACCGCCATCGTCATCGACGTGGTCCGCACCGGCGCGCCCGACTGGGAGGCGATCACGGCCGAAGCGGAAGGGCTGGCGATCCTGCCGCCGCCCGCCCTGGGCGACAATATCGACGGCTTCGCCCTGCAGCGGCTGGTCGCGGACGGGCGCTATACGCGGTTGTTCCTGGCGAAGGACACGCTGGGCGACGCAGGCGCGGTGGTGCTGAAGTTCCCCAAGCCCGCCGTGGTGTCGGAACGCGGCGCGCGCACCGCCTTCCTGCGCGAGGCCTTCATCGGGCGGCGTATCGACAGTCCGTTCGTTGGCAAGGTGCTGAGCCTGGATGCGGGCCGCCAGAGCCGTCTGTATATCGCCCAGCCCTTCCATGCCGGCCAGACCCTGCATGCACGACTGGCGGAGGAGGGGCCGTTCGAGATCGCCGAGGGCATCGGCGTGGCCTTGCGCCTGTCGCGCGCGGTGTCTGCCCTGCACCGGGCGGGGGTGACCCACCGCGACATCAAGCCGGACAATGTGATCCTGGAGACGACCGGCGGGCTGAAGCTCGTCGATCTGGGCGTGGCGCGTCTGCGGCAGGCCGAGGAGTTCGCCGAGGCCGAGGCGCCCGGCACCGCCGGCTACAAGGCGCCCGAGATGTATGCGGGCGAGAGCGGGAACGCCGCCACCGACCAGTTCGCCGTGGGGGTGACCCTTTATCGCCTGTTCACTGGCGCCTATCCGTGGGGCGAGGTCGATCCGGCCGATGCGCCACGCTTCGACCGGGCGCCCGTGCCGCCGACGCGGCGCCGCCCGGACATGCCTGCCTGGCTGGAGGCGGCCATCATGCGCGCCGTCGCCGTCGATCCGAACGAGCGGTTCGAGGACGTGGAGGAGCTGATCCATGTGCTGGAAACCGGCAGCGCCGTCGCCGCCCCGCCGCCGCGTCAGCTGTCGTTGATCGAACGCGATCCGGTGCGATTCTGGCAGGGGGTCAGCCTGCTGCTGTTGCTGGCGCTGCTTGTATCCATGACGACGCGTTAGGCCCCCATACGTCCAGATTAAGCCTTTGGATGTGCGGCATTTAGCGGCGCGAACGGCGGGAACCTGTGGCCGCATTCGGCTTTTGTGACGGCGAGCGGGGACGTCGCGCCCGCACTTCGGCACGAAAGCCTCCCCATGATCAAGACTCTCGCTTCCAGCGCCCTGGCACTCGCCATGGTCTCCACCCCGGCCCTGGCCCAGTCCGTGGCCCCCGACTGGTCCGGCCCCTACATCGGCATCTTCGGCGGCTACAACCAGTCGAACGACGACGGCGACGAGATACTACGCTTCGACCGCAATCTGGACGGCAACTACGGCGACCAGGTCACGACCGCCCCGGCCGCCGGCGCCACGGTGGGCGCCAACGCCTTCAGCCCCGGCTTCTGCGGCGGCATGTCGACCAGCACCGCGCCGGGCACCGGCTGCCGTGACGACAACGACGGCGTCGAGGCGGGCGTGCGCGCCGGTTACGACATGCAGTTCGGCAACTTCGTCGTCGGCGCCCTGGCGGAATACAGCGTCAACAACGTCCAGGACTCGGTGACGGGCTTCTCGACCACCCCGGCCTTCTACACCTTCACGCGCGAGCTGGAGAGCACGGCGGCCGCCCGTCTGAAGCTGGGCTACGCCTATGGCCCGGCCCTGATCTACGGCACCGGCGGCTACGCCTATGGCAAGTTCGAGAACAAGTTCCGCACCTCGAACCAGGCCAACAGCTTCACCGAAACCAGCGAAGGCGACGACGGCGACGGCTGGCAGGCCGGCGGCGGCGTGGAATACGCCCTGGGTCGCGGCCTGACGGTCAACGGCGAATACCTCTACACCTCGCTGGACGTGGACAGCCCGGTGATCCGCGTCGGCAACACCGGCACGACGCCCGCCGCCAACCCGTTCATCCTGGCCCCGAACACCACGGGCACCGACATGGTGCGCGGCAACGGCAAGTTCGGAACCCACATGTTCCGCATCGGCATGAACTACCGCTTCTAAGCCTCAAAGCGGGCGGCTGGGCTCAAGCCCGGCCGCCCTGGCTGGACAGCATGGCCGCGTCCACGCCCATCTGGGCCAGGGCGCGCGTCCATTTCGACGTGTGTTCGCCGTCGAAGATCAGATCGAGATCGGCGTCGGCGGTCAGCCAGACGTTCTCGGCCAACTCCTCCTCCAACTGCCCCTCGCCCCAGCCGGCATAGCCCAGCAGCAGGGCCGAACGGCTCGGGCCCGAGACCGCATCGGTCATGGCGGCTAGCGCCTCGCGCGTGCCGGTCATGGCCAGGCCGTCGCCGAACGGCAGGCTGTCGTCCCCGATCATCCAGTCGTCGGTATGCAGCACGAAGCCGCGCTCGCGCTCGACCGGCCCGCCCATCAGGACCGCGCGGCCGATCGACTGGTCCGGCGCTGGCGCCTCCAGCTTGTCCAGCACCGTCTTCAGATCCACGCCCGGCGCCGGGCGGTCCAGCCGCAGCCCCATGGCATGGTCGGGGCCGTGGGCGCAGATCAGGATGACGGCGTGTTCGAACCGGGGGTCGTCGATGCCGGGCATGGCGACCAGCAGGCGGCCGGTCAGGGTGGAGGCTTGGCTCATGATCCGATCATCGGTCGCGAAAGCGGCGCTTGCAAGTCGAGCGGAAGCTTGCGGTCCCGGCGGCGCTCTCTATGTGTCGCAGGCGGTGTTTCCTACCCCGTCAGCCCCAACCTCAGCGAGACAATCATGACCATCCAGATCGGCGATCGCATCCCGAACGCGACCCTCGCCCAGGCGACCGCCGAAGGGCCCAAGCCCGTCAGCACCGCCGACATCTTCGGCGGCAAGACCGTGGCCCTGTTCGCCGTGCCCGGCGCCTTCACCCCGACCTGCTCGGCGCGCCATCTGCCGGGCTTCAAGGATCATCTGGCCGACATCCAGGGCAAGGGCGTCGATACGGTCGCCTGCATCTCGGTCAACGACGCCTTCGTCATGAAGGCCTGGGCCGACAGCCAGGACATCACCGACGACAGCATCGTCATGCTGGCCGACGGCAACGGCGAACTGACCAAGGCCCTGGGCCTGGTGCTGGACGGTTCGGGCTTTGGCCTGGGCGAGCGTTCGCAGCGCTATTCGATGCTGGTCAAGGACGGCACGGTGACCCAGCTGAACATCGAACAGGGCGGCGAGTTCAAGGTGTCCTCGGCCGAGCATCTGCTCGCGCAGCTTTGATGGTGGTCGATCCAGGCTATCGCTTCGCTACTTGAGCCTGGATCGACGCTAGCAATGACCGATGTGTTCAGCCCCGAGAAGCGCAGCGCCGTGATGCGTCGCGTGAAGGGCAAGGATACGTCGCCGGAACTGGCCGTGCGCAGGATCCTGCGTGCGGCCGGGATCGGTTATCGGCTGGGCGGGGCGGGTCTGCCCGGTCGCCCGGATGTCGTGATGAAGGGCCGCCGCGTCGCCCTGTTCGTCCACGGCTGTTTCTGGCACAGCCATGACTGCGCGCGCGGCGCGCGCCAGCCCAAGACCAACGCCGAATACTGGATCGCCAAGATCGCCCGCAATCGCGTGCGCGACGCCGCAAGCGTTCAGGCGCTGGAAGCCTCGCACTGGCGGGTGGTGACGGTGTGGGAGTGCGAGATGCGGCGAACCGACTTTGCGACGACCCTGGTCGCCGCCGTGAAAGGTCAGGCGGCCTCGGTCCGGGCCTGAGCGGCGGTGTCGTTCAGGACGTGCTGCAGGGCGCCGATCAGGGCCGTGGGCGTCAGGGGCTTGGAGACGAAATAGGCCATGCCGGCCGCCTGACACGCCGCGACATCCTCGGGTGCGGTGTCGGCGGTGACGGCGACAACGGGCGTCAGGGCGTTGGGTCCGCCGCCCGCACGCAGGCGGCGCGTGGTTTCGCGCCCGTCCAGCTCGGGCATCCGAACATCCATGAAGATGACGTCGAACACCGCCTCGTCGCAGCGTTCCAGCGCGATCAGGCCGTCGGCGGCGGTGGTGATCTCGCAGCCCAGCGGCTGAAGGATCAACTGCACGGCGCGGCGATTGATGTCGTGGTCGTCCACGACCAGCAGACGCAGGGGTTGATCGTCGGCGTCGGCGGGTTCAGCCTCGGCTTCGGCCGCCACAGGCTCGGGCGTCGGCTGGGGCTCGGGCGCGGCGACGGCATGGACTGTGGGCGTGAAGGACGCCAGCGACCGGGCGATGTCCAGGCGGCTCTCGTCGACAATCTCAACGATCGGCTCGACATTCTCGCCCTTGGGCAGGACCAAGGAGACGGTGAAGCGCGACCCCTGGCCCGGCGCGCTGCGCACCGTCAGGCGACCACCCATCAGATCGACCAGGTTGCGGCTGATCGCCAGGCCCAGGCCCGAACCGCCATAACGGGCGGTGACGCCGTCGGCCGTCTGGTCGAAGGGGGTGAACAGGCGCGCCAGCTGGTCGCTCGTCATGCCGGGGCCGGTGTCGGCGATCTCGAACAGCAGGGCGTAACCCGACGGCTCTTCCGGCCAGGCCTGGACCCGCAGGGTGATCTGGCCTTCCTCGGTGAACTTCATCGCGTTGGACATCAGGTTGTTCAGCACCTGACGGATGCGCATCACGTCGCCCTTGACGTGGCGCGGAACGCCAGCTGCGCCCTCGACGCGCAGTTTCAGGCCCTTGGCGTCGGCCAGGCCGCGCCACAGCTGAAGCGTCTGGGCCAGCATCTGGCGCAGGTCGAAGTCGCTGACCTCGACCGTCATCCGGCCCGCGCCGATGCGGCTGTGGTCCAGCAGGTCGTCCAGCAGCGCCTTCATCATCAGGCCGGCGTCGGTGATCAGGTTGGCGCTGGTCCGGGACTGCGGATCGGGCGCCTTCAGTTCGGCGGCGCCGGCCAGGATGGCGCCGATGGGCGTGCGCAGATCGTGGCCCACGGCGGCCAGGAAAGCGGTGTGATCGGCCAGGCTGCGTTCGGCCGTGAGGCGCAGATCCTCGGCCTCGGCATGGGCGCGGCTCAGGTTGGTGGTCGTGTCGCTGATCCGCTGCCAGGTCATGACGATGTAGAAGACGTACAGGACCACGGTCGCTGCGGCCGTCATCACCAGGTGCGCCGGCGCGCCGAAGGAATAGGCGAAGTAGGGGGTGGCCAGCAGATAGATCATCTGCGGCGACAGACTGGCGATCATCATCGGCTGGCAGCGCGTGGCCGTGGTCATGGACGACAGCATGATCGCCGGCAGCATCAAGGCCGCGCAGACCCCGCCCAAAGGTCCGCCGATGCGCCACATGACAAGAGAGAGACCGCCGAACACTGCGGCGCTGATGGCCAGGGCGATGCAGCCGATGATCTTGCGCGCAAAGGACATCTCGCCCTTGTCGCCGCGTGCGACCGGACCGAAGACCACCAGTTCGATGCCCTGGCAGGCCATATAGAGCACGACCCAGCTCAGGCTGAACCAGACGCCGACCATCGGCGTGACGACCAATGCGACGGCGCAGCCCAGGGCGATACGTTGCAGCAGCGCACCACGGCGTTGGCGCACGGCGACCGTCCAGCCGTTTTCACCCGTATCGACAACGGTCGATTGCATGCAGGCCCTCGAATGACGAACGCCGGTCGCTCGCATCGACGAGATTACGCCGATCGAGCCTAACGCTCTGTCAACGGGCCGCGCCGACGGCCTCCGCCGCTGTGGAAAAGCCGTCGGCGCGCAGCCGGGCGGCCAGGTCGCGCTTGATGCGAGCGACAAGGCCCGGCCCCTCGTAGATCAGGGCGGAATAGATCTGGACCGCCGTGGCGCCCAGCTGGATGCGGGCATAGGCCTCGGCCCCGCTGTCGATGCCGCCCACCGCGACCAGGGGCAGGCGGCCGGCCGCCGCCTCGGCCGCCGCGATCAGGGCCTTTTCCGCGAACGGACGGATGGGCGCGCCGGACAGGCCGCCCGTCTCGTGCGCGTCGGGCGAGCGTAGGGTCTCGGGCCGTTCCAGCGTGGTATTGGACACGATCAGCCCGTCGATCCGGTGGGCCAGCGAGGCCTCGACGATCATGCCGATCTCGTCGGCGATCAGGTCGGGCGCGATCTTCAGGAAGACCGGAACGCGGTCAGGGCCTGCGCCGGGTCGGGCGGCGTCGATGCGGCCCAGCAGGTCGTCCAGCTGCTCGCGGCCCTGGAGCGCGCGCAGGCCCGGCGTATTGGGCGAGGAGATGTTGACGGTGAAATAGGAGGCGCGACCCGCCAGCCGCTCCAGGCCCGCAACATAGTCCGCCGCCTTGTCCTCGGTATCCTTGTTGGCCCCCAGATTGGCGCCGACGATCACGCCCGAGGGACGGCGGTCCAGCCGGTCGGCGAAGGCGTCCAGTCCGGCGTTGTTGAAGCCCATCCGGTTGATGATGGCCCGATCTTCGGTCAGGCGGAACAGGCGGGGCTTGGGGTTTCCGGCCTGGGCGCGCGGGGTGACCGAGCCGCATTCGACGAAACCGAAGCCGAGACGCGACAGGCCGCGCAGGGCCTCGCCGTTCTTGTCCAGACCCGCCGCCAGACCGACCGGATTGGGCAGGTCCAGACCCGCCAGGTGCGTGTGCAGGATCGGATCGTCGGCGGGCGGCGACGGCAGGGGGGCGAGCGCCAGCCCCTTGATCGCCAACTGATGCGCCTGCTCCGGGTCGAGCCGTCGCAGCAGGGCGGCGCCCAGATCGGTCAGGCTCATTGGTCGTCCTCGAACGTCATCTCGCCGTCGGCTGTGACCGAGAAGGCGCGCGACGCCGTGACGGTGGCGACGGGCAGGGGGGCATAAAGGTGGGGGAACAGGTCGCCGCCGCGCGACGGCTCCCACACCAGGTCGTCGCCGAACCGGCTCAGATCGACGTTCAGCAGCAGCAGGTTGGTGCGACCGGAGAAGTGGCGGCGCGCGGTCTCGGCCAACTGCGCCTCGGTCGACATGTGGATGTAGCCGTCGGCGAGATCGACCGCCGCGCCGTCATAGCGGCCCTCGGCGACGGCGGCGCGCCATTCGGCGGCGTCGACGATCTTGTAGGCGATGTCCGTCATGCGGACGCCGCGCCGAGCGCGCGTGGCGTCAGGAAGCCTTCGTAGGTGCAACGGCCCGCGACATCGACGGTGAACAGGGCGGCGGCCCCGGTCGGGAAACCGCCCGACAGCTTGTCCACCACGGCCGGGGAAGCGGCGCTCTCGATCAGATATTCGGCGGCCAGCACATGGACGCCCGGATTGTGGGCCAGGATCAGCAGGCAGCCGGCCTCGTCCTCGCTGTTTTCGACGAAGCGGCGGATCATGTCGGAGGGGGCGTTGTACAGGGCGGCCTCGTCGCGCACTTCGACATCGCCGAAGGCGTCATGCATCTGCTCCCAGGTCTGGCGGGTGCGAACGGCGCCGGAGACCAGGGCCAGGTCCGGCTTCAGCCCCCGCTCGGCCAGCGCACGGCCCATCAGCACGGCCTCGGCGCGGCCGGCGGCGGACAGGGGGCGGGCCTCGTCGCCGCCGCCGGACGGGGCGGAGGTTTCGGCCTGGGCGTGCCGCATCAGGATCAGTCGGTGCATGATGTTCGCCATAAGGCGGTTTCGCCTCGCCGACCAGATGGCGCGGGGGTCAACTCCGCGTCAGCTGTGCGGCTTTCGGCGCGACGACACGGAGGCGGCTGGCTGGGGCGTCAGGACCGGAGCGGCGACACGCTGGGCATGGCCGCTGGGCCGGATGCGGGCATAGTTCTGGCGCGAGGCCTCCAGCAGGATCAGGCCGGCGGTTCCGGGAAAGACGTGGCGGCCCACCTGTTCGAACCCGTCGGCCAGCCTCAGCATCGGCGCCCAGGGCGGCGCATACAGGGTCTGGGACCAGGCCATCGGCTCCAGCCCCACGTCGCGCACCAGCCGTTCCAGCTGACGCCGGGTGAAGGGACGGCCATGACCGAAGGGGGTGTTGTCGGCCCGCGCCCACAGGCCGCCGCGCGCCGCCGCCGCCAGGATGATCCGCCCCGTCGGCGACAGCGCCCGCACGGCCTCCAGCAGCAGGGCGGCGGGATCGTCCGCCTCCTCCAACGCATGGACCAGCAGGATGCGGTCGAACGATCCGGCGGGGAAGGGCAGGCGGCGATCGTCCACCAGCAGGGTGCGGTTGCGCCCGACGGTCGGCCAGTGTTCGACCCCTTGTCCGCCCGGCATGGCCGCGACTACGCGCCGTGCGCCGACGAAGGCGTCCAGCCACGGCGTCGCATAGCCGATGCCCAGAACGTCGCAATCGGCCGCCTCGCCCCAGGCGTCGTCCAGCCGTCGCGCCACCAGCCGTCGCGCAAGCGCCCCGGTCGGCTCGCCGTAGAAGGTTCGAAGCTCGTCGATGCTGCGCCGCATGGGCGCACTATAGGCCTGTCGGCGGCCCTGCTGCTAGGATGGGCGCATGACCCTGGACGTTCATCTGTTCCCCTGCCGCAGCGACAACTACGGCTTCCTGATCCGCGACGCGGCGACGGGCGTGGTCGCTGCGGTCGATACGCCGGATGCAGCGCGGATTCTGGAAGAGCTGGAGGGGTTGGGCTGGGGCCGGCTGGACCTGATCCTGAACACCCACTGGCACCCGGATCACACCGAGGGCAACGAACGGCTGAAGGCCGAGTGGGCTTGCGAGATCGTGGGGCCGGAGGAGGTGCGCAAGGTCGCGCCGCTGGACCGCGTGGTCGTTGACGGCGACGTGGTGATGGTGGGTGAGACGCGGTTCGAGGTCACCGCGACGCCGGGCCACACCCTGGGCCATGTGGTGTTTCATGCGCCGGCGGATGCGCTGGCCTTCACCGGCGACACCCTGTTCGCCCTGGGCTGCGGCCGGTTGTTCGAAGGCACGCCCGAACAGATGTTCGCCAGCCTGCAAATCCTGAAGGCCTGGCCCGATCAGACGGTGATCTGGTGCGCGCATGAATATACGGCGTCGAACGCCCGCTTCACCCTGAGCCTGGACGACCGGCCCGAGACCGCCGCCCATGCCGAGGCGACATTCGCCGCGCGGGATCGGGGCGAACCGACCGTGCCGACGACGCTGGGCGTGGAAAAGCGGTTCAATCCCTTCCTGACCGCGACGGATGCGGATCAGTTCGCCGCGCGTCGGGCGGCCAAGGACGCCTTCTAGGTCTTAGCGGTTCAGGGCCTCGCCGCCCACGACCCGCACGATCCGGGCGGAGGACGGGCGACCGGCGATGCCGGCGTCGGCGTCGATGACGATCCGCAGCGTGCCCTGGACCAGGGTGACCGACGGACGCCCCTGATCAGAGACCACGACGCGGCGAACCCGCTCGACCTGGGCGCGCAGGTTGGACGAGCGGGCCATGCGGACGATGGCGTCGCTGGCGGCCGAAACGGCGTCGGCGGCGACCTGTTCGGAGCCGGGCTGGATGTCCACGTCGATGACGATCAGCCGTCCCATGGCCTGGCTGGCGCGATAGCTCTGGCGCATGAAATAATCGACCAACTGGGCGCCGGTCATGGCCGCGCTGGCCAGGCCCTGGGCGTCGCCGACGCGCGAGGCGGGCGAGCCCTGCGGCGCGGTGGTCGTATACAGGGTGACGCCGCCGTCGGGCGTGACGCGCAGCACCTGATCGCCGTTGTCGTTGCGATAGATGATGTCGCCGCGCGGCGCAGGCGTGGGGCGCAGCACCCAGACCTCGGTCGACCGCTCCAGCCGCATCAGCGGCCGCGACCCCGAGGTGTCCAGGATGAAGCCCTGGCCGTTGCTGCTGACGTAACGGGCGGTCGGCGGGACCGTGCGGCGCGACTGGGCGTGGCTTTCGGACGGGATGACCACAGGCGCGACGACGCTCACGCCGATGACTGCGATGGCGGCGACGGCCATCACAGTCACGCGTGGCGATTTTTTCGCCGTGACCGATCCCAACAAGTTCATGACTGTTTTGATGAAACCCGCGCGCGGCGGATTTTGGGCGAAGACCGGCTCAACCGACCAGGTATTGACCGCCGTTCAACGAGAGTGTGCATCCTGTGACATATCCGGCACGCTCGCCCACCAGCCAGGACACCATGTCGGCGATCTCCTCGCCCTTGCCCAGGCGGCCGACGGGGATGTGGCTGATGATGCCTTCCAGCACCTTGGGGTCCATGGCGCCGACCATTTCGGTGTCGATATAGCCGGGCGCGATACAGTTCACGGTCACGCCTTTGCGCGCATTTTCCAGCGCCAGCGCCTTGGTGAAGCCGATCATCCCGGCCTTGGCGGCGGAATAGTTGGTCTGGCCGATCTGGCCCTTCTGGCCGTTGATCGAGGAGATGTTGACGATGCGGCCGTGGCCTCGTTCGCGCATGCCGTTGATGACCTGGCGCGTCATGTTGAACACGCTGTCCATGTTGACGCGGATCACGTCGGACCATTGGTCGTGGCTCATCTTGTGGAAGAAGCCGTCGCGGGTGATGCCGGCGTTGTTGACCAGGATGTCGATCGGACCCAGCTCGGTCTCGACATCCTTCACCGCGCGGGCGCAGTCGTCGAAGCTGCCGACGTTGCCCTTCACCACCATGACGCCCAGCGCCTTGGCCGTGGCCTGGGCCGCCTCGTCATTGCCGGAATAGCCGGCGGCGACCTTGAAGCCGTCTTCCGAGAGGCGTTGAACGATGGCCTTGCCGATGCCGCGGGTCCCGCCCGTCACGAAAGCTACGCGCGTCATATCGTCTCCTGTCCCTATGCCGGCCCTTGGAAGGCCTTGTCGGGTCTCAGGATTAACGTCGGAAGCGGCATGCGCAAGGCGTGAATCTGACGCGACGGAAGTTTCATGCTTCCGTCGCGCAGAACGCGATCAGGCGGCCAGCTTTTCCATGTCGATGACGAAGCGATAGCGCACGTCGGACTTCAGCATCCGTTCGTAGGCGTCGTTGATCTGGTCCGGGGCGATGGTCTCGATGTCGCAGGCGATGCCGTGCTCGGCGCAGAAGTCGAGCATTTCCTGCGTCTCCTTGATGCCGCCGATCAGCGAGCCGGCGATGCGGCGACGACGCCACAGCAGCGGCAGGGCGAAGACCGGCAGGCCCTCGGTCGTCAGACCCAGCATGATCATGGTGCCGTCACGCGCCAGAAGCTGGACGTGGCTGGCGATCTCGTGCGTGGCCGAAACGGTGTTGATGATCAGGTCAAACTTCTCGGCCGCCGCCTTCATCGCGTCCTTGTCGGAGTTGATCAGGAAATGTTTGGCGCCCATTCGCTCGGCGTCCGCCTTCTTGCGATCCGAGGTGGACAGGACGGTGACCTCCGCCCCCATGGCCGCCGCCAGTTTGACCGCCATGTGACCCAGGCCGCCCAGGCCGATCACCGCCACCTTCGAGCCCGGTCCGACGCCCCATTCCTTCAGCGGCGAATAGGTGGTGATGCCGGCGCACAGCAGGGGCGCCGCGACGTCCAGCGCCAGGCTGTCGGGGATGGACAGGACGAAATGCTGATCGACCGTGATGTGGTCGGAATAGCCGCCCTGGGTGATGGTTTCGCTGGTCCCGCCCTTCTTGTCCTGGCCGCCATAGGTGCCGGTGAAGCCGGGGACGCAGTACTGTTCGACCCCCTCCTGGCACGAGGCGCATTCGCGACAGCTATCGACCATGCAGCCGACGCCGACGCGGTCGCCTTCCTTGAAGCGGGTGACGTTGGCGCCCACCGCCTTGACCAGTCCGGCGATCTCGTGACCCGGCACCAGGGGATAAGTCGAACGGCCGCTCTCGCTGCGCGCGGCATGCAGGTCCGAGTGGCAGACGCCGCAGTATTTGACGTCAATCAGCACGTCGTCCGGGCCCGGATCGCGGCGGTCGAAGCTGTAGGGCGTCAGCGGCTTGTCGGCGGCGGTCGCAGCGAAGGCGCGTGTGGCGATCGGCATAGGGGAAGTCCTTAAATCGAATTCTGGAGAATTCTAGCGAAGATGTGGGAATTGACTCTCTTAAGTTGTCGGAGCAGTCTTTTCAGGTTGAAATCGTTTGACCATGTGAGGCTGAAATGAAAGTTGCCGCTCTCCTGTCCGCCGCCCTTCTTCTGACCCTAGGCGCGGCTGCACCCGCTGGCGTCGCTTGTGCTCGTGACGACCTGACCTGTCACGAAAAGTGTCAAATACGCTGCCACCAGCTTTATCCTAACAACCCAGGCATGCAGCAGCGCTGCACTTGGTCTTGCATCGACAGCCAGTGCGGCGGCGGTCCCTTCCCCTGATTTGCATTCCCGGCGACGGTTATAGCTTGCCGATCAGCGCCTGAGCCGCCGCCGGGTTCCGCACCTTCGCGCCCGAGATGAAATAGGCGAACACCTCGCCCCGTTTCGCCCAGCCCCTGGCCTGATCCGCCACTGCGTCCAGCTCGGCCGCCGTCATGCCGGTCGGCTCGTCCTCGCGGCTGGACATCAGCCGGGCGTAGGTAAAGTCGGCGGTCGTCTCGTCGATCTGGGGCCAGGTCGGCTCCTCGTCGTCAACGGCATAGACAATGGCCGCGCCGTATTTTGGGCCAGGTCATAGAACTGTTCGGTCGCGAAGGTCGGGTTGCGAACCTCCAGCGCGTGGCGCAGCCGCACCCCTTCCTTTTCCTTGGGCAACCAAGTTGTTATTTCAGCAGCAGAAATAGACTATCGCTAAATCAAGGGCTTAGCTTCATCATAGCGTTTCGCCAGTGCATGATTTTCGGGATGAGCGGGGTTAGCAAGAGTTGGTTTGAATCCCCAAACTGCGCGAGCAGATTAGAACAAGTATATTCGGCCCAGGGGGTGGATTTCTCCAGCGTGTCAAGTGTCTTGGCCGCAAGGCCATTAAGGGCGCTACCTTTGAATGCAGGTTCAAACCACTCTTCTACGTGCTTCCAGTAGTTTGCTCCTACGTGGAGCGCCTGGGCGAATGGCATGCCATTGGACAGTACGGGCGGGATTTTCAGAGCGACGTCCTGTGCGACTTTTTCTGAGCATCGGACTGACGTTATGTATCTTTGGATCGCCACAAAGCCGCTGCCGATGAAGTACTCGCCAGCGTCGAAAAGCCCGTCCGTGTCAGGATCGGCCGACAGAGCAATGGCTGTGTGGATCGCGGCCAACTCTGTGTCGAGAAGGCGAAGGTGGCGCTCCAGAAGGTGAATCTCATAGTCCACCACCTCATTGCCGATCCGGAATACGGACATCGTGATCAACCTAGCTTTCTGATCAACCCCTGCGCTGCCGCCGGATTTTTCACTTTAGCGCCTGCTATGAAATAGGCGAAGACATCCCCATGCTTGGCCCACGTCCGGCAACGGTCAGCAACCGTGTCGAGCTCCGATGAGGTCATACCCGTGGGCTCATCTGCTCGGCTCGACATTAGCCGGGCATACGTGAAGTCCGCTGTCGGAGCATCGATGCGGGGCCAGGTCGGTTCTTCGTCATCCTCAGCATAGACAATGGCCACGTTATACTTGGCCACGAGGTCCCGAAACTGGTCGCAATCGAAGGACGGATGACGGACCTCGACGGCGTGTCGGAGTCGTGTCCCATCCATCTCAATACGCAACAGCTTCAGGAAGCCTTCGAAGTCCTCGGCGTCGAATTTCTTCGTGCCCATGAACTGCCAGTTGATCGGACCCAGCTTGTCGCCCAGCTCGGTCAGGCCCTGCGATAGGAATTTGTCGAAGCTTTCGCCGCCTTCGGACAGGATCTTACGATTGGTGCAGTAGCGGCTGGCCTTGACCGAAAAGACGAAATCCGCCGGCGTCTCGTCGCGCCATTTGCGCCAGCTGTCGGGCTTGAAGGTCGAATAATAGGTGCCGTTGATCTCGATCGAGGTCAGTTTCGACGCCGCATATTCCAGCTCGCGCTTCTGAACCAGGCCCTCCGGATAGAAGACACCCCGCCACGGCTCGAACGTCCAGCCGCCGACGCCGACCTTGATTGCATTGGCCATTTCGATCCTCCTGCCTGGCTCTTGATCGCAGGATTTCGGGGCCGCCGCCACTGTCGCTAGACTAGGGCCGCCGCATCGAGGGCTTTGCGGACGGCGGGGAGGCGGTTTCGGCTGATCGGTAACGGTGGGGCGTCGCGCATCAGAAGACGGCTTCGGCCGCCGTCACGCTCCAGGCCGCTGACGTGGGACAGGTTGGCGATGGCGGAACGGTGGATGCGCAGGAAGGTCGGCGGCAGGTCGTCTTCAAGCCGGTCGAGACGCGCCGCGTGCAGCAGACGGCGGCCGTCGCTCATCCGCAACTCGACATAGTCGTCGGCCCCGACGATGGCGACGATGTCTGAAAGCTGCGCCAGCTGGACCCCGCGCGCGGAGGCGACCGTCAGGCAGTGGGGGCGGGCGACGGCGCGGGCCAGGGCGCCCTCGCGCTTCTTATCGTCACGGCCGAGCCGCACGACCTCGACCATCAGCAGGGGCAGCAGCAGGCCGGCGGCGAACAGGAAGTAGGACAGATCGACCAGCCAGGTCGGGAAGGCCATGCCGACGGCCATGAAGACGGCGAGATAGGCCAGGGTGGCGCGCGCGCCTTCCTGACGGCGCCAGACGGCGACGGCGGCGACGGCGACCGACACGCCCAGACCGACCATCAGCGCCAGTACGGTCTTCATGTCGAAGCCCGGCGCAAGACAGGTGGCCATCACGGCGACGACGGTCGCAGCCATCAGCGACCGACGCGCCCCAGGCCAGAACCGCGACACGACATAGGAGACCAGCAGCACGGCGAACGCCGCCGTCAGCGCCCAGACGCCCACCAGCCGCAGGCCGTGGACCGGATAGGCGTAGGGCATGAGCGCGCGCAGGCTTTCCAGTATCGCCTGAAGCCCGGACACGCCCGCGAGCGCCGCCAGCGTCAGGCTGGAGCCCGTGCGGCGCAGGCCATGGATCACCGCAAAGCCGAAGGCGGCGGCGAACAGGGCGCCGGCTGCGACGAAGGCGATGGCCACAAGCGCGGTGCGCGACGGCCAGGGGTAGGGGGCGACGACGATCCCCGCGATGGGGCTGTCCAGCCGCACCAGGCCGTGGAACGACGACATGTGGATCACGACGACATTGTCGGCCGGGCGCCACAGACGGTCGGAGATCGGGAAGGCCGCCTCATAAAGACCGGGCGTTTCCGTCGACGCCGCCGCGCCGGGGCGTCCGTTGGCGCCCAGCAATCGGTCGTTGAGCCAGACCTCCGACGACGCCGCGCCCACGACATACAGAGCGACGGGATCGTCGCCGGACGGGCGGCTGACGACAGCGCGTAGCCAGAGGTCGCGTCCTTGAGGGTCGATGACGCCCTCGACCGGACGGCAGTCCGTGAGGGCTGGCCCCACGGCGCTGGGAACATGGCGACACGCCTGCCAGTCCGGCGCCTGAACCTGCGCGCTAAGCGTCGCCGGAAACGCGGACAGGAGAATCGCAAGGAGAAGAATGCGCCACATGAAAAAGACCCTTAGCGTGTCGTTCGCCGGAAAGCGCCGCCGTTCACCGACGCCGACACGCCGTTCACCGAGGCGGCGTTTCGTGCGGCGGCCGGGCCTGCTTCAGCACTGGCCATGACCCATATCTCATTGAACCGCCGCTCCATGCTTACCACCGCGGGCCTCGCCGCCGCCGGGCTCGCCCTGCCGGGTCTGGCGCTCGCTGACGCCGCCCGTGCGCAGGAGGCCGCCGGTCCCTTCCGCTTCACCGCCGGGGACGGGCAGGAGACGGACGCCGAGCGCGGCTTCTTCGAAGTCCCGGAGGATCGACGCATCCTCGGCTCGCGCCGCATCCGCCTCGGCTATGTGCGGTTCGCCTCGACCTCGCCCAATCCGGGGCCGCCCATCGTCTATCTGGCCGGCGGACCGGGCGGGTCCGGCGTGCGCACCGCGATGGGGCGCCGGTTCCCGATCTTCATGGCCTTGCGCGAAGTCGCCGACGTCATCGCCTTCGACCAGCGCGGGACCGGCCTGTCGGCCCACATCCCGGATCGGCCCGCGCCCAAGACCTGGCCCGTCATGACCCATGAGGGCATGACCGCCTGGTATCGCGACGAGATGCAAAAGGTCTGGGTGGACTGGACCCGCGCCGGCGTGGCCATGACGGGATACAATACCGAACAGAGCGCCGACGACATCGACGACCTGCGCCGTCATCTGGGCGCCGAGACCATCAATCTGTGGGGCATCAGCTACGGCACCCACCTGGCGCTGTCAGTGCTGAAGCGACATCCCGAACGCATCGGCCGCGTCGCCCTGGCCAGCCTGGAAGGTCAGGGTCAGACGATCAAGCGGCCCGCCAGGATCGACGCCTATCTGGACCGCGTCGATGGTTTGATGGGCCAGGATCCGGCTCTGCGCGCGGCCGTTCCCAACCTTCCGGCGCTGATGCGGCGCGTTCACGACCGGCTGGAAGCCCAGCCGGCGACGGTGGCCATGGCCGGAGAGGCCGGGCCCGTCGATCTGAGCATCGGCGGGTTTGGGGTGCAGTTGATGGCGTCCGGCATGGTCGCCAATCCGCCCACCCTGTCGATGCTGCCGGGCATCTATCTGGCGCTGGATGCGGGCAAGACCGATGTGCTGGCGCCGCTGTTCCCGCCGCCGCATCGCTATTTCGGGATCACCGGCATGCCGGAGGCGATGGACCTAGCCTCCGGCGTCTCGCCGGGGAAACTGGCGATCATCGCGCAGGAGGCGAAGACGGCGGTGCTGGGCGACGTCTTCAACTTCCCCATGCCGCATCTGCTGGGTTCGATCCCCGGCGTCGATCTGGGCGAGGCGTTCCGTCAGCCGATCCGCATCGAGACCCCGGCCCTGCTGGTCGCGGGTTCCCTGGATGGCCGTACGCCTCTGGAGGAGCAGGCCGAGGTCATCGCCCAGTTCCAGAACAAGACACAGGTGCTGGTCGAGAACGCCGGCCACAATGTCTTCGAGGCCCATCCGCAGGTGCAGACCCTGCTCGTCCGCTTCTTCGGGGAAGAGGCCGTCAGCGACACGCGGCTGAGCCTGCCTGCGCCCACCTTCTCGGTGGCTTAGAAGACGGGCCTACCCCGCCATCGCCGCCTGGATCCCGGCCAGCAGGCTGGCGGCGGTGATGGGTTTGGGGACGTGGAGGTCGGCGCCGGCGGCCTGGGCCTGGTCGCGGTGTTCGGCCATGGCGTTGGCGCTGAGCATGACGATGGGGGTGCGGGCCTGGGCGGCGCGTTCGGCCTCTAGCCGGCGGATGGCGCGGGTGGCGGTCAGGCCGTCCATGCCCGGCATCTGCATGTCCATCAGCACCAAGTCGAAGGTCTCGGCCTGGAAGGCGGCCAGGGCCTGTTCGCCGTCGGCGACGGTGACGACCGTCATGGCGTGGGCCGCCAGGATCAGCTGGACCACGCGCTGATTGACGGGGTGATCCTCGGCCAGCAGCACGCGCAGGGCGGCGATGGGCCGTTCGGCTTCGGTCGCGCGGGCGCGCTGTCGTGCATCGTGGTCGGTCAGGGAGGCGGCGCGCACCAGCGGGATCTCGACGGTGAAGCGGCTGCCGACGCCCGGCGTCGAGGCGGCGGAAATCCGCCCGCCCATCAGCTCGACCAGAGACCGGCAGATCGACAAGCCCAGGCCCGTGCCGCCAAACCGGCGGGTGATGGTCGCATCCGCCTGGCTGAAGCGGTCGAACAGGCGGGCGGCATGATCGGCCGAGAAGCCGACGCCGGTATCCTCGACTCGCAGCGTCAGCTGGGTCAGGCCGTCGGAATCCTCGTCCATGGCGATGGCGACGGCGACCGAGCCCTGATGCGTGAACTTGATCGCATTGGACAACAGGTTTTCCAGCACCTGGCGAATGCGGGTGCTGTCGCCGACGAACAGGCCGCGCGCATCGGCGTCGCGGCGGATGTCGAAGCTCAGGCCCTTGGCCTCTGCCCGCAGGCGCATGACGTCCAGCGGCGCGGCCAGGGCCTCGTCCAGATCGAAGGGGCGGCTTTCCAGACCCAGATGGCCGGCCTCGATCTTGGACACGTCCAGAATGTCGGACACCAGCCGTTCGAGCGTCACGCCCGAACTGGCGATCAGCGAGACCATCTCGGCCTGTTCGGGCGTCAGGTCGGTGCGTGACAGGGCGTCGACGATGCCGATGACGCCGTTCAGGGGCGTGCGGATCTCATGGCTCATATTGGCCAGGAAGTCGGACTTGGCGGCGTTTGCGGCTTCGGCGGCGGCGGTCGCCTCCCGCAGGGCCTGCTCGGCGGCGACCTTTTCCGTCACGTCGCGGGCGATGCCGTAGACGCGATTGCCCAGCCTGTGCGCGCGCCATTCCAGCGAGACATAGTGGCCGGCCTTGTGACGATAGCGGTTGATCTGGCCCAGGACGGGATCGCCTGGGCGACGCTTCTCTACTTCGGCGATGCTCAGGCGCGTGGCGGGCATGTCTTCGGGGTGGATGAGGCGCGGCAGGTCCTTGCCCTCGATCTCTTCCGGCTGATAGCCGAGCGTGGTGAACCACGAGGCGCTGGCCTTGACGACCCTCCCATCCAGCTCGCGCACCACCAGCAGATCCAGGGACACGTCGAAGAAGGTGTCCAGATCCACATCGGCGGCGGGGAAGGCCAGGGCCGTAACAGACAGACAAGTCATGGCGCACTCTCTCGAACTGGAGATCACCCTAGGGTCTATCGGTTAACCTCACCTTTGCAGAGAACGCCGGTCTGCGCTGGCGCATGGACCGATGTCGGCTAGGATGGGGCGATGATCTCAGCCCTTCTCCTGATCGCCGCCGTCCAGGCCGCCCCGTCCGACCGGCTGCAGCCGCTGACCCTCGCCGACGACCGGGCCTGCACCGCCGAGGGGGCGTGGTGCGTGGGGTTGGTGCAGGACGAGGAGCCGGTCGTTCGGCCCATCGTGCGGGCCGCCGGCGCCTTGCCGCTGGGGCTTGAGGCCTCGGACGACGCCGTCGAGACCTTCCAGCCGTGGACCCATCTGGCGCGCCTGACCGACGGTGGTTTCCTGGCCGGGGTCGAGGTGGGGCTCAGCAGCATGTATTCCGGCGGCGGGGGCCAGGCGACGGAGCTACGTCTTTATCGGCTGGACGCGAACGGCGATGCTGGCGAGTCGCCTGTCCTGGTCGTGCGGATCCGCAGCTCGCTGTCGATCCGCGCCTGTTTCAGCGAGGAGGACATGAAACAGCGGGCCGGCGCCTGTCATGACGAATACGGTTTCGACGCCGTGCTGACGGCTGCGGGCGAGGCCGGCGACATGCCTGTGTTCGACTATGTCACCACGGCGACCGCCTATCCGCGCGGCGCGTCGCGGTCCGAGGACTCGCTGGAGAAGCCGCCGCTGAAGCCCGCCGACCTGGTCACGGTGCGCGATCCGAAATGCAGCTTCAGCCGCCGCTTCACCTTCGACGCAGTGGCAGGCGAATACCGCCCGGACAGCGCGCTGCCGGATTGCTCCGACTATACCGTGCCCTAATAGGCGAAGTCGGCGTAGATGCGCTTCACGTCGCCCTGCCAAGCGCCGTGATACAGGTCCAACAGGCGTTCGGCGGGGGTGACGCCGCTGTCGGCGATGTCTTCCAGTTCCGACAGATAACCGCGCTCGTCCACCATGCCGCCCGAGAATTTGGCGCGGTTCTTCAGCCCCTGTTTGGCGATGTTGACCAGGTCCACGGCGATGTCGCGCACGCTGCGGCCCGCGACCTCCGCCTTGAGGCCCAGCCGGGTCACGTCGCGGCGCAGGCGTTCGTGGTCGGCGATGTCCCAGTCCTTGACCAGGTCCCAGGCGGCGGCCAGGGACGGGGCGTCGTAAAGGATGCCGGCCCACAGGGCGGGCAGGGCGCAGATCCGGCTCCACGGGCCGCCATCGGCGCCGCGCATCTCCAGATAGGCCTTCAGCCGTACCTCGGGGAAGAGGGTGGTCAGGTGGTCGTTCCAGTCCTTGATCGTGGGGAACTGACCGGGCAGGGCGGGCAGTTTTCCGGCCTGGAAGTCGCGGAACGACTGGCCCGAGGCGTCGACGTATTTGCCGTCGCGCTTGGCGAAATACATCGGGGTGTCCAGCGCATAGTCGGCGTAGCGCTCGAAGCCGAAACCGTCCTCGAACACAAAGCCCAGCATGCCGGTGCGGTCGGCGTCGGTGTCGGTCCAGACATTGGCGCGGGCCGACAGGAAACCGTTGGGGCGGCCCTCGGTGAAGGGCGAACAGGCGAACAGGGCGGTGGCGATGGGTTGCAACGCCAGCGAGGTGCGGAACTTGGCCACCATGTCGGCTTCGCTGTCGAAGTCGAGGTTCGCTTGGATGGTGCAGGTGCGCAGCATCATGTCCAGGCCCAGGGTCCCGACCTTGGGCATGTAGGCGCGCATGATGCCGTAGCGGCCCTTGGGCATGACCGGGACCTGCTCGCGCGTCCACAGCGGGTCGAAGCCGGCGCCCAGGAAGCCGACGCCGAGCTGGTCGGCCACCTGTTTGACCTCCATCAGATGCTGGCCGGTCTCGTTGCAGATGTCATGGATGGTCAGGAGCGGGGCGCCCGACAGTTCGAACTGGCCGCCGGGCTCCAGGCTGACCGAGGCGATGAAGCCCTCGGCGTTGCGACGCTCAAGCCCGATCAGGAAGCCGTTCTCCTCGACCGGCGACCAGCCGAAGCGTTGCAAACCCTCCAGCATGGCCTTGATGCCGTTCGGGCCTTCGTAGCCGGGGCGCGCCAGTGTGGTCTTGTCGAAGCCGAATTTCTCGTGCTCGGCGCCGATCCGCCACTGGTCCTTGGGCTTGGCTCCCTTGGACATGGCCTCGATGAGGGCGGTCCGGGTCAGCGGCGCGTTGTCGGTCATGCGTCAGTCCCTTCGGGCGCATCGTAAGCGACCGTGTGTCGCGGCTAGATGGGCAAGATTGCGGCAAGGCTCAAGAGCATTGGCACCACTTATCGTTCCCAATCCCCCGCCGCCGCCTGCCACAGGGTCATGGCGGCGATGGCGGCGGTGTCGGCGCGCAGGATGCGCGGTCCCAGAGACACCGCAGTGGTGAAGGGCAGGGACCGCAGCCGCTCGCCTTCTTCAGGCGAGAAACCGCCCTCCGGCCCGATCAGGATGGACCATTTCGGTTGACCTTCTCCCTCCCCGTTCGGGGAAGGGGGCGAAGGCGCAGCCGAAGCCGGGTGGGCGGGGCCAGGCAGGGCGTCCGGTTGCTCGGCCCGCCCCACCCCGTCGTCGCTGCGCGCCAACGCCCCTCCCCCGAGGGGGGAGGGAGAATAGGGGGCGAGCGCCCGCATCGCCGGCGCGCCCCCGGTCTCGTCGCAGAACATCAGGCGCCGGCCGGCTTCCCAGCCGTCCAGCAGCGCGTCGAGCTTCACCGGATCGTCGACGGCGGGGACATCCATGCGGCCGGTCTGCTCGGCGGCCTCCTCGGCGATGGCGTCCAGACGGTCCAGGCGGATGCGGTCGGCGTTGGTGCGATGGGTCAGGACCAGTCGCACGCGCCGCACGCCCAGTTCGGCGGCCTTCTCCACGATGGTCTCGACCCGCGCCTTCTTCACCACAGCGACGATCAGCTCCAGGTCGGGGCCGTGAACCTGGGGCCTTGCCTGTTCCTCGGCGCGCAGGATGACGCCTTTCTTAAGGACTTCGGCGATGGTGCAGCGCCATTCGCCGTCGCGCCCGTTGAACACCAGCAGGTCGTCGCCGACTTTCAACCGCATGACCTGGGTCAGATAGCGGGATTGGTCGAGGGTGGGGGCGACGGGGGTTCCCGCAGCCAACACGGCCTTCACATATAATCGTATCATCTCAAATCCGCTCATCCCCGCGAAAGCGGGGACCCAGTGAGAGCCTCAGAACAGGTCATCGAACAGATCGCGCCAGCCTGGGTTCGACCGCTCGATCAGCTCCAGTTTCCAGACGCGGTTCCATTTCTTGATCCGGCGCTCGCGCACGAACGCCGCGTGGCGTGTCGGATGCGCTTCGAACCAGACCAGATTGGCGCAGCCATACTTGGCGGAAAAGCCTTTGAACAGTTTGTCCCGATGCTGGGCGGTGCGCAGGATGATGTCCTCGGTCGAGCCGGTGTAGAGGGTTCCGTTGCGGCGGCTTCATCATGTGTGAGGCAAGACAAGATGTCTTGACCCAGTGAAGCCGGTTTTTTGAGCCGCGTTTGGCGTTGAATGCGTTCCCTCTCTCAAATCGCACAGTCGAGGAGATGAACCCCATGACCTGGCTTTCCACCTGGGCCGCCAACGGCCTGAGCGCGGATGCGGCCCTTGAGGCGTTCGACGGTTTGCCCAGCGTGACGGCGGACGCGATGATCGGCGTCTGGCGCGGGTCGGAACTGCCGACCGGCCATCCCCTGGACGGGCTGCTCGCGCGCTACGGATGGCGGGGCAAGCGGTTTGAAAGCGCGGAGCACGTCGATCCGCTGCTGTTCGATCACCGCGGCAAGGTGATCGCGGTCGATCCGGCGCGGCTGCCGCTGGGCGTCGCCTTGACGCTGCCGCACCTGGCGCGGACCGACAAGGCGGTGGAGGCGTTCAAGGCCGGGCTGCCGTTGTTGCGCACGCGCAAGCCGAAGGCGCGGCTGCGCACCCTGTCGCATCGCGGCCTGATCTCGGCGGCCATGGTCTATGACGACTTGCCGATCATCGACTGTTTCCGCCAGGTCGATGCGACGCAGGTGCTGGGCCTGATGGACTTTCGCCGCACGCCCCGGCCGTTCTTCTTCCTGCTGACGCGGGAAACGCCCGGCTAGAGCGTCCGCGCGATCAGCAGCTTCATGATCTCGTTGGTGCCGCCGTAGATCCGTTGCACCCGCGCGTCCTTGTACAGCTGGGCGATGGCGTATTCGTTCATATAGCCATAGCCGCCATGCAGTTGCAGCATCTCGTCGATGGTCTCGCCCTGGATGTCGGTGACCCAGTATTTGGCCATCGAGGCCGTGGCGGCGTCGAGCTGGCCTTTCAGGTGCAGGCCGATGCAGTGGTCGACGAAGACCTTGGCGACGGTCAGTTTGGTCTTCACCTCGGCCAGTTTGAACTGGGTGTTCTGGAAGTCGATCACCCGTTTGCCGAAGGCCTTGCGTTCCTTGACGTAGGCGAGCGTCGCCTCCAGCCCGCGCTCGGCGGCGGCGACGCCCTGGACGGCGATGTTCAGCCGTTCCTGGGGCAGTTGCTGCATCAGCTGGACGAAGCCCTGGCCCTCGCCGCCGCCGATGATGTTCTCGCCCGGAACCTTCACCTCATTGAAGAACAGTTCGGAGGTGTCGTTCCCCTCCATGCCGATCTTGTGCAGGTTCCGGCCGCGTTCGAAGCCTTCCGCGCCGTCCGTTTCGACCACGATCAGGGACGTGCCCTTGGCGCCCTCGGCGGGGTCGGTCTTGGCGACCACGATGATGAAGTTCGCCAGTTGGCCATTGGTGATGAAGGTCTTGGAGCCGTTGACGACATAGCCGTTGCCGCTCTTGACCGCCGTGGTCTTGACGCCTTGCAGGTCCGAGCCCGCGCCCGGTTCGGTCATGGCGATGGCGCCGACCAGTTCGCCGGACTGGAGCCGCGGCAGCCAGCGCGCCTTCTGCTCCTCGGTGCCATAGTGCCAGATGTAGGGGGCGACGATGGCATTGTGCAGGGAGATGCCGAAATGGTCCGCGCCCTTCCAGCCCAGCTGACGCATCAGCACGACCTCGTGCCGGTAATCGCCGCCCATGCCGCCATCTTCCTCGGGCATGGACAGGCCCAGCAGGCCGTCTGTCCCGGCCTGGGTCCACAGGTCGCGCGGCACGCTGGAGTTGGCGATCCAGGACTGGATCTTCTCCGGCGGCGCGTGCTCGTCGATCCATTTGCCGACGCTGTCGGAAAAGAGGGTGATCTCTTCTTCGCGCATGAAATCGGGGTCGGGGCTGCCCAGCACGTTCATCGGTTTCGTCCCTGAAGTTTTTTTATGGTCGTCATCCTCGGGCTTGTCCCGAGGACCCACCCCTCCGCCGCACGAGCAGAGGGGTGCGCAGTTCAGGTCGTCGTGCTCACGGTTCCTGTCGTGCGGTGGAGCCGTGGGCCC
>NZ_JBKBOC010000012.1:0-95007 GCF_046295075.1 Brevundimonas sp. | reverse complement strand
AGGCGTCGAGAAGGTCGAAGGCCCCGACTTCGCGTCGGAAGTCGCCTCCATGATGGGCGGCAACTAAGAAATCTTCCCCTCATTCGTGAGGGTTTTGTATCAGAAGGGCGCGTTCGGCTTTATGGCCGGCGCGCCTTTCGTCTATAAGAAGTCGCCTGATTCAATGGCGCCGCAGTCAAACGGACCTTCCCGCATGCCCGACGCCACCTCGACCTTCCGCTACAAACGCGTCCTGCTGAAGGTTTCCGGCGAAGTGCTGATGGGCGATCAGTCGTTCGGCGTCGACATGAAGACGGTCGATGCGGTCGCCAAGGCCGTCGCGGACGTGGCGGCGGAAGGCGTCGAGATCTGCCTGGTGATCGGCGGCGGCAACATCTTCCGCGGCCTGTCCAAGGCGGCGGCGGGTATGGAGCGATCACAGGCCGACTATATGGGCATGCTGGCGACCATCATGAACGCCCTGGCGATGCAGTCGGCGCTGGAGAAGATCGGCGTCTCGACCCGCGTACAGAGCGCCATTCCCATGGCCGCCATCGCCGAACCCTACATCCGCCGGCGCGCCCTGCGTCATCTGGAAAAGGGCCGTGTCGTGATCTTCGCCGCCGGCGTCGGCGCACCCTTCTTCACGACAGACTCGGGCGCGGCCCTGCGCGCCGCCGAAATGGGCTGCGACGCGTTGCTGAAGGGCACCAGCGTGGACGGCGTCTATACCGCCGACCCCAAGAAGGACCCGACCGCCACCCGCTATGAAACCCTGACCTACCAGGATGTCCTGGCCAAGGACCTGCGGGTCATGGATGCCTCGGCCATCGCCATGATGCGCGACACGGGCATACCGATCGTGGTCTTCTCCATTCGTGAAGAAAACTCGCTGCGCCGGACCCTGACCGGCGAAGGCACGTTCACGGTCATTCAGGACGTCGCTTGAACGTCTGCGTGACCAGGAAAGACAAGAGAGACCAAGACCATGGCAAAGCCTGAACTGAAGACCTATCGCGACCGCATGGAGCGGTCGGTCACCGCCCTGAAGGAAGAGTTCAGCGGCCTGCGCACCGGACGCGCCAACGCGGGCCTGCTGGAGCCTGTGCGGGTCGAAGCCTATGGCTCGGCCTCTCCGCTGAGCGCCGTCGCCGCCATCAGCGTGCCCGAGCCGCGCATGATCAGCGTCAATGTCTGGGACAAGGGCATGGTCGTCGCCGTCGAAAAGGCGATCCGCAACGCCAACCTGGGCCTGAACCCCATCGTCGACGGCCAGACGCTGCGCATCCCCGTGCCGCCGCTGACCGAGGAACGCCGCAAGGATCTGGTCAAGCTGGCCGGCAAATACACCGAGCAGCAGAAGATTTCGGTCCGTAACGTCCGCCGTGACGCCAACGACGACCTCAAGAAGGCCGAGAAGGCCGGCGAGATCAGTCAGGACGAACAGAAGAAGATGGAGACCGAGGTCCAGAAGGAAACCGACGCGGCCATCAAGCGCATCGACGAAGCCTTGAAGACCAAGGAACAAGAGATCATGCAGGTCTAGACGAAACGGCTTGGCCCTGAAGGGATCACACCACAGATGACGGCAGACAGCGCCGCGCCTTCAGGCCAAAGCCCAAAGGAACGGGGCCCGGATGGGCCGCGCCATGTCGCCATCATCATGGACGGCAATGGACGTTGGGCGCAGGCGCGCGGCCTGCCGCGGGCGCTGGGCCACCGTGAGGGCGTGCAGGCGTTGAAGCGCACGATCCAGGCGGCGCCGGACTTGGGCATCGACTGTCTAACCGTGTTCGGTTTCTCGACCGAGAACTGGAGCCGACCGGAAGACGAGGTGTCGGATCTGATGGGGCTGGTGCGGACCTATGTCGCCAGCGATCTGGCGCGTCTGACCAAGGCGGGTGTGCGCCTGAAGATACTGGGCCGTCGCGAAGGCCTGCCTGTAGACATCGCCGCCATCATCGAAAAGGCCGAAAGCCAGACGGCGCATAATGATCGTTTCCTGCTGCAGGTCGCCTTCAACTATGGCGGCCGGGCCGATCTGGTGGATGCTGCGCGGCGGCACATGGAGCGGGTGTTGGCCGGCGAAACGGTCGAGCCGATCACCGAGGCGGTCCTGACCTCAGGGCTGGCGACGGCGGGTTCGCCGCCGCTGGACCTGATCGTCCGCACATCCGGCGAGCAGCGCCTGTCGAACTTCCTCCTGTGGGAAGCCGCCTACGCCGAACTGGTGTTCCAAGACATTCTGTGGCCCGACTATGGACCCATGGCGCTGGCCGAGGCGATCTCGGCCTTCGGTCAACGTGACCGTCGCTATGGCGGCCGTGTGGTCGCGCCTGAGCGCGCGACGGCCTGATGGCGGTCAAGGGGCGTGACATTGCGTTGAGGGCCGCTTCCGCCGCCGTGCTGGCGCCGGCTGCGGTCGCTGCGACCTGGTTTGGAGGCGTTTGGTTCCTGGCGCTGGTCGTCGCCGCCGCCGTCGTTCTCGCTTTCGAATGGGGCGCAATGAGCGCGCCTAAAGCGCCGCGGCCGATCGGCTTGGCCGTTGCTCTTGCGGTCGTAGCCTCCGTCGTCAGCGCCTACTTCGGCGTCATGTCGGTGGCTTTTGTCACCTTGGTATTTGGTGCCGCGGCCGCGGGCCTGCTCGCCCGCAAGCGCGGACAACAGGCGGTCGATGCGGCCTACGGCGTGCTTTATCTCGGCTGGCCTTCAATTCTGCTGATCTGGCTCCGGGACGGCGAAAGCCCCGTGGGCCTGCACTGGACGGCGCTGGTCTTCGCCGTGACTTGGTCGGCGGACATCTTGGCCTATCTGGCAGGATCGACGTTCGGCGGCCCCAAGCTTTGGCCGCGCTATTCGCCCAACAAGACGTGGTCGGGCTTCATCGGCGGTATTCTTGCGGGGGCGGTGGCCGGCGCCGCCATTACCGCTTGGTTCGACATGGGCCGGCTGACCATATTTTGGGGTGCGATTCTGGGGCTTGCGGCGGCGCTGGCGACCATGGGCGGCGACCTGTGGGAATCGGGCCTGAAGCGTCGGTTTGGGGTCAAGGACGCGGGCAACACCATTCCCGGCCACGGCGGCCTGTTGGACCGTGTCGACGGCCTTATGTTCGCGGTTGTCATTGTCGCGGCGGGGCGGCTGGTCGTTCTGATGCTGGAGCGCGGAGCGTGATCCGGCGTCGCGTCACGGTCCTGGGCTCGACCGGCTCGGTCGGCGCCTCGACGCTGGACCTGATGGATCAGGCCGAAGCGACGGGCACGGGCGTTTTCGAGGTCGAGGCGCTGACCGGCGGGGCGAACATCGCCAAACTGGCCGAACAGGCCCGGCGCTGGCGTCCGAAACTGGCGGTCACGGCCGATCCGGCGCGACTGGACGCGTTGCGAGACGCCTTGGCAGGAACGGACATCGCGGTGGCCGCCGGCGACGCCGCCATCGTCGAAGCGGCGACGCGGCCGGTCGATTGGATCATGGCCGCCATCGTAGGTGCGGCGGGACTGAAGTCGGCCTGGGCGGCTGCGGCCACCGGCGCGACCCTGGCGCTGGCCAACAAGGAAAGCCTGGTCTGCTGCGGCCCGGCGCTGATCGAGCGGGTCAAGCGGGCAGGGGGGCGGCTGATCCCGGTCGATTCCGAGCATTCGGCCATCTTCCAGGTCTTTCCGGCCGATGCGCCCGAGCGGGTGTCCAGGTTGATCCTGACCGCATCGGGCGGGCCTTTCCGACAGACCCCGCGCGACCAGATGACCGGCATCACGCCCGAACAGGCTGTGGCCCATCCGAACTGGAGCATGGGGGCCAAGATTTCGGTCGACAGCGCCACCATGGCCAACAAGGGCCTGGAGATGATCGAGGCGGCCTATCTGTTCGATATGCCGCAGGACCGAATCGACGTGGTGGTGCACCCCGAATCGATCATCCACAGCCTTGTGGAATATGTGGATGGTTCGACGTTGGCTCAGATGGGGCCGCCGGATATGCGCACGCCCATCGCCTGCGCCCTGGCCTGGCCTGACCGTATCGCCTGGCCAGCGCCCAAGCTGGACCTTGCGGCCCTGGGGCGGCTGACGTTCGAGGCGCCCGATCTGGTGCGTTTTCCGGCGCTGGATCTGGCCCGTCAGGCGTTGAAGGCGGGGGGCGCGACGCCCGCCGTGTTCAATGCGGCGAATGAGGTCGCGGCCTTCGCATTTCTTGACCGCAAGCTGGCCTTTCTCAATATTGCCGCAGTCGTCGCCGAAACCCTTGAGCGTGCGACGAAAGCGGGAATGGCTTTCGGTTCTGGAGACGCCTGCGGCGCGGCCCTGTCGGTCGATGCCGAAACGCGTCGAATGGCCGAAACCGTCATCGCCGGTCTTGCGAACGCGGCCTGATAGCAGGCCAGGGGAGACGATTTTCGAATGCTGGGCGTCCTGGGTCAGGTCCTGATCTCAATCGCCTCGTTCCTGCTGGTGCTGACGTTCATCGTCACCATCCATGAACTGGGTCACTTCCTCGTCGCGCGCGCCTTTGGCGTGAAGGTGGATCGCTTCGCGGTCGGCTTCGGCAAGGCTGTGTTCAGCCGCACCGATCGTCACGGCATCGAATGGCGGCTGGGTTGGCTGCCACTGGGCGGATATGTGAAGTTCTCCGGTGATCTGGACGCATCCAGCGTGCCGGACAGGGCAGGGCTGGACGAACTGCGCCAGCGTGTGGTCGCCGAGCGCGGGCCGGGCGCCGAGCGTGATTATTTCCACTTCAAGCCCGTGTGGCAGCGCGCATTGATCGTCGCCGCCGGACCCATCGCCAACTTCATCCTGGCCATCACCATCTTTGCGGTCGTCTTCATGGCCGTGGGCGTTTCGTTGCGCCCCGCCCGCGTGGCTCAGGTTCAGGCGGGATCGCCCGCAGCCGCCGCTGGCTTCCAGGTCGGCGACCTGATCACCGACGTGAACGGCAAGCCCATCAAGGACGGCAGCGCGGTGACGCGCACCGTCATGCTGTCCACCGGCGATCCCGTCCGCTTCACCGTCGAGCGCGCTGGACGGCCCGTCGAACTGATCGCGACGCCCGAACGCCGCGAAGAGAACGATCCCATCGCCGGACGGGTGAAGGTCGGCCGCATCGGTCTGGGCCTTGGGTCGTCGGCCGGCGATGTGCGCCATGTCCGCTATGGCCCGGTCGGCGCCGTGGTCGAGGGCGTGCGCCAGACAGGCGACGTGATCGGCTCGACCCTGACCTATCTCGGGCGTCTGGTGACCGGTCGCGAGTCGGGCGATCAGTTCAGCGGACCGTTAGGCATCGCCAAGGCGACAGGGTCGCTGACGACCGCTGCGGTCGAGGCAAACCCGGCGCCGAGCGCCATCGCGATTAACCTCGTGCTGACGCTGACAACCTTGGCCGCCATACTTTCGATCGGAATCGGCTTTCTAAACCTTCTTCCCATCCCGATCCTCGACGGCGGGCATCTGCTTTTCTACGGTTATGAAGCCGTGGCACGGCAGCCTGTGTCGGCGCGGTTCCAGGAGATGGGCTATCGTGCAGGCCTTGCGCTTTTGGCGGGATTTATGTTGTTCGCGACGTGGAACGACCTACAGAAGCTCAACCTCTTCCAATTCCTCGGCGGGCTCGTCTCGTGAGCCGACGCCAGCCCCCGATGGTTTCCCGAATGAATGACATGACCTCTCGCGCCGCCGTTCGACTCAGCGCCCGTTCCAGCCTGCTGGCTCTGGCCGTCGCCGCCGGCCTCGGTGCGCCTGCCCTGGCTCAGACTGCGCCCGCGACGGCGCCCGCCACGCCGGCACCAGCGCCCGCTCAGACCGGAACGCCGCAAGCGCCTGCCGCCGGCGCTGAGCCTCGTGTCGAGATCGCTGCGCCGCAGACGATCACAATCAATCGCATCATCGTGCAGGGCGCCCAGCGGATCGATCAGACGACAGTCCTGTCCTATCTGCCGATCCGTCCCGGTGACGCGGTGGACGCCTCGGTGCTGGACGTCGCCGTGCGCACCCTGTCGCGCACCGGCCTGTTCGCCGACGTTCAGCTGGGCATCCAGAACGGCGACCTGATCGTTCAGATCGTCGAAAACCCGATCATCAATCAGGTGGTGTTCGAGGGGAACAAGGCGCTTTCCCAGGATAAGCTGACCAAGGAAGTCACCCTGGCGCCGCGCGGCATCTATACCCGCGCCAAGGTGCAGGAAGACGTAGGAGCCATCGTCGAGCTGTATCGCCTGCAAGGCCGGATTTCCGCGACCGTGACGCCCAAGCTGGTTCAGCTTGAGCAAAACCGCGTCGATGTGATCTTCGAGATCAACGAAGGTCCTCAGACCGGCATCAGCGCAATCAACGTCCTGGGCAACGACGCCTTCTCTGATCGCGACGTGCGCGGGGTTATGGTCACCGAGAAGTCCACTTGGTGGAAGTTCTTCTCCAACAACGACAACTACGACCCCAACCGCCTGGAATACGATCAGGAGCAACTGCGGAAGTTCTACACCAACCGCGGCTTCTATGATTTCCGTGTCGTCTCGTCGGTCGCCGAGCTGCAGCCCGACGATCAAGCGTTCCAGCTGACGCTGACGTTGAACGAAGGCGACAAGTACAACTTCGGCGAGGTCAAGGTCGTCACCCAGAACGACCGTCTGAACGCGGACTTCCTGCAACGTCTGATCCCGATCCGTTCGGGCGATCTGTACGAGAGCGACAAGATCGAGCAGGCGGTCGACGCCCTAACCTTCGCCGCCGGTTCGGCGGGCTACGCCTTCGTCGAGATCAACCCGACCTACAAGGCCAATCCCGAGACGGACACGGTCGATGTGACCTTCAATGTGTCGGAAGGCCAACGAGTCTACATCGACCGCATCAACGTGGTGGGCAACACCCGCACCATCGACCCGGTCATCCGTCGCGAACTGCTGCTGACCGAGGGCGACGCCTTCAACCGCGCCCTGATGGAGCGTTCACGCAATAATCTGCGCGCGCTGGGCTTCTTCAAGGACGTGACGGTCGAGGAAACGCGCGGCAGCGCGCCGGACCGTTCAATCATCAACGTCAACGTCCAGGAACAGCCCACCGGCGAACTGTCCGTCGGCGCGGGCTTCAGCTCGGTCGACAGCTTCACCGTCAACCTGGGCATTTCCGAGCGGAACTTCCGCGGACGCGGCCAGAACGTCGTCGCGCGTCTGGAATGGGGTTCGCTGCGCCAGCAGGTGGACTTCCGCTTCACCGAGCCGAAGTTCCTGGGCCGTGACCTGCGGGCCGGCTTCGACGTATTCCACTCGCGCTACGACCTCAGCGAATATTCTTCGTACGACTACCGCTCGACCGGCGCGGGCCTGCGTCTGTCCTATCCGCTGAACGGCAATATGCTGCTCAGCACGCGCTACTTCCTGAAGTCGGACGAGATCATCGTGCCGACCGGCTATTGTGACGGCGCGGGTCAGGGGTCTTCGGCGCTGTGCGATCAGGTCGGCAGCTACATCAACTCGTCGGCGGGCTACACGCTGCAGATGAACTACACCAACGACCCCATCCGCCCGACGCGCGGCTGGGCGGGCTCGCTGCGTCAGGATCTGGCGGGTCTGGGCGGCGACGTGAACTATGTGAAGACCGAGGCCGACGCCAGCTGGTACTATGGCTTTACTCCCGCTTGGGTCGTCAGCGTTCAGGGCTCGACCGGTTATGTCAGCGGCTGGAACGGCGACCCGATCCGCATCAACGACCGCTTCTTCAAGGGCGGCAACAGCTTCCGTGGTTTCGAGACGGCCGGTATGGGGCCGCGCGACCTGACCACGACCGACGCTCTGGGCGGCAACTTCTACGCCATCGGCACGGTCGAGCTGACCCTGCCGAACTATCTGCCCGAGCAGTACGGTATCAAGACCTCGCTGTTCGCGGATGTGGGCACGCTGGGCGTGCTGGACGACCGTTACAAGCTGACGTCCACGGGCACCGTGAACACAAATATCGCCGACGAGCTGTCGCTGCGCGCGTCGGCCGGCATCAGCATTCACTGGAGGTCGCCGATGGGGCCGATCCGCTTCGACATCTCCAAGGTGCTGTCCAAGGAAGACTACGACAAGACGGAATCCTTCCGCTTCTCGACCTCCACCCAGTTCTAATCGCGGCTTTTTAGACCGCACGAGGAAATCCTATGAAAGCTCTGATCATCGCGGCGACCGCCGCCGCTTCGCTTCTCGCCACCGCCGCTTCGGCGCAACAGGCGCCCGCCAACCCCGGCCCGGTCATCCCCGGCGTCTGCGTCTATTATAACGCGCGTCTGCTGGCCCAATCATCGGCCGGTCAGGCCGTTGAGGCCCGCATGCAACAACTGGCTCAGGAAGTTCAAGGCGAACTGCAACCCTACGCCACGCAGATCCAGACCGAGGCCCAGCAGCTGCAGACGTCGGGCGCCAGCCTGCCGGCCGACCAGTTGCAACAGCGCCGTCAGGCCCTGCAGCAGCGCGCGCAGGAAGCCCAGCAGCTGGAATCCACCCGTGAGAACGAGCTGCGCTACACCCTGGGCATGCAGCGTCAGGCCATCACCGAAGCCGTCTCGCCGATCCTGACCGCGCTCTATCAAGAGAAGGGCTGCGGTCTGCTGCTCGACCGTGAGAGCGTCTTCATGATGAACCCCGCCATGGACGTGACCGACCTGGCGATCCAGCGCCTGAACACCGCCCTGCCGACCTTGAGCTTCAACCGCATGCCGGTGCCGGCTCAGACGCAAGCACAACCGGCAGCCGCCAACTAAGCCGCCGATGCCGGATCCTCGCTTCTTCGAAACCCTGTCGCCCCTCAGCGTCGCCGACCTGGCGGCGCAGATTGGCGGCGAGGTCGAGCGGGGTGGGGATCGCATGATTGCCTCCGTCGCGCCCCTGTCCTCTGCGGACCGGGGCGCGATCGCGTTTCTGGGCGACCGCAAGTTCGCCTCCGCCCTGGCGGCGACGAAGGCCGGCTGCGTGATCGTGCAGGCCGAGGCCAAGGACGCGGCGCCTGTAGACGCCGCCGTGATCGTTTCGAGAACGCCTCAGGCCGCCTGGGCCAAGGCGTCGCTTCTGCTGCACCGCGCTGTCACGCTCGATACAGCGATCACGCCTGACGAAGCGGCCGAGGACGACAGCGTTGTGGTCGAACCGGGCGCGATCCTGGGCAAGGGCGTCCGTATCGGTCGGGGGTCCCGCATCGGCGCCAACAGCGTCATTGCGCCGGGCGTGCAGATCGGCCGGGAGTGCGTCATCGGCTCGAACGTCACCGTCGGCTTCGCCCTGATCGGCGACCGGGTGAAGCTGTACGCCGGAGCACGGATCGGCGAGGCGGGTTTCGGCGCCACCGGTACGGCCGCCGGCGCCATGGATATTCCCCAACTGGGCCGCGTCATCCTGCAGGACGGGGTGACGGTCGGCGCCAACTCCTGCATCGATCGCGGCGCCTATGATGACACGGTCATCGGCGAGAACACCAAGATCGATAATCTGGTCATGGTGGGCCACAACTGCGTCATCGGCCGAAACAATCTGATGGCCGCCAACACGGGCATTTCGGGCTCGGTGACCAGCGGCGACAATGTCATCTTCGGCGGCAAGGCGGGGATCGGCGACCACATCACCATCGGCGAGGGCGCTCGGGTCGCGGCCGGGGCCGGGGTGCTGGCGAACATTCCGGCAGGCGAGACCTGGTCCGGTTATCCGGCGCGTCCCATCCGACAGTTCTTGCGCGAAACCATCTGGCTCGCCAAACAGGCCTCTTCAAAGAAGGCCCCGAAGGAATCATAGGGATGAGCGAAGACGGCAAGATCGATTACGCCGAGGTGATGCGGCGGCTGCCGCACCGCTACCCCTTCCTGCTGGTGGACAAGGCGGAGGCCTTCGTGCCTCGCACCTCTATCGTCGGCATCAAGAACGTCAGCCACAACGAACCCTTCTTCCAGGGCCATTTCCCGATCGACCCCGTCATGCCCGGCGTGCTGATCGTGGAGGCTATGGCCCAGACGGGAGCCCTGCTGATGTCCAAGACCCTGGACGTCGCCGTGGCCGACAAGGTCATCATGTTCATGTCCATCGACGGGGTGCGCTTCCGCAAGCCGGCGCGGCCGGGCGACCAGCTGCGGATGGAGGTCAAGGTGATCAAGGCGCGCGGCGACGCCTACAAGTTCCGCGGCGAGACCTTCATCGACGGCAAGCTGGCGGCTGAGGCGGAGTTCATGGCCATGGTCGTGACGGTGCCTACTCCAGCGACAGAGCCTGCCGCCTGATGACCATCCACCCGACCGCCCTGATCGACGCCACGGCGACCCTGGCCAACGGGGTCCAGGTCGGGCCTTGGTGCACCGTGGGGCCGAACGTGGTGCTGGCCGAGGGCGTGCGCCTGGTCAGCCATGTGGTGGTTCAGCAGGATACGACGGTGGGCGCCGGGACGGTGATCCATCCGTTCGCCGTCATCGGCGGCGACCCGCAGCACAACGGCTACAAGGGCGAGCCGGTGCGACTGGAGATCGGCGAGAACAACCTGGTCCGCGAGCATTGCACGTTCAATCGGGGCACGCCGCAGGGGACGGGCGTGACCGTCGTCGGGTCCAACAACCTGTTCATGACCGGCGCCCACGTGGGCCACGACTGCGTGGTCGGGAACAATGTCGTCATGGCCAACAACGCCACCCTTGGCGGCCATGCCCACGTCGGGGACAAGGTCTTCCTGGGCGGGCTGTGCGCCGTCCACCAGAACGGACGTGTGGGGCAGGGGGCGATCATCGGCGGTCTGGCCGCCGTGACCCGCGACGTCATCCCCTACGGCTCGGCCTGGGGCAATCATGCGCGGCTGCGCGGGCTGAACCTGATCGGGCTGAAGCGCAAAGGCTACGGCAAGGACCAGGTGCGGCGGTTGCTGGCGGCCTATCGTGACCTGTTCGAGGGGCAGGGCGAATTTGCGGGTCGGATCGACGGCGTGGCCCAGGCCTATGCCGACCTGCCCGAGATCATGGAGATCATCGCCTTCATCCGCGACGGCGGGCGGCGTCCGCTGTGCCTGCCGAACGCGGAATGACTGGGTTTGGCAAGCTGGGCCTGATCGCCGGCGGCGGCGACCTGCCGGCGGCGGTGGCGGCGCGGTGCGACGCCGAGGGGCGGCCAGTCTTCCTGATCCGCTTGGCCGGGTTCGCCGATCCCCATCTGGCGTGCTGGCCCGGCGCCGAGTTCGGCATGGCGCAGATCGGGGCGATCCTGAAGGCGCTGAAGGCAGAGGGCTGCACGACTGTCTGTCTGGCTGGCATCGTCAATCGGCCGGATTTCAAGACGTTGAAGCCCGATTTCAAGGGCGCGACCCTACTGCCCGGCATCGTGGCGGCGGCGTCCAAGGGCGACGACGCCCTGTTGCGCAAGATCCTGTCAGTGTTCGAGGCCGAGGGCTTCGCCGTCGAGGGCGCCGACGACATTCTGGGCGGTGAAATGCTGGCTGCCGGGGCGCTGGGCGCCGTGTCGCCGACGCCGGAGCAGCTGGCCGACCTGAAGAAGGCGCTGCACGTCGCGGAAAAATCGGGCGAACTGGACATCGGGCAGGGTGCCGTCGTCTGTGACGGCCTTGTCCTGGCGGTCGAGGCGCAGGAAGGGACCGACGCCATGCTCAGCCGGGTCGCCGGGCTACCGGCCGATCTGCGCGGCTCGGCCGGCGATCGCAAGGGCGCGCTGGGCAAGGCGCCCAAGCCAATCCAGGACCTGCGGGTGGACATGCCGGTGATCGGGCCGCGCACGGTCGAGATGGCGGCGGCGGCGGGTCTGGCCGGCATCGGCGGGGTGGCGGGACGGCTGATCCTGATCGACCGCGCGGCCATAATCGCGGCGGCCGACCGTCTGGGTCTGTTCGTCTGGGGCGAAGCGCGATGAGCCGCCCCTTGAAGATCATGCTGGTGGCGGCCGAGGCCTCGGGTGATGCGCTCGGCGCCGGTCTGGCCAGGGCGTTGAAAGCGCGGCTGGGTGCGGACGTCACTTTCGTCGGCGTCGGCGGTCCCCGGATGGCGATAGAAGGCGTGGTCAGCCCGTTCAACATCGCCGAACTGTCGATCCTGGGCTGGATCGAGGGCCTGCGCGCCTACGGCAAGGTCAAGCGCCGCGTCGAGGAGACGGCGGCGTTGGCCGAACGAGAAAAGCCCGGCGCCGTGGTCCTGATCGACAGCTGGGGCTTCACCATTCGTGTGGCCAAGGCCATCCGCGCCGCGCGGCCGGATGTGCCTCTGATAAAATACGTCGGGCCGCAGGTGTGGGCGTCCCGGCCGGGCCGGGCCAGGACGCTGGCGGGTGCGGTGGATCATCTGCTGGCGCTATATAGCTTCGACGCCCCCTGGTTCGAGCGTGAAGGTTTGCCGACGACCGTGGTCGGCTCTTCCGCCCTGCACGTCGATATGACCGGCGCCGACGGCGCAGCCTTCCGTGCGCGACGCGGCATCGCCGCCGACGCCAAGCTGCTGCTGGTGCTTCCAGGCAGCCGCCCCAGCGAAATCACGCGGATGACGCCGGTCTATGAGGCGGCGATCGGCAAGTTGAAGGCCATTGATCCGACGCTGGAAATCGCCGTCGTCGCCGCCGGGACCGTGGCAAGGGATGTCGCGGGACGGGTCGCCGCCTGGCCGTTCCGGGCGCATCTGGTGGACGAGGCCGAGAAGTACGACGCCATGCGCGCCGCGACGGTCGCCCTGGCCACAAGCGGCACGGTTTCGACAGAGCTGGCCCTGGCCGGCGCGCCGATGGTCATCGCCTACAGGATCGACGGGCTGAGCTATCAGCTGATGAAGCGGATGGTGACGGCGAAACACGTCACTCTGTTCAACGTCGCCGCCGACGACAGGATCGCACCGGAGTTCATCCAGCATGAGGCGACGCCCGCCATCCTGGCGGCGGCGGTCGGTCGGTTGCTCTCCGATCCGGCCATGGCGGTCGAGCAGGCGCAACGTCAGACAGCGGCCCTGGACTTGATGGGGCGCGGCGGAGCGGACCCGTCGGAGTTGGCGGCGGACGCGGTGCTGAAAGTCATCGCCGCCAAGCTGAAGAGCTGACGATGGGGCGGGCCCTCAGTCCTCGGCGCGCTGCCGAGGTGCGGGCCGCGTTGCAGATGGCGGTCGGCGCCATGGCGGCCCTCTATCTCGCCACCTGGCTGAACCTGCCGCACCCCTACTGGAGCGTGATCTCCGCCATCGTCGTCATCCAGGCCAGCGTCGGGGGCGGGGTGCTGACCGTCGCGCGGGATCGGGCGATCGGCACGGTGACGGGCGCGTTGGCCGGTGCGGTCTTCGCCTTCCTGCGTCCGCCCGGCATGGAAAGCATGGCCCTGAGCATCGCCGCATCCACGGCCTTGCTGGCGTTTTTCGGAACCGGGCGCCCCTGGCTGAAGATCGCACCCGTGACGGCGACCATCGTCATCGCCGGCGGGACCGGGGCGGAAGGGCCGGCCTCGCTGGCGCTGGATCGCGTGATGGAAATCCTGGTCGGCAGCGGCGTGGGGGTCCTGGCTATCCTGGCGCTGTTTCCCCGGCACGCCCGCCAGTCGTTCAAGCTGCAGGCGCGTGAGGCGGCAGGCGAAGCGGCGGCGCTTTTGGCTTTTGTGTCTAAGGGCGATCCGTCGGACGCGTCCGAGATCACCCGACGCCATGCCGATCTGAAACGACGGCTGGATGCGCTGGGCCAGGCGGCGAAGAACGTGATCGATCTGCCGGGGCCGCAGCGTGAAACGGCCGACCGCGCCGCCTTGGCGCGCGCCTTCTGGCGTGTGCGCAGCGACATCGTGATTCTGGGGCGTGGTTTTCAGGCCGAAGGCGCAGGCGCGAGGCTGGATCCCTGGTCGCAGGACGCTGCGCGTGCGGTGGCGCGGCTGGAAGCCCTTTCGCAGGGTAAGGCCGCCGCGCCGATGGGGCCGATCAACCAGAGCCTGGCCCTGTCCATCGCCGTGGAGGGCGACGACATGGCCTTGGGCGCCGCCGCCATCGGCGTGGCGCACATGCACCGCGATCTGGACGATCTGGCCGCGCGGTTCGCCGATCTGAAGCTGGTCTGACGGCAAACAAAAACGCCGGGGATGGCTCCCCGGCGTTCTACATTTTCAGACGTGAAGCCGTCGATCAGCCGCGCTGTTCGATCGGCACGTAGTCGCGCTCGGTCGGGCCCGTGTAGAGCTGACGCGGGCGGCCGATCTTCTGCGACGGATCGGCCATCATTTCTTGCCACTGGGCGATCCAGCCCACGGTGCGGGCCAGGGCGAACAGCACGGTGAACATGCTGGTCGGGAAGCCCATCGCCGACAGGGTGATGCCCGAATAGAAGTCGACGTTCGGGAACAGCTTGCGCGAAGTGAAGTATTCGTCCGACAGGGCGACCTTCTCCAGCTCCTTGGCGACCAGGAACAGAGGGTCGTTCTCGCGGCCCGTGGCGGCCAGGACTTCATAGGCCGACTGTTGCATGACTTTGGCGCGCGGATCGTAGTTCTTGTACACGCGGTGGCCGAAGCCCATCAGCTTGTACTTGCGGTCCTTCACGCCCTGGATGAAATCGGGGATGTTTTCCGGCGTGCCGATCTGTTTGAGCATGGTCAGCGCCTCTTCGTTGGCGCCGCCGTGCGACGGGCCCCACAGGCAGGCGATGCCGGCGGCGATACAGGCGAAGGGATTGGCGCCCGACGAACCGGCCAGGCGGACGGTCGAGGTGGAGGCGTTCTGTTCGTGGTCGGCGTGCAGGGTGAAGATGCGGTCCATGGCGCGCACCAGGGCCGGATCGACGTTATAGTCCTCGGCCGGCACGGCGAAGCACATGCGCAGGAAGTTCTCGGCGTAGGACAGGTCGTTGCGCGGCGACACGAACGGCTGGCCGATGTGATATTTATAGGCGCGGGCCGCGATGGTGGGCATCTTGGCGATCAGGCGGATGGCCGAGATGTCGCGCTGGACCGGATCATGGATGTCCAGGCTGTCGTGATAGAAGGCTGACAGGGCGCCGACGGTGCCGACCATGATGGCCATCGGGTGGGCGTCGCGGCGGAAACCCTCGAAGAAGCGGTCGAACTGGCTGTGCAGCATCGTGTGCATGGTGATGCTGTCTTCGAACTTCTCGAACTGCTCGGCCGTCGGCAGCTCGCCGTGCAGCAGCAGGTGGCAGACCTCCACGAAGTTCGACTTCGACGCCAGCTGGTCGATGGGATAGCCACGGTGCAGCAGCACGCCGGCGTCGCCGTCGATATAGGTCAGGGCCGATTCGCACGCAGCGGTGGAGGTAAAGCCCGGATCGAAGGTGAAGGCGCCCGTTCCCGCATAGAGCTTGCGGATGTCGATGACGTCCGGGCCGGTGGAGCCCGAAAGGACCGGCAACTCGACGGTCTTGTCCTCGAAGGACAGGGTCGCCGAGCTGGCGGGTTTGGCTTGTTCAGTCATGAATGCCCCTTTGCATCATACGTCCAGGCGCGGGGAGGCGTCGGCCGCTTTTTGGTTTGTGGGTGATCACTTAGTCTGTTGCAGCGCATCATCCAAGCGCCCGAGACTTTCGTCGCGCCCAAGAGCCGACAAAGTTCGTGCAATATCAGGTGATGTTGACCCTGCGGTAAGAGCCATACGCATCGGCGGACCGATCTTGCCGAAGCCGACGCCCTCGGATTCGGCGAAGGCTTTGAGCTCGGCTTCCAGCGCGAAAACGTCCCAGGACTGGAACAGAGCCAGCCGGTCACGCAGGCGACCGAGGCGCTCCAGCGTCTCACCGGTCAGCAGGGCCAGTCCCTTGTCGTCGAGAACCAGCGGGCGAGTCTTCAGGACGAATGCGGTCTGATCGGCCAGGTCCAGCACTGTCTTGGCGCGGTCCTTCAAGAAGGGCATGGCGCGTTGAAGCCGGGCTTCGTCCGCCTCGGCGAGGATGTGGCCGCGCTGCAGGTGCATGTCCAGCGTCAGCTTGGCCAGGCGCTCGTCGTCCGCAAGTCGCAGCCAGTGAGAATTGACGTGGGCCAGCTTGTCGTAGTCCAGACGAGCGGGGGCCTTGCCGATGCCCGCGAGGTCGAACCATTCCACCGCCTGGGCGTCGCTGAACAGCTCGTCATCGCCGTGCGCCCACCCCAGACGGGCCAGATAGTTGCGCATGGCCTCGGGCACATAGCCCATCTCGGCATATTCATGCACCGCCTGGGCCCCGTGCCGTTTCGACAGTTTGGCGCCGTCGGGCCCGTGGATCAGGGGGATGTGGGCGAAGGTCGGCCGGGTCCAGCCCAGGGCGTCGTAGATCAGGCTCTGACGGGCGGCGTTGTTCAGATGGTCATCGCCGCGAATGACGTGGGTCACGCCCATGTCGTGGTCGTCCACGACGACGGCGAGGTTATAGGTCGGCGCACCGTCCGAGCGCAGCAGCACCAGGTCGTCGAGATCTTCGGTGGACCAGCTGACCGAACCCTGAACTTCGTCGGCGACGGTGACGGTCGTCGCCTTGGGGCGGCGGAAGCGCACGACATGGGGCAGGGCCAGATCATCGACCGTGGGCTCGCGGTCGCGCCAAGGCGATTCGAATGAGCGTCTTTCGGCCTTGGCTTCGTCACGCAGACGGCCGGTGTCCTCGGCAGAAGTGAAGTCGCGGTAGGCGTGGCCCGTTTCGAGCAGTTGATCGACCACCTCGCGGTGGCGGTCGGCGCGGCTGTACTGGAACACCGGCTCTTCGTCGGCGAACAGCTCCAGCCAGCTCAGGCCGTCGAAGATCGCCTTCACCGCTTCATCGGTCGAGCGTTCGCGATCGGTATCCTCGACCCGGATCAGGAAACGCCCAGCGTGTCTCTTGGCGTACAGCCAGTTGAACAAAGCGGTTCTCGCCCCGCCGATATGCAGATAGCCTGTCGGCGAGGGGGCGAAGCGGGTGACGACAGTCGAGGCGGGTGAGGTCATAGGCGATGGGTCCGTAAGCGAGGCCCTTATACGCTCCGACGCGGCAAAGCCTACCCCCGCCGCGCGATTGCGCGCGTGGTTGGGCGAGGAGGTCGCGGCGCAGACACTGCGATGGCGGTTGTGGGCGCCGGTCGCATTCGGCGCCGGCGCCGCGGTCTATTTCGCCCTGCGGATCGAGCCAGGGTTGTGGCCTCTGTTGCTGGGCGCAGTCGTCGCCTTTGCAGTCTGGATCGCGGCGAGGCGGCGGGGATGGGCGCGGCGTCTGACTTGGCCGCTATTGATGCTGGCCTGTGTCGCCGGCGGTTTGGCGGCCGCCAAGGTCCGCACCGAAATGGTCGCCGCCCCAATCGCGCCCGCAATGAGCGAGCCGACCGTGATCGAGGCCTGGGTCGTGGACGTAGACAGTCCTGGCCAGAGGGGTGCGCGGATCGTGATCGCGCCGGTCTGGATACGCGGACTGACGCCTGAACAGACCCCGGTGCGTTTGCGGGCGACGGTGAGGGGCGAACCGCCCAGGCCCGGCGAGGCGATCCGTCTGTTCGGCATCCTCAATCCGCCGCCTGCGCCGGCCAGCCCCGGCGCCTATGATTTCGGCCGCAACGCCTTCTTCCAGGGTATGGGCGGTGTGGCCTTCGCCCTGGGTGAGACACGGCCGGCCGATCTCGCGCCGCCGCCATGGCGGCTTCGGTTGGCGATGGCCGTAAATGGCGCGCGCTATGCCTTGGCGGAAAGGATCGTGGCGCGCCTGGGCGAGCGGACGGGCGGAATCGCCGCCGCCATGACCACCAGCCACGAAACCTGGATCAGTCAGGAGGACATGGACGTCATGCGGGATTCCGGCCTGGCGCACATCCTGTCGGTGTCCGGTCTGCACATGGCCATCGTCGGCGGTTTCGTCTTCTTCGCCGTGCGGCTGGGCGTGGCGGCCTGGCCTTGGCTGGCCCTGCGGGTTCACGGCAAGAAGGTCGCGGCCATGGCCGGGCTGACGGCGTTGGGCGTCTATCTGGTGGTGTCGGGTGCGCCGCCCCCGGCCGAGCGGGCGGCCATCACTGCCTCCATCGCCTTTCTGGCCATCCTGCTGGATCGGCAGGCGGTGACGATGCACGGCCTGGCCGTCGCGGCCTTCATCGTCCTGGCCATCCAGCCGGAAGCCATCGTCACTCCGGGCTTCCAGATGTCGTTCGCGGCGACCGCCGCCTTGGTCGCCCTGGTCGAGGCCTGGCCCAAGCGGACGCGAGAGATTTCCGCCCCGTGGCCGATCCTGGCGATCCAGCGGTTCGGCGGATGGCTGACGGCGGCCGTAGCGGCCAGCGTCGTGGCGGGGCTAGCGACCGGGCCGTTCGCCATGCAGCATTTCAATCGCACGGCCATGTATGGGTTGCTGGCGAACCTGGCCACGTCGCCGGTTGCGGACTTCATTCTGATGCCGGCCCTGGCCATCGGCGCGGCGTTGGAGCCGCTGGGATTGGGCGGGCCTTTCCTGGCGGTTGCGGGATGGGGCGTCGATCTGATGCTGGCGATCGGAACCTGGACGGCGGGGCTGCCGGGAGCGGTGCGAACGGTGGCCAGTGCGCCGGACTATGTCCTGCCGATCGCCTTCCTGGGGGTGCTGTTCGTCTGTCTGTGGCAGGGACGACTGAGGTGGCTGAGCCTGCCGCTGGCGGCGGCCGTACTGGTTTGGCCGCGCGCGCCGACGCCGGATGTGTGGATCGGCGACGGGGGGACAAACGCCGCATTTCACCGCGAGAAGGCGGCGATTGTCGTCAGGCCCGGCGTCCGAGAGTTCGCCGTCGATCTGTGGTCGCGAAGACGCGGCCTGACCATGACGGATCGGCCGGAGACGGGCTGGGCTTGCGAGCGCTTTTCTTGTCGGCCAGAGGCTGAGCAAGTCGGTCCTGTCGCGATCTGGTGGGGACGCAAGGCTCCCAGTCCGGACCAGATGGAGGCCTTATGCCGCGCGGCCCCCGTCGTCAGCGTGCGTGCGGTCGTCACCTCGATCCCACGTGCTTGTCAGGATCGCCTGCTGCTCGACGGCATCGATTTCGCCAGAGGCGGCGCGGTCGAGTTATGGCGTGTCAGTCCGTCTGAAACGGGCCGATGGCGCGCCGTCTGGACGGCCGACGTGCGGGGCGACCGCCCCTGGGCACGCCAGCCCAACCCGGACGTCAGTGATAGCGGCGCATGAGGCCGACCAGCTTGCCCTGAACGGCGACCTGATCCGAACCGTAGATCTTGGTTTCGTAGTTGCGGTTGGCGGGCTCCAGCGCGATGGAGGCGCCCTTCTTGCGAAGCCGCTTCAGCGTCGCGTGTTCGCCTTCGACCAGCGCCACGACGATCTCGCCCGAGGAGGCGTTGTCGGTCGATTTGATGACCACCATGTCGCCGTTCAGAATGCCCGCCTCGATCATCGAATCGCCTTCGATCTCAAGCAGGTAGTGTTCGCCCGAGCCCAGCATGGATTCAGGAACGGGATAGCGCGCCGTCTCGTGCTCGATGGCGTCGATCGGCGTGCCGGCGGCGATCTTGCCCATCAACGGCAGTTCTCGGGTATCATTGGCCGCAAGCGGCGCCAGGGCGCGGCCACCGCCGCCTTCGATGACGTCAGGCTTGAACCCGGCCCGGCCGCGCGGCGCGCCGGCCGTGGCCTGTTCGGGCAGTTTGGTGACTTCCAGGGCGCGAGCGCGGTGGGCGAGGCGGCGGATGAAGCCGCGCTCCTCCAGCGCTGTGATCAGCCGGTGGATGCCCGACTTGGACGCCAGGTCTAGCGCCTCCTTCATCTCGTCGAACGAGGGAGAGACGCCCGTCTCCTGAATCCGTTCGTGGATGAACATCAGCAGTTCGTGCTGCTTGCGCGTGAGCATCGCCAGGCCCTCATGCGCCCGCCGACGAATCGGAACGGGCCGTGAACATTTGTCGATGTTCTGTAAGTGTTCCTTCCTAATGTCAACTTAACAGCGCCTTTGGGACGCCGCGTGACGCAAGGAATGCGATCAGGCCGCCAGCAGTTGCCGCGTCGCCGCCTCGACATCCGCCTGACGCATCAGGCTCTCTCCGACCAGAATGGCCTGGGCGTGGGCGGCCGAGACGCGCTCGACATCCTCGGGCGTGAAGATGCCGCTTTCGGCGACCAGCAGGGCGCGGACGGGGCTGAGCATCGACAGGCGCTCGGTCACTTCCAGATCGACCTCGAAGGTGCGCAGCGACCGATTATTGACCCCGACCAGATCACCGCCGAGCGCACAGGCGCGGGCCATCTCTTCCTCGTCATGCGTTTCGATGAGGGCGTCCATGCCGAAGCGCTCGGCTTCGGACAGCAGTTCTGCAGCCAGCCGATCATCGACCATGGCCAGGATGATCAGGATGCAGTCGGCGCCCAGGGCGCGGCTTTCGGCCACCTGCCAGGGATCGACCAGGAAGTCCTTGCGCAGACAGGGCAGGGCGACCGCGTCACGAGCCTGGCCCAGATAGGCGTCATCGCCCTGGAAGCTGGGACCGTCGGTCAGGACCGAGAGGCACGCCGCGCCGCCCGCTTGGTAAGCACGTGCCAGGGCCGGCGGGTCGAAGTCGGGACGGATCAGGCCCTTAGACGGGCTGGCCTTCTTGATCTCTGCGATCAGGGCGGGGCGGCCGGTTTCTTCTACCACACGCTCTAGGGCGGCGCGGAAACCACGCGGAGCCGAAGCGGTGCGGGCCAACGCCTCGATCGCGTCCTGCGAGGTCGCGGCCATGCGGGCGGCGACGTCTTCACGCTTGTAGGCGGCGATACGGTCCAGAACGTCGGTCATGCGGGGTCTTGGCTTTCCAGCGGCGTGGAGGTGATGCGGGCCAGACGCTCCAGAGCCTCGGCGGCCCGGCCATCGTCGATGGCTGCGGCGGCGAGGACAGCGCCTTCGGCAAGGTCGGCCGCCCGGTCCGATACCACGAGGGCGGCGGCGGCGTTCAGCAGCACGATGTCGCGGTAGGGACCGGCGGCTCCCGCGAGCAAGGCGCGAAGGGCGACGGCGTTCTCCTCGGCGTCGCCGCCACGGATGTCTTCGATGGAGGCGCGGGGCAGGCCGGCGTCCTCGGGCGTGACCTGGAAACGGCGAACCGCGCCGTCCCTCCATTCAGCCACTTCCGTCGATCCAGAGGTCGCCAGTTCGTCCAGGCCCTGTCCATGGACCGTCCAGGCGCGCGTCGCGCCGAGCCGACCCAGCACCTCAGCCAGGGGCTCCAGCAGGCGAGGATCATAGACGCCCATGACCTGGCGTTTCGCAGACGCCGGGTTTGAAAGTGGGCCCAAAAGATTGAAAACGGTGCGGAAACCAATCTCGGCCCGCACGGGCCCGACATGCCGCATGGCCCCGTGGTAGGCGGGGGCGAACAGGAAGCAGATGCCGGCCTCGTCCAGCGCCTTCCTCTGTTGAGCCTGATCCGCCATCAGGTTAACGCCCAAGATCGACAGAACGTCGGAAGACCCTGATTTCGAAGACATCGCCCGGTTGCCGTGCTTGGCGACCTTGAGGCCAGCGCCGGCCAGAACGAGGGCGGCGGCCGTGGAGATGTTATAGGTGTGCTGACCGTCGCCGCCGGTGCCGCAGGTGTCGATCACCTCGTAGGGATGATCCAGCGTCAGCGCCGCCTCTCGCATCGCGCCGGCGAAGGCGGCGATCTCATCCACCGTCTCGCCGCGCATCCGCATGGCGGTGACGGCGGCGGCGACTTGCGACGGGGTCGGCTCGCCACGCAGGCAGGCGGCGAAGAAGTCGTGCGCCTGTTGCGATGTCAGCGGATGGCCCTCGACCAGTCGGGCGAGGATCGGCTTGAATCCGTCTTCCACCGTCAAGCGGCCGCGAGGCGCTTCACGCCGGCGATCTCCAGGAAGTTGGCCAGCATATCGTGACCGTGTTCGGTGGCGATGGACTCCGGATGGAACTGCACGCCGTGGATCGGGCGGGTGCGATGCTGCAGGCCCATGATCTCGCCATCGGCGGTCCAGGACGTGACCTCCAGACAGTCGGGCAGGCTCTCGCGCTTCACGGCCAGCGAATGATAGCGGGTGGCTGTGAAGGGCGACGGCAGACCGGCGAAGACGCTCTTGCCCTCGTGCAGGATCGGCGAGGTCTTGCCGTGCATCAGGGTCTTGGCGCGGATCACGTCGCCGCCGAAGGCCTGGCCGATCGCCTGATGGCCCAGGCAGACGCCCAGGATCGGCATCGACGGCGGAGCGGTCTCGATCAGCGGCAGGCAGATGCCGGCCTGGTCCGGCGCACAGGGGCCGGGCGACAACAGCACGGCGGCGGGGTTCAGCGCCCACGCTTCGTCCACCGTCAGGTCGTCGTTGCGCACCACATGCGTCGGCGCGCCCAACTCCGCGAGGTAGTGGACGAGGTTGTAGGTGAAGCTGTCGTAGTTATCGACGACGAGGATCATGGCTTGGCTTCTAGGCTCGACGGGCGTCCGAGCCAAGCGGGCGCGGCGGTAAAGCGCATTTTAACCCGACCCGGAGATAAATGCGGCTGTGAAACTCGCCGCTGAAAAAGAAATCGCCGCCAAGATCGCCGCCGCCAAGGCGAAGCTGGTCGTGGTCGAGACGAAGCCCAACCCGGTCGCCGCCCTAGGCGCCGCTGCATTCGCCGCGACCGCGGCCGTGCTGATGGCGGGCGTCGTCATCGTCGGTCCTGGCGTTCACTTCGACGATCCGACGATGACCGTTACGCGCTAACGATTGCCGGTGCGGAAGCGCCAGGCGTCGTCGGCCGCCCGCATTGGCGCGCGCGCCTTGTGCTGGGTTTCGGCGTATTCGGCCGCAGGATCGCTGTCTGCGACCACGCCCGCGCCGGCTTGGACGAAAATCCGGTCGTCTGCGAACAGGGCGGTGCGCAGAGTGATGCAGATGTCCGCCTCGCCGCCGGCCGAGATATAGCCGACGCCGCCGCCGTAGCCGACGCCGCGCTTTTCGGTCTCCAGCTCGTCGATCACTTCCATGGCCCGCACCTTGGGCGCGCCCGACAGGGTGCCGGCGGGAAGCGCCGCCAGCAGGGTGTCGACAGCGTCCAGGTTCGGGTCGGCCTTGCCGCGAACATTGGAGACGATGTGCATGACCTGGCTGTAGCGTTCGACGACGAAGCTCTCGGTCACCTCGACCGTGCCCGGCGCGGCGACGCGGCCGACGTCGTTGCGGCCCAGGTCCAGCAGCATCAGATGCTCGGCCCGTTCCTTGGGATCGGCCAGCAGTTCGACTTCCAGCGCCTTGTCCGCCTCTGGGGTCGCGCCCCGCATACGGGTGCCGGCAAGCGGTCGGATGGTGACCTCGCCGTCCTTCAGCCGAACCAGAATCTCGGGGCTGGAACCGGCCAGCTGGAAGCCCTCAAAGTTCAGATAGAACAGATAGGGCGAGGGGTTCTGGCGACGCAGGGACCGATAGAAGGCGAACGGATCCTCGGTCCAGGGCGCCGAAAACCGGTGGCTGAGCACGACCTGGAAGATGTCGCCCGCGCCGATGTAGTCCTTGGCCTTGGCGACCATTTCGCCGAACGAGGCCTCGTCCACGGCTGAGGTGAAGGTCGGCGCTGGCGTTTCCTGCGGCGCGGCGCGGACGGGCAGGGGCTCGCGCAGCGCGGTCTCGAAGGCGTCCAGTCGCGCCACGGCGGCATCGAAGGCCTCGCGCGGGGCGATGCCGGCGTCGGGATAGGCGGCGGAGACCAGAACGATTTCGTGACGCACGGAATCGAAGATGGCGACCAGCGACGGACGGGTCAGAACGGCGTCCGGCAGATCCAGCGGATCGGGGTTGGGCGCGCCCAGCGGCTCCAGCAGACGCACCATGTCGTAACCGAAGACACCGAACAGACCGGCGGCCATGGGCGGCAGGCCATCGGGAAGGTCGAACTTCGACGCTGCGATCAGGGCGCGCAGCGATTGCAGCGTTGGCAGGGCTTCGGGCGTGAACCGCCCCTCGGCGATGTCCGGCCCGCGCGACAGTTCCGCAGCATTCGAACGACAGCGCCAGACGACGTCCGGGTCCAGCGTCAGGATCGAATACCGTCCCTTGACCGCACCGCCTTCTACCGATTCCAGCAGACAGGCGTAGGGGCGGTGGCGACCGAGCTTCAGATAGGCCGAGACCGGCGTTTCCAGGTCGTCGATGATCCGGCGCACCACCACCTGCGGCCTGCCGGCCGAGAGGCCGGAGGCGAAGGCGTCGAAGTCGGCTTGCCCCGATACGGCCTCGGTCATTGCGCCGGGGCTGCGGGCGTCGCGTCGGCCGAAAGGCCCAGGGCCGAGCGGGCCTGAACCGGGTCGTTCTTGGCCTTGGAGCGTTGGGCGCCGGCGGCGAAGGACGTCTCGACCATGGCCTGGACTAGTTCCTGCGTCAGACGCGGACGAACCTGTTCGGCCAACGGACCTGCCGCGGCGGGATTGGCGGCAAGGACGTTGTCCACGCGACCAACGACATAGGCGGTTTGCGACGCGGGTTGCGAGAAGGCTTGGCCCTTGGACTGGCCGAACAGACCTTGCAGCACGCCCTGACCCAGCGAGTCCTGCGTCGCCTGGTTGCGAACGACGCCGGTTCTGACCGTCAGGGGCGCATTGACCGAGCGGGCCACGGCGGCGATGTCCTCGCCGTTGCGGACGCGGGTGGTCAGTTCTTCCGCCTTTGTCGAAAGACGACGCATCGTTTCGCGCTGGATCCATTGGGCCGTCAGGGGCTCGCGCACCTCGGCCAGGGTCGGCAGGGCCGACGGACGGATGTCGTTCACGCGCACGGCGAAATACTGGCCCTGGCCGGCGTCGATCACGTCGCTTTCGCCGCCCTTGGTCAGACCCCAGGCCGTCTCGAAGATTTGCGGCGGGGCGTTCAGCGCCTGGGCGTTCGGCAGCTTGCCGTCGCGGGTGAAGGGCGGCAGATCGACCACGCGGCCGCCGGCTTCGCGGGCGGCGTCGGCCAGGTTCTTGCCGGACGTGCGGGCGGATTCGTATTTCTCGACCTTGGCGTAGGTTTGGGTCTTCACGTCTTCGGCGCGCAGTTCCTGGATCAGTTCTTCACGTGCGCTCTCCAGCGTCGCAGGCGCTGCGGGCTGGATTGCTGTGACCTTGGCGACTGCGAAGCCGACGCCGGCCTGGACCGGGTCGGAAACCTGGTTGGCTTGTAGGCCGAAGACGGCGCCGGCCGTCGCGGCGTCGCCGATGGCCGAACGCGGAGTGGCGTCGAAGGTCGCCGGCGTGACGTTGTTGGCGCGACCGGCGTCGGCAGGCGACTGGCCGGCGCGCAGGGCGGCGGCGATCTTCTGGGCCGTTTCGCGGTTGGGCGCCGTCAGGGTGACGAAGGTGCGGGTTTCGGGCTTGCCCAGAGTGTCCTTCTTGAACTCGAAACGCTCGCGGATGCGGTCGTCCGAAATCGGCGTCGCGGCCGAGGCTTCAGGCGTGAACAGGACGACGGAGACCATGCGGAACTCCGGCGCACGCAGGCGTTCGGCGTTTTCCTGGATGAAGGCGTTCAGCTGGGCGTCGGTCGGGGCGGGGACCTGGCCCGCCATTGCAGACGTGACCTCGAACCAGCGACCGTCGCGGCTTTCGAAGGCCGAGCCGGCCAGCAGCGCGCCATAGATGCGCGGCACGCGGGCGCCGGCGAAGACGGCCGCGCCGAAGTGTTCGGTGACGTATTGGTCGCGCAGGTCCTGTTCCAGCATGGCCGGGGTCAGGTTCTGCTGGGCCAGGGCGGCCTCATAGGCCTGTTGGTCGAACTGGCCGGTGACCGAGTTGAAGAAGGCCGGGATCTGGCGGATCTGCTTGACGATCAGTTCCTTGCCGGGGCGGATGCCCGCCTTCCAGGCCCAGTTCAGGAAGCCCAGCTGCTGGGTCTGCTCGGTCAGGAACCGGGTGTGGATGTTCTCCGCGACCAGTTCCTCGTTGGTCAGAGGACGGCCGACCTGCTGCTGCAGGCGTTCACGCACCTGATCGAAGGCCGTGCGGAACTCCACCTCGTTCATCGAACGGTCGCCCGCATCGATGACGTGCTTGGGACCCAGGTTCGAGAACACGTCCATCCGCGCGCCGACGATCACGAAGCTGATCGCGATCAGGACAAGGAGGGCGGCCGCCCATTTGGATCGAGAGAAGGCGCGGAAGGCGGTGAGCATTCGAAAACCCGAGACTGGCCGAGATTGGGGCCGATGTTGGCGTCAGTGGTCGCGTATAGTCGGGCCGGGCACGCTGCTGCAAGGACGGCATCGTGTTCGGATTGCGGCGGAGCCCCTTGGCTTCGCGGTTTTCGCCTTCTAGAGAGGCGGCCATGAAACAATCCGTGAAGTTGATCGTCGGCAATTGGAAGATGAACGGCCTGTCGGCCGCCTTGGCGCAGGCTGAAATGATAAGAGACGCCGTCAGCGCAGCGGGGCAGGGGCCTAGGGTCGTTCTGTGCCCGCCGGCTACGCTGATCGACCGGATGCGTGCGGCGCTGGCGGGCAGCGACGTCGCCGTGGGCGGTCAGGACTGCCATGAGAAGCCGGTCGGCGCCTTCACCGGCTCGGTATCGGCGGAAATGCTGGCCGATGCGGGTGCGACCGTCGTGATCCTTGGGCATTCGGAACGCCGCACCGCCTTTGGCGAGACCGATGCTGACGTTGCCGCCAAGGTCGAGGCCGCCATCGCTGCGGGGCTGGAGCCCATCGTTTGCGTCGGCGAAACGCTGGAGCAACGCGAGGCGGGCGAGGCCATCGCCGTTGTGTCCGCACAGGTCGAGGGTTCCTTGCCGATGGGTCTGTCCGAGCGCGACTTCGCCGTGGCCTATGAGCCGGTATGGGCCATCGGGACCGGTCTGACGCCGACGCTGGAACAAATCGCCGAAGTCCATGCCGCCATCCGTGCCGCCATGATCAAGCGGCTAGGCGACAGCGCGCGAACCGCGCCGATCCTGTACGGCGGCTCGGTGAAGCCCGAAAACGCCCAGGACATTCTGGCCACGCCGGAAGTCGGCGGCGCCCTGGTCGGCGGGGCGTCGCTGAAGGCCGAAGATTTCATGCCTATCGTCAAAGCGGCCGCCTGACGTTTGCTCCGAGCCGGCTTCGATGATAGAGGCCGCCGCTTGATCGGCGCAGATCCGCGCCCACATGAATGACGCCATGCTCCAGACCATCCTGCTCGTCGCCATCATCATCATCGCCGTGTCCCTGACGGGCGTGGTGCTGCTTCAACGTTCCGAGGGCGGCGCCCTGGGCATGGGCGGCGGACCGTCGGGCTTCATGACGGCGCGCGGCGCAGGCAACCTTCTGACCAAGGTGACCTGGATCCTGGCCTTCCTGCTGTTCGGCCTGACCATCGTCCTGACCGTTGTCGGCAACATGGACCGCGCTTCGGTCTCGGTGATCGACGCCGACGCCGTCGGCTCGCTGGCCACCACGCCGCAGACGCAGCAGCAGGCGCCCGCCCAGCAACAGCCCGCCCCTCCGGCCCAGCCGACGGCTCCGTCGCTCGACGACCTGGAAGCCAGCCTGCCGTCGGCGACGACGTCGCCGGCCCAGCAGCCCGCCCAGTAAGGGTCAGGCCAACGACCCGACTTCCCGAAAGCGCGCCGCAGGGCGCGCTTTCTTCTTTTGATCAACAGTTCGATTCGCAGCGGGCGATGCGCCGTTCGCGAATCATGGAGTAAGGTGTCCGCCCATGGCTCGCTATGTGTTCATCACCGGCGGCGTGGTTTCCTCGCTAGGAAAAGGCCTCGCCTCCGCCGCTCTCGGCGCTCTTCTGCAGGCGCGTGGCTACAAGGTCCGTCTGCGCAAGCTGGACCCCTATCTGAACGTCGATCCGGGCACGATGAGCCCGTACCAGCACGGCGAGGTCTTCGTGACCGACGACGGCGCCGAGACCGACCTGGACCTGGGCCACTATGAGCGGTTCACCGGGGTGTCGGCGGCCAAGTCCGACAACATCACCACGGGCCGAATTTATTCGACCATTCTGGAGAAGGAACGTCGCGGCGACTATCTGGGCGCGACCGTCCAGGTCATTCCCCACGTCACCGACCAGATCAAATCCTTCTGCCTCACCAAGGCCCTGACAGATGACGGGGAAGAGGTCGATTTCGTCCTGGTCGAGATCGGCGGCACGGTCGGCGACATCGAGGGCCTGCCCTTCTTCGAAGCCATCCGTCAGCTGGGCCAGGACCTGCCGCGCGGTCAGTCCTGCTTCGTCCACCTGACGCTGCTGCCCTTCATCAAGACCGCCGGCGAGATGAAAACCAAGCCGACGCAGCACTCGGTCAAGGAACTGCGCTCCATCGGCATTCAGCCGGACATCCTGCTGTGCCGTTGCGAGTTTCCGATCCCCGCGGAAGAGAAGCGCAAGATCGGTCTGTTCTGCAACGTGCGCGAAAGCGGCGTGATCCAGGCGATGGACTCGGCCGACATCTACGCCGTGCCGCTGGATTACCACCGCGAAGGTCTGGACCGCGAAGTCCTGGCCCATTTTGGCCTCGACGACGCACCCGAGCCCGACCTGACGATGTGGCAGGAGATCGCGCGGCGCCGCCTTCAGCCGGACGGCGAAGTCACTATCGCCGTGGTCGGCAAATATACTGTGCTCAAGGATGCCTATAAGTCCCTGATCGAGGCCCTGCATCACGGCGGTGTGGCCAACAACGTCAAGGTCAACATCGACTGGGTCGAGGCCGACACCTTCGAAGGCGACCCCGAGGCCTGCGAACAGCGGCTGCAAGGCGCCCATGCCGTCCTGGTGCCGGGCGGATTCGGCGAGCGCGGCTCGGAAGGCAAGATCGAGGCGGCGCGATTTGCCCGCGAACGCAACATTCCCTATTTCGGCATCTGCTTCGGCATGCAGATGGCGGTGATCGAAGCGGCGCGGAATCTGGCCGGCTATTCCAAGGCCTCTTCCACCGAGTTCGGCCCGACCGCCGAGCCGGTCGTCGGCCTGATGACCGAATGGACGCAAGGCAATCAGCGGGTCCTGCGTCAGCAGGGCGGCGACCTGGGCGGCACCATGCGCCTGGGCGCCTATGATTCGACCCTGACGGCCGGATCCAAGATCGCCGAGATCTATGGCTCGACAGCCATCAGCGAGCGTCACCGCCACCGCTACGAGGTCAACATCAACTATCGCGAGGCGATCGAGCAGAAGGGTGGACTTGTCTTCGCCGGACTGTCGCCCGACGGCGTCCTGCCCGAGACGGTCGAGCGCCCGGACCATCCCTGGTTCATCGGCGTCCAGTATCACCCGGAGCTGAAGAGCCGACCGTTCGCGCCGCATCCGTTGTTCGCCAGCTTCATCGGCGCGGCTGTGGTGCAAAGCCGCCTCGTCTGAGGGAACGCCGTTCACGGACTCGGTCAGGTCTGCGTTGTGCAGTATGATGCCCAGACGGATCGATTTGACCCAATCCGGGATGTGGCGGGACCGTCGATGATCGGCGAGTTGCTTTATCACCTGCACCGGCATGTCCGCCTGGTGCTGATCGCCGGCGGGCTGATGCTCGTCCTCGGTGTGATTTTGCTCGGCTATGAGGCCGTGCGGCATAGGGGTGAGCCGCCGGCCCGCCCAGCCGAAGCCGGACGGGCCTGAGCCGTCAGTCGATCTTCAGCCGCATGAAGATCATCGCCCCATCGGGATCGCCGCCGTAAAGCGGCTCCAGCGCTGTCGGCACACGGTTCATCGCATAGAGACCGCCGAGACCGAACCGGACGTGTTCGGCGATCCGCCAGTCACGCACCACGCCGACCGACGCCTTGCCGACCGTGTAGAGCGGACCGTGGCCGCCGCCGACGCCGGGAACCAGTTCGTCCGTTTCGATCCGCTCCGCACGAGCGAAGACCGTCCAGCGGTCGTTGGGGTGGACGGCGGACTCCAGCAGCCAGCCGTCTTTCGACTCGTCGTGATCGTTGGTCTTGCGGCCCAAGGCCAGGGTCGAGGACCACCAGCCGGTCTCGCCCAGCCGCCGGGTGTGGATGGCGCTGGCCGACCATTTGGTCTCGTCCTCGTCCGGCTCAAGCTGTTCCGGCGCGGAAACATCGGCGTAGGAGGCCTGAAGCGACCATTCGTCGGTCGGGTTCCAGGCCGCCCGCACGGACCAACTGTCCAGCCGTGGCGAATCGATGCCCCAACGTTCCTCGTCCGGTTCGCGTCCCTTGAAGGCCGAAGTCTCGATCTTGAACCGGTCATGCGCCCAGCCCAGGGTGGTCACGCCGAAGACGATATGGGTCGAGTCCAGCCAGTGGTGGGTGATCGGCGCCTCGGGGCTGTCCATCGCGCTCATGCGGTGCATGAAGGCAGGCGGACCGAAGGCGGGTTCGCCTGGCAGGCCGATGTAGCCATAGACGCTGTCCTTGTCTGACAGACGCTTCGAATAGCTGGCCGACAGCTCCATGAAGAGGTCGTGCGGATGCTGGCGATCGACCAGGGGACTGACCCCGTCCGCCGTCTCGCCCGCGGCCAGAAGCAGCGGATAGCCGGACTTGCCCATCAGCGGGTCGGGGCTGAGCATGGCGCGCAGGTTCAGCGTCGAACCGTCGTCGAAGTCGCGCCGCGCCGAGGTCATCAACATCCCGGCGACAAAGGTCTTGTCGCCGCCGCGCGAGCCGGACTGGGTATCATAGACCAAGTTGAGCATGGCGTGGGTCATCACCATCCAGTCGCCCCGGACGGTGTGGATGCCGCCATGTTCGCCGGCGTCGGGTTGCCAGCCGGTGCCCGAGGCGTCGCGGCTCATGGGCCAAGGGCCGTAGGGGCTGGTCATCGCATGACCCATGCTGGCGTGATCAACTGGCGTCGCAACTGACATCGGCATCGGCATGTCGTGGCCAGCGTGCGGGTCAGCAGCCGGTTCGGTCGTGGTCGGTGGAGCGTGTTGCGAATGATCCTGCGCCGCCGCGGCTTGAGCTAGGGCGAGCAGGGAAACGCCGGCGCAGGCGCTGGCGAGAATACGGATAGCCATTCAAGGCCTCCTCTGATGGTCGTGACGGATTGCGCCTGTGAGAGGCGCGAGCGGTGTCAGACGATCAGGAGGCGGGGTGGGCCGGGTTCGGGCGACAGAAGCCGACCGACAGGCATGTCGATCAGTCCGGCGGCAAGACGTGCGGGTGAGACCTTCAAGCCGGACAGGGGCGCGGGATCCAGTGTCGGTGTCGCCACGCAGGCGACGCAACAGATCATCGCCTTCATGGCCTTGGGGGCGTGGCCGGGAGCCTCGCCCGGCATGGGCTGGCCTGTTTCATGGCAAGGCGCTGCCGCAGCAGGCGACGCGGACGCGCCGACCGTGCCGAGCGCCAGCACCGCCAGGGCGCCGATCAGCAGCAACAGGGATTGAAGGATCTTCACTGCGTCAGGATAGGCGTCGGGGAGGCGCGTCGCAATGCGTCAACGGGTCGGCTTCTTGTCCACCAGCGGCAGGCCGGGGGCGTCGGGGGCCGCCGAACCGCCTTGACCCAGCGCTCGCTGCATGAAGACCACGTCGCGCCAGTCGTCATGCTTCCATCCCGCCGCCTTGAAAACGCCGGCGTCGGTGAAGCCGCGCGTGCGATGCAGGGCGATGGACCCTGTGTTCTCGGAATCGCCGATCACCGCCACCATCTGACGAAGCCCCATCGCCTCGCAGCGCGCGATCAGGGCATCCAATAAAGCGCCGGCGACGCCGCGTCCCCTGGCCCAGGGCGCGACATAGATCGAGTCCTCCACCATGTAACGATAGGCCTGACGGGTGCGGAAAGGCCCGGCATAGGCGTAGCCGGCGACCGCGCCGTCGATCTCGACCACAAGTCGCGGCAGGCCGAGAGCTTCGACCCCGGCCAGCCGGGACGCCATCTCCATCTCGTCAGGCGCCTCCAGCTCGAAGGTGCCGCGACCATTAGCGACACTCTCGGCATAGATGGCCGTTATCGCGGCGATGTCGTCGGGAAGGGCGTCGCGAACCGTCGGTGCGCTCACGCCGTCTCCCAGCCCTTGTCGATGGCCCAGACGGCGAAGGCGTAGTCGTGGGCGACCTCCTTCAGATAGTCGAACCGGCCGGCCGCGCCGCCGTGCCCCGCTTCCATATTGATCTTCAGCAGAACCGGCTTGCCCGAGGTCGTGGCGGGCCGCAGCTTGGCGACCCACTTCTCCGGCTCCCAATAGGTGACGCGCGGATCGGACAGGCCGCCTGTGGCCAGCACCGCCGGATAGGCCTTGGGCTCGACCTGATCGTAGGGGCTGTAGCTCATCATGTAATCGTAGGCGGCCGGGTCTTCGATAGGATTGCCCCACTCGGGCCACTCGGGCGGCGTCAGCGGCAGGGAGGTGTCGCTCATCGTGTTGATCACATCGACGAACGGCACCTGGCCGATGATGCCGGCCCACAGGTCGGGACGCATATTGTTGACCGCGCCCATCAGCAGGCCGCCGGCCGATCCGCCTTGGGCGACGATGTTGCCGGTCGCGGCGTATTTGCGATCGATCAGATGTTCGGCGGCGGCGATGAAGTCGGTGAAGGTGTTCTTTTTCGTCATCTTCCTCGCGTCGAGGAACCAGCCCCAGCCCTTGTCGGACCCGCCACGAATGTGGGCGATGGCGTAGATCCATCCACGATCCACCAGCGACAGCCGGTTGGTCGAGAAGCTGGCGGGCATGGGGATGCCGTAGGAGCCGTAGCCGTAGAGCAGCAGGGGCGCGGAGCCATCCACCGGGGTAGATTTGCGGCGCAGCACCGTGACCGGCACCAGCTGTCCGTCCGAAGCGGGGGCGTTCAGACGCTCGACCACATAGTCTTCGATATTGTGGCCAGACGGGATCTCCTGCGTCTTGCGCAGGGTCCGCTCGCGCGTCGCCATGTCGTAGTCGAAGGTCTGGGTCGGGGTTGACGGCGAGTTGTAGGCGTAGCGGGTGGTCGTCGTCTCGAACTCGGATGCGCCTGCCAGCGACAGGGCGAAGGCGGGTTCGTCGACGGCGATCTCATGCTCCTCGCCGGCGCGGTCGCGGATGATGATCCGGGTGTTGGCGTCGGCGCGTTCCTGGCGAGCCAAGTGGTCGCTCGTCAGGTCCAGGCCTTCGATGAAGCGCCCGGGCGTGTGGGGGACGAGGTCAGTCCAGTTCGCCTTGCCCGGCGTCGCGGTCGGGGCCTGGACGATCTTGAAGTCTATGGCGTCGTCCGCATTGGTGCGGATCACCCAGCGATCGCCCCAGTGATCCGCGTCGTAGCGGATGGCCACCACACGCGGCTCAAGCATGACGGGTTCGGCCGTGGGGGTCGCGGAGGGAATGTAGCGCGCCTCCGACGTTTCCTGGTTCTGGATGCTGATGACGATGAACTGGTCGTCAGCCGTGCGGCCGACGCCGATGAACATGCCGTCGTCGGCCTCTTCATAGACCAGGGTGGTCTCGCCGCCCTTGGCCGGACGGCGGAAGATCTTGTCGGGACGGCCGTTGTCGTCGCGGTTGGTCCAGAAGATCCACTGGCTGTCCGGCGAGAAGACGAAGTCGCCGGTGGCGCTGTCGATCACGTCCGGCAGGACTTCGCCGGTCGCCAGGTCCTTGACGTAGATCTTGTGGACCTCGGAGCCCTGCGCGTCTTCGGCATAGGCGAACAGGGTGTGGTCCGGGCTGTGGCTCGCGGCCGAGACTTCGGAATAGGCCTTGCCTTTGGCCAGTTCGTTGGCGTCCAGCAGCAGTTGGGGCGTGGGGGCCATGACGAAATTCTTCGTCACCGGCTGACCGTCCACCATCCACGTGCCCTGGCGCTCGACCCGCATGTAACGCGGATGCTGATCGCCCGTCTGGTATTCGACATAGTAATTCCAGCCGCCGTCCGGCGCGGGGACGGAGCTATCGTCCTCCTTGATGCGACCGCGCATCTCCGCAAACATCGTCTGCTGCAGGGGGAGGGTGGAGGCCATCATGGCCTCGCGATAGGCGTTCTCGGCCGTCAGATGCTCCTTGACCTCGGCCTTGATCAGGGTCGGGTCGCGCAGCACGGCCTGCCAGTTGTCGTCCTTCATCCACTGATAGTCGTCGGTCCGGGTGCGGCCCAGCTGCTCGATGACGACGGGAATCTTCTTGGCGACGGGCGGTTGAGGCATGGGAGATCCGGTGGACTGGCGAGCGAGCGCGGGGGAGGCCGAGGCGGCAAGCGCCGTCGCAGCGGTGGACATGATCAGTTGCCGACGATTCATCGGTCGCTCCCCTTGATAGCCGAAGGTGAAGTTTGGGCGCGGCGGGCGTCGAACGTCAAATGAAGAAAAGCTGCGGCGCGTCAGCCTGCCAAGGCGTCCACCGTCATCCGTTGCAGCAGTTCGCCGCCTTGGCCGATGGCCGCCAGTCGGCTGGAGACATGGCCCAGCACATTGGCGGCATAGACTTCGTAGAGGTCCAGCTTGCCTTGCAGCCAGGCCGGATCGCCGTCCTGCGCATCCAGCTTCGCCTTGGCCGCCAGCGCGCCCTTGGCCAGCATCCAGCCGCCGACGACGTCGCCCAGTAGTTTCAGATAGGCGTCTGCCGCCGCCAGCACGTCTGCCGCTGCATTCGGATCGGCCTTCTGATCCAGCAGCCAGAGCGTGGCGTCCTGAACCGCCTCGATGGCCGTCGCGAACCGTTCGACCGGCTTGCCGCTGTAGAGACCGCCCAGATCAACCAGGGTAGCCTTCATGTCCGCGATCAGAGCCTTGGCCGATTCGCCGCCGTCCATCGACAGCTTGCGCCCGACCAGGTCCATCGCCTGGATGCCGTTGGTGCCTTCGTAGATCGGAGCGATGCGCGCGTCGCGATAGTATTGGGCCGCGCCGGTCTCCTCGATGAAGCCCATGCCGCCGTGGATTTGGATCCCCATCGAGGCGACCTCGCAGCCGACATCGGTGGACCAGGCCTTGGCGATGGGGGTGAACAGGTCTTCGCGACCCTTCCAGCGACGACGCTCATCTTCGGTCCCGGCGTGCTTGGCCAGGTCGGCGGCGACGCCTGTAGCCAGGCAGATGCCGCGCGCAGCCGAAATCTTGGCCTTCATCACGCTCAACATCCGGCGCACGTCGGGATGGTCGAAGATCGGGGCATTGGCTTCGCCGGTCCAGACCGAACGGCCCTGACGGCGGTCCAGCGCATAGGCGAGGGCGTGCTGGTAGGCGCGTTCGGCGATGCCGACGCCCTCGACGCCGACGGCCAGGCGGGCGGCGTTCATCATTACGAACATATGGGCCAGGCCCTGGTTCGGTTGACCGACCAGTTCGGCGGTCGCGCCTTCATAGCTCATGACGCAGGTGGGCGAGGCGTGGATGCCCAGCTTGTGCTCGACCCCCACCGGACGGAAGGCGTTACGGTCGCCGAGACTTCCGTCGTCCTTCACCGCAAACTTGGGCGTCAGGAACAGGCTGATGCCTTTGGGGCCTTTGGGCGCGTCAGGCAGGCGGGCCAGCACCAGATGAATGATGTTGTCGGTGGCGTCGTGATCGCCCCAGGTGATGTAGATTTTCTGGCCGTTAAGGGCGTAGGTGCCGTCGCCGTTCGGCGTCGCCGTGGTGATCAGAGAGCCCAGATCGGAGCCAGCGCCGGGCTCCGTCAGCACCATGGCCCCGGTCCATTCGCCGCTGACCAGTTTGGTCAGATATTTGGCCTTCTGCTCTTCCGTTCCGACCTGCTCCAACGCCTCAATGGAGGCCAGGGACAGCATGGGGCAAAGGCCGAAGGCCATATTGGCGGCATGGACGGTCTCGTAAGCCGCGAGTTCAAGCGCCTTGGGCAGGGCCTGACCGCCGGCCTCTGTCGGGGCGGACAGGCCGGTCCATCCCCCGGCCGCAAACTGGCGATAGGCGTCGGCGAAGCCCGGCGCGGCGGTGACGGAGCCGTTGGCGTAAGTCGAACCCTTCTGGTCGCCGATCCGGTTCAACGGCGCCAGCACCTCTTCCGAGAACTGGCCCGCCGCTTCCAGCACGGCCAAAGCGACATCGGCGTCATAGTCGGGAAAGGCGCCGGTCGCCGCCACATCGGCCATGCCGGCCACCGCCTCCAGGGTGAAGGCCAGGTCTCGAACGGGGGCGCGGTAGGTCATGGGTTTCCTCAATCGTCGTTGCGGCCTAAGTGCCGCGTCGGGGCCTGTCGCTGCAAGCGTCTTGGCGACGCGCCCTATCTGAGTGCAAGGTGACGTAGTGCCGTCACGGAAGGGAAGACATGGGCGAGCCCCGCAATCGATATTCGACCGTTTCCCTGCTGTTTCACTGGGGCATTGCCCTGGCCGTCCTGCTTCAGGTGCTGCTGATCACGGCGCATGAGAATACGGAAGGGCCGATTTCAGGCCAGTTCGTGATGCTGCACAAGTCGCTGGGCCTGACGATCCTGACGCTGACCCTGGCGCGGATCGGCTGGCGTCTGGCCCATCCGGCCATCCCTCTGCCGTCCGGTCTTCCGCGCTGGCAGCGGATCGCGGCGCGCGTCAGCCATGTGTTGTTCTATCTGGCGCTGATCGTCATCCCCATGACCGGCTGGCTGGCGTCATCGGCTGGCGGGCGCGCGATCGAATGGTTCGGCCTGTTCGCCTGGCCGCTGCTGCCCATCGGGGGAGGACGCGATGCGGCGCGCAGCCTGATGGGTCTGCATGAGTTGGCGGTGAAGGGGCTCTACGTCCTGATCGCTCTGCATGTCCTGGCGGCGCTGAAGCATCAGTTCATCGACCGGGACAATGTGCTGCACCGGATGATCCCGATCATCCCCCGCCGGCCGTGAGCGAGACGCCGGATCAGGCGGCGCTGGCGCTGGCGAACGGCGATCTTATCCTGCTGCCGACCGAGACGGTCTATGGGCTGGGCGCCGATGCGAGCAATGCCCAGGCGGTGGCGGCTATCTTCGCCGCCAAGGGAAGACCTAGATTCAACCCACTGATTTCCCATGTCGTCGATGCGGATGCGGCGGCGGCCATCGGAGCATTCGGTCCGGCGGCACGCGCCCTGGCCGAGGCCTTCTGGCCCGGTCCCTTGACGCTGGTCACGCCGGTTCGGGACGCTACGCGCGTCTGCGATCTGGCACGCGCCGGATTGGACAGCGTGGCGATCCGCGTGCCCGCCCATCCGATGGCGCGAGCGGTGTTGGCGGCGTTCGGTGGCCCGGTCGTGGCGCCGTCGGCCAATCGCTCGGGACGGCCAAGCCCCACGACGTTCGCCGATGCGGTAGACGAGACCGGCGTTGCAGTCGCCGCCGCCGTCGATGGCGGTTCGTGCCAGGTTGGGTTGGAGAGCACGGTCGTGTCGGTGCTGGACGGACGTGTCGCCCTGCTGCGGCCGGGAGCCGTCACCCGATCCGAGATCGAGGCGCTCGTCGGCCCGCTTGCGGACAGCGGAGAAGGGCATCGGTCGCCTGGGCGGTTGACCCTGCATTACGCTCCTGATGCCCCGGTCAGGATCGAGGCGCAGGAGGCGAAGAGCGGCGAAGTCCTGCTGGGGTTCGGCTCCGGCGTCGGCGATCCGCGCTGGAGTTTGAGTCCAGCGGGCGACCTGCGAGAGGCGGCGGCCAATCTGTTTCGGCTGTTGCGCGAGGCGGACCGGACACATCCGGTCGGAATCGCCATTTCGCCGATCCCGATGACGGGCTTGGGCGAGGCCATCAATGATCGTCTGAGACGAGCCGCAGGCTTCGTCGGTTAGCCGAACCGGGCCTGGAGATCGACGCTCGACTGGCGGCCGACGCTGGGCAAGCAGGTCGTGAGCCAGTCGTCCGCGGCGGCGCGACCGCGCGCTTTCAGGTCGTTGAGGAAGCCCCATTCGGTATTGAACTTTGACCGCAACGACAGGTCCGACAGCCAGCCGTCCGCCTCGATGGCATGCAGGCGGACGTGGCGATAGGGGCCTGATCCGCCGCCCTTGAGCTGGCCTTGGGCGATCAGCTCGCCGGCGAGGGCGATGGCGCGCAGTTCGGCGACCAGGGGCGCGTTGAAGACGATCTCGTTCAGCCGATCCACGATGTCGCCGGCGCTGCGGGGCGTCTCGTCGCGCGCCAGGGGGTTCAGCGTCACCAGCAGCACGTCATCCGGTGTATCCTCGCCGGTCAGCGGCCAGAGCGGCGGATTGGTCAGATAGCCGCCGTCCCAATAGAGCTCGCCGTCGATCTCGACCGCCTGGAACAGATGGGGCAGGCAGGCAGAGGCCATCAGGACATCGGCGTTGATCTCGTGCGTCTCGAAAAGCCGGGTCTTGCCTTGGCGGACGGCGGTTGCGGCGACGAACAGCCTTATATCCGAGGCCTGAACCGCGCCGAAATCGACGGCCGCTTTCAGAACCCGATTCAGAGGATTGTGGTTCAGTGGATTGAATTCATAGGGGCTCATGGACATCGCCAGCGTTTCTCCGGCGCGCCAGAATGGGTTGTCCTTGATCCAGTCGGGCGGCTGGGCGGCGTTCCACATGGCGCTGTCGCCAAAGACGTTGCGACCGCCGGACTGGTTGACCTCGCGCCACAGCTTGTCCAGCGCAGCACGGGCGTCGCCGGTCGCCAGCCCGGACACCAGGGCCGCGCCGTTCATGGCTCCGGCCGAGACGCCGGACACCGCGCGGACATCCAGCCGGTCGTCTTCCAGCAGCCGGTCGAGCACGCCCCACTGAAAGGCGCCGTGCGCGCCGCCGCCCTGAAGCGCGAGACAGACGGGGCGACGGCCCGTGGCAGCAGGCAGATCTTCCGCCGGGTGGGCGGTCTTGCGTTTGAAGATCGCCATGGTCGCCCCAGTCTGAAATTATTGAGCGGTCCAACCGCCGTCGATGGAGAAGCTGGCGCCATTCGCCGAGGCGCCGAGATCGCTGACCAGATAGAGGAATATCCCGGTCAGTTCGTCCGTGGTCACGAATCGCTTGGTCGGCTGGGCGGCCAAAATGACGTCGGTCAGCACCTGCTCCTCGGTCATGTTGCGGGTGCGGGCCTGGTCCGCGATCTGTTTCGTCACGATCGGCGTCTCTACGAAGCCGGGGCAGATGGCGTTGCAGGTGATGTTGTCCCGCGCCAGTTCCAGCGCCACCGTCTTGGTGAAGCCGATGACGCCATGCTTGGCCGCGACATAGGCGGACTTGAACGGACTGGCGACCAGGCCGTGGGCCGAGGCCATGTTGACGATCCGGCCTCGCCCTTGCGCCTTCATGATCGGGATCGCGGCGCGGGTGGCGTAGAAGGCCGAAGACAGGTTGATGGCGATAATCTTCTCCCACTGGTCGGTGGGGAATTTCTCGACCGATTCGACGTGCTGGATACCGGCGTTGTTGACCAGAATGTCCAGGCGGCCGAGTTCGCCCTGGGCGAAGGCGACCATGTCCGCGATCTCTTCGCCGCGCGTCATGTCGGCGGGATGGTAACGCACGCGAACCCCGGACGAGGCTTCCAGGTCGGCGCGCGTGCGCTCGATCTCGGCTGGATCGCCCAGGCCGTTCAGGACGACGTCGCCGCCGCCCGCCGCCACGGCCCGCGCCAACGCCAGGCCGATGCCGGATGTCGATCCGGTCACGATCGCAACCTGGCCCTTCAAATCGCCGATCATGCGCAGCGCGGGCGTGTCGCCTTGGACATCAGAGGATATTTCGGGCCGTTGCGACATGGATCCGCCTTGGGTTCTTTTGCGGGAGACTAACGGCAGGACAGGGCAGGGATCAAGAATTTCCCGATCTGATGAATATCCATTCGCTTTCGGTCGAGGCGGCCTTGTCGAACGTGTAGCCGTCGCGGTCGAAAGCCTTCAGGTCCGCCACCCGTTCCACGCGCTCGTCGATGGCGAAGCGGGCCATGGCGCCGCGCGCCTTCTTGGCGAAGAAGGAGACGATGCGGCTCTCGCCGTTCTTCTCTTCGCGGAACTGCGGCGTCACGACCGGCAGCTTCAGCGCCTTGGCGTCCACGGCGCCGAAATATTCCTGGCTGGCCAGGTTGACCAGGGTGAGATCGGTCTGGCCTTCGGCGTCTTCGTTCAGTTGTTTGGAAATCCGCTCGCCCCAGAAGTCGTACAGGCTGGTCCCGCGCCGGGTCTTCAAGCGCGTGCCCATTTCCAGGCGATAGGGCTGAATCCGGTCCAGCGGCCGCAGCAAGCCGTAAAAGCCCGACAGGATGCGAAGATGGTCCTGGGCGTAGGCCAATGACTTGGCGTCGAGTTCGCGCGCCTTCAGCCCCTCATAGACGTCACCGGCGAAGGCGAAGGCGGCCTGGACGCCATCGGTCGATTCAGAATCGAAAGCCTTGAAGCGCGCGACGTTCAGGGTCGCCAGATCGTCGGATATGCCCATCAGGCGGCGAAGATCGGCCTTGGTCTGGCGCCGTGCGGTCGTCGCCAGGCTAGCGGTATCCTCGACGAATCGACGTTCAGTGCCGGGTATCGCTGGATCGGCCTCGGTGAAGTCGAGCCGTTTGGCGGGAGAAAGGACGATCAGCAAAAGACGCAACTCCGTGGTGTGCCCGCCCACATAGGGTGCTTCGATGACGATTTGAACCGGAGTGCGGCGACGCCACGCCTTACGTTTCTAAACGCGACCAGCCCAGCTTGCCGAGGACCTCCATCGGGCGGAAGTCGGCCTTGTAGTCCATCTTGGCCGAGCCCTGGACCCAATAGCCCAGATAGACGAAGGGCAGACCCACCAGCGCGGCCTGACGGATGTGATCGAGGATAGCGAACCGGCCCAGGCTGCGGCGCTCCATCGTCGGGTCGTAGAAGCTGTAGACCATCGACAGCCCGTCCTTGAGCAGGTCCGTCAGGGTTACGGCGACCAAGTCGCCAGGCCCGCCGTCGGAGGAGTGCAGACGATATTCGATCAGGTGCGTGCGGACGGCCGTGTCCTCGACCATGGCGACATAGTCGAGCCAGCCCATGTCGCTCATGCCGCCGGTCGGGTGGCGGGTCGTCAGGTAACGGCGAAGAAGCTGGAACTGCTCGGTCGTGGCTTCGGCCTCGACCAGGCTGCGCGACAGATCTTCGTTGCGGGTCAACACCTTGCGTTGCGAACGGCTGAAGGCGAACTCGGGCACGGGTAGACGCACGGACACGCAGGCGTCGCAGGCCTCGCAGGCCGGGCGATAGGCGATGTTCTGGCTACGGCGGAAGCCAGCGATGGTCAGTTCGTCGTTGACGTGGGCGCCGTCGGAGAAGGGCAGATTGGCGAAGACCTTCCGCTCGGTCTTGCCCGGCAGATAGGGGCAGGGCGCGACCGAGGTCATGAAAAACCGGAGCTGGCGGGTCGGTACGTGCTGGGTCACGGCCTCAGGTCCGCATCCGATCTTGCCAATATTGCGACAGGTGAACGCCCATCGCGCGATTTGGCGTCATTCGTTGCCGGGCTGCAAGCGTGTTCGCGTCGCAGCCGAGCGGGATCACAGCGAGGTGTCCATCGGCAGGACGGGCGCCTCGCGCAGCAGGACGATGGCGATGCGGCGGTTGCCGGCCAGGGTGGGATCGTCTGGATAGAGAGGATCGGACCCCGCCTTGCCCGCCACCGAATAGACCCGGTCGGGATCGACGCCGGCCGATTGCAGCACCAGGCGCGAGCCATTGGCGCGTTCGGACGACAGGCTCCAGTCCGCAGGCGCGCTGGCGCGGTTGGAACCAGCCGTCGCGCTGGTGTGGCCGGTGATAGAGATGCGGTTCGGCAGTTGGTTGATGACCTTGGACACCGCGCGCAGCAGCACCTGGGCGCGCGCGTTCGGTCGTGACGAGTTGTTGTCGAACATCGACCGGCCTTCCTGATCGACCAGCTGGATGCGCAGGCCCTCGGGCGTCTGGTCTACGATCAGCTGTTTCGACAGCTCGGCCAGTTCCGGCATCGACTGCATGGCTTGGCGCAGGGATTCGGCGGCGCTGGCGAACTCGGCGGCTTCGCGTTTCTGGATTTCGGCCTGAAGGGCGGCGTCGCTGGCGGACGACAGGCTGGAGCCGGTCTGGTCAGTGGCCGGAGCCTCGGGCGCAAGTTCTTCCAGCACCGATTGCGAGCCCGAACTCTTGGGACCATCGTCGCCCAGAGAGGTGCCGCCCAGGATGCCGCCAGAACCCGATGTCGTCTCGGACACGCTGGCTGGTGCGAAATACTCGGCGATGCCGCGCTTCTGCTCGGGGTCGGTCGTGTTGATCAGCCACATCAGTAGGAAGAAGGCCATCATCGCGGTCACGAAGTCCGCATAGGCCACCTTCCACGCGCCGCCGTGGTGGCCTCCGCCGGAGACCTTCTTGACCTTCTTGATGAGGATCGGGCGATCGCTCACGGACATGGAATCTGATCCCCAGGAATGGTGCGCCATTGTGGGCTCGCCAAGGTTAACCGGGCGTTGACCTTGAACGATGTCGCGACCCGGCCTAGTCCGACGCGGATATCAAGGAGCCAGTCATGAAGATCGCATTCGCCGGCCTGGGCGTCATGGGCGCCCCGATGGCGCGTCATCTGGTCGAGGCGGGCCACGACGTGACCGGCTTCAATCGCACGACGGCGAAGGCCCAGGCCTGGGCGGCGGCGACGGGGGCCAAGGCGGCGATGACCGTGGCGGAGGCGGCGCAGGGTGTAGAACTGTTCATCCTTTGCGTCGGCAATGACGACGACGTGCGCGCCGTGGTGACCGAGGCCTTGCCGCATCTGGCCGAAGGCGCGGTTATCGTGGACCACACCACGACTTCGGCCAAGGTGGCGCGCGAAATGGCGGACCTGGCGCAGGCGCAAGGGCGATCTTTCGTCGATGCACCGGTGTCGGGTGGTCAGGCCGGGGCCGAGAATGGGCAACTCAGCGTCATGGCCGGTGGAGACGCAGCCGCCTTGGCGACGGCGGAGCCGGCGCTGAAAGCCTACTCCAAGGCGATCAAACACATGGGGCCGGCGGGATCGGGCCAACTGACCAAGATGGTCAACCAAATCGCCATCGCGGGCGTGGTGCAGGGCTTGGCCGAGGCCGTGCATTTCGCCCAGGTCGCAGGCCTGGATACCGACGCCGCCTATGAGGCCGTGTCGAAAGGCGCGGCGCAAAGCTGGCAGATGGACAATCGCTGGAAGACGGCGGCCAAGGGCGAGTTCGAGTTCGGCTTCGCCGTCGACTGGATGCGCAAGGATCTGGGGCTTGTTCTTGACGAGGCGCGGTCGAACGGTGCGCGCCTCAGCCTGACGGCCCTGGTCGATCAATTCTACGCCGAGGTTCAGGCCATGGGGGGCAACCGCTGGGATACGTCCAGCCTGGCGGCGCGGCTGCAATCGCGGGACTGACGCCTAAAGTTTGCGGTGCATGATGTGCAGGCCGACCAGGCCGTGGGCCGGGTGATCGAAGGCCTCGGGGACCGTGCCGACGATCTCGAATCCCAGCTTGCGCCACAGGCCGACGGCGACGGTGTTGGTCTCGACCACCGCGTTGAACTGCATCGACCTGAAGCCGGCGTCGCGGGCGAAGGCCAGCGCGGCCTCGCCCAGCGCGCGGGCCACGCCTCGACCGCGCGCAGCGGGGGCGACCATGAAGCTGCCGTTGGCGACGTGGGCGCCGTTTCCCTGCTGGTTCGGGATGATCTTGGCGGCGCCCAGCACCAAGCCGTCCTCGACCGCGACCAGGGTTCCGCCAGGCGCGGGCGGCATCCACATCGCGCGAGCCTGCGCCTCGGTCATGTCCAGCGGATAGGTATAGGTCTCGCCTGCGCGCGTGACGACCTCGATGATCGGCCAAAGACCGGGCCAGTCGGCGTCGGTGATCGGCCGGATCTCGACGACCATCAGCCCAGCAGCCGAGCGGCCTGGGGCGCGAAATAGGTCAGCACGCCCGCACAGCCGGCGCGTTTGAACCCGTGCAGGGTCTCCAGAATGGCGCGATCCTCATCCAGCCAGCCTTTGGCGATAGAGGCCTGCATCATCGCGTACTCGCCCGACACCTGATAGGCGAAGGTCGGCACCTTGAAGGTTTCGGAGACGCGGCGGACGATGTCGAGATAGGGCATGCCCGGCTTGACCATGACCGCGTCGGCGCCTTCCGACAGGTCCATGGCGACCTCCTTCAGGGCCTCGTCCGAGTTGGCGTAGTCCATCTGATAGGTCTTCTTTTCGCCCTTCAGCGCGGTCGAGGAGCCGACGGCGTCGCGATAGGGGCCGTAAAAGGCCGAGGCGAACTTGGCGGCGTAGGACAGGATCAGGGTGTCGGAAAAGCCATTGGCCTCCAGCGCCTCGCGCACCGCCTGGATACGGCCGTCCATCATGTCGGAGGGGGCGACGACGTCGGCGCCGGCGTGGGCGTGGATGAAGGCCTGTTCGGCCAGGCGGTCCAGGCTGGCGTCATTGACGATCCGGTCGCCCTCCATGACGCCGTCATGGCCGTGGTCGGTGTAGCAGTCCAGCGCCACGTCGGTCATGACGCCAATCTCCGGCGCGGCGTCCTTGATGGCCTTGATGCAGTCGGGGATCAGGCCGTCTGGATCGGTGGCGCCCGTGCCGACCGCGTCCTTGATGGCGCCGTCCACATTGGGGAACAGTGCGATCATCGGAATGCCCAGGTCGCGCGCCTCGACCGCCGCCTTGGCGGCTTCTCTCGGCGACAGGCGGAAGACGCCGGGCATCGAGGCGACGGGCCTGCGGTCCTCGACACCGTCATGGACGATCAGGGGCCAGATCAGATCGGCCGGGGTCAGGACGGTCTCCGCCACCAGACGACGCACCCAGGGGCTGGACCGCAGGCGGCGTGGACGGGCGAGCGGGAAGGGGGCGGGCTGATAGGGAAGCATGGCGGGAACCTTCGAAACTTGGGGTCGGACTAGCGCCGCAGCGACCGTGGCGCAAATCGCGTGATGCGTCGGATCGTTTCGCGCGTGATGACGGCTTGCGCGGATCGGCGAAATGCGAGCCTATCGCCGAAAATCCTGGGAGATGACGATGATCAAGCGATTGGCCGCCGGCGCGGCGGTTCTGGCTCTGTCGACAGGCTTGTCGGCCTGCATCATCGTGTCGTCCGATGGCGGTTCGCGGACCGTGGTCGCCAGCGACGCCGCCATGTCGTCGCCTTCCTATGTCTCGCTCTACACCGATGCCGTCGCCGATCCGAAGCGTCCGGCCGACGAGGTCGCACGCGATCCGCTGCGGCATCCGGCCGAGATCCTCGCCTTCGCCCAGCTCGCGCCGGGCGACAAGGTCGCCGACATCCGCCCGGGCGCGGGCTATTTCACCCGACTGTTCTCGGACGTGGTCGGTCCGACCGGCCGCGTCTACGCCTTCGTGCCGGAGCGTACGATGGCGCGCGAGAACGCGGGCGCGGACGCCCTTGCTGCCGGCTATTCCAATGTCACGCGGGTCAACGGCCTGCTGGACTCTATGACCTACGCCGAGCCGCTGGACATGATCTTCATGAGCCAGGAATACCACGACTTCCACATCCCCGGCTTCAACACCGACGTGGCGAAGATGAATGCGGCCGTGTTCGCGGCGCTGAAGCCCGGCGGTCGCTACATCCTGATCGACCATGAGGCGGCGCCCGGCACGGGCATCTCGGCCGTCCAGACCCTGCACCGCATCGAAGGCGACTATCTTAAGCGCGAGGTCGAGGCGGCGGGCTTCATCTACGAGGGCGAGAGCACGGCCGTGGCCAATCCGGCCGACGACCATACCCTGAACGTCTTCGACGAGAAGATTCGCGGCAAGACCGACCAGTTCGTCTATCGCTTCCGCAAGCCGGGCTGATCGATCTCGATACTGAGAACCGTTATCAATTAAGGGTTTGGGTCGTTTTGTCCATGTGGGGCGCATGGACAAGCCCGCGTCGGGGGAGCAAATAACGCAAAGACATCGCCATAAGCGAAAGAACGCGTAGTTTGTTCGACTATAAGGCCGCCTTTAAAAGCTCCGTGGAGCAGGTTCGCAACGAGGGACGTTACCGCGTCTTCGCCGATCTGAAACGCGTGCGCGGACAGTTCCCGCTGGCGGTGCGTCGTCGCGACGACGGAACCCAGCAGGATGTCGTGATCTGGTGCTCCAACGACTATCTGGGCATGGGCCAGCACCCTGTCGTGCTGGATGCCATGCACGAGGAGATCGATGCGGTCGGCGCCGGCGCCGGCGGCACGCGCAACATTTCCGGCACGACCCGTTCTGCCGTCGATCTCGAAGCCGAACTGGCTGACTGGCACCAGAAGGAAGCGGCGCTGCTGTTCACCTCGGGCTATGTCGGCAACGAGGCGACCCTGTCGACGCTGCAGAAGATTCTGCCCGGCCTGATCACCTTCTCCGATTCGCTGAACCACGCCTCGATGATCGCCGGCATTCGCCACGGCGGCGGCGAGCGTCACGTCTTCATGCACAACGACCTGGCGCATCTGGAGGCCCTGCTGGCCGCGGCGCCAGCCGAGGCGCCCAAGCTGATCGCCTTCGAGAGCGTCTATTCGATGGACGGCGACATCGCCGACCTGGCCGGGACCATCGCCCTGGCGAAGAAATACGGCGCCCTGACCTATCTGGACGAAGTCCATGCGGTCGGCCTGTACGGCGAAACCGGCGCAGGCGTCGCCGAACGCGACGGCGTGCTGGACCAGATCGACATCATCGAATGCACCCTGGGCAAGGCCATCGGCGTGATGGGCGGCTATATCGCCGCCGACGCCATGATCATCGACGCCGTGCGCAGCTGGGCCTCGGGCTTCATCTTCACCACCTCTCTGCCGCCGGCATTGACGGCGGGAGCGCTGGCCTCCGTGCGGCACCTGAAGGCTCATCCCGAACTGCGCGTCCAGCATCAGGAACGCGCCGCGACGCTGAAGTCGCGTTTCGCGGCGGCAGGCATCCCCGTGATGGAAAGCGAGAGCCATATCGTGCCGGTGCACGTCGGCGATCCGGTCCACTGCAAGATGATCTCGGACATGCTGTTGGACGAGTACGGCGTCTATGTTCAGCCGATCAACTATCCGACCGTGCCCAAGGGGACCGAGCGCCTGCGCTTCACCCCTTCGCCGAACCACACCGACGCCATGATGGATCATTTGGTCCAGGCGATGGACAAGCTGTTCGCCCACTGCAACGTGGCGCGCCGGCCGGTCGCAGCCTGAGGCTCGGCGATGGCGGACGACGATCTGGGTGAAGTGATCGTCGAACTGGTACGCAACGGCCCCTACGTCAAATGCTCCGCCATCCACGTCGCCACCGGCCGCGAGGTCAGCGCCATCGGGCCGGTCAACGAGCCGAAGTCCGTGGAGCGGGTGGCGATCGCCAAGCTGAGGCGGGCTTTGGCATCAGGCTAACCACAAGATGTTGTGGTCGGGCGCTGTGGGGACTAGATAGGCGGCCTTCTGATTTTCGGGGATTCCAGCGTGACGGCCTTCACCCACGACGCCTATTTCACCAAGACGCTCGCTGACGCCGATCCGGACGTCTTCAAGGCCATTCAGGGCGAGATGGGTCGCCAGAAGGAGCAGATCGAGCTGATCGCTTCCGAGAACATCGTCTCCCAGGCGGTGCTGGACACGCAAGGCTCGGTCCTGACGAACAAATACGCCGAGGGCTATCCCGGTCGTCGCTATTACGGCGGCTGCGAATTCGTCGATGTGACCGAGGATCTGGCACGCGAACGAGCCAAGAAGCTGTTCGGCGCGGCCTTCGCCAACGTTCAGCCCCACTCGGGCGCCCAGGCCAATCAGGCGGTGTTCTTTACGCTGCTGCAACCCGGCGACACCTTCCTGGGCATGGACCTGGCCTGCGGCGGGCACCTGACGCACGGCTCGCCGGCGAACCAGTCGGGCAAGTGGTTCCGGCCCGTGACCTACAAGGTGCGCGAAGACACCCATCTGATCGACTATGACCACGTCGCGGAGATGGCCGAGCGCGAGAAGCCCAAGCTGATCCTGGCCGGCGCCTCGGCCTACAGCCGCCACATCGACTTCAAGCGTTTCCGCGAGATCGCCGACAGCGTCGGCGCCTATCTGATGGTGGACATGGCCCACTATGCTGGCCTGATCGCCGGCGGCGCCTATCCCGATCCCGTGCCCCACGCCCACGTCGTGACGACGACGACGCACAAGACGCTGCGTGGTCCGCGCGGCGGCATGATCCTGTCCAACGACGTGGACCTGGGCAAGAAAATCAACTCGGCCGTCTTCCCCGGCCTGCAGGGCGGGCCGCTGGAACATGTGATCGCGGCCAAGGCCGTGGCCTTCGGCGAGGCGCTACAGCCCGAGTTCAAACTGTACGCCCAGCAGGTGGTCAAGAACGCCCAGGCCCTGTCCGGCGTGCTGATCGAGCGCGGTCTGGCCATCGTCTCGGGCGGCACCGACAGCCACCTGGCCCTGGTCGATCTGCGGCCCAAGGGCGTGACCGGCAAGGCGACCGAGCACGAGCTCGAAAAGGCGCTGATGACCTGCAACAAGAACGGCGTGCCGTTCGACACTGCGCCTTTCACCGTCACCTCGGGCGTTCGCCTGGGGACGCCGGCGGGGACCACGCGCGGTTTCGGCGAGGACGAGTTCAAGCAGATCGGTCATTGGATCGCCGACGTCGTCTCGTCGATGAACGGCGGCGAGGAGGCGGATCCCGCCGTGGTCGCGGGCGTGGCGGCCCAGGTGCGGGAGCTGACGAACCGCTTCCAGATTTACGGATAAACCTCTGATGAAGTGCCCTTTTTGCGGTCATCAGGACACCCAGGTTAAGGACAGCCGGCCGTCGGACGACGGCTCGGCCATCCGACGCCGTCGGTCCTGTCCCAACTGCAATGGGCGCTTCACCACCTTCGAGCGGGTGCAACTGCGCGAACTGGTCATCCTGAAACGCAACGGGCGGCGCACGCCGTTTGAACGCGACAAGCTGGAACGGTCGCTGGGCGTGGCCTTGCGCAAGCGCCCGGTCCAGGCCGATCAGGTCGAGCAGATGGTCAACCGAATCGTGCGTCAGCTGGAAAGCCTGGGCGAGACTGAAATCCCGTCCAGCACGGTCGGGGATTTCATCATGAAGGCGCTGAAGGGCGTGGATGAGGTGGCCTACGTCCGCTACGCCTCGGTGTACAAGGACTTCCGCCACACAGGCGACTTCGCCAAATTCCTGGGCGACGAAGGGTTCGACGAACCGTCCGGCAAGGGCTGATGCGGGTCACCCTGAAACTGGCGACCTCGCTGGATGGGCGGATCGCCACGGCCACGGGCGAAAGCCAGTGGATCACGGGCGAGGCGGCGCGGCTGGAAGGTCACCGTTTGCGCGCGGCGCATGACGCCATTCTGGTCGGCGTCGAGACGGTTCTGCATGACGACCCTGAACTGACGGCGCGCCTGACGGGGCGCAGCGTGGATCAGCCTCTGCGGGTCGTGCTGGACAGCCGATTGCGCACGCCGCAGACGGCGAAGCTGGCGAGTGAGAACACTTTGATCCTGACCGTCACAGACCCGCGCCCCGTCGGCGCGGCCGAGGTGAAATGGGTCGAGCCGGACGAGGGACGTCCGGCGATCCCGGCGGTTCTAAAAGCGTTGAAGGCGGCGGGCGCGAAGTCGGTGCTGATCGAAGGCGGGGGGCAGGTCGCCGCGTCTTTCCTGCGCGCCGGCGTGGTGGATGCGCTGGAGTGGTTCCGCGCCCCGATCTTGCTGGGCGGTGACGGAAGGCCCTGCGTCGCGGCTTTGGCTCTTGCAAAGCTGTCCGACGCCCCCAAGTTCCGTCGCCTGGGCGTCGAGCCTGTCGGAGACGATCTGTGGGAACGCTACGCGCGTCTCTGACGCGGTCGATTTCAGACGATTGAGACTATTCAGACTGTGTTTTTCGGGTCCGAAAGGGGCCAGCGTCCAATGTTCACCGGCATCGTCACCGACATCGGCCGTGTCCGCGAGGTCCGCGAGACGGATCGCGACCGCCGCTATGAGATTGAAACCGTCTGGGACACCGACGGCATCGACCTGGGCGCCTCGATCAGCCATGCGGGCTGCTGCCTGACGGTGACGGAAAAGGGGCACGATGCACGGGGGGGCTGGTTCGCCGTCGAGGTGTCGAACGAGACCCTGTCCAAGACGACCCTGGGCACCTGGAAGGCCGGCGACGGGATCAATCTGGAACGGGCGGCCAAGCTGGGCGACGAGATGGGCGGCCATGTGGTGTCGGGCCATGTCGATGGTCTGGGCCGGATCGTATCCATCACGCCGGAGGGCGGATCGCACCGGGTCGAGGTGGACGCGCCCGCGCCCTTGCATCGCTACATAGCCGCCAAGGGTTCGATAACGATGGATGGCGTGTCCCTGACGGTGAACGCGGTCGAGGGGCAGATATTCTCGCTGAACATCATTCCCCACACCTGGAAAGTGACGACCCTGGGTAGTCTGAAGATCGGTGATCCGGTCAATCTGGAGATCGACATGCTGGCGCGTTACCTCGCGCGGTGGCAGGAGACCGCCTGAATGCAATTGGCCGCGAACATGAACGACAGCCCGATCAGTCCCATCGAGGACATCCTTGAGGACGCCCGCAACGGCCGCCCCTACATCCTGGTGGACGCCGAGGATCGCGAGAACGAGGGGGACATCATCATCCCCGCCCAGTTCGCCACCCCCGACCAGATCAACTTCATGATTCGCCAGGCGCGCGGCCTGGTCTGCCTGGCCATCACGGCCGATCGGGCGAACCAGCTGCGCCTGCCCCCGATGGCCGCCGACAATCGCGAGAGCATGAAGACCGCCTTCACCGTCTCGATCGAGGCCAAGGACGGCGTCACGACCGGCATCTCGGCCGCCGACCGGTCGCGCACCATTCACGTGGCCACAGACGCGTCGAAGGGCATGGACGACATCGTCTCGCCCGGCCACATCTTCCCGCTGGTGGCGCGCGACGGCGGCGTTCTGGTCCGCGCCGGCCATACCGAGGCGGCGGTGGACATCAGCCGCATGGCGGGCCTGACGCCGGCCGGGGTTATCTGCGAGATCATCAAGGACGACGGCGAGATGGCGCGGATGCCCGATCTGGTCGCCTTCGCCCAGTTGCACGGGTTGAAGATCGGCACCATCGCCGACCTGATCGCCTATCGCCGCCGCACCGAACGGTTTGTCGAGCGGATCATGGATACGCCGTTCGAGAGCGTCCACGGCGGCCCGTTCCGGCTGATGCTCTACAAGAACACCATCGAGGGCGCGGAACATGTCGCCTTGGTCAAGGGGCGGATCGACCCGACCAAGCCGACCCTGGTGCGGATGCATCAGGTGGACTTCGCCTGCGATCTGCTAGGCCATGTCGAGGCGCGGCAGGATTATGTGCCCACCGCCCTGAAGCAGATCACCGACCATGACGGTCCGGGCGTGGTCGTCTTCCTGCGCGATCCGTCGCTGACCTCGCTGGCCGAGCGGCTGGCAGGTGCGGACAAGCCGGCGGCGATGGACCGGTCGCTGCGCGCCTATGGCGTGGGGGCTCAGATCCTGCTGGACCTGGGCGTCAAGGACATGATCGTGATGAGTTCAACGCGACCCGAACCGACGGCGCTTGAAGGCTACGGCCTGCGCATCGTCGGCTGGCGCGACATGGATGGAGAGACAAAGGCGTGACCGACGCACCCCGTATTCTGATCGTCGAGGCGCGATTCTACGACGACCTGGCCGACGCCCTGCTTGAAGGCGCCAAGGAGACTCTGAAGGCGCGCGGCGCCGACTTCGACGTCATCACCGTGCCCGGCGCGCTGGAAGTGCCGCCGGCCATCGCCCTGGCCGAGGAAGCCGGTCGTTTTCCGACCGCGCCCCGCTATGACGGCTATGTGGCGCTCGGCACGATCATCCGCGGCGAGACCTATCATTTCGAGATCGTCTCGGATCAGTCGGCCGCCGGCATCATGACCCTGGGCGTCAAGGGCGTGATCATCGGCAACGGCATCCTGACGACCGAAGACGAGGACCAGGCCTGGTATCGGGCCCGTCTTTCGGAAGGGGATAAGGGCGGCGGCGCGGCCAAGGCTTGCCTCGACCTCATTGCATTGAAGAAGCGGTTGCGTCATGGCGTCGGCGCATGACTGAACCGAACAGCGTCAAAGCCGTCCTCGAACAACTCGCCGAAGCCGAAAAGCAGCGCGCCGAGCCGAATCTGAGCTCGAAACAGCGCCGCGCCCGAACCGTATCGCGCCTGGCCGCCGTTCAGGCCCTGTATCAGATGGAGCTGGCGGGCGAGGGCGTGGAGACGGTGATTACCGAATTCTCCAACTTCCGTTTCGACACGGACATCGAGGGCGAGGCCCTGGCCGAAGCCGACGAGGCCTATTTCGCCGACATCGTGCGCGGCGTGATCGAGAGCCAGCGCGACATCGACGCGGCCATCAAGGCGCGCCTGGCCTCCAACTGGAAGCTGGAGCGGCTCGACGCCACCCTGCGCGCCCTGTTGCGCTCGGGCGCCTGGGAGCTGATCAAACATCCCGAGACACCGCGCGAGGTCGTGATCGACGAATATGTCGAACTGGCCAAGGCCTTCTTCGACGATTCCGAGGCGCGCTTCGTCAATGCTGCGTTGGACGGCGTGTCCAGAGACACGCGCAAATAATGCCGGCGCTCGACGTCGCGGGCGAGTTCGAGACGATCGAGAGGCTGTTGCGGCCCCTGGCCCATCCCGAATGGGGCAGGGGGCTGGCCGACGATGTGGCGGTCCTGCCTTCGCGGCCCGGCTATGATCTGGTCCTGACCAAGGACGCCATCGTCGAGGGCGTGCATTTCCTTCCCGACGACCCGCTGGACACGGTGGCGAAGAAGCTGCTGCGAGTGAACCTGTCTGACCTCGCGGCCAAGGGCGCAGAGCCATTCGGCTATCTGATGGCCTGCTTCTGGTCGGAACGCTGCGGCTGGCCGGAACGCGAGGCCTTTGCGGCCGGTCTGGCCGAGGATCAGGCGGAGTTCGGCATCTTTCTGCTGGGCGGGGATACAGTGAAGACGCCTGGCCCGGCGACGTTCTCGTTGACGGCCCTGGGCTGGGTTCCGACGGGCAAGGCCGTGTCGCGTGCGGGTGCACAGGCCGGGGATCTGGTGTTCGTGACCGGCGCAATCGGCGACGGCCTGCTGGGTTTGAAGGCGGCTCGGGGCGAGCTGTCGCTTGAGCCTGAACGCCTCGCGGCCCTGGCGGCCCATTACCGCACGCCCACGCCACGCGTGGATTTCGCCGATGTGGTGCGGGACTTTGCGACGGCCTCGGTCGATGTCTCGGACGGCCTGGCCGCCGATCTGGCCCATGTCGCCAAAGCGAGCCGGGTAGGCGTTTCGTTGAACCTGAACGTCCTGCCTCTGTCGGCCGCGGCCCAGGCCTGGTTTGCGGACCGGGTCGATCCGCAGCTTTCGCTGGAAGACCTGGCGAGCGGCGGCGACGACTATGAGATCGCCTTCACCGCCCATCCGCGCCACGAGGAAACCCTGCGTCGCGAGGCCGACCGCCGCCTGCTGCGTCTGACCCGGATCGGCGAGGTGACCGCCGGATCGGGCCTGACCGTCACCTATGACGGCCTGCCCATCGTCATGGCGCGCGGCGGTTGGACCCACGGCTGACGTCGCAAGGGAATCCTAACGGCCTTGCGTCATAAGCGACGGATGAACCGTCGCTCTCTGATCACCGCCGGAACCGCCGCCCTCGCCGGAGCGGCCGCCACATCCGCAACCGCATCGAGCAGCAGCGACGCGCCCGCCGCGCCGGCTGCGCTGAGCATCGCCGGCCTGGGCCTGCCCGTGATCGAGGGCGGCCGATTGAGGAACTACGTCTTCGTGGCGCTGCGCCTCCAACTGGGGCGAGGCAAGACCGTCGAGCAGATGCGGCCCAAGGAGGCCTTCTTCCGGGACGCCCTGGTCAAGGCAGCGCACCGGACGCCTTTCACCGTGGCGGGCGATTGGACGCGTCTGAACGAACAGGCGCTGTCAGCCGCCGTCGTGTCGGCCGCGAACGCGATCGCCGGGCGAGGCTCGATCACCGGCGTCGAAATCGTATCGCAAAGCCCCAGACGCCGCACGGGCATGCCGACGACGCGTTGAGCCCTCGTCGATCACGGTTGCGCGACCTGTAAGGCCATGACACGCTCCCTTTGCAAATCCCAAAGGACGCACTGACGCGTCCGCCGCGTGCGGGGGGACCGGAAGGCGGACAGAGGCGATAACGCCCGACCGCGCCAAGGCCTGCGCGCCTGTTTGCAAGGGCATGGAAACGCCAATGATGAACTCACTTACGCTGGTCTTCGCGGCCGGTGTGCTGGCGGTGCTGTATGGCGCCGCTCAGACCGCCGTGCTGATGAAGGCGAGCACCGGCAACGACAAGATGCGAGAGATCGCCGCCGCCATCCAGGAAGGCGCCTCCGCCTATCTGAAGCGGCAATATCTGACCATAGGCATCGTCGGGATCGTGATCCTGATTGCCGCCTATTTCCTGATCGGCATCTACGCCGCCATCGGCTTCCTGATCGGTTCCGTCCTGTCCGGCGCGGCCGGCTATGCCGGGATGCTGATCTCGGTGCGGGCCAATGTGCGCACCGCCCAGGCAGCCTCCGAAAGCCTGTCAAAGGGGCTGAACCTGGCGTTCCGCTCGGGCGCCATCACCGGGATGTTCGTAGCGGGCGGGGCCCTGATCGGGGTGTCGGGCTACTATATCGTGCTGACCCAGCATCTGGGCCTGGCCTCGACAGGTCGTGAGGTCATCGACGGGCTTGTGGCGCTTGGCTTCGGCGCCTCGTTAATCTCGATTTTCGCGCGTCTGGGCGGGGGAATCTTCACCAAGGGCGCTGACGTAGGCGGCGACATGGTGGGCAAGGTCGAGGCCGGCATCCCTGAGGATGATCCTCGCAACGCCGCGACCATCGCAGACAACGTCGGCGACAACGTCGGCGACTGCGCCGGCATGGCCGCCGACCTGTTCGAGACCTATGCGGTGACGACCGTCGCGACCATGGTATTGGCCGCCATCTTCTTCCGGGGACAACCCTATGTCGACGTGATGATGGTGCTGCCTCTGGCGATCTGCGCGGTGTGCATCGTCACCTCGATCATAGGCAGTTTCTTCGTGCAGCTGGGCAAGAGCCAGAACATCATGGGGGCGCTGTATCAGGGCCTGATCGTGACCGGCGTCCTGTCCATCGGCGCGGTGTGGTGGGTGATAAACCAGATGGTGACGGGGCCGATCGTGACGGCCAGCGGTCTGGAGATCCAGCCGATGGCACTGTTCTGGTCCGGCATGGTCGGTCTGGCGGTGACGGCGGCGATCGTGGTGGTGACCGAATATTACACCGGCTCGAACTTCCGGCCTGTACAGTCCGTGGCCAACGCCTCGGTCTCGGGGCACGGCACCAATGTGATCCAGGGGCTGGCGGTGTCGCTGGAATCCACCGCGCTTCCGGCCATGACGATCATCGTCGGCATCGTCGCCAGCTTCCAGCTGGCGGGTCTGTTCGGCATCGCCATCGCCACCACGACCATGCTGGGCGTGGCGGGAATGATCGTGGCGCTGGACGCCTTTGGACCCGTGACGGACAATGCCGGGGGCATTGCCGAAATGGCGGGGCTGCCCAGCGATGTGCGTCATTCGACGGATGCGCTGGACGCCGTGGGCAACACGACCAAGGCCGTGACCAAAGGCTACGCCATCGGTTCGGCCGGGCTCGGCGCGCTGGTGCTGTTCGCGGCCTATACGTCGGACCTGCAGTATTTCTCGGCCAATCCGGCGGACTATCCATTCTTCGCTGACATGGGGCCGATCGCCTTCGATCTGACCAATCCCTATGTGGTGGTCGGTCTGCTGTTCGGGGGGCTGCTGCCCTTCCTGTTCGGCGGAATGTCGATGATGGCGGTGGGACGTGCGGCTGAGGCTGTGGTCGCCGAGGTGCGGCGTCAGTTCCGCGAGAACCCTGGCATCATGACCTATGAGGTCAAGCCGGAATACGGCCGGGCGGTCGACATCCTGACCAAGGCGGCGATTCGCGAGATGATCGTGCCGTCGCTGTTGCCGGTGCTGTCGCCCATCGTCCTGTTCGTCGCCATCCTGGCGATTTCGGACAAGGCCAACGCCTTTGCGGCCCTGGGCGCCCTGCTGATGGGCGTGATCGTCACCGGCCTGTTCGTGGCCATCTCCATGACCTCGGGTGGCGGCGCCTGGGACAACGCCAAGAAGGTGATCGAGGAAGGCTTCACCGACAAGAACGGCGTCGTCCACGGCAAGGGCTCAGAGGCTCACAAGGCGGCCGTGACCGGCGACACGGTCGGCGATCCCTACAAGGACACCTCCGGTCCGGCGGTGAACCCGATGATCAAGATCACCAACATCGTCGCCCTGCTTCTGCTGGCTGTGCTGGCGAGCGGCAATATCGGCTAGGTCGTCAGACTGCGGATACGAAGACGCCCCGGAGAGCGATCTCCGGGGCGTCTTTGTTTGGGAAGAAGGTCGCCTTAGTCGGGGCGACGTTGACCCGGCGTGTCTTCGTCGGTCCGGGGCAGCTGGCCACGACCGACGTTGCCGAGCAGTTGTTCCAGCACCGTCAGCTCGCGGCCGCGTGTCGGGGTCTCGTTGCGGTTCATGGCGATCTGCTCGCCGTCCGTCAGGCCCAGTGTGCGTACCGACGCGACCTGGTCACCTTGGGGCACGAAAGTGATCTCCGTCACCGTGCGGGTGGAGACCTTGGGCAGGTTGTAGGTGTATTTTTCGGTCGTCTGGCTGATGTAGTACCAGACCTGATCAGGTTCGAAGGTCGAGGTGGTCGAGGGCGAGCCCAGCTTGGCCAGGACCGTTTCCTTGGTGTCGGTGCCGGCGACCACGTCCTGCGGCTTGGCGTCGATGGCCTGGAAGCCGTTGGAGCCGATGGTCGGAGCACAGGCGGCGGACAGGCCGGCCAGCGAAACGGCGACGAAAAGCGGGACGAAACGGGACATGGTCGGGCGCCTGCGAGAGAACAAGGTCTTTGACCTAGACGGACCTGCGTCCTAGTTCAACGGCGCGGCGGAAAAGGGGCCGTTGAAACCCATGATCAAAAACCTGTTCAAGCCGCGACCCGGCGTCCGTATCGGCGACGACCTGTACGCCAAGGCCGTCAGCCAGGCGCGTAATCCCGCCTTTTACACGCGGCTGGGCGTCGCCGACCGCATCGACGCCCGATTCGAGCTCTATACGTTGCACGTGCTGCTGCTGGTGCTGCGGCTGCGCGACGAGAATACGGCCCAGGGCCAGGATGCGGCACAGGCTGTGTTCGACGTCTATGTCTCCGCGCTGGACCATGCCCTGCGTGAGGAAGGCGTGGGCGACGTCGCGGTGGGCAAGAAGATGCGCAAGCTGGGCGAGGCCCTGTACGGGCGGATGAACGCCTATGAGCAGCCGCTGCGCGCCGACGACGCCGTCGCTCTGGCCGAGGCGATGGCGAAGAACGTCTATGCGGAGCCGCAGGCGATGCACGCAGAGGCGCTGGCGCGCTATGCGCTGACCACACGCGCGGCTCTGGCGGCGCAGGATTTCAACAAGGTGCTGGCGACGCCGGCCTGGGCGGAAGTTTAAGACAGATGAGCGTGATGCTCCCCTACAGTGAGACGGTGCGGGTCAATCAGATCGGGGCCGGATTGAACCGGAAGCTCGAACCGGACGCGGACACGCGCAAGCGAATCGCCCGCGCCCTGGATCTGCAGGGCCTTGAAGACTTCGTCGTGGATTTCGACGTGACGCCGACCCCCTCCACCAGCGAGTGGACCCTGAAAGGGCGTATCACGGCCCATGCTGTTCAGGCCTGCGGCCTGACGCTGGAGCCCTTGCCCGTCGATGTGGATCGCCGCTTTTCGATCCAGCTGGTCCAGGCCAAGCCTCAGGAGACTGAGGAGATCGAGGTCACGCTGGACGAGGAAGACGCCGACGTGATCGAGGACGGCAAGATCGACCTGGGTCAGTACGCCGTCGAACAACTGCTGCTGTCGCTGGATCCTTTCCCGCGCAAGCCGGGCGCGGAATTCGTGCAACCTGAGGAGCCGGGCGAGATTTCACCCTTCGCCGCCTTGAAGGCGCTTAAATCTCAGGACGATAAAGGCTGAGGTTGACGCAGGGGCCGGGTGGTTGCATCCCCCGGCTTCGGCGCTATCGTCCAGCGCATACTGCCAAGCGTCGCGCGACAAGACGACGCGCCCAAACGAGGTCCATTTGCCAGCCCCAGTTACGATCTCGCTTGACGCCATGGGCGGCGATCACGGGCCATCCGTCGTCGTCCCCGGCATCCGAAGCTACATCCGCGCCCATGACGGCGAGGGCGTTCGCTTCCTTCTGCATGGCGACGAGGCCAAGATCGCGCCCGAACTGGCGAAATGCGGCCTAGCGGCGGACATCTGCGAAATCCGCCATACCGACAAGGTCGTGGCCATGGACGAGAAGCCGGCCCAGGCCATGCGGCGCGGCAAGGGCTCCAGCCTGTGGAACGCCATCGAGGCGGTGAAGACGGGACAGGCAGGCGGCGTCGTTTCGGCCGGCAACACCGGCGCTCTGATGGCGATCTCGAAACTGATTCTGCGCATGTCCGCGCCGGGGCTGGAGCGGCCGGCCATCGTCGCCAGCTGGCCGACCTTCAAAGGCTATACGGCGGTTCTGGACGTCGGCGCCAATATCGGCAGCGACGCCGAGCAACTGGTCGAGTTCGCCATCATGGGCGAAGCCTTCCAGTCGGCGGTGCGCGGCATCGCCCGCCCGACCATCGGCCTGCTGAACGTCGGGTCCGAGGACATGAAGGGCAACGAGCAGGTCAAGGAGGCGCACGCCATCCTGCGCGACGGCCCGTTCGACCTGAACTATCACGGCTTCGTCGAGGGCGACGACATCGCCAAGGGCACGGTGGACGTGGTCGTCACCGATGGCTTCACCGGCAATATCGCGCTGAAGACCGCCGAAGGCACGGCGCGTTATATCTCGGCCCTGTTGAAAGAGGCCCTGACCTCGAACCTGCAATCCAAGCTGGGCGCCGTGATCGCCATGCCGGCGCTGAAGAAAATGCGCCAGAAGATCGATCCCAGCACCATAAACGGCGGGCCTCTGCTGGGGCTGAACGGCATCGTCGTGAAGAGCCACGGCGGCGCCGACGCCAAGGGCTTCGGCAATGCGATCCGCATCGCTGTCGATCTGGCCCGCAGCGACTATATGAGCAAGGTGGGGGACAACCTGGGCAAGCTGGACGCGGTGTTCGATCATGCCGCCAAGCCCGCCGCATCCGTGGGAGAACCCCTCCAGTGAGCGTCACCCGCAGCGCCGTGACCGGCGTCGGTTCCTATCTGCCGGAACAGATCGTCACCAACGCCGACCTGGCCAAGTTCGTCGATACGTCCGACGAATGGATCCAGGAGCGCACCGGCATCAAACAGCGCCACAAGGCGCGCGACGACCAACCGACCAGCGACCTGGCGGTCGAAGCCGCAAAGAAGGCGCTGGCCGACGCCGGCAAGACGGCGACGGACGTCGATCTGATCATCGTCGCCACGACCACGCCCGACATGACCTTTCCGGCCGTCGCCTCGATCGTTCAGGCCAAGTTGGGCGCCGGCGTCGGCATCGCCTTCGACGTTCAGGCTGTCTGCTCCGGTTTCGTCTACGCCTTGAGCGTCGCCGACGGTTTCGTGGCGCGCGGCCTGTCGAAATGCGCCCTGGTGATCGGGGCTGAGGAAATGACGAAGTTGATGGACTGGACCGACCGGACCACCTGCGTCCTGTTCGGCGACGGCGCCGGCGCCGTGGTGCTGGAGCCGCGCGAAGGGCAGGGGACGTCCGACGATCAAGGCATGCTGGGCTTTGCGTTGCGCGCCGACGGCTCCAAGACCGATCTGCTATATGTCGATGGCGGCCCGTCGACGACCGGAACGGTCGGTCATCTGCGCATGGCCGGCAACCAGGTGTTCCGTCACGCTGTGGTGAACATCGCCGAAGGCATCACCGCCGCCTGCGCCGCTGCGGACATCGAGATCGCGGACGTGGACTGGTTCGTGCCTCACCAAGCCAATCAGCGCATCATCAAGGGCGTCGGCGACCGGCTGGGTCTGGACGAGAACAAGGTGATCTCGACCGTCGCGACCCATGCCAACACCTCGGCCGCTTCCATCCCCTTGGCGCTGGACGCGGCGATCCAGGACGGCCGAATCAAGAAGGGCGATATGGTCCTGTTGGAAGCCATGGGCGGCGGCCTGACCTGGGGCGCCTGTGCCCTGCGGCTTTGAGCGGCGACTTTAAATCGCCCATAGGCATTGATTTTTCGGGGCCTTTGCGGCCCTATGAATGCGAGCGGATCGCATGACAGCGGGGGACATGATGGCAGGCCAACAGACCGTGACGCGCGCTGACCTGTGCGAAGCCGTGCACAATGAAGTCGGCCTGTCGCGTCAGGAGTGCTCCAGCCTGGTCGAGCGCACCCTCGAATTGATCGTCGAATCCTTGGAACGCGGCGAGACGGTGAAGCTGTCGGGCTTCGGCGTCTTCCAGGTTCGCGAGAAGCGCGCCCGAATGGGCCGCAATCCCAAGACCGGCGAACCGGCGGCGATCAATCCGCGCCGGGTCATCAGCTTCCGCGCCTCGCAGATCATGAAGAGCCGGGTTCACGACGCCGTCGTCGAGGACTGACCCGCGTGGCCAAGAGCGCCGACGCCTTTCGCACCATTTCCGAAGCGGCCGAAGAGGTCGGAGCGCCCCAGCATGTGCTGCGCTTCTGGGAGACGAAGTTCGCCTTCGTGACGCCGGTGAAACGCGCAGGTGGGCGGCGCTTCTATCGTCCTCAGGACATCGCTGTGCTCAAGGCGGTCAAGCGGCTGCTGCACGATGACGGGCTGACGATTCGCGGCGTCCAGCGTCTGCACACGGAACAGGGGCTTAAAAAGCTGATCGGGGCTGAAGCCGCCGCACTGATCGAGGATGGCGACGTTGCGATCAGTTCCGCCAAATCCGGCACGGGGCGGCTCGAAACCTCGAAATTGCAGCAGGTTCTCGCCGATCTGGAGCAGGCGAAGGCCCGTCTGGACGCCGTTCTTTCACGGTAGGTGGAAAAGTCGTTTTAGCGTTTGCGGACGACGATCCCCCCGTCTATAGGGAGCGCCTTCGGAGCGTGGCGCAGCCTGGTAGCGCACTTGACTGGGGGTCAAGGGGTCGCAGGTTCGAATCCTGTCGCTCCGACCATTCTTGCAAAAGAATGATGATGGTGGGGTCGTCCTTGCGGGCGGCCCCATCGTCGTATCTGGGCCTATCCGCGCTCGGCCCACTTCAACAGCGGAATGAGCGGCAGGCCCCAGGCGGTGCCGCCGATGCCGAAGAACAGGAAATCGATCCACTGCGACGCAGGCAGCATGCCGCGCAGGGCGATCAGGCCCCAGACCCAGAAGACCAGGAAGGCCAGGACGCCGATCGCGGCGACGAAGCGACGCAGTCGCGGGTGCATCAGCGCTTGTTCCTGAACAGGAAGAAGGCGACCAGGCAGAAGCCCGATCCGACCAGGGCCCACGGCACCCAGACCCAGCTGTCCATTGTGCTGACCGCAAAGACGCGCACGGCCAGGAACCAGCCACAGGCCAGGCCGACGCCGGACACCAGGCTGGTGCCGCCGAAGCCGCGACGGCCCGTCAGAAGGTCCGCGATCCAGGCCAGCAGCAGGCCGCCCACAACGGCGGCGGCGATATCGGCGTATTGCAACCCTGATCTCCTGCGGCGTCAGCGCCGTTAACTCAATCCGACTCGATCTTGTCGCTCTAGGCGGGCATACCGCACCGGTCGCGATTTGGTCATCGTCGAGCGCGACACCATATCCGGGTCAGTGTCGGGCGTCGAATGAACCGTTTCGGAAATCCAGATCGCAATCGCGCCGTCGCCGTGTGGCTGTTCGCCACGGCGGCCATCGTCTTCCTGATGGTGGTTGTCGGCGGCATCACGCGGCTGACGGGCTCGGGTCTGTCGATCACGGAATGGCAGCCCATCATGGGCGCGATCCCGCCGCTGAACGACGCCCAGTGGGCGGAGGCCTTCGACAAATACAAGCAGATCCCCCAATACGCCCAGATCAACGCGGGCATGAGCCTGGGCGAATTTCAGGGCATATTCTGGTGGGAATGGCTGCACCGGCTGATCGGGCGTGTGATTGGCCTGGTGTTCGCCCTGCCGCTGATCTTCTTCCTGCTGTGCCGTGTGGCGCCGCCGCGTTCGCTGTTCCGCCAATGGGCGATGCCGGACCGACTGATCTGGCGCTGTGTCGTGTTGCTGGCTTTGGGCGGGCTACAGGGCCTGATCGGTTGGTGGATGGTGTCCAGCGGCCTGTCCGAGCGGGTCAGCGTCGCACCCGAGCGTTTGGCGACGCACCTAGGTCTGGCCCTCATCCTGTTCGCGGCCCTCATCTGGACAGCGCTGGAGGCGTGGCATGGCGAGGATCACGGACGGCCGCCGTCTGGTTGGGCGCGGGGCGCAGGTTTCCTGTTGGGCGCGGTCTTCGTGCAGTGCCTGCTGGGCGCCTTGGTCGCGGGCGGGCACGCAGGGCTTGTCTATACCGACTGGCCGCTGATGAACGGGGCGGTGTTGCCCCCCGCCGACTGGAGCCTGGGGGCGAGCGCCTTCCTGCATGATCAGGCCCTGACGCAGTTCAATCACCGGCTGGTGGCCTATGGCCTGCTGATCGCGGTCAGCATCTACGCCTTCCAGGCCTGGCGCTGGCGCGTAGCCGAGGGAATGGGCCTGGCCGCCTTCGTGCTGGCGGGCGTGGTCTGGTTCCAGGCCCTGCTGGGGATCGTCACCCTGATGCACGCCGTGCCGGTGTGGCTGGGTGTTCTGCATCAGGGCGGGGCCGCCGTCGTGCTGGCCGTGGCGACGGCGAACCTGTGGCTAGTGCTGCGGGCTCAGGCCCGGATCTTCATGTCCGGACCGAGGACCATGGGCCTCTGATCGCCAGGGTCATGCCCGGATACATGATGTTGACGAACAGCACCTCGCCGTCGGGCGAGAAACAGGCGCCGGCGAACTCGGAGTTGCCGGTGAAGACATTGCGTCCGATCGTATAGACCTTGCCGTCCGGGGTGACGCCTTTCAGGTGGTTACGCACGTCGGAGGAATAGTTGTCCTCGCACAGGATCAGGTGGCCCCACGGCGCGATGGTGATGTTGTCGGCCATGTTCATGGTCTTCAGGTCCGTGCTTTCCACGAACAACTGCAGCCGGTCGGCGACGCCGTTCAGGCCTGGAACCAGCCGCATGACCTGGCCGCGCCGGATCGGTCCGCCCGAGGTGGCGGTGAAATACATCTCGTCGTCGCCCCACCAGACGCCTTCACCGCGCGCCACCAGGGCGGCGCCTGCCGCATGGCCGCGTTTGGCCAGGTCGCCGTTGGGGGATTCGACGTCGTCCATGTCGATCCACTCGATCTCGCGCCAGTCGCCGACGGCCCAGGTGCGGGCGTCCTGGTTGCGGGTGTCGGCGGCGGGAACGCCTTTCCAGGCCATGGCCTGAAGCCGTCCGCCCTCGGCCAGCTTGCCCGGAACATTGGGGATGAAGCGGTAGAACAGGCCGGTGTTGTCGTCTTCGGTCTGATAGACGATGCCGGTGCGGGGATCGACGCAGACGGCCTCGTGGTCGAAACGCCCCATGGCCTTCAGCGGCACGGGATCGACCAGGCCAGTCGCCGCGGCGGGCACCTCGAACACCCAGCCGTGGTTCTTGGTCACATCGGCGTCGGCCGGCGTCTCCAGCGTTTCCTCGCAGGTCAGCCAACTGCCCCAGGGCGTCGGGCCGCCGCAGCAATTGGTCGAGGTGCCGGCCAGGGTCAGATGCTGGCTGACCATCTGTCGGGTCGCCAGATCGTAGATGATGGTGGAACAGCCGCCGGGCAGGGGGCGGCCGTCCTTATAGGTGTCATAGGCCTTGGCGGCGTCCAGCAGGTCGAGCCGCTCCTCTCGAAGACCGCCGGGGCCGAGGTTGCGGTGCAGGCCGGACGAGCCCTTGAGCTCGTGATTGATCACCAGAGCGACGCGCGAACCCTCCAGCGGGAAACAGGCCATGCCGTCGGGTTGCCCCGGCGCGAACAGGCCATCGGCCATGGTGTCGCCGCTCTGGGCCACGACCTGGTAGGAAAAGCCCTCGGGCAGGTCGAGCAGCCGGTTCGTATCGCGCACCAGCGGACCGTAGCCATGAACCTCATTGACGTAGGTTTCTTCGCCGGCGGCTTGGGCGGAGGCGTGGCGCGCCAGACCGGCGAAGGCGGCGGCGGCGCTGGAGGCGATCAGGCCGCGACGATGAAGGATCATGAGAAGGCTCCGAAGGTGTCGGCCTCCGATGCCTCGGAATGATCATGGTTTGATGACGAGTTTTGCTATTTTATAACGCTAAGCGGTGGCGCGGGACCGGGTATTTTAATACCGTATTTATAAAACGTCATGAAAACAACGTCGTAGAGACAATACGCTGCGCTTGCATGCGTTGACGCGACCAATCGTCTCCTGTATCAGCGCGCCTTCATTCGGTTCCTTCGGGGGCCGGACCCGATTTTCGTCTCCAGGAACCCTCTCAATGCTGAAGAGCACTACGGCTTCGTTGAAGCCGGCCGAGGTCGAGAAGAAGTGGATCCACATCGACGCCGAAGGCGTCGTGGTGGGCCGCCTCGCGACCTTCATCGCCAACCGTCTGCGCGGCAAGCACCGCGGCGACTACACCCCGCACGTCGATTGCGGCGACTATGTCGTCGTGACCAACGTCGACAAGGTGGTGTTCACCGGCAAGAAGTCGACCGACAAGGTCTATTATCGCCACACCGGCCACCCGGGCGGCGTCAAGTCGACGACTCCCGAGAAGGTTCTGGGCGGACGCTTCCCCGAGCGCGTGCTTGAGAAGGCCGTCGAGCGCATGCTGCCGAAGGAAAGCCCGCTGGCCCGCAAGCAGATGACGCACCTGCGTCTGTTCGCCGGCGGCGCACACGAACACGAAGCCCAGCAACCGGAAACGATCGACTTCAAGTCGGCGTCGCCCAAGAACACCCGGAGCGCCTGAGCATGACTGACGCGACGCAAGACACCGCCGCCACCGGCTTCGACGCCCTGAAGGGCCTGAGCTCTTCGGTCGAGAACGACGCCCCCGTCTATGTCCAGAAGCTGGACGCCCAGGGCCGCGCCTATTCGACCGGCAAGCGCAAGAACGCGATCGCCCGCGTCTGGGTGAAGCCCGGCACCGGCAAGATCACCGTCAACGGCAAGGACCAAGAGCAATACTTCGCTCGTCCCGTGCTGCGCATGATGATCGCCCAGCCGCTGACCGTTTCGGACCGCGCCACGCAATATGACGTGATCTGCACGGTCGAAGGTTCGGGTCTGTCGGGCCAGGCCGGCGCCATCCGCCACGGCCTGTCGCACGCCCTGACGCACTTCGAACCGGAACTGCGCAAGGTTCTGAAGCCGCACGGCTTCCTGACCCGCGACAGCCGCGTCGTCGAGCGCAAGAAGTACGGCCGCGCCAAGGCACGCCGTTCCTTCCAGTTCTCGAAGCGCTAATCGCGTTCACGCGGTTTGGATTTGGGGCGCTTCGGGGACACCCGGAGCGCCCTTTTTCTTGTCTATCTTCTCCCGCAAGGCAGGACGGTCAGGAGCAGCCTATGACCCACACCATCTTCATCGACGGCGAGGCCGGCACTACGGGGCTGGAGATCCGCGAGCGGCTGGAGGCGCGCCCGGATCTGGAACTGGTCCTGCTGGGCGATCGGCGTCGCGATGTGGGTGCGCGGCGCGAGGCCCTGAACGCCGCCGACGCCGTGATCCTGTGCCTGCCCGACGATGCGGCGCGGGAAGCCGTGGCGATGATCGAGAACCCGTCGGTCAAGGTGATCGACGCCTCGACGGCCTATCGGGTCGCGCCAGGCTGGGCCTATGGCTTCCCCGAGATGGACGCAGGTCAGCGTGATCTGATCGCGCGGTCGTCGTTCGTGTCGAACCCCGGCTGCTATCCTACAGGCTTCATCGGACTGATGCGGCCGCTGGTGAAGGCGGGGCTGGTTCCGGCGACCTATCCGGTCACGGTCAATGCGGTGTCGGGCTATTCCGGGGGCGGCAAGGCCATGATCGCCGAGTTCGAAGCATCAGGCGCCGCGACTGCATATCGGGCCTACGGCTTGTCGCTGAGGCACAAGCATGTGCCGGAGATGACCAAACACACGGGATTGAGCCGCGACGTCCTGTTCGCTCCAGCGGTCGGAAACTATCGGCAGGGCATGCTGGTGGAGGTTCCGCTGCATCTGGCCGCCTTGCCGGAGACGCCGTCCGTCGAACGCCTCCACGGCGCACTGGTCGAAGCCTATGACGGACAGCATTTCGTCGAGGTCGCCGATCTGGAAGAGACAGAGGCCCTGTCGGGTCTGGAACCCGAAGGCCTGAACGGCACCAACCGTTTGCGTCTTCATGTCTTCGGCGACCGTAACGGCGAGCAGGCGCGACTGGTGGCCCTGCTCGACAACCTGGGCAAGGGCGCGTCAGGCGCGGCGGTGCAGAACCTGAACATCATGCTGGGTCTGGACGAGACGACCGGCCTGATCTGAGCGGCTGAAACCATTTCGCCGCGCCCTTCGTATGAAGGGCATGACCCAGTCCCTGATCGTGCATCGCCGGGACCTTCTGATGGGCGCCGGCGCGCTCGCCCTGTCCGCCTGTTCTCCCGAACCGTCCGAGGCGGGGGAGGGGCAGTATGCGACCTCGCCCTATCGCCGCGTCTCCGATGCCGACTGGCGACGGCGACTGGGCGACGCCTCGTGGCGTGTCATGCGGCATGAGGGCACGGAGCGGCCCTATTCCAGCCCTTTGAACGACCAGCACGGGCGCGGAACCTTCGTCTGCAAGGGCTGCGACCTGCCGCTGTTTCGGTCGCAGTGGAAGTTCGATTCCCACACCGGCTGGCCCAGCTTCTATGACGTGATCGCCGCCAACATCGGCAGACAGCGCGATCTGGCCATCGGCGTTCCCCGCACGGAATATCATTGCGCCCGCTGCCTGGGGCATCAGGGACATGTGTTCAACGACGGCCCTCGTCCGACCGGCCTGCGCTACTGTAACAACGGTGTGGCGCTGAAGTTCGTCGCGGCTTAACCGCGCCGCGCCCGAATGGCGGAATCGACGGTAAGACCGAAGATGACCGAGGCGATGATCACCAGCAGCCCATAATCGTGGCCCGCAAAGAAGACCGGCGCGCACGCCATGCCGATGACGATCAGAGGAAACAGGCCGGCCCAGACCGCCGTGCCGGGCGTGTCGGGGTGGATCATCGGTTGAACCGCCGGGCGCTTCATAGCCTTGGCCATACGTCCGTTCAGCAGGACGAAGGCGGCCGAGCAGGTCACGGCCGAGATGATGTATTTCACCGTATTTCCGGTCTCGCCGAAGACGCTGGCCGTCATGATCAGCAGGATCAGCGCCACCCCCGTGCTGATCGCGAGCAGGGCGTTGGGTTCGATACGGTTCAAGACTTCACTTTCACATAGCTGCCGGGGGCCGGCTCGATAGGCTTGAGCGGCCCCTTTTCAGGATCGCGGGCGGGGATTTGCTTTCCGGCACGCTTGGCCAACCATGCAGACCAATGGTCCCACCAGCTGCCGGGATGCTCTACCGCGTCGGCCTGCCATTCGGCCAGGGTCGCGGGCAGGGCGGCGTTGGTCCAGTGCTGGTATTTCTTGGCCGCAGGCGCGTTGATGACGCCGGCGATATGGCCCGATCCCGCCAGGGTGAAGGTGACGTCCTTGCCCCCGAAGAGTTTGGCCGAGCGATAGACCGAGTTCATCGGCGCGATGTGATCCTCGCGGCTGGCCTGGAAGTAGAGCGGGATCGTCACCTTCGACAGGTCCGCCGTCAGCCCGCCGATCTGGAAGGCGCCCTGGGCCAGGGCGTTGGCCCCATACATCTGGCGCAGATAGTCCAGATGCAGCGTCTTGGGCATCCGCGTCTGATCGGCGTTCCAGAACAGCAGGTCGAAGGCGGGTGGATCCTTGCCCAGCAGATAGTTGCTGATGAAGAAGGACCAGATCAGGTCATTGGAGCGCAGGGCGTTGAAGGTCTCGGCCATGGCCGCGCCGGGCAGGACCCCGCCCGCCGCATCCATCTGACGCTCGATCTCGGCGATCCAGTGCTCGTCGGTGAAAAGCAGCAGGTCGCCGGCCTCGGCGAAGTCGTGCTGGGCGGCGAAGAAGGTAGCGGCGGCGACCCGCGTGTCGCCCTTGGCCGCCATGTGCGCGAGGCCGGCGCCCAGCAGGGTGCCCCCGATGCAATAGCCGACAGCGTTTAACTGCTTCGCGCCCGCCTGTTCCAGCGTCTTCTCGACCGCGCGATAGATGCCTTTTTCCAGATACTGGTCGAAGCCGAAACCGGCCTTGTCCTTGTCCGGATTGACCCAGGAACAGACAAACACCGTAAAGCCCTGGGCAGACAGCCAGCGGATCAGCGAGTTCGCCGGCTGCAGGTCCATGATGTAGAATTTGTTGATCCACGGCGGGAACATCAGCAGCGGAATCTCGTGCTGGGTCTCGGTCGTCGGCGCATACTGGATCAGTTCGAACAGCTCGTCGCGCCAGACGACCTGGCCCGGCGCGGTGGCGACGTTCTCGCCGACGACGAACTTGCCATAGTCTGCTTGGCTGATGCGCAGCGACCCGCCGCCACGCTCCAGATCGGCGGCGAAGTTCTGCATCCCCTTGACCAGCGATTCGCCGCTGGTCTCGGCCAACGCTTTCAAAGCAACGGGATTGGACGCCAGGAAGTTCGACGGGGAGAAGGCGTCGGTCAGCAGACGCGTGAAGAACTGGGCGCGGCGTTTCAGCGTCGGATCGACATCCTCCACGCCCGCGATCAGGCCGTTCATCCAGTCCGAGGTCAGCAGATAGGAACGGCGCATCATGTCGAACATCGGGTTTTCGGACCAGGCCGGGTCCTTGAACCGCTTGTCGGTCGGGGCGGGGTCGGGCGCCTCACCTGTCGCCTGACGCGCCGTGGATGACCACAGCTGCATATATCGACCGAACAGGTCGGCCTGCGCCTGCATCATCTTGTCGGGCTGTGCCGCGAGGCTGGTCATGACCGACGTCATCGCGGGGGCGACATTGAACGGATCGGGCGACAGGGCGGCGGGACGGTCGGCCTGGGTCAGGGCGGCTTCTGCAATCGCGCTCTGAGCCATCATGGCCGCCTTGGCCAGGTTCATCGACAGGGTCTCGATCATCTCGGCCTGTGCAGCGCCGGGAAAGGTCGGTTCGGGCGCGACCTCGGCGACGGTTTCGGCCGGCGCCTCCTGCGCTTCGGCAGGCTTTGGCTTGGGCTGTCGCGGAGGGCGAGGCTTGGCGGAAGTCGGGCGCCCGGCCTTGCGTGCCGGGCGTTCGGCGGCGTCTGTCGGCGTCTTCGGGAGCTTGGCCATGATCGTCCTTCGCGCTTCCTGCATCGGAGGCCGGTTCATCCGCCCTTCCGCGCGTGGCGATGATGGCATAAGACCAGCCAGGAAATGAACGCACTGAATTCGAAAAAGATGATCCTGATCGCCGCAGTCGCGATCTCAGCGCCGCTGGCCGGCTGCATCGGCGGTTCTGCGTCCAAGACCGAGCCCGTCTCGCCGTTGGCGCCGCGTGTTCAGGAACTGGTCGACGCCAATCGCCACTATCCCCGCTGGGAGGATTTCCCGGCCGCGCCCATCGACCTGCCGCCCGTCGCCCAGGTCGCCGCCAATGCTCAGCGCCTGCAGAATGACAGCGCGACGCTGAACAGCGAGATCGCGCGGATCGACTGGACCCTGACCGATCCCGAGGCCCTCGCCGCCGAGACGGCGGCTGCGGTTCAGTCCGTGCCGGTTTCGCCGGACGCCGCCCGCACCCAGGCGGACATCGAGGCCTTCGCCCAGAGCCTGCGCGACCGCGCCAAGGCGCCCCCGCCGCTCGACCGCCGCCCGACGCAATGACCGGTCGCCGGAGATGCAGAATCCCACGATGATGTGCTGATGGCGGATGACGGCGGCGCAAAGACACTGAATGCATTTCTGGGCGTGTCCCGGTCTCTCTCAGGGCGCGCCTGGCGTCAGCGACCTGCGGATGCGGCGACGACCCGTGCCCACATGCAGGGCCTTGGGCTGGACGAGCTTTTGGCCCGCGCCCTGGCGTCGCGTGGCGTACCGGCGGATCAGGGGGCCGATTTCCTGACCCCGACCCTGCGCGCCCTGTTTCCCGACCCGTCCAGCTTCATGGACATGGATGCGGCGGCCGATGCGATTCTGAACGCTCTTCAGCTCAAGGCGAACATCCACGTCTTCGCCGACTATGATGTGGACGGGGCGTCCAGCGCGGCGCTTCTGGTGCGCTGGTTCCGGGCGATGGGCCATGAGCTGTCGATCTACGTGCCCAATCGGCTGACCGAAGGCTATGGCCCCAGTGCAAAGGCCTTCGACACTCTGAAGGCCTCGGGCGCGGATCTGGTCATTACGGTGGATTGCGGAGCGGCGGCGAACGAAGCGCTGGCACATGCAGCCGCCACCGCCCTGAACGTGGTCGTCATCGACCACCATATGATGCGCAGCGAGCCGCCGACGGCCCTGGCGGTCGTCAATCCGAACAGGCCGGGCTGCAACTCGGGTCAAGGCAATCTGGCGGCAGCGGGGGTGGTGTTCGTGCTGCTGGCGGCCCTGAACCGTGAGGGACGGCGGCGCGGCCTGTTCACCGACAGGCCAGAGCCCGACATCCGCCAATGGCTGGACCTGGCGGCCTTGGGGGCCATCTGTGACGTGACGGGCTTGACCGGGTTTAACCGCGCGCTGACGGGTCTGGGGCTCAAGGTCATGAGCGAGTGGCGCAATCCGGGTCTGCGCGCCCTGCTGGCGGCAGCGGGTGCGGAACCGGGGCCGGCAAAGAGCAATCACGCCGGCTTCATCCTGGGTCCGCGCATAAACGCCGGAGGGCGGATCGGGCGGTCCGACCTGGGCGCGCGGCTATTGTCCACCGACGATCCGGCCGAGGCCGAGGCGCTGGCCATCGAACTGGATGCGCTGAACCTGTCCCGGCGCGATGTCGAGCGATCCGTAACCGACGCCGCCGTCCGCCGTGTCGAGGCGACCGGCGTTCATGCCGACGATACCGCTGTCGTCGTTGTCGCGGGCGAGGACTGGCACCCCGGCGTCGTGGGTATCGTCGCGGGGCGGCTGCGCGAGCGCTGGCGCAAGCCCGTCATCGTCATCGGCATCGATCCTGTCACCGGCCTGGGCAAGGGGTCCGGTCGGTCTCAGCCCGGCATGAACCTGGGTCGTGCGATCCAGGCGGCTTGGGAATCCGGCATCCTGATGGCTGGCGGCGGACACGCCATGGCGGCCGGCCTGACGATGGACAGCGCTCGGGTCGGAGAATTGACGGCCTTCCTGAACGCGCGGCTTGCCTCCGAGCGTGTCGAGGCCGTGGCGCAGGACGTGCTGGAGATCGACGCCTTGATCGATCCCGGAGCGGCGACGCGCGACCTGTTCGAATCGTTCGAGCAGTTGGCGCCCTTCGGTCCCGCCAACCCCGAGCCGAGCTTTGCCTTGACCGGCGTTCAGGCGCGCGAACCCGTGGCGATGAACGGCGGTCATGTCCGTTGTCGCCTGGTCGGCGCGGACGGCGCCTCGGTGAAGGCCATCGCCTGGAGGTGCGCCGATCTGCCGTCTGGCCAGGCCTTGCTGTCGGGGCAGGGCGGACTGAACATCGTCGGGCGGCTGAAGGCCGACGACTGGAACGGCCGTAGGGGCGTGCAGTTCGAGATCGAGGATGTCGCTGACCCTCGAATGATCTGACGGCGGTTCAAAAAACTCGAAATCCAAGCTTGCACCGTCCCGAGGGCGCGGCTATATCGCCGGCTCTCCCGCGCAGCGGTCCCTTCGTCTATCGGTTAGGACGTCAGGTTTTCAACCTGAAAAGAGGGGTTCGACTCCCCTAGGGACTGCCACGCGGGCAGGCCTCCGGTAGAGCCTAAGGCTCCCGGAAACAGAAAAAACCTTACATTTCAGACGACGCGGAAGCGCAGCCGCGGATCGTGTTGCGTCTGCATCTTCAGTCCTCCAAGGCCCACACTTCGCCCCGCACGTGCATTTTCCGCTTTTCAAACTTTCGCGGAACAGTGTTAAACATAAAGACGAGTCCGCTGGAGGCGCGGGCGGGGGTTCTTAAGTGTCTGATTATAGCGAGACGGAAACGGCGCAGACCGTTCGCGTCACTGGGCGCGTGAAGTGGTTCGATGCGACGAAGGGCTATGGCTTCATCGTGCCGGACGACCCGACGCTGACCGAGATGCGAGACGTCCTGCTGCACATCAGCAGCCTGCGCGACCTTGGCCGAGACGCCGCCGACGAGGGCGCGCCCATTACCTGCGACTGCGTCAAACGTTCGAAGGGCTGGCAAACGATCGAAATTCACGACCTGGGGGAGGGCGAAGCGGTCCAGGTCGCGCGTCGTCCGGCCGCAGCGACAGCTCCGAGACCGCCGGTGGAAACTGATGAAGAGCTGGAGACGGCCCTGGTCAAATGGTTCAATCGCACCAAGGGCTACGGATTCGTCGTGCGTGATCGCGAACCCGGCGATATCTTCGTCCATATCGAGACCCTGCGGCGCTGCGGCCTGGAAGATCTGATTCCCGGCGATGCGGTGCGGGTGCGATTCGCCAACGGCCCGAAAGGCCTGGTGGTCGCGGACATCAGAACGGGCGACTGATCCGGCGCCCAGGAGAGGCGTATGATCGAAGCGACGAGACGTTTTCTGATGGCGGGCCTGCTGATGCTCGCCGTCGCCGGTTGCGCCGCCAAGGCGCCGCTCGGCCCCGATGGCGAACCGCTGCAAAAGCTGGCCGTCGTCACAACATCCGGCGAGCATCCGTTCTGGGTCGAGATCGCCGACGAAGAGCCCGAGCGGCAGCGCGGCCTGATGTTCCGCCCGCCGCTGGAAGCGGATCGTGGCATGCTGTTCCAGTGGCCGGGTGAAGGGCCGCGCGAGCAGAGTTTCTGGATGCGCAACACGCCCAGTTCTCTGGACATCCTCTACATCGACCCCCAGGGACGAATCGTCTCCATCGCATCGCACGCCACGCCATTCTCCGAGGCGCCCATTCCATCGAACGGGGCCGCCAACGGCGTGCTGGAACTTCGCGCCGGGCGGGCGGCAGAGATCAATGCCAAGCCCGGTGACAAAGTTTTACATCCTTATTTCAAGCCTTGATTGCGGATCGCCGCGCGAAGTGCCAATAGAGCGCTCCGTTCGGTCCGGGGTGTAGCGCAGCCTGGTAGCGCATCTGGTTTGGGACCAGAGGGTCGGAGGTTCGAATCCTCTCGCCCCGACCAACGGAAGGCCGCTGGATCATACGTCCAGCGCGCGTTATGGCAGGGCCAGAGGCCCCGCCGTCACTGAGGATTTCGCCATGCTGGCTCGTATTTACCGCCCGGCTAAAACCGCGATGCAGTCGGGCAAGGCCAAGAGCCGCGACTGGCGTCTGGAATTCGAACCGGCCTCCGCGCGCACCATCGATCCGCTGATGGGCTGGACCAGTTCCAGCGACATGAACGGTCAGGTCCGCCTGACCTTCGAATCGAAGGAAGAGGCGGTCGAATACGCCGAGCGCCACGGCATCGCCTTCCGCCTGCACGAGCCGAACGATCCGCCGATGATCATCAAGGCCTACGCCGACAACTTCGCCACCAACCGCAAGCAGTCCTGGACGCACTGACGCCTGACGTCTTGCAAGAGCGCCCATAGCTCAACCGGATAGAGCACCCGCCTTCTAAGCGGGATGTTGCAGGTTCGAGTCCTGCTGGGCGCGCCATCCCCGGCGCCTTCGAGGGGCTTGATCCATGACCGACCTTCAGAGTTCGTCCAAACACACCGTCCGGGTCGCGGCGCTTTATCGTTTCGCACCCGTCGCCGACCCTGCCGCCGTACACGATGCGCTTCAAGCCGTTTGCGATGCCGGGGAGGTGAGGGGGACGCTGTTGGTCGCGCCCGAGGGGCTGAACGGCACCATCGCCGGGTCGGAGCCGGCCGTCGAGGCTGTTCTGTCGACGATCCACGCCATGCCGGGGTTCGAGACGCTGGAGCTCAAATACGCCTGGACGGACGCCTTGCCGTTTCACCGTATGAAGGTGCGCGTCAAACGCGAGATCGTCACCATGGGCCAGCCAGACCTGGATCCCGCGCGACAGGCGGGCGTCTATGTGGCGCCGACGGACTGGAACGCGCTGATCGCCGATCCGCAGACCTTGGTCATCGACACGCGCAACGATTACGAGGGCGAGATCGGCGCTTTCGAGGGGGCGATCCAGCCCAATACCCGCAGCTTCTGCGACTTTCCCGACTGGTTCCGCACCGAGGGCCGCGCCCTGCTGGAGCAGACCGGCGCAAAGCGGGTGGCCATGTACTGCACGGGCGGCATCCGTTGCGAGAAATCGACGGCCTTCCTGAAGGCGGAAGGCGTCGAGAACGTCCATCACCTGGAAGGCGGCATCCTGCGCTATCTTGAGACGGTGGATGAGGATGAGAGTCTATGGCGAGGCGAATGCTTCGTCTTCGACGAACGGGTCTCGGTCGGGCACGGGCTGAGCCAGGGGCCGCACACGCTTTGCAGGGGGTGTCGGTTACCGGTGGACGAGGCCGGTCGAGCCTCGCCCCACTACGTCGAGGGCGTCTGCTGCGAGCGTTGCCACGACACGCGCGACGACGCGCAGCGAGAACGCTATGCCGAGCGCCACAGGCAGATGGAAATCGCGCGCAAACGCGGCGACATTCACCTTGGGACCACTCGCAAGGACTGACGTCTATTCAGTGACGGGGCGGGCGAGGGAAGAAGGCGCTGGTGCGGGCGGCATAGGCGTCGAACGCCTTGGGTCGCGAGCGCCGCATATGCTCTTCCAGCAAAGGCACGCCGGACACCTGGGTCAGCAGCCAATACATATAGGCCGGCCCCGTCAGCGCCAGCCAGCCCCATGGCCATTCGCCGCTCAGATTGATGGCGAACAGGGGCCAGGCGCACCAGCCCAACCATTCGAAGAAATAATTCGGATGACGTGACCAGGCCCACAGGCCGACATCGCAAACGCCGCCCTTGTTGGCGGGATTGCGCTTGAAAGCCGACAGTTGCCGATCCGAGACGGCCTCACCGAGAAGCGCACCTACGAAAACCAGCGTCGCGAGTCCGTCCTGCAGGGTCAGTCCGGGCGTCGGATTGCGCGCGGCCGCCATGACGCTGAGCGCCAGGAAGGCGGCTGCCCCGGCTTGAAGCATCAAGAAGCCAAACATCTTGGCCTGAAACCCGTCGCCCCAATCCTGGCGCAGCCGGGCATAGCGGGCGTCTTCGCCCTCATGGGCGGCGCGCGCGGCGATATGGGCGCCTAACCGCAGTCCCCACAGACCGATCAGCAGGGCCGTCAGATGTTGCCGCAGAGACGGCGCCGCGCCGTCGATCGGAAACAGCGCGACGCCGACGCCTGCCGCGCCCAGGCCCAGCGACCAGAAGGCGTCGGCCCAGCCGCCCTGGCCTGTGCGTTTCTGCACCAGCCAGGCCGCCGACATCACGATGACGAGAAACAGGGCAGCAACGCCCCACAGCGCAGCCAAGCCGGTCACAGGCGAACAAACGGCTGAATCAGCTTGCCTAGCCAGCCGTCCAGCTGGATCTGGCCATCCAGCGCCACGACGCAAAGGCAGGCTTCGTCCGACACGACGCGGGGCTGGTGCAGCACTTCCGGATCGGCCTCTTCGAAGTCGCCCACGTCGAATCGTTCGGTCTCCGTCGCATAGGCGCCGGAGATGACGCAGGTCAGTTCGATGCCGCCGTGCGTGTGTTTGGGCGTCTCCCGGCCCGATTCGATCTTCAGCAGAATCACGCGACAGTCGCCGTCACGCGGCGCATGCACATCGCGCACCCGCATGCCCGGCCCGACCCAGCGCCAGGGGCTGAGCGCATAGCGCCGCAGCGGTTCGGGCAGTTCGGGCATGTCGTTCAGCGGAGCCAGAGCCTTCACCTCGCCTGCATCCGTCTCGATCCGCGCCATCGCCAAGGCGAGCGCATCCTGCGACAGGGCCGACGGCGCGGCCTCGTCGAGAAATTCGCCACCTACGGCCTGAAGATCACGCACCCAAGCGTCGTTTGCAGGACGCATCGCCAGATGCGCGGCCATCACGACGGCCTCAGGCGGGCTGAGCGTTCCGGCGGCATAGGCGAGCAGCCGTTCTTCGGAGGGATTGCGTTGCGGGTTCATCGCGCGGCCTCCTCGGACGGTGCAAGGATCAGGCGGAGCTTGGTCATGGCGTTACGAATACGGGATTTGACGGTGCCGAGCGGCAGGTCGAGGTGTTTGGCGATTTCGGAATGGGAACTGTCCATGAAGAAGGCGAGGCGCAGGACCTCGACATGATCGGGGCTTAATCGAGACAGGGCGTCACGAACCCGGTCTGCGTCCTGCGACATCGACAGCAGCTCGTCGGGGCGGCGCACATCTTCGCCCGCCAGTTCGATCTCCGGCGTCGGCAGGGGACGCGCGTCACGGCGCAACATGTCGAGGCGACGATTGCGGGCGATGGTGAAGATCCAGGTCGCGGCGCGGGCCTTTGAGGAGTCGAACAGGTCGGCCTTGCGCCACACGGTCAGCATTGCGTCCTGAGCGAAATCTTCGGCGGCGCCGGGCGTCGCCCCGGACTTGATCAGCCAGGCTTTCAGGCGCGGCGCGAAATAGGCGAACAGGGCCGCAAAGGCCTCCCGGTCGCGACGCAACGCAATCGCCTCGATCAGCCGATCATGCAGGAGGGGGTCTGAAGGATTGTCGAGTGTCTTCATGCGCGGGGACCGGCATGGATTCGACGTGAAGGGCAGTGTCTCGACATGCATGGACCCTAATACGCCTGGCGGAAATGTCTGGATCAATCGCGATCCGATCATGACGGCGACCCGTAATCCGTTCATGCCTAGGCTTGCGCCAGCGGGCGTGTATTTGGAGTTTCCATGTCCCTGTCGCCCGCGAATCCTGCTGCCGATCGCCTGAAGATCGCCGTCGTCGGCTCCGGCGTCGCGGCCCTGTCGTCGGCCTGGCTTCTGTCCCAGCGGCATCAGGTGACGATCTATGAAAAGGCCGACCGGCTGGGCGGGCATTCCAATACCGTCACGGCGGGGGTGCCGTCAGGCGACATCGCCGTCGATACCGGCTTCATCTGCTTCAATGACGCGACCTATCCCAACCTGATCGCGCTCTTCGAACACCTGGGCGTCGCGACCCGCGCCACCGACATGTCGTTCGCCGTCTCTCTGGACGACGGCCGGTTCGAATATGCGGCGCCCGGCCTTTTCGCCCAGCGTCGTAATGCCTTGCGGCCCCGATTCTGGTCGATGCTGAGCGAGATTCTGCGCTTCTATCGCGATGCGCCCAAGGATCTGGCCGGCATGTCCGATCCGTCGTTGACCCTGGGCGATTATCTGAAGCGCGAGGGTTTCAGCGAGGCGTTCCGCGACGACCATCTGCTGCCCATGGCGGCCGCCATCTGGTCGTCCCCGGCGCACACGCTGATGGACTATCCGGCCGAGTCCTTCATTCGCTTCTGTGGCAATCACGGCCTGCTGAAACTGGTGGGCCGCCCCCTGTGGCGCACCGTCGAGGGCGGCAGCCGCGTCTATGTCGAACACTTGGCCCGCGCCATCGACGACGTGCGCCTGGATCGCGGCGTGACATCGGTGCGGCGCACGGAGGAGGGCGTCTTCGTCCATGACAGCCAGGGGGGCGTCGAGCGTTTCGACCAGGTAGTGATCGGCGCCCACGCCGATCAGGCCCTGTCCATGCTGGCCGAACCCACGCCCGAGGAAAAAGCCCTGCTGGGCGCCTTCCGCTACAGCCGCAATCTGACCGTCCTGCATACGGACGCCAGCCTGATGCCGCGCCGCCGTCGCGCCTGGGCCAGCTGGAACTATATCGGGGCCGACGACGGGCTGTGCGTCACCTATTGGATGAATAAGCTTCAGGGCCTGCCAGGCGACGACCTGTTCGTGACCTTGAACCCGCCGCGCCCGCCGCGTGCCGACACGCTGTTACGCAGTGAACTCTACGAACATCCCGTCTTCGATCCTGCCGCCATTCAGGCGCAGAAGCAGTTATGGAGCCTGCAAGGGCAGGGGGGCGTATGGTTCTGCGGCGCCCACTTCGGCGCCGGCTTCCATGAGGACGGCCTGCAATCCGGTCTGGCGGTCGCCGAACAGCTCGGCGGCGTTCGTCGTCCGTGGTCGGTCCAGAACGAGAGCGGCCGCATCCATCTGTCGCCGCTGCCGACCCCGGTATTCGAGCAGGCCGCGTGACCCAAGCCTCGGCCCTCTATCGTGGCCGGGTCATGCACCGACGCCTGCGCCCCAAGACCCACCAGCTGAACTACCGCGTCTTTTGGCTGCTGCTGGACTTAGCCGAGATCGACGATCTGGATAGCGGTCTGCGGTTGTTTTCTCGAAATCGCTTTAACCTGCTGTCCTTTCATGACGCCGACTATGGCGACGGCTCCGGCGCCTTGCGGCCTCAGGTCGAGGCGTGGATGCACCTCGCGGGCATCGACCTCAACGGCGGCCCCATCCGTCTGCTGACCATGCCGCGCGTGCTCGGCTACGTCTTCAATCCGATCAGCCTCTACTATTGCCACCATCACGACGGCAGACTGGCGGCGATGGTGTACGAGGTGACCAGCACCTTCGGCATCCGCCACGCCTACGTCATTCCCGTGCCAGCCGAAGACCAGAGGCCCGGCCTGATCCGACAGGGCGCCGCCAAGGCGCTGTACGTGTCGCCCTTCATGGGAATGGAGATGGACTATCGGTTCCGAGGCCACGCACCAGGCGAACGGCTCGACATGACGATCGACGGTCTGGACGCCGCCGGCGTGCTGATCACGGCGTCCATGGCGGCCGAACGCAAGAAACTCGACGACCGCCAGATCGCGGCAGCCACAGGAGCAATGCCGCTAATGACCTTCAAGGTGGTCGCCGCCATCCATTACGAGGCGCTCAAGCTCTGGCTGAAGGGCATCAGACTGACGCGGCAACCGCCGCCCGCGAAGACTCCCGTGACGATCCAGAAGCAGGCGCTGGGCAGCCGACTGGGGCGCTAGGCCGCGCACATGTCAGTTTATCGTCTAAGATATATTATATGAAATATCTGATAGACCTCAGATGGCTCGGCATAACGGCGGCTCAGCCTTTCCATAAAGACGCCAGCACCTTGGGCAAAACATCGCTCAGGTCGTCAGAGGTTAATCCCGGTCCAAAACGTTCCGCAGCATCGGAATGGATCCAGACCGCCGCGCATGCCGCATCGAAACTGTCCATCCGCTGAGCCGCCAATCCGCCGATCATCCCGGCCAGGACATCGCCGGTTCCAGCCGTCGCCAGCCAAGCCGAGCCGTTCTCATTGCGGCGAATGCGGCCGTCCGGCGATGCGATGATCGTCTGGGCGCCTTTCAGGACGATGGTCGCCTGGGCCAAGCGCGCGGCTTGGATGGCGGCGGCCTCGCGGCCTTGGGCAAGCAGGCCCGGGAACAGCCGTTCGAACTCGCCCTCGTGCGGCGTCAGAATGTCGTCGCGGTCCAAAACGGCGAACAATTCGGCGGTTCGGCCCTTGAAGACCGACAGCCCATCGGCGTCGATCACCAAAACAGCGCCGCTCAACGCCAGGGCCTGGATGTTGGCGATCGTGGCGTCTTCCAGTCCAGCGGCCGGCCCGATCACGACGGCGTCGCTTCCGGCGGCTTCACGACCCAAGGCTTCAGGTGAAGAGAACGGCGCCAGCATGATCGCCTGGACGGCGGGCGCGATGACGGCGACGGCGTCTGGTGGGCACAGGATTCGCACCACGCCCGCGCCCATTCGCAATCCCGCGTGCGCCGCAAGCCGTGCAGCGCCCGTTTGATGGGCTTTTCCCGACACGACGGCCAATCGGCCCCGCGTATGCTTGTGCGTTTCCGCGCTCGGCCAAGGCAGAAAATTGCGCCAGATCGCCGGGTCGTTGGTTTCTATCATCCGCGTTCCGATTATCCGTGGCTTATCTGCGAAAATCGCTTGCTTTGAACGCCCTTGCTGTGTCCCATTTGGGCCCGAGCGCCGCTGCATTCCGTGCGCCGCTCAGGGGTCGCCATGAAGAAAATCGAAGCCATCATCAAGCCTTTCAAGCTGGATGACGTCAAAGAGGCGCTCCAGGACGTGGGCGTGCAAGGCATGACTGTGCTGGAGGCCAAGGGATATGGCCGCCAGAAGGGTCATTCCGAACTGTATCGCGGCGCCGAATACGTCATCGACTTCCTGCCCAAGATCAAGATCGAGGTGGTCGTCGCCGACGACCTCGCGCCCGCCGTCGTCGAGGCCATTCAGACCTCGGCCCGCACGGGCAAGATCGGCGACGGCAAGATCTTCGTGTCCGACGTCGCCGAGGTGATCCGTATCCGCACCGGCGAGACCGGAGCCCAGGCCGTCTAAGCTCGACCACCCTCCCCGGCCCTCGGCCCCTTGGGTCGCTGACCGGTTTCCTCCCCAAACGCCAAGAAACAGGACTTCCGACAATGAGCGCCAGCAAGATCCTCAAAGAGATCAAGGATGAGGAGGTCCAGTATGTGGACGTCCGCTTCACCGACACGCGCGGCCGTCTGCAGCACGTCACCTTCGACGTCGACCTGGTCGACGAGGACTTCCTGAACGAAGGCACGATGTTCGATGGCTCGTCGATCGCGGGCTGGAAGGCCATCAACGAGTCCGACATGCTGCTGAAGCCGGACCTGACCACGGCCTATATCGACCCGTTCTACCAGCAGAAGACGATGTTCCTGTTCTGCGACGTGTTGAACCCGGACACCAACGAGCCGTACAATCGCGACAGCCGCTCGATGGCCAAGAAGGCGCTGTCCTATGTGCAGTCGTCGGGCGTGGGCGACGTGGTCTATTTCGGCCCGGAAGCCGAGTTCTTCATCTTCGACGACGTGCGCTGGTCGACCCAGCCGCACAACACGTCGTTTTCGTATGACTCGATCGAACTGCCGGCCAACACCAACGCCGAATACACCGAAGGCAATATGGGCCACCGCCCCGGCGCCAAGGGCGGCTATTTCCCCGTCAACCCGGTCGATTCGGGCCAGGACCTGCGCGGCGAAATGCTGGGCGTCATGCGCGACCTGGGCCTTCAGCCCGAGAAGCACCACCACGAGGTGGCGCCGGCCCAGCACGAGCTCGGTCTGAAGTTCTCGGACCTGCTGACCATGGCCGACCGCCTGCAGCTCTATAAGTACGTGATCCACAACGTCGCCGCCGCCTATGGCAAGTCGGCGACCTTCATGGCCAAGCCCATGTTCGCGGACAACGGCTCGGGCATGCACGTCCACATGTCGATCTGGAAGGACGGCAAGCCCCAGTTCGCCGGCGACCAGTACGCCGGCCTGTCGCAGGAATGCCTGTGGTACATCGGCGGCATCATCAAACACGCCAAGGCCATCAACGCCTTCGCCAACTCGACCACCAACAGCTACAAGCGTCTGGTCCCCGGCTATGAAGCCCCGGTCAAGCTGGCCTATTCGGCCCGCAACCGCTCGGCCTCGATCCGTATCCCGCACGTTTCGTCGCCGAAGGCCAAGCGTTTGGAAGCCCGCTTCCCCGACCCGATGGGCAACCCCTATCTGACCTTCGTCGCCCTGCTGATGGCCGGTCTGGACGGGATCGAGAACCGCATCGATCCGGGCGCGCCCGCCGACAAGAACCTCTACGACCTGCCGCCGGAAGAGCGCGGCTCGATCCCAGAGGTCTGCGGCTCGCTGCGTGAAGCCCTCGAAAACCTCGACAAGGACCGCGCCTTCCTCAAGAAGGGCGGCGTCATGGATGACGACTTCATCGACAGCTACATCGAGCTGAAGATGGAAGAGGTGATGCGTCTGCAACTGCACCCACACCCGGTCGAATTCGACATGTACTATAGCTGCTGATCGTCAGATCGGCCGCAGATAGGGGCGTCGGCGGGAAACCGTCGGCGCCCTTGTCAATTCAGGCAGCGGCGCCCTGTTCCGCAGCGGGGATCAGGCTTTGGTCCAGCAGGGCGTGCAGCGCGTCAACATGGCCGTCTCGGGTCGCTGTCGGCGTCGGGTCCGACGTCATCACGACTGTAAGCCTCAGGTCCGGCACCACGAACACCATCTGACCGCCGTAACCCCAGGCGAAGAAGACCTCGTGCCGGCCCGAGCGTCTGATCCACCAGCCGTAACCGTAGGGATTGCCGCTCCAGCGCGATGTGCCCCTGCCCCGCCACGACTGCTGGACCCAGCCCTCGGGCAGGATGCGCCGCCCATCGTGGACACCGTCGTTGCGATAGAGCTCGCCGAACTTCAACAGCGCCAACGGCGACAGCCGCATGTCGTTGCCGCCGAAATAGATGCCTTGCGGATCGGCCGGCCAGGTCGGCACTTCGATCTCCAGGGGGTCGCCCAGCCATTCCCGCGTCAAGGCCAGGGTCGAACGCCCGCTGGCCCGCGTCAGACAGGCGGACGTCAGGTGGGACGTGCCTGTCGAATAGACCATTCGTCCGCCGGGGTCGGCCTCGAACGGCCGGGCCAAGGCATGGCGCACCCAGTTTCGGCTCGACACCCAGGCGCCGTAGTCCGCGCCGGACGTAGACCCCAGCCCCGCCTGCATCGATAGCAGATGGCCGATCGTCACCTGACTGAGGCGCGGGTCGGGATCGCTCGGGAAACTGTCGGACAGGAAGGCCGAGATCGGCTGATCGACGCTGGAGAACAGGCCCTGGCCGATGGCGATCCCGCCGAGAGCTGCGATCACGGACTTGGACGCGGACTTGACGTTGACCGGCGTTTCCAGCGACGGCCCTCGAAACACCTGTTCGAAAAGACGTTGGCCGTCACGGGCCACGATCATCGCTTGAAGTTTGGGCAGGGCCGCGCCGGCAGTCTCGGCCTGGGCCATCAGTCCGGCAGCCAGGCCTTGGGTGCGAGCAACAGGCGGCGGGGTTTCGGCGGCTTCACTACAGCTAAAGCTGAACGGCAAGGCCAGTCCGGCGGCGATCAGGGTTCGACGGTTCATCGCCGATCTAATCGATAAAAGGGCCGCTGGTTTCCCCCTGCGACGACGCGACGCTTGTGGCGAACGTCAGGCCGTCTCGGCTTCCAGATCGTCGGCCTTCTTGCGACGTAGCTCGATCAGCCGCACGCACCAGATCGACACCTCGTAGAGGATGACCAGCGGGATCGCCAACATCAGCTGGCTGATCGGGTCCGGAGGCGTGACCACGGCGGCGACCACCACCACGGCGACAATAGCGTAGCGGCGGCCCGCGGCCATGACCTTGGAATTGATCAGCCCGGCCAAGCCAAGCAGGGTCGTGACGACCGGCAACTGGAAACACAGGCCGAACGCCAGCAACAGCGAGGTCACCAGGCTGAGATAGTCGGAAATCTTGGTCGTCTGGGCCACGGAAATGCCGTCGCTGGCCACCTGCTGGCTCAAGGAAAAAAGCATTACGAACGGCAGCATGACGTAATAGACGAGAGCGCCGCCCAGGCAGAACATGACCGGCGCCGCGATCAGGAACGGCAGGAAGGCGCCCCGCTCGTTGCGATACAGGCCGGGCGCCACGAAGCGGTACATCTGCCAGGCCATGACGGGGAAGGTCAGGACGGCGGCGCCGAAGGCTGCGATCTTCATCTTGGTGAACAGCTGTTCCAGCGGCGCCGTCGCGATCAGCTGAACGACGGCCGCGCTGCCGGGCGGATAGGGCTTCAGCCCCGTCATCACCGCGATCAGTTCAATGGGGTTGGCGTGACCGCCGCTCGCCATGGCCGCCGCATGGACAGCAACCGCCGCCTGATAGGGTTTGATCAGGGCGATCTGGATCTGATTCGCAAAGGCGAAGCACAGGATGAAGGCCAGGAAGAAGGCCACGACGCAGATCAGCAGCCGCCCGCGCAGCTCAATCAGGTGATCCATCAAGGGCGCGCGCGACGCCTCGATCTCGGCCTCGTCACGATCGGGAGACGTCACAGGTCAGCGGCCTTCTTGCGCGGAGTCTTGGGCTTGGCGGTCGCCGGCTTGGTCTTGGCTTCCTGCGGTGCGGCTTTGGGCTTGGCCGCTGCGCGCGGCTTTGTCGTCGAGGCCTTGGCGGTCGTCGCCGGCTTCGCTTTCGGGGCCGCCCGTTTGGGCTTCGTCTCCACGACGGGCGGCGGCGTGTCCGGCCATTCGTCGGCGGCCGGCGTCATGACCGGAACCTCCGGCTCAGGCGCAGGCAAGGCGGCCGTGGGCGTCGGCGCTGTCAGTCCCGCGTTGATGTCCTTGAAAGCGGCGTCCGCCTCGGCGCCCAGGGGATACATGGCCCCCTGCCCCGTCCGCAGCGCCTCGACCTCCTTGCGCAGGTCGTCCAGCTCGGATTGGCGCGCCATCTCGTCGAAACTGCTGCGGAACTCGTTGGCCATGGCGCGCGCCTTGGCGACCATCTGGCCGACGCGACGCATCAGAACAGGCAAGTCCTTTGGCCCCACCACAAGCAGGGCCACCAGACCGATCACCACTAATTCGAAGCCCCCGATACCGGGGCCGAGCCCGCCCATGCGTCAGCCCTTACAGACGACGACTAGCGCTTCAGCTCTTCCTTTTCCGCCTCGGTACGCGGCAGCGAGCTGACGCCCTCATGCGGGCCGTCCTTCTTGTCGTCTTCCTTCAGGCCGTCCTTGAAGGCGCGGATGCCCTTGGCGGCGTCGCCCATGATGCCCGACAGCTTGCCCCGGCCGCCGAACAGCAGCGCGATGACGACAATGACGATGGCCCAATGCCAGATGCTCATGGAGCCCATGGCTAATCTCCTCGCGAGGACCGGTCATCCGATCCCATCCACTATTCTTCGATGCGCATATAGGCGCAGTGATGGCCCCGCGCCAAGGGACGCTGTAGGTCTGCGCGACCATGAGTCCCTCCGATCACGTCATCATCCACACCGACGGCGCCTGCAAGGGTAATCCCGGCCCCGGCGGCTGGGGCGCCCTGCTCCAGACAGGCGGCGGTCACGAAAAGGAATTGTGGGGCGGCGAAGCCAACACAACCAACAACCGCATGGAGCTGATGGCCGCCATAATGGCGCTGGAGGCGCTGAAACGGCCCTGCAAGGTCGAACTGCATACCGACAGCAAATACGTTATGCAGGGAATCACCGAGTGGATGCGCGGCTGGAAGGCGCGCGGCTGGCTGACCGCCGACAAGAAACCGGTCAAGAACGCCGACCTTTGGCAGCGCCTGGACGCCGCCCGCCTGCGCCATGACGTCAACTGGCGCTGGGTGAAGGGGCATGCGGGGCATGAGCTGAACGAGCGCGCGGACCAGCTGGCGAATCGCGGCGTCGCCGATCTGAAGCGGCGCTAGACCGCCTCAACTTCCTTTTCCGGCTCGGCCGGACGGCGCCGCACGCGCGATCCGCTCATGACCGCGCCGAACAGGGCCGTGACTGCGGCGATCTGGAAGCCATGCGCGACACCATTGATCGGCACGGTCGATAGTAGGAAGGCGACGACCACCGCGCCCAGCGACTGGCCAACCACGCGCGCCATTCCCAATGTGCCGCCCGCCGCCCCAGCCCGTTCTTTCGGCGCTTCAGACAGCATGGCGCGGTTGTTGGGTGACTGGAAGAAGCCGAACCCGGCGCCGCAGACTGCCATCCGCCACACGATGTCGAAATGGGTCGAATCGGCGTTTAGGAAACTCAAGGCCATCAAGCCGCAGGCGAAGACGCTCAGCCCGATGGCGCCCAATACACCCGCCGAATATCGATCCGACAGATAGCCGGCCAGGGGCGCCGCGATCATCGTCGCCAACGGCCAGGGCGTCATCAACAGGCCCGTCTCGACCGCTGTCAGCCTCAACGATCCCTGAAGAAAGAACGGCAAGGCCACGAAGGCCATCATCTGCGCCGTGAAGGAAATGATAGAGGTCGCGACCGACAGGCTGAACATCGGCCGCGCCAAGAGGTCCAGCGGGATCAGAGGCGAAGCGCGCGACCGCTCGTGGCGAATCAGCAGGACGCCCGCCGCCAGCCCTGCCCCTGTCAGGCCGAACCCCAGCACAGCCGCTTCGCCATGCGCCAGCGACTGCAAGCCCGTGATGACCAGCCCGAACGCCGCCGCAGTCAGCGCAGCCCCGGTCCAATTCAGCTTGCGCTTGTGCAGCGGATTGTGCGGCAGGGTGAACCCCGCGAGCGACACGGCCAGCAGCCCAATGGGCACGTTCAGCGCAAACAGCCAGCGCCAGTGCCCGACGGCCAGGATGGCGCTGGCGATAGTCGGCCCTGCCGCCGCCGCCAGTGACACGATCACGGCGTTGATGCCGACGGCCCGACCCAGCAGGCTTTGCGGATAGGTGAAGCGCACCAGGGCGCCGTTGACGCTCATGATGCCCGCCGCGCCGAACCCCTGGATCACGCGTGCAAAGCTGAGCGCCTCAATGGAGTTGGCGAAGACACAACCAATGGACGCCAGGGTGAAGACGGCGAGCCCGGCCTGCGACACCCTGCGATAGCCGACGATCTCGCCCAGCGACGCGAGAGGCAGCAGGGCGACGACGATGGCGATCTGATAGGCGTTGACGATCCAGATCGACGCCGCCGACGACGCCTGCAGATCCTGCGCAATCGACGGCAGGGCGACGTTGGCGATGGCCCCGTCCAGAACGGCCAGGATGATTCCCAGGCCGATGGACGCGATGGCCCAATACCGCCGAGGGGTAGGCAAGCCGTCCGCGGCCGCGTTCTGGCTGGTTGTCATTCGTTACGAACGCTTCTTAGGTCGCGTCGTTTCAGACGGGAGACTGAACCGTCAGCAAAGATCCCGTGATCCGCATCACCACCACATCCTGCCCTTCCACCGGCGGCTCCCCCTCGATCTCGGCGGGCCATTCGGCGCCCGAGATGAAGACACGCCCGCGCCCGGAAACGAACGCTTCCACGACCCTGGCCCGCTGGCCGATCAGTCGACTGTCGCGGTCGTTGATGTCGGGACCGGCAGGGTTCGCCTTGGAGATCAGTCGACGAGACAGAAGCGTAGCGATCACCGTGAGAATGGCGAAGACGGCGACCTCGCCCGGCAGACCCAGCCGCACGCCCGCCGCTGTCATCACCGCGACGACGCCGGCCGACACGGCGGGCCACAGCAGCCATTCGGTCGAGAACATCGCCTCGACCGCCAACAGCAGAACTCCAACAGCCAGCCAGATCCAGAACGGCTGGGCGACATAGAGATCAGCGAGCGACAGCATCGTTCAGCCTCCTTCGATCAGGCCGAGGGTGGGACTGCGCCGCCCGCGGGGCGACGCGGGGGTGCGGGACGGACCGGCGGTGTCGAAGCGGCGCCGGAGTTCTGCTCCTTGGCCAGGCCGACCATCTCGCCGATGCCGGCGATGGTGCCGACCAAGGCGCCCATTTCGGCGGGCACGATGACGGTCCGCTGCTGCGGGCTGCGCGCCAGTTCGGCGAAGGCTTCGACATACTTCTGGGCGATGAAGTAGTTGATGGCGTTCACATCGCCGCGCGCGATGGCTTCCGACACCATGGCGGTGGCTTTCGCCTCCGCTTGAGCTTCGCGTTCGCGAGCCTCTGCGTCACGGAAAGCGGCTTCCTTGCGGCCTTCGGCCTGAAGAATGGCGGCCTGTTTGGCGCCTTCAGCCCGCGCGATGGCGGACTGTTTTTCGCCCTCGGCTTCAGTGATGATTGCGCGCTTTTCACGCTCTGCCTTCATCTGGCGCGCCATGGCGTTCGTGATGTCGACGGGCGGGGTGAGATCTTTGATCTCGATCCTGTTGACCTTGACGCCCCAGGGTTCAGTCGCAGCGTCGATGACCGTCAACAACCGCGTGTTGATCGAGTCGCGTTGAAAAAGAACCTCGTCCAGTTCCATCGAGCCGACGACCGTTCGCAGGTTGGTCATGCAGAGCTGGGTGATGGCATAGGGAAGGTTCTCGACGCGGTAAGCGCCCGCCGAGGCGTTCATCACCTGAATGAACACGATCGCATCGACCTTCACCATGGCGTTGTCCTTGGTGATGACCTCCTGGGTCGGGACGTCCAGCACCTGCTCCATCATGTTCATGCGGCGGCCGATCCGCTCCACGAACGGCGTCAGGAAGCCGATGCCGGGGCTCAGCGTCTTGGTGTATTTGCCGAAACGTTCGACTGTGTATTCACGGCCTTGCGGTACGATCTTGATGACACTGATCAAGAGCACGATAGCCAGCAGAAGCACTACGCCGGCGAATATGGTGGTGACGTCCATTCAGATCCTCCCTGAGGCGATCAGCCTACGCGCTGGACGCGAGCGGCGCCATAGAAACCGGACGAACTGATCGACGCTAAAGGCCGCGCTTGGCCCGCCATGCCGCCAGCCGGACGCTGACGTCACGCTCGATGTCGCCATAGAACAGGTTGTAAGGCACGATCTTGCGCCGATCCGCCCAGCTTCCGCCGGCGGTCAGGAAGTCGGCGTCGGGTGCGCTGTGCCACAGCAGTCCGCCACGACATTCGGTCGAAATCAGTCGCCCGGTCAGGGCCGGACGCGCGCCCCATTCCAGCCCCGTCGCATTGGTCGCCCCGCTGTGTTGCCGGGCCTCGGCGCGCGGCTGTTGTGTCGAGCCCGTCACCGGATTGACGCACATCGGCGCGGTCGTCAGTCCAACCAGCTCGCCCCGGTCATTCCAGTCCAGCGCCCGCCGCAGCTTGCGCCGCGCCGCCGGTTCGTCCCCGTCCTCGACCGACGACCAGGCGACGATACAGCCTGTCTCGTCCGACGCGTCGCAGGGCGTGACCCTCTGCTGGAACATCTCGCGACTGACCAGGGTCTCGATCAGATAGGCCGCGACCAACCGGTCCTTGAGCTTCGGATCGGCGCTAAGGGCGTCGCGCACCAGCAGCGCCGACAGTTCGCCGCCCTGCTCCACCCCCGCGATCACGATCGGTCCGGTCGGATGATTGCGAAGCCACAGGGCGAAGGCCGCCTTCACATCCTCATAGGCGAATGCCCGCGCCTCACGCGCATCGTCGCGCAGGGTCAGACGGGTATAGAGGCTGGCCTGGCGATAGAGCGGCGCGCTGACCTTGCCCTCCCGGGCAAACGGCGAGGCGTAGTTCGGCAGGACGACGCGGCGCAGATAGGCGTTCGCCCGTGCATCGTCGATCGGCCCGTTCCACTCCGCGCCACCGTCAAAAGTCGTCGGCATGACAAAGAAGACCGATGCCCGATCCGGCGCGCCTTCGTCCATCAACGCCCAGGACGACGCCGATCGATAATCAGGCGCGGGCGGCGGCTTGTAGGTTTGGAACGGTACCTGGGGGTCCAACCCGGCCCGCAGGATATCTCCGCTCCAGACCGCCACGGCGGCGGTCAGGACGAAGACGGCGGCGAAACCCGCATAGCCGACCCATTGCCTGAAGGTCAGCCGGCGCATCAGCGATACGGATCAGCGGTGGACAGGAAGTCCTGCACGTAGCGCCGCACACCCTCTTCCAGCGGCGTGGACTGGCCCTCGAAACCGGCGGCCCGAATCCGGTCCATCCGGGCTTGGGTGAAATACTGGTACCGGTCGCGGATCACCTCGGGCATGTCGACATACTGGATGGAGGCTTCCTTCCCGGCGGCGGCGAAGGTGGCCTTGGCCAGATCGTCGAACGACCGCGCCTGACCGGACCCGGCGTTGAAGATGCCGGACACCTCCGGCGACTGAAGCAGGAACTCGATGATTTCTACGACGTCGTCGACATAGACGAAGTCGCGCAGTTGGCCGCCATCGGGATAGTTCGGATTGTGCGACCGGAACAGGCTGACCGTCTCGCCCGCCTCGACCTTGGGCCAGATCTGGGCGACGACCGACTTCATTCCGCCCTTGTGGCCCTCGTTCGGCCCATAGACGTTGAAGAATTTCAAACCGGCCCACTGGCGCGGCGCCTGGCCTCGGTCCGACTGACGAACGGCATGCTGATCAAACAACATCTTCGAATAGCCATAGGCATTTAGCGGCCGAAGCTTCGACAGCGAATCCGCATCATCGTCGTCGTTGAAGCCGGCGTCGCCGTCGCCATAGGTGGCCGCCGAGGACGCATAGATCATCCGCACGTCCCGGATCGTGCACCAGTCCCAGAGGTCCCGCGACAGGGTGAAGTTGGTGCGCAGGATCAGGTCGGCGTCCGGCTCGGTCGTGGAGGAGATGGCGCCCATATGCACCACGGCCTCGATTCGTTCGGCATGCCGCTCCAGCTGTTCGAACAGTTCCTCGGGCGACCAGAAGTCGGCGATGGCGTGCTTGGCGATGTTCTTCCACTTGGCCAGATCGGCGGTCTCCAGCCGATCGCAGACCACGACGTCATAGGCCGTCTCGGCCGTCAGCCGCGCCGCGATGTTGGAGCCGATGAAGCCGGCGCCGCCGGTGACGACGATCATGCGAGGCGTCATTTCTGGGATCCTGTGGTCATCTTCTCGATCGTCCGCGTGGTCGAATAGCCATCCTTGAAATCGGCCAGCTTGACCTCGCCGCCCCAGCTCTCGACCAGATCGCCGCCGACCACGCCCTCGCGTGTGTAGTCCGAGCCCTTGATCAGCACATCCGGCCGCAGCCGTTCGATCAGGGCGACCGGCGTCGGATCGTCGAAACTGGTCACGCGATCCACACTGGCAAGGCCGCCGATGACGACCGCGCGGCTGTCCAGATCGTTGACAGGCCGCCCATCGCCTTTAAGCCGCCGGACCGAGGCGTCGGTGTTCAGCGCCACCACCAGCCGGTCGCACCAGCTGCGCGCCTGGGCGAGATAGGCGACATGGCCCCGGTGCAGGATGTCGAAACAGCCGTTGGTGAAGCCGACCTTCAGCCCCTGACGCCGCCAGGCCTCGACCTCGGCCGCCAGTTCGTCCAGCGGCGTCACCTTGGCGACGGCGGCCGTGGCATGCTGGCTCAGCTCGGCCTCGATCAGTTCGGCGGGCGTGACCACGGCCGTCCCGGCCTTTCCGACCACCACGCCCGAGGCCAGTATGGCGAACTCGACCGCCGTCTCCAGCGACACTCCGGCCCCCAGGGCCAGGCCGATAGCCGCCAGACAGGTGTCTCCGGCGCCCGATACATCGAACACTTCGCGCGCCCGGCCCGGGAAATGCTTCACAGGTTGACCGCGCCGGGCCAAGCTCATCCCCTTGCCCGCGCGCGTGACGATCACGGCCTTTGCGGTCGTGGCGGCCAGCAAGGCGTCCAGCGCCGCCTCGACTTCGGCGTCCGTCCCGACCGGAAGGCCCGTGGCGCCGGCTAGTTCCGAAGCGTTGGGCTTGATCACATCGACCGCCCCATAGCGTGCGAAGTCGCGTCCCTTGGGATCGACCACGACTGGCGCGCCGGACTTCTTAGCCGCCGCCAAAGCCGATGCGATCAATGCGTCACCGACGACACCCTTGGCATAGTCGGATAGAAGGTAGACGGAAGCGCCCGTAAAGGCGTCGGAATTGTCGATGCCCACCGGCGCCGTTTCGTCATCCAGCCGCAACAGCTGTTGCCCCCCCGAAACGAAACGCGTCTTGACGATGGTCGCCGCCTCGGCGGGGCGAGCCAGTGCTTCCTCGATGCGGGGATCGGCGGCGATCAGAGCGGTCAGCTCAGCGCCCGCTGCATCATCCCCGACCACGGCGCCCAAACGGGCCACACCGCCCAGGGCCGCAATGTTGCGCGCCACATTGCCGACGCCGCCGGGCATGGCGACGGTGCGGGTCGCGCGCAGCACCGGGATCGGCGCCTCGGGCGAAATGCGGCTGACCTCGCCATAGACGTAGCGGTCCAGCATCAGATCGCCGACGCAGGCGATCTTCAGGCCGCGCACGCGCTCCAGCAGGCTTTGCAGGGCGCCCAGGTCCAGGGTGTCAGACATGGGTCCGACCTAGAGGATTCAGGCAGCCTGCGCCACCGGCGCCTTGGCCCCGATCTTGATGGCCAGGTCGTCGAAGGCGATCAGTTGCGCGGCCAGGGCCTCGAACTGGTCCAGCGGCACCATGTTGGGACCGTCCGACGGCGCATTGTCGGGATCCGGATGCGTCTCCACGAAGACCGCGTCCACGCCGACCGAGACGGCGGCGCGCGCCAGGACCGGCACGAACTCGCGCTGACCGCCCGATGACGTGCCTTGCCCGCCCGGCTGTTGCACGCTGTGGGTCGCGTCGAACACGACGGGGCAACCGATCTCGCGCAGCACCGGAAGCGCCCGCATGTCGCTGACCAGGGTGTTGTAGCCGAAGCTGGCGCCCCGCTCGCAGGCCATGACGTTGGGATTGCCGGCCCCGACCACCTTGGCGATGACGTTCTTCATATCCCAGGGCGCCAGGAACTGACCCTTCTTGATGTTGATCGCCTTGCCGGTAGCGGCGGCGGCAAGAAGCAGGTCGGTCTGGCGGCTCAGGAAGGCCGGGATCTGCAGCACATCGACGACCTCGCCCACCGGGCCGCACTGGGCCTCGGAGTGGACGTCGGTCAAAGTCGGCAGGCCTGTGACCTCGCGGATTTCGGCGAAGATCGGCATGGCCTCCTTCAGCCCGATGCCGCGCGCGGCGCTGGCGCTGGTGCGGTTCGCCTTGTCGAAACTGGTCTTGTAGATGATGCCGACGTTCAGCCGCTCCCCGATTTCCTTCAGCGCATGGGCCGTCTCCAGCGCGTGCTGGCGGCTTTCCATCTGGCAGGGACCGGCGATAAAGGCGATTCTGGCGCCGCCGCCGATGACGACAGGCGTCCGAAGGCCTTCGGACAACGTAATGACAGCGTTGGGTCGGCTCACGAGGCGGCTCTTTCGAAGTTCGAGTGTTGTAGAGGCGGCATTTGCCGCAGCTATTGGGCCATCAGGTGGCGCTCTGAACGGTTGAGTGCAAGTTATCACGGAGTTCGCCCGCGTGGCCACCAAGCCTGTCATCCTCTGGTTCCGCCGCGACCTGCGCCTGCACGACAACCCCGCCCTGAACCATGCCGCCGAGACGGGACGGCCGATCCTGCCGGTCTTCATCCTGGATCGAAACCCGGATCGCCCCGTTGGCGCGGCGTCGCTGTGGTGGCTCGACAAGTCGCTCCGGGCGCTCGACGCGTCGCTTCAGGCCCGGGGTTCACGGTTGATTTTGCGAAGCGGCGATTCACTGTCGCAACTTCAGAAGCTTATCCAAGAGACCAATGCCGACGCCGTCTTCATGAACCGGCTGTTCGAACCGCAGGCGTTCGAGCGCGACGCCGAGATCGCCCATGCGCTGAAAGCCGACGCCATCGACTGCCGCGGATTCAACGGATCCCTGCTGTGCCGCCCCGGCGCGGTGCTGAACGGCACGGGCGGCCCCTATAAAGTTTTCACCCCTTTCCTGAAGGCGCTGTTGGCCAAGGCCGAGCCGCCGGCGCACACGACCGGCCCTCGCGAAATCGACACGCCGAGCGCCGTCGAGAGCGAGTTGATCGACGACTGGAAGCTGCATCCGACGGAGCCGGACTGGTCCAAAGGCTTCGACTGGACGCCGGGCGAAGACGGCGCCTCGACCGCTCTGTCCGACTTCCTCGCCCACGGGCTGAAGGCTTACGCGGTCGGTCGCGATCATCCCGACCGTCCGGCGACCAGCCGCCTGTCGCCGCACCTGCATTGGGGCGAGATCAGTCCGTGGCGCGCCGTCGAACGCGCGCGTGAAGCGGCGGATATGGGCAAGGTCCCCGCCGTCGAGGCGGAGAAGTTCGTCGCCGAGATCGGCTGGCGCGATTTTTCCGCCCACCTGCTCCACCATTTCCCGACCATGCCCGAGCGCGCCTTCCGGCCCGAATACGACGCCATGCCCTGGCGCGACGATCCCAGGGGGCTGGAGGCTTGGAAGCGCGGCCGCACCGGCTATCCCCTGGTCGATGCCGGGATGCGCCAACTCTGGGCGACCGGCTGGATGCACAATCGCGTGCGGATGGTGGTCGCCTCCTTCCTGGTCAAACATCTGTTGATCGACTGGCGCGAGGGCGAGGCCTGGTTCTGGAACACGCTGGTCGACGCGGATTTGGCCAGCAATGTGCAGAACTGGCAGTGGGTCGCCGGCTCCGGGGCCGACGCCGCCCCCTATTTCCGCATCTTCAATCCCATCGCCCAGGGCGAGAAGTTCGACGCCAAGGGCGGCTATGTCCGCCGCTGGGTTCCCGAACTGCGCGCCTTGCCCGATCGCTGGCTCCAGGCTCCTTGGACCGCCCCGGTCGAGGTGTTGCGCGACGCCGGCGTCAGGCTTGGCAAAGACTATCCCCACCCCATCTTGGATCATGGCCAAGCTCGCGCCCGCGCCCTCGACGCCCTCAAGACGGTGTCGGGACGCGGCGACGACGCGACCGACCGTGATTGACGCGCAGAAAGGTTCATCATGAGTCTCGCCACGACCGACCTGGAGGCCGCCGCCGCACGGACGCCCCGCGTCTTTGCGATGCTGCTGCGCCTGCTCGCCTCCAACTGGACCTACGGACGCCTGACGGTGCATCTGCCGAATGGCGAGGCCCATGTGCTGGAAGGCGAACAGCCGGGCCCCAGCGGCGTGATGCACGTGAAGGATTATGGCTTCGCGCGGCGCGTCCTGGCCGCCGGCGACATCGGGTTTGCAGAAGGCTATATGGCCGGCGAATGGGACAGCCCGCATCTGGCCGCCCTGCTGGAGACCCTGGTCGACAACTACGACCATATCCGCCGCCTGTTCGACGGCAACTGGCTGATGATGGCCGTCAACTGGCTGGCGCATCGCAGCAACCGCAACAGCCGCACAGGCTCCAGGAAGAACATCCACGCCCACTATGACCTGGGCAACGCCTTCTATCTGAACTGGCTGGACGCCTCGATGACCTATTCGTCAGCGCGCTTCAGTCGCGAGGACGAGACGCTGGAGGCCGGTCAGCGCGAGAAATACGCCAGCCTGGCCCGGATGATGGACCTGAAACCCGGCATGTCGGTCCTGGAAATCGGCTGCGGCTGGGGCGGCTTCGCCGAGTTCGCGGCGCGAGAGATCGGCGCGACCGTCACCGGCATCACCATCTCCAAGGAGCAGCACGACTTCGCCCAGCAAAGGCTTTTCAATGCGGGGCTGACCGAAAAGGCCAAAGTCGAGCTGGTCGACTATCGCGACGTCCAGGGTCAGTTCGACCGCGTCGCCTCCATCGAGATGTTCGAGGCGGTCGGCAAGGAATACTGGCCCGCCTATTTTGACAAGGTCCACGATGTCCTCAAGCCGGGCGGCGTCGCGGGGCTGCAGATCATCACCATCCAGGACGTTCTGTTCGAAGAGTACAACGCCCGCACCGACTTCATTCAGAAGTACGTCTTCCCCGGCGGCATGCTGCCGTCGGAGGAGCGACTGGCGCCCGTCACCTCGGCGGCCGGCC